>CAKVLD010000004.1 GCA_934755305.1 uncultured Clostridium sp. | reverse complement strand
TATATTTTTGATTTTCATTTACTTCTATAGTTGCCTTTATTGTTTTTAATTCATATCCATTATCATTTGCAAGCCAATGTAATGCCTTTGTATCCTTAGGGAAACAAGATCCACCATAACCAAGACCTGCTTTTAAGAACTTATCACCTATTCTTGGATCAAAACTCATTCCCTTTGCTACATCTTCTATATTTGCTCCTACCACTTCACAGAAGTTAGCTATTTCATTAATAAAAGAAATCTTTAAAGCAAGAAAATCATTTGAAGCATACTTTATCATTTCTGCACTTCTTCTATTAGTTACTACTATTGGTTGATTAAACTTTTCATATATTTTAGTTAATACATCCTTTGCATATTCAGATTCAACTCCAATAACTATTCTATGAGCTTGAAGTGTATCTTTTACAGCTGTTCCTTGAGATAAAAATTCAGGATTTGATGCAACTTCTATCCTTACATTATTTTTTACACTTTCCTTTAGAAACTCCTCAACTTTATCATTAGTTCCTATTGGAACAGTTGATTTAATTACTACTAAACAATCTTTTTCTACATTCTCAGCAATTTGCTTACATACATTAAATACATAATCAAGATTTGCCGAACCATCCTCCTTTTCAGGTGTTCCTACACCTATAAAGATTACATCAGCATTTTTATATGCATTTTTATAATCTAATGTAAAATCTAATCTATGTTCCTTATAGTTTCTTTCTAAAAGTTCATCTAATCCTGGTTCATATATAGGTGAAACTCCAGACTTCATTAACTTCACCTTTTTTTCATCTATATCTACGCAAGTAACATTATGTCCTACTTCTGAAAGACATGCTCCTGTTACAAGTCCAACATATCCTGTCCCTGCTACCACAATATTCATTTTATTTCCTCCTAACATGCATGCTCATCCCCAAAAAGCACAAAAAATGTTTTTATTATTAATTTCAAATCTACAAATATACTTCTTTCTTTTGCATATTTAATATCTAACTTCATCCATTCTTCAAATTCTATATCGTTTCTTCCTGAAACTTGCCAGTAACAAGTTAAGCCTGGTTTTACACCTAGCCTAGCTAACATCCAAGGCTCAAATTTCTCTACTTCTTCAGGAAGAGATGGTCTAGGACCTACTAAACTCATTTCACCTTTTAATACATTTATCAATTGTGGTAACTCATCTATACTTGTTTTTCTAATAAACTTTCCTACTTTTGTTACTCTAGGATCATTCTTCATCTTAAACATAGGACCCCCCATTTCATTTTGGTCCATAAGACTTTTCTTTAATTCTTCAGCATCAACTACCATGGAGCGAAACTTGTACATTTTAAACTTCTTGCCTTTATATCCTATTCTATCTTGTACAAATATAGCACTCCCTTTACTTTCTATCTTTATTGCAGCTATCACTACTATAAAAATTGGTATTAATAATATAATTCCTATTAAAGAAAAAATTATATCTGCAGTTCTCTTTAAAAATGCATATACTATGCTAACTTCATCAAATTCGTAAGATACCTCATTGCTAATAGTTTCTATTCTTTGCACTTTTCTACCTCTCCCATAAAGTTTTGTACTAAAATAATAACTTAAAACTTAAAAAATTCAATTTTCTTCCTCATCATAATAGTAATAATAATCTTTTCTTGTATCATCTATACCATTTAGCACTGATCCTAATATATTAGCTCCAACCTTATCAAGTAAGGATTTTGCTTGATATATAGAATCTTTCTTCGTTTTCTCTGCCCTTACCACTAAAATTGTCCCATCTACCTTTGCAGAAAGTATTTGCGCATCTGTAACAGCTTGTATTGGTGGAGAATCTAAAATTATAACATCATAACTCTCTTTAAGTGAATTCAATAAATTTTCCATAGCTTTAGAACCTAGCATTTCAGATGGGTTAGGTGGTAATTTACCTGACGTTAAGATACTTAAATAATCATTGTATTCATTTAATACATCTCTCAACTTTTCTTTTCCTATTAGAACATCAGAAAGTCCAGTTTCATTTGATATCCTAAACTTCTTATGAGCTGATGGTTTTCTTAAGTCGCAGTCAATAAATAATGTATTTTTTTCAGCTTGAGCAAAGGATAAGGCCAAATTTCCCGATACAGTTGATTTTCCTTCTCCTGGTTCTGCACTTGTTACAACAATAGTCTGTATTTCTTTATCTAAAGATGAATACTGTATATTTGTTCGTAAAATTCTGTATGCCTCTGCTGAAGTTGATTGTGGCTTATCTTCTACTATAAACATATTCTTCTCTCCTAATTATTAGTATAATTATTAGGTATTGTTCCTAAAACCGGAATGTCCAGCATGTTCTCTAACTGTCGTTTTTCTTTTACAGTATTATTTACAAACTCTAGCATCAAAGCTAAACCTATCCCAAGAATAGCTCCTATCACTATTGCAGCCATAATAGTAAGCTTAACATTTGGACTTATAGGTCCCGATGGTAATGATACACTTTCTACTATTTGAACATTCGAGTTAGGAATTAAAGCTTTTGAAGACTTTATAAATTGATTAGCTATAGCTTCTACAACTTCTTTAGTTTGGTTTTTGTCTATACTTGTATAACTTATAACTAATATTTGAGTATCATTCTTTGGTGTTACAGCTAAACTTCCTAAAACTCCAGATATACTAGCTTTAATTTCTGTCCCTCTTAATGCCTCTCTAACAAAATCCTTACTTATTACAATATCAGCATAGGTTTTCATTAATTTTTGATACATTTGAACATCATTATTACTATATTCATCATCGTCTGTAGCAGCACTCCCCTCTTTCCCTATAAATAATTTAGTACTTGCTTGATACTTAGGTTTTATTTTAAAAAAGGATACTGCTGACGCTACTATAGTGGCAATCAAAGTTATTATTACTATAAGTTGCCATCTATTTTTCAAACCATTAATTAAGTCTTCAACCTTTATAACATCCTTATTCAAACTACCCACCCACTTTTTTCATGTTTTATACTATTGTATCATTTTTTTATTTTTTTGTTAAGTTTACAAGTTATTATAATTTTCTATATATATTTTCGTTATACTTCCTTGTTTTCTTAACATATTTTTCTAATTTATACAATAAACATTCATGGTTTTTCTTTGATTAATATAAATTTAATTTATCATTTTAATTTTTTTATTATAAATATGTTTTGTAATTAATTTTGAAGTGAATTGTATGGAAATAATCTAAAAAGTCTTGATAGGCTAAAAGTATTTAATTATTTTTTATTAGATAATTAATATACTAACTAGAAAGATGTGGACAAAAAAAGTTTCTGTAAAAAAATTTTTCACAGAAACTTTTTTATTATTCTATTTTTTTATTAACAATTATCTTAACTTCACAATAATAAATAGAAATAGATATTTAAACAGCAATTATTTATCACAAATTAACATATCCCAATATATATTCTAACAAATTCTTTTCTTTTTTACTAACTCTAACATTGATATAGCATATTCATTTTTCCCCACTATTAAAATAATTGAATAGCCAACGAAACTTAATATCATAACGATTAATATGAATAATACTGAAGAATCCACCCATATAGATAGAGTCTCCCCTAAACCTATTATTAGTATACTCTCAATAATTGCATATTTAAGTTGTGTAAATAGCTTTTCTAAATCAATAAATTTCTTTATATCTCTATTATAATAAATACATATTATGCAAACTAACATTTCAGAAACTACTGTTGTAAATGCTGCACCATTTTGGTAAAAAATCGGAATAAAAAATATATTTAAAATTATATTTGCTATTGCAGCAAATATTGTTGCTTTTAAGCTTATTTTTTCTCTTCTTAATGGTGTATTAAAACAATTTACTAAAACACCACTTGCTACAGCAAAAAATAATGCAATAGCTAATATTTTTAATGATATTGCTGCCTCCATATATTCTACTCCAGAAAGTACTATAATTATTTTTTCTGCTAAAACCCATACCCCAGTACATACAGGAAGCATAATTAACAATAGAAATGAACAAATTTCAGTTAATAAATTTTTATATTCTAAGTAACTCTCTTTCTCAGCATAATTGGACAATCTAGAAATAGTAACCATATATACTGCTGTCAATAATTGTTTTACAACCTGATAAATTTTTACTGAAACAGCATATAAACCAGTATAATAATCTCCCTTAAACCATCCAAGCATTGTTGTATCAGCACTTACATAGATTGTAACTGCTATAGTATTTGAGAAAAAAATAATCATTGGTTTTAGGTGCTTTTTTATATTACAATTAAGTTTAAGTTTCAATTTTATAAATTTCCTACAATGTATTAAATTAAAGATACAGACTAATCCACTCGAAAATACCATAATGCCTGCATAAATTAAATAATCATCAGAGGTTTTTACAAAAATAAATAAACATATAAGTGATAAAACTTGAATTACTATACTTCTTATAGTAATATACAAGTAATCTTCATAAATATTATTAATCCATTCAATACCTAATGTTGTAAAAACTATACTAAAGCTTTGAATCATAATTACATCAAAATAACTATGAAATTTTGGAACAGCTAAAACTAATAAAATTAACAAAATATACGCTACTATGGTAGTAATTACATTTACTGAAAAAACCTCACTCGCAAATTGATTAAATAGTTTTTCATCATCTCGTATTTTAGCTCCTTCACGAATTGCATAACTTGTTACCCCCATTGCTGATAACAATAAAAAATAACTTATTATTGAATTGGAATAGTTTATTTTCCCTAGGTTGTCCACCTGCAAAACACGTGATATATACGGAAATGTAATAAGTGGAAAAATAACACTTAATCCCACTTTTATCACATTTAACATTGCATTAATCTTTATTGATCTTTTTCTTTCTATCAACGGCCATCTCTCCATCTCTAGCAATAACTAATAAACTTTTATTGTTTATTAATAACAACTATACTTCTTTTTATAATATATAACTTTTACAAATTTAGGAACAAAAAACTTTATCAATTGCTTTTTATTAATCATCTCTACCTCTAAAACATTAATTTTATAATTCAATCCAAATTTATATGCTAAATAACAGGCCCTATGTTGACCATCACATATCATATTTCTTTCATTTACCATAATAATATTTCTATCATCATATCCATTTTTATCTATAGAACGTACTAATTTATCAAATCTCTCCGAAGTCATTACAGGAAGATTATTATCTATATGATATTGACTATACTCCTTATAGACTTCTTTATCACCTAGTAAATACTTATATGGAACGCATTCTTTAATAAAGAAATCTCTTTTATCACGATGTGAATAATATTTTAGTTTACCTACCTCAACTGTTCTTACTTTATATCTAATAAACTTATTATCCAAAATCCAATGAAAGTATTCTTCATTTATATAAAAATTTTCACTTAAAAGTCTTTCACTAGATATCTTTGATAAAAGACTTTCAATTGGTTTCTTGAAAAATCGTCTCTTCTCACAAGTATTTAAACCTTTTATAATATATCCCTTATTATTTATACAAATACCAAAATATCTTTCAAGTACATGAGCTAATGACATACCTCTAGAATTGGGTATTGGTTTAAAATCTTCTAATTTAAAATTGTATTTTTGAAATTCTTTTAATAAAGATGATTTTATTGCAAAACAAGTTCCAGCAATAAATTTATAATTTTCTTCTGTTGCTAAACCAAGTTCACTTAATTTATTTAGTACCATAGTTCTTTTATATACTGGATCACTTACAATTAAATTATCTGCACATATAGCACCTATACGGTCTTCATTCAAAAGCATCTCAATTCCATCATGTACATTACGCGCTCCTAAACATCCTTCATATAAATTAACAAACCAATCTCTTCCCAAAAAAAGTTGCTTGTAAATATAAATTTTTTTTCTTTTTACACCTTTCGATTGTATTTTATAAACAATTTCATACTTATCCAGATTCACATTCTTTAACGCCATTATAAATGGTCCTATATCAAATCCATAATTATCCATGCACATAAATTTAACATTCTTTTTGAATAATTTTATAATTTCCTTATCTATTTTATCTTCTAAAAAAGTCGGATATGTAATTATTAAATCCCACTTATATGGTCTTAAATTTTTTAAATACTCACAAATCTCTAACCAACTATCCAAATAAAATAAATGTAAAACAACAAGTATTCTCGCATTTCTATTACAATTTATCATATCTTTTTTTCTTCGTTCCATAATTATTCTTAATCTATCACGTTCTTTTTTATTGGCATGATAGTTGTATAAATAACTCATAAACTTACCTCTCCTCACCATTGCTAGATATAATACCTACGATAATCAGTTTGAAATTTTAAATAGTTTACTATATTTAATTAATAGATTCTTTTTCAATTAATGATATATAGTAAAATGTTGTGTAATATAATATTGCAAGAAACACCCAAAAATAAAATGACACCATTATTTCCTCCGTAATCTGTAAAATACAATCATCTATTAAAACAGATAATAGCACAGCAATTGATAACTTCTTTAAAGAAGCTATCTTTTCATTTTTAACTGACTTTAATCTTTTTATTGGAGTATAAATTGCAATACTAACGAAGATATAATACAACCCAGTTCCAACTATCCCTAACTCAACCAATCTTTTTAATATGCCACTTTCAGTTGTTCCCATATCTAATGTAGTACACCCACTTGTTCCTGTTACAGATACTCCAGAACCAAATAACATATTATGTGATTTAAAATAATTCCAATATGTTTCCCATCTATGCATACGGCCAAGATTGCCTGCATCCCCACTCCAATTAAATATATTCCTAATCCTAGAAACAAAGTACATAATGGTATTATTTTCAAAGGTGATATCATTTCCAAAAAGCACATAAATAAAAGACAAACCGCCTATTCCAATAAGTAAACTATTTATCAAAGTTGATTTTTTACACCTTTTTAATTTTTCTAAATCTATCATAAAATAAACTGTCGCAATACTTGTTGCTACTAAAGGTCCCCTGGATGAAGTTAACAGAATAGCAACAATACACGAAATATAAAAAATTAACCATTTCTTTTTTCTATTAATACGATACATATACAAATTTATTAGGCTAAGAATTCCCATTATCATTCCATGTGATAAATATGATCTTGTAAAAACCTTACACCTAAATGTATATCCATACCCAGAAATAAATGTTCCATATGCAATCTCTCCATCTGTACTAATAAAAGCAACTCTTCTTATATACTCTATTAATGTTAAAATAGATAGAAATAAAGAAATATAACACAAAATTTCAAATATTTTTGTTAATTGTTTTAAAGAAATATTTTTTAAAAATCCAATTGTAGCAAAATATATTGATACATAAAAAATATATTCATATATTCCTCTTTTTAAATGTGTAATATCTGTTAAAAACAATGCATTAAATATAATATACATCGAAAATACCAAGAATATACATAAAAGACCTATTGATTTTTTTCGAATCCGTAATATACTCATTAAAAATCCACTCATAATTAATAATAAAGAAAAATATTCAGTAAAATCATTAGTAATAGAATCCCATAACATTTTAGTACAAAAGTATATCATCAAAATTAATAGCATATAATAGCTAATTTTTTTCTTTGAAAGCATTTATATTCTCCTTTTCCTCTTCAAAACAAATTAAGCAATATACGTATTTTAAATGACCTTATAGCAGACTTTCCATTACTATAAGAAGATGCATTAGATAATAAATACCTTTTTGCAGCAAAACTTTTTCTATATACAACAACATTTTTGCAAAAATCTCTATCATATTCATTTAAAAGTTCACCGCATTTTTCTAATATTTCTGCTGCTTGATTCGACATAAGATGTTTGTTCTTTATCCATCTACCATATACTTGTTTTACATGTGCAAATAAACTTTTGTTTATATTAGATTCTACATTATTCTCATGCTGTCTATAATCTAGATAAGGCTGTTCATCATATATAACTCTACCATTTATAATTGTATATAATATAGAAGTTAAATCATGCATGACTAAATTTTCAATTTTCTTATCTAATAGCATTTGCCTACATTTAAAATTCATAACCATTGTACTGCCTTGACAAGTACCACATACTAATTGAGCACTTACCCTTAAAATGGGTATCCCAGGATATGTTGTAGCATTAATTGGTTGTAAATTCTCGTCTACCATCCTACTGTTAGAAAAATATAATATTGAAGTATCATCTTGCTTAATATTCTTTATTGTTTTTACAGCTTTATCAAGCTTGTCCTTATACCAAAAATCATCTTGATCACAAAATGCATAAAAATCTGCCTCTGGAGCATTTTCTAATAGATACCAAAAACTTTTTGCAGAACGCAAGTTTTTTGAAGAATCTGCCCATCGAATATTAATTCTATCCTTCCACTTATTAACCTTTTCTACAGTTTTATCACTACTCCCATCATCTCTGACATACAATAATAATTGTGCATTAATATTTTGTTTATATATACTTTCTAATTGTTTATCAATATATTTTTCACCATTATATGTTGATAATAAAATTACTATTTTCATTAGAATACCCCAAATCTTTTATCTTTCTTGCAGGCACACCAGCAACTACTGTATATGCCTTTACATCATGAGTAACAACACTACCAGCCGCAATAATTGCACCTTCCCCTATTGTGACACCTTTTAATATTACACTGTTTGCTCCAATCCATACGTTCTTATCAATAATAATTTTTGCTGATAAATAGTGTCTTCCTTTTTTTATGCCTTTACATATATCTTTTTTAACATCATGATCATGATCAAAAATTGACACATTTGGTCCTATAATACAATCTTCAGCAATACTAATACTCTCTAAACTAGTTAAACATGTATTGGCATTTATATATACTCTACTTCCACAAGTAATAGATCCTTCTCCAAAAACAGTTAAGTTTACATTTCTCTCAATACAAACTCTATCTCCTAATTCAATTTTACCATTTTCATTTATTAAAATCCTTGCATATGGATGGATAAGTTCAATAACCTTAAATTTCAAATTTTTAAAGTGCCACAATTTTAACCATGAAAGATGAATAAGTGATATTGTGGCTTTATAAAGTCCTCTTACCATTTTTATTATTCCTCCATTTTGTGGTCAAAATATATACTTCTCAATTTATCTGCATTTTCTCTTATATCAAATCCTGACTTAATAACTTTATCTTTCATAAATTTATTTTGTGTACCTCTATCATAATAATGAATCAAATTTAATATTTTCAAAGCCCATTCATCAGGTGATGAATTTAATGAACAAAACTCAACCAATTCTGTCAAAGCACATTCTTTAGTAATTGAATCAGATATAACACAAGGTAGTCCTGAAATTTGCCATTCCACTGTAACTAATGGTAATCCTTCAAAAAAAGATGGTAATAACATTCCATCCATAGCTTGAAGTAAATCTTGTACACAATCAGAATTACCAGTAAAAATAATCTTATCCTTTATACCATATTCAAATGCTTTTCTTTCTATTTCTGCTCTTAATAAACCATCACCAATCATGAATAACTTTACATCTGGATTTATTTCTAAAATTGACTTATATATTTCAAGCAAAAACTTATGATTTTTCTGTGGAACAAATCCTCCAACATGCCCTATAGCAATAGAATCACCTATTCCTAACTCATTACGAACCTTATTACGTACTTCTACATTGTATGAGAATCTTTCTATATTTCTACCATTATTCAACACTGTAAACTTCCTATTTCCAAATAACCATACGCCTGCACCTTTGCTACATGCTACTGCCTTTGTATAAAGAATATTAAATAATGGACGTAATAATTTATCTGCCTTTACTTGATCACAACGAGTATTATGAGAGTGCGCTATTCTAACTTTACATCCTCCTAACCAGCCCGCAAGCATTTCAATAGCTAAAGTTCCACTATTTCCATGGGCATGAATAACTTTAATTTTATTTTTACGAATAAACCTCACAAGTGACATAAAATATGATATTGTATTTATTCTTCTAGATGGCATATAAATAACTTTGCACCCTAACTTTTCCAAATTGCTTCTTATACTTGGCTTTACCTCAATAGTTCCAATTATATATATATCTAAATCTGATAAATCCATTGCGTTTAAGTATGTCATAATTACACTAGTAATTCCATCGTATATAAGTCCTACAGTACTTACGATTGCAATTTTCACTATGCTATACTCCTTCCTTAATTAATCCTTGTAGAAGTCTCTCAAATTCTTCATTAAATCTTTTATTATTACTAACTAAACTTGTAGACATAGAGTTAATTATATCTTTATAATTTAAAATTTTTTCTTGTAAATCCGCAATATTCTCAACTACAATAATATTTCCTTTACGTTCTGCCACTGATTTAGTGAAATCAACCTGATGATCATTTACATGTTCATTAAACTGTTTTTGACGTGGTACAACAATTGGTATTTTACCAATTTGCAATGGCATAATAAAACTAGAAGGTCCCCCATGAGTTATTACAATACGAGCATCTTTAACGTTTTTAATCATATCTTGATAAGAAAACAGCCTGCTCCACTTACAAAACTTAGGTTTATATGTGCTAAATCCAGTCTGAATAGTAACTTCCTCTTGAATAATACCTCTTTCTTTTAATTTGTCTACAAACTTAATTAATCTATTAAATTGCTCTTCATGTGTTCCTACAGTTACAAAAATCAAATTTTTCACCCCTACTAATTAAAAAATACTTCCTAAATTAATAGCCTTAGGATATACCTTCTTCATTTCCTCCCATTCCACAATAAACTCATCAACAATTGGATAAACAATTTTTCCTGACATAGTCGGTTTATCGATACGATCAAAAACTTCTATATATATTAGCTTCGCTCCAAATAATTTACCAAGATAAAAGAAAGGAACGGAAACTGCAGCTCCAGAAGAAATAATTAAATCTGGCTTTTCCTTGCGTAATATCTTCCATGCTAAAATAGTATTCTTTACAAGTGCCTTAAAACTACGATTCGTAGGATAATAACATGGATACATTTTTTCGCCTTCAAGAAGACTTTTAGCATCTTCTTTATCAAATGTGACCCAAAAACGCTCTCTCTTTTCCCATACAGGCTTTAGCATATATAAATGTGTTAGATGACCACCAGATGAACCAACTAAACATATTTTCATTAGCAATTTTCCTCCTTTTTTATATACTCTCGATCATATGCATAAATTTAAGCAACACTATATTTACACAGAAAATACTTGTGCTATATATTACAACACACATTTAAAACTAATAAATATTTTGAATGTATTCTTGAATATTCTATATTTTTCTTAAATTTATAATAAAATCAATTAATCTATTTCTTAAAAATAGAAAAAAACATTTTCTTTTTCTTAACTAACCCACCAAAAAACTCCACATCTTGATTCTTAAATACCCTCTCTGCACTCTCATAAAACAATTCTTCATATATCTTATTCTTCTTACTTGCTAAAATAGCAGCCTCAGATATCCCCGTCTTTCTTGAAGTATCATTATGAGCATCAGAACCAATAAAATTATATATTCCATTTTCCAATAAAATATTAGCTGTCTTTTGTACCTTATCTCCAAATTTCCCCATTAAGCTACCTGAATTAACTTGAAATAATATCCCTTCTTCTATAAATCTATTTATTTTCTCAGGATTATTTATAACAAATTTGTATCTTTCTGGATGAGCAAGAATAAGAACTATCCCTTTAAGTTGAAGTTCATATATTATGTTAAATACATTTTCATCTGGCTCCATAGTCATAGGTAACTCAAATAACATATACTTAGAATCATTTATTGTACCTATAATGCCTTCTTTATAATCCTCTAGCATAGATTCTGAATAATATACCTCTTGTCCATGATATATATTAATCTCTATTCCTTCATCTTTAGCTAATTTTTTTATATCTTTCACCAAATCCTTAACTTCTGCATAAGTGCTTTCCCCATATCCTCTACAGAAATGGGGAGTTGCTACTATATCCTTTGTTCCATCTTCCACTGCTTGTCTTAACATTTCTAATGTCATTTCTTTACTACTAGATCCATCATCAATATTAGGCAATATATGTGAATGAATATCTATCATTTAGTTTCTTCTCTCTTTTCACTGCCATAATAGTAGTAATATTTCTTCTTTCTATCTTCTACTGCATTTAATACTATACCTAATATATTGCTCCCTACTTTTTCTAGTAATTGTTTAGCTTGTATTACTGAATCTCTCTTTGTAGCCTCTGCTCTTACCACTAAAATAGTTCCATCTGCTTTAGTGGAAAGTATTTGAGCATCAGTAACTGCTTGTAATGGTGCTGAATCTAGTATAATTATGTCATAAACATCTCTAAGCTCTTTTAATAATTTATTCATAATCTTTGAACCAAGCATTTCTGCTGGGTTTGGTGGTATTTTACCAGAAGTTAAGATATGAAGATATGGTGAATGTTTAACTAATGCTTTATCTATTTTTTCATTTCCTATTAAAACATCTGAAAGTCCATATAAATTTGAAACTTTAAACTTTTTATGCAATGAAGGCTTTCTTAAATCACAATCTATTATTATTGTTCTTTTTTCTGCTTGTGCAAAAGAAAGTGCTAGGTTGCCAGCTACTGTTGACTTACCTTCTCCTGGTTCAGAACTAGTTACAACTATTGTTCTAATTTCTTTATCAAAAGAAGAATATTGTATATTAGTTCTTAAAGTTCTGTAGCTTTCTGCCGAAATTGATTTGGGTTTTTTTTCTACTATAAACATATACTTCTCCTTACTTTATAATATCTGAATTAGGAATAGTTCCAATAACAGGTAAACTTACTATACTTTCTACTTGATCCTTATCTTTAAATGTATTATCACTTAAGCCAAGAAATACTGCTATTGCACTACCACCAACTAATCCTAAAGCTACACCTATTAATAAGAATAATTTCTTATTAGGGCTAATAGGACTTTGCGGTAACTTTACATTTTGTACTATTTTTACATTTGCATTAGCTATTAATGTACTTGATGTTTCTATAAATTTATTAGTTACAGCATCCACTATTTTCATAGCTTCTTCTTTATCTTTAGAAACATAACTTATCTCTAATATTTGTGTATCTGTCTTAGGATTTACTGTTAACTTTGACAAAACATCTTCTGTACTTACATCAATATTATTTTTGCTTAATGCACTTTCTACTAAATCATCAGTAAGTATTACATCTGAATATGTTTTTAATAATTTTTGATACATCTGAATATCGCTGCTATTATAATTTTGAGTTTGTTCAGAACTACTTTCTTTCCCTATAAATAATTTTGTCTTTGCTTCATATTTAGGACTTATTATAAAAAAACTTAACACTGCAGCTACTATTGTAGTCGTTAAAGTCATTGATAATACTAGTTTCCATCTGTCCTTTATATAGCTTAGTATATCCTCTAGTATTAATACATCTTCATCCATGAATATCCCCCTACCCGTTTTAATATTATTGTCATTTTTATATTGTAACATTTTTTTCTTTTTTTGTTAAGAAAATTGAAAAATGTTATTTATTTTTTAATACAGTAACTATTCATCATAATTGTAAATAAAAAGACATAAATAGTATTATTTTATGCTTAAATATTAAACTCATAAGGTTTATATGGATATTTTAAATTGATTACTATATAATTTTTATAACTAAATATGTACTTATGTTGCAATTTAAAACATTAAAAAGGGGGATTGATGTTAATGTTTAAAAAATTATTAAAATGTTCTGTTGTTATTTTTATTATTTCTTTTGGAACTAAAGCTGTAATAGCTAATGCTTCTACTTTTGCTAATGGTGCTGATATTGGATGGGTAAACCAATTAGAATCTAATGGTATAAATTGGGTTAATGATTATGGATATAAAGAAGATCCTTTAAAAATCCTTAAAGATAATGGTGTAAATTCTGTTAGACTTCGTGTATTTGTAAATCCTCCATCAAATGGATTCTTTACTTCAAATGATGGCTATACTTCTATGCTAGGATATTGCGATAAAAATAGTGTAGTAACTATGGCTAAACGTGCTAAACAATTAGGTTTTAAAATTATGATTGATTTTCATTATAGCGATCACTTTGCTGATCCTGGTAAACAAGACATTCCTGCTGCATGGAAAAATCATTCATTATCTCAATTAGAAAATGATGTATATAATCATACATATGAAGTTATGTCTTCACTTGCTGAGGCTGGTATATATCCTGAATGGGTTCAAGTAGGAAATGAAACAAACTCTGGTATGTTATGGCCTCAGGCTTATATATGGGGAAATGGAAACTTTCCTAATACACAAAACTGGTCTAAATTAATAAATAAAGGCTATGATGCAGTAAAAAGAGTAAGTTCATCATCTAAAGTAATAATTCATTTGGCTAATGGAGAGAATAATTCTATTTTTAGGACTGTCTTTGATTCTTTAGTAAACTCTGGCGCTAAATTTGATGTAATAGGTATGTCATATTATCCATATTGGTCTAATACTAACTATACTGATAATATTGATGCCTTATCTTATAATTTAAATGATATGGCTTCTCGTTATAATAAAGAGGTAATGGTTTGTGAAGTTGGTGGAGAAGCTTCAAAATCTACTGATTCATATAACTTAGTTAAAGCTGTTATTAACAAGGTAAAAGCAGTTCCTAATTCTAAAGGAATAGGTGTATTTTACTGGGAACCTTGTGCTTCTTCTTCAATTCTTTCTGATGGATACCCTTTAGGGGCTTGTACAGAAATTTCATATAAAACTTTAAAGTTTAATGATGCTATTAATGCTTTTAAATCTCAAAAAAGTTTCCCAAATACTTCTGTAAAATATAAAATAGTTAATAGATTAAGTGGTAAAGCATTAAACGTTTCTGGTGGTTCTTATAATGATGGAGCACGAATTGAGCAATATACTTATTACGGATGGAACAGCCAAAAATGGCAACTTGTATCTTGTGGTAACGGATATTACTCAATTAAAAATGTTGCTACTGGAAAAGTTCTTGACGTACTATCTAATTCTATTTATGATGGTGCTTATTGCGTACAATGGACTGAAAATCAAGGATGGAACCAACAATGGAGTTTTGAAAAAACTTGGGATTCATATTACAAAATAAAAAATAGGAATAGTTCTAAAATCCTAGATATTGATGCTTCATCAACTTCTGATGGTGCTGGTTCACTTCAATGGACTGACAAGGATGGATGGAATCAAGAATGGATACTTATTCAAGTCGATTAATATCTTCCTATAATATCTTAAAGGAGCTACTAAAGTAGCTCCTTTAACTATAATTGTTTAATTTTCTAAAATACATCTAATACATTTAAATTAGCTACTTTTTTGAATTAAACTTTCAATATTATTTCCACTTAAAACCAATATATCTTTATCTTTTATTATGGTTGATCCTTTAGGAACTAATATTTGATTATCTCGTTTTACCATAACAATAAGTATTTCTTCAGGTATATTTGCATCCATTATAGTTTTATTTATCCATGGACTATCTTTCTCTATCTTTACTTCTAATAAATCTGTATTTATTTCTCCTGAATAATCAGTAAATGTTTTTAATACCGAAGGCCCATTCTCATTATCAACTAAATCTAATATTCCTGCAATCTTAGGAATAAGCGTACCTTGTATTGCAACTGAAAATAAAGCTATAAAAAATATTATATGGAATATATCATTATCTATATTAACTCCATATGTTACTGCAAATATTGCAAAAACAACTGATGCTGCACCTCTAAGTCCAACCCATGATATAAATATTTTTTCTTTAATTGTAAACTTAAAAGGACTAAGTATTATAAATGTAGCTATTGGTCTTGCAATTAATGTCATAAATATAGCTATTGATATTGCTGTTATTGTTACAAAAGGTAACTTTGATGGAAAGCATAAAAGACCAAGCATAAAAAATAATACTATTTGCATAAGCCATGAAATCCCATCAAAAACTTTAAACATACTTCTTCTTAGTGGTATTTTACCATTTCCTATTAATAATCCTGCAATATATACGCTTAAATAACCATTTCCACCAATTAATTCACTAATAGAATATGAAAGTATTGCTGATGCCATTACAAATATTGAGTAGAAAGCTTCTATTTCAAAATTTAATCTTCTAAGCATATATGTTGTAAACTTAGCTATAGAATACCCTATTATAAGCCCAAATACAACTTGCTTAATTATCATAGCAACTATTGCAAATACACCTAATTCTCCTGAATCCTTCATCATTGTTAATACAGTAAGAGTCATCATGTATGCAACAGGATCATTACTTCCACTTTCAATCTCTAAAAATGATGCTAATGATCCTTTCAAATTTAACTTCTGAGATCTTAAGATTGCAAATACTGACGCTGCATCTGTGGATGCAACTATAGATCCTATTAAAAGTCCTTCTAAGAATGTAGTCTTTATTATTAAATTGCAAAATAATCCAACAAGTCCTGCTGTAATAATAACTCCAAATGAAGACATAAATATACTTGGATATATTATAGGTTTAGCCATATCCCACTTGGTTCCAAATCCCCCATAAAACATAATGAATACTAATCCTAAAGAACTTACTTTGCTAGCTAAATCGTAATTATCAAAATAAATTCCAACTATTCCATCTGAACCAAATAACATTCCTAATACTATAAATATAAGTAGAATTGGAACCCCAAATTTATATAACACTTTAGTTGAGGTTATACAAATAATTAATACAAGTCCACTAATTATCATTAATTCTGTCATAAAATACCCCCTTTATATTTTAATTGTATATATCTGAAATAAAGAAAAAGATGTCATCTTTAACAAGATAGCATCTTTGCTATAAACTACTTTTAATTTAAAATACTCATATAATATAACTTCCCCAAACAGTTAATTAAATTTTTCCCATTTCATTTAACAACTAGTCACTTTCTATTATAACGCATTTGTAATTTTTTCTATTCTTAGATATAAAAGCTAAAATAATAATGTTAATAAAAACATAATATCGCCCTCAAGCTAGTATTTAAGCCATTCTCTTTAAAAATATATACATCATATACATTAAAAGAATATATACATCAAATACATCAAAAAAATATATGCATCAAAAGAATATATGAATATATATTTTTTTACTTTATATCTCTTCTTACACCTATTATTTTAACAATATATTTGCTTAACACTAATACTAAAGCACCTAATAAAACAACTAAAGTTAGTGCTAAAACAAATGTTATTTCAAATTTTACATCAAAATTTATTCTTAAATAATTCATAATGGAATATCCAATATTTTGATGAATAAGATATATTCCATAAGATATATCTCCAATCCAAACAATTACAGATGCTTTAGTTAAAAAAGAAAAATAATTTCTCTTATATAAAATAAAAGTAAAAATTACCCCAAACATAAACATTACTAAACTTCTATATGAAATGAATATAAATAATAATGAGCTTCCTAAAACTAATAACCATTTATTTTTTTCACTTCTATCTCGAGAAGTTTCTATAAATTTAACACATACACCAATCACTATAAATCCTAAAAACTTGTTTCCAACTATTATATATAAAAATCTTGATAAAACTTCGAAATTGTTTCCTATAATGTAACGAGTTATAAAAAATACAATTATATTAATAATCAAACATACTTCATATAACATTGGGTTATTAGAAATTCTTTTCTTATTAAAATATGCAAACCATATTGTAAATATAACTATATAAGTAACATACCAATGTGCTCCATCTACATATGGTCTTGAAATAAATCCATTTACTAAAATAACATTAAGTAAATAATCTTTGAATCCTACTACTCTATCTTCACCTAAATATCCTAATAAACTTACTAAAAATGCTAATGTAATAGCTATAAAATAAGGTGGATATAAACTTATTATTTTCTTTTTTAATTGATCTAATAAAGAAATATTTTTTGTTGAGACTACAAAATATCCAGTAATAATAAGAAATAATGCTACCCCTATAGCTCCAAGTGAGGATAATGAATTAACTACATAATTAGGTAAATCATATATTTCACCATATCTATATAAAAAATGATAAATAATTATAGACAGGCAACCAATTCCTCTATAAAATTGTATTACTTTATCCTTACTTCTTTTGTTTATTTGTTCCATTCTCTACTCTCTTTCACTAAATATAAGTAATATCTTTATCTTCTTGTAAATTTAGAAATTGCTAAAACCATCTTTTTTCTAAAAAAGATATAATTACATGATAAACATACAACTATACCAATAATAGTTGTTTTTATAGCTAATATAAACCATTGTAAATAATTAACTACATCAAACTTTATAAAATTAAATATTAAACATATTACTAAACATTCTACAACATCAACAAATATGTTATACCAAAATGCTTTTGGAGAATGATCAACTATTTTTGATGTATAGTAAACAAAATAAATTGTTCTATATACCATAGCACTTAATGTACCAATAGCTACTCCAACTAAACCAAACTTAATAACCAAAATTACTGAAACAATTATATTTATAAACATTTCAATAATTGCACTACTTTGAGTTTCTTTATAGTGCCCTGCAGCTTTAACTATTATATTATAAGAATTTCTAAAGCTATATGCTGCATTTGCTATTGTTATTAGTACTGCAAATACTGGAACTATATAGTTTGCATCATCTATTCCTTTAGTATATACATAAACAAAAGGTACTAATAAACATCCACATATAGTGAAAATTAATGTTATAAATAAATGAGATATTATCTCAACTCTTGAAAATGCTTCTTTTACTTTTTCTTTTTCTCCTCTTGCTATTAATCTACCTAAATAAGATTGGGTTCCAGTGGTTGTTGAAACTACAAGTTTACTTAAACTATTTACTACTAAATAATATACTCCATAAATAGATACATTATCTAAGGTAGAAAAAATAGTTAATATAATTACATCTGTTTTATCTAAAACTACTGTGGCTAAATGTTGAGTAAATCCATTCCACTTTTGTTTTATTGGCTCTTCTGTAACCTTTATATTATAATCAATATTGTAATGCTTTCTAACATAATACCATTGAAAAAGTGGTCTCATCATATAAATAATAGATGTTGTTAATTTAACCATCTGAATAGAGCTTCCATTATTAATAAGAATCACACAAAAAATTGTATTTAATATTTGAGTACCACTTTGTAATAAAAGCTGAATATATGATTTTTGATCTGCATTTAGTAATATCTGATTTGTTATTCCAAAATAATATTGTGCAAATGAACTTATTGAAATAATAATTACTAAAGATGCAGTAAACATAAAATCAAAATTATTATTTACTAATATAGGATATAAAAATGTTAGCATACATGTATATATAGTTAAAATTAATGCAACTTTTTTAAAAAATGAATTTGCTGAAATAATTATTTTACTTATCATAACATCATCTTTTTCTGCTAAAGGCTTATATAAAGATGATTGAACTACAGCTCCAACCCCTAACTCCATAAAGGCAATAGCTGCTAAAAACTGAGTTATTGATGATACTAATCCATTAACTTCTGAACCAAAATTACTAAGTATTGCTCTTGGTAAAATAAGACCACAAACTGCTATAACTACTTGGTTTAATAAGGCCGTAGATATATTTAAAAATAACTTTTTATTTCTCATAACTTCACCTTATCTCTCTTTACTTATGTGAAAATATAATAAATTTATTATTATCAAATGTATTTTTCCCTAAGGTAGCTATTTT
Source organism: uncultured Clostridium sp. (assembly GCA_934755305.1). Lineage (GTDB taxonomy): Bacteria > Bacillota > Clostridia > Clostridiales > Clostridiaceae > Clostridium. The sequence goes on along the minus strand of CAKVLD010000004.1, from coordinate 129,531 downwards.
GTCTATATTTATAGATTTTGTCCAAATACAATCTATTAATGATATCTGATCTCTCTTAGAGTTTTCTTTAAATTCCTTCCACCAACTTTCCATTAAATCAATACATTCTTCATCAAAGTGTTTTCTTGCTATAACTGTAGCTTCTAAAAGACCAAGATTTCTAGGTACATTATGCTTTTCTAAAAGTTTTTGATGATTTCTTAGTGACTCTTCACTAGCCTTTCCCTTTTTTATACAAACATCAATCTCGTCATAAACACAATCTCTATTTTTATGTCTATGCATTGCTACAGGAAACTCTTCTAATGAACTAATAAGTGGCGTTAAATCCGATGTTATCCACACATTTCCATCCACATAAATAGAGTAATCATAATCTTTAAATATTTTATGTGGCAGCATTTTTACATATCTATTTTTTGATGTTCCATCCTTTATTTCACTTGGAATAACATCTTTAAAGTCAATCTTTTTCCACTTACTATCTTTATCTACTTCTTGATCAGTAATTATATAATAATCAATATTATCTGGTTTTATTACTGGATCAAGTAATCTATCATATGATCCAAATACTGACGTATAAACAGCAATTCTTTTATTAGAAAAATATGATTCAAAGTTTAATATTTTCTCTTCTTTTGTTGAAATAATCTTATCGTAATCTTCCTTTTTTCTTAAAAGTCTTTTACATATAGTAATAACTTTTCCTGAGCGAAGTAAATTAATATAATCATAAACTCTTTTGCCCATCTTATATTCTTTTGAATTTAATACTTTTTTATATTCTAAAGTAAGTTCTTCTAATGCAATAAAGCTATCACTTATATTTTTTTTATTATTTAAATCATTCATATCTTTCTCCTTATGTAAAACTTCTAAAAGCTTTTAAATTTTCTATACGTTAAAAAACATTGTTCTTCTTCCTTTTAGATAACATATATTTATATTGACTAAATATACTCCAAAAGGAATGAAGAACAATTAATTATCTTTTTACTTATTATTTAACTATAAATTTCTTTGTTATCTTCCCATTTATTCATTTCAACTATTAACCCTAAAAATGTTAATAAAATTGGATACAGAAGTACACTATATGTTACTATTCCATATTCAAATATTGCTAAAGTAACTATAATACTTAACCCAAGAGCATTAATATTATCTTTATTAATATTTTTTATAAAACCTTTTACTAAATAAACATAATACCAATAATAAGATACAAGCCCTATTATACCTAAACCTGAAGCAATTTCTAAATAATTATTATGTGAATACATTTGTTTTCCTATTTCACTATTTAAAACCCCAACAAAACTATTTACTCCTTGACCTATAATAGGTTTATTAGCAAACATCTGCCCTGCTAAATTGATAAAATAAGAACGAAGTTGAGTACTTTCATCTAATTGCTCACCACTAAAGATCATCTCGAACATAATAATCATTCTGTTCCATAATTCTTGATTTCTAGATAATATATATATTGCTATTCCACCTATTATTAGCATAATAAACATTGTTCTTAACATCTTGACCATACTTTTTCTATTTATAATTACTAAATATATAAATATCTCGGTTATTGGCATAATTATACCTTTTCTAGAACCTGTAATATATATATGCCATATAGAAAATGCCATAAAAAATATATATGCTACTTTTATATATTTTTTATTTTTTTCTGATCTTAAGAAATAATAAGCTATAATTATAGCAAAAGCTAGTAACTGTGCAACTGTATTGAAATAATTCCCACATGCTAAGTCCCACATTTTAGATCCTGTTTCTCCTTTTATTAAAAAGAAGTAAGTTATCTTAATCATCATAAACATACATGCTATTAAGTAAAATTTTAATACTTTAAATAAGTCATCTTTATTTCTTATGTTAATAACTATTGAAAAAATAATAATTAATCTCTTTAACATAACAAAACTCATAGCAAAAGAATGTTCTTGATATATAGACCATAATACTGACATGAAACATATAACAAAAAATATAAAATTCCATTTAATTATAGGAGAAAATATAATACTTTTTTTTATATTACCAGCCATTAAGATTCTTAATATTGTTAATCCAAATAATGAAACTATTAATATATTTATTATTCCACCTTTATCAGCATCTCCACATAACATACCTAATAATAATAATATATTAATCATTATTATTGATTGTATATTTATATGACGAATTTTCTTCATTAAAGAACCGCCTTTCATCATTTTCATTTATTGCTATCTTTTTATTAATCTTTTAATATTAAAATAATACATATAAAAGCTTGAACATATTATTCTAAGTTCAATATAATTCTTTTTAGATAAATCAAATAACTCTTTTTTCAAACTTCTATTAAGTATTTTTTTTCGATTAATTACTTTATCTATATCCTTAATACAACTATTTATTACTTCTTTAGAATCAGCATGACTTAAAATCTTAAAACAATCTAATAAATCATAAATTATAAATTTATCTTCTAATTGTTTTAAACCATAATTAGAAATCATCCTCTTCTCCTTAGAAATAACTTCTAATCTTGTACTTATTTGATTTTTATTGAATTTTAAACTTGTGCTTTGACCCATACGATAGTAATGTTGATATCCTACATAAGAAGAAAATCCTATTTTATTTGCTGCAAATAAGATATCTACTAAAATATCTACATCTTCATTTCCATTACGATAGTTCTCATTAAATACTATATTATTTACTTTAAATAAATCTGTTTTATAAACACCATTCCATACAGAACCCCAGATTTCACTTTTTCTAAGGTTTAAAATATCTAGTATTAACTCATCTTTTTTGTAAATTTTATCCCCAAAACTAAATGTTTTTTCTCCCCACTTCTCTCCATTTAGGTCTACAAAAACATTTGCTCTTGCACACTTAACTAAATCTAGTTCTTTCTCTTCTAATAATTTAATATTATTCTCTAAAAAATCTTCTTTGTATTCATCATCATGGTCTATAAATGTTACATACTTTGTATCTGTTAGAGATAATCCTAAGTTTCTAGCTGCACAAACTCCATCATTTTCTTTTTTTATATATTTAACACGATTATCTAATTTTTCATACTTTGATATAATTTCAAAGCTTTTATCTGTAGAGCCATCATCAATGATTAAAAGCTTAAATTTTCTAAAAGTTTGATTTAGTACACTACTTATTGAAAGATCTAAGAACTTCTCTGCATTATAAACGGGCATAATGATTGTAATTAAACTTTCCATACTCCTTACCTTCTACTTTCAATAATATAACTTTGATTGTTTTTCACTACTGAATTATCTGCTATACTTGAATTTATAACACATCCAGCTCCTATAACAACATTATCTCCAATATTAGCTCCAGCTAGTATTACTACGTTACTTCCAATCCAACAATTACTTCCGATAGATACTTCTTTTACTTTATATCCTTGTTCTTTAATAAGCTTATTTTTATCTGAAAATGAATGATTGTGATCATATATCTTAACATTTTCACCTATTATGCTATTATCACCTATATATACTTTTTTATGAGCATTTATTGATGTGTAATTATTCATGAATACATCATTGCCTATAATTATTTTCCCACTAGGGCTACAGTTTAAAGTCAATCCCTTTCTAAATCTAAAATTTCTCCCTATAGATATATTAGATTTAGCTATACGATAATATAGAACTTTTACTTCTATATTTAACCTTCTTATTATTTTACCTAGCATTATTTTTTCACTCTTCCTATATTTTCATAAATAGATTGGGTCTTTTCAGATATATTTTCCCACTTATATGTATCAGATAATTTTAATGCATTATTACTTAAACTTACTAAAGAATCTTTATCTTTAATTAATTGCTTTAAAGCATTAACAGTATCTTGTACACTACTTCCAGCATCCCAACCAGCATTATAAAAATTTATTTCTTCTGTCATATTAGTACCTTTTGATAATAAACAAGGTAGCCCATAAGCTAATCCTTCTAATACAGACATAGGCATACCTTCATATCTTGAAGTATGGACAAAAAAATCTGCCTTTAATAAGGCTTCTCTCTTTTTTTCATCATATACTTCTGAATAAACCTTAACCACTTCAGAAACATTTGCTTCCTTCACTAAATTTTCCACATCTAGTCTATTTCCTGTTCTTTCATCTGGACCATGTAGTTTAAATATAATATTATTTTCTATTAACTCTTCTTTCACTTCTTTTATAGCTTCTACTAGTATATCTAAACCTTTTTGATAGATATTATATCTACCTATAAATACTCCAACAATTTCCGTGCTATCTTTATCTTCCTTTTTATAATCAACTATTATTCCATTTGGTATAATAAATGACTCTATATTATAGTCATGAAAAGTACTATCTTCCTTTTCTGCTTTTGACAAATATTGAATTGCAGATGCTCCTTTTAAGAATCTATTAAATAAAAGAAAATTACCTACTTTTTTCTTTATTTTTTTATTCTTCATGTATTGATCTGTAAGTTGACTTCTTGGAACAATAATATATGGAATCTTATTCTTTTTTAGTTGTTTCGCAAAACTTATAAAAGGTACCTTATGAAACTCTTCAAAAACTACTAAGTCAGGATTTGAAAAAGGTTTCGGAAGATCCATTAACTTTTTAGAAGGAAAATCTCTTATACTAAAGAAAAATTCTTTGCATTTTTCCATAGGACATTCAATGTCCGTTAGATTGTACCAAAACACATTATTATGTTTTGATTGAAAATATATTTGATTTGGAACACTTGTAGTTGGACCTGCATATTTTCCTCCTACTAACGCCGATATATATAAAATGTTCATCTTCTACTTTTTCCTTTCAACTAAACTAGTCCTGTATCCTTATACCATCTAACAACAGCTTTAATCCCATCTTCCATTTTCATCTTTGGATAATATCCTAAATCCTTATTAGCTTTAGTAATATCATATACTCTATTAGTTACTGTAGCTTCAATATTCTTCTTAGTAACGGGTGGTTTTTTACCTAACTTATTGAATGTTTTTTCTAATATATTTGCTGAAAAAATCATTAAACTTTTTGGTACAAACATAAAATATACTTTTACTCCTAATTCTTTAGCTATAATCTTTGCAGAATCTTCAAAAGCAATTGATTCTTCAGAAGTTATATTGTAAATCTCCCCAAAAACCCCTTTGTTAACAAGACTTACTAAAGCTTGAACTAAATCAGTAACATATACATTTGATGTATAGTTTTTGCCTGTACCAACTCTTGGAAAAATATGTTTTTTACATAACTTAGCTAAAGTTAAATAAGAATACTCATTTTCTCCAACTCCATATACCTTAGTAGGTCTTATAATAACAACTGGAAAATTATTTTTCTTATATTCTTCTATAAGCATATTTTCTGCTTCATATTTAGAAATTTGATAAGGTAAATATGGAGTGCACTTACTTTTTTCTGTTATAACATCTTCATGAACAATTCCCATAGCAGCTATAGAACTTACAAAAATAAATTTTTTCACATTAGCTTTTTTAGCTTCTTCCGTAATATTTCTTGTACCTTCTACATTTACTTCTCTAAATTGTCTTAAAGTTTCTTCTGTTGGTAGTTCATTTCCTACCTTTGCCACCATATGATACACCACATCAATATTATCACAACAACCCTTAAGAGCTTCTTTATCATTTATATCTGCTACAAAATATTCACATTTATCTCCAAATAATTTTTGGGCTTTATCTATATTTCTAACAAGAAGTCTAATTGAATGATTATCCTTTAATAATTCCGGTACAAAATGTTCTCCAATAAATCCAGTACCACCTGTAATTAATATATTCATTTTTTATCCTTTCATTTTAGCCATTGCTCTTATATACATTGGTTTTAATCCTGCATGAATTATCCCCAACAATTTCACTTCCATATCTCTTGGAAGCCTTGATATACTTTCTAATACTCTAGATTCTTTTGTATTAAATTTATATACTTCTAATTCTCTATTTGACCATATGCTCATATTCATATACTTGTTAAATTCATTTATATATGGATGTTTGCTATTAGAAAACCATGGTCTTATACTTAACATACATGTTGTATAGTGAATAATTTTAGGCTCTTTCACGGCTAAATATATTTCTTCTTTAGAGTAATAATTCGTTGGGAATCTTAAATCTAAAATATGCTTATATTCATATTCTGCAAGTAATGTCATTACATTATATTCTGGATCTAATACTCCCATTGTTTCAGAAAATATACCATTAAGTATATCTTGATCTGCATAATTAATATAATTAGTATATTTACTTAAGTAATCTTCTATGGCTTTTGCTACATCTATCTTTCTTAACTCTTTTAGATTCATTAATAGAACTCCTGCATTAACGTATATAGAGTCATCTTCTAAACCAATATTTTTCTTATAAGTCTTACTAATACAATCTTTAACACCAAAGAATACATTTTTTTTCACATTGACATCCCAAATCTCGCTTATGTTATCATTAACTATAGTGTCACAGTCTAAATAAAGTATTTTATCTAAATCTTTTGGTAATAATTCTCCTGCAAATAAACGAGTAAATGCACTAATAGGCCACCTTTTTGAACATAGCACTTCTGGTATATTAAGCTTTGGAGTGTCTATGATGAAACATTTTCTACTATACCTTAATGCAATATCTTGTAATATTTCTTTATTTTCTTCACTAATTCTATCTCCTAAAAGATAAACATTTAAATCCTCTATTGTTTTGTTATTTTCAAATAAAGAAATCATTGATATACCCATAATCCAGACGTAATTATTATCACATGTGTATAAAATATTCAATCTAAGCACCTCTTTATCTTTTGTTTGTAAAAACTATTATTTAAATTTTTATTTTTTATGCTTTGATTTGTTACTTATTCATATAGAATTCTTTATACCACTTTGCAAATTTAGAAAGGCCTTCTTCAATGGATGTACTTGGTTTAAATCCAAAATCATTTACTAAATCTGTTACGTCAGCATAAGTTTGATATACATCGCCTGGTTGCATTGGTAATAATTCTTTTTCAGCTGGACTATTTATTATTCCTTCTTCTATTAAACACTTTTCTAAAGTTTCAACAAAATTTAATAAGCTTTCTGGTTGATTGTTTCCTATGTTATATACCTTATACTTTACTCCATCTTCTGTTTCATCTGGTGTCTTTTTCATAACATCCATTACACCTGTTATTATGTCATCTATATAAGTAAAGTCTCTAGACATATTTCCATAATTAAATATTTGTATTTTTTCACCTTTTACTAGTTTATTAGTAAACCCAAAATAAGCCATATCAGGTCTACCTGCTGGTCCATAAACTGTAAAGAAACGTAATCCTGTTACTGGAATACCATATAGCTTACTATATGAATGTGCCATTAACTCATTTGATTTCTTAGTAGCTGCATAAAGTGATACTGGATTATCAACTTTATCTTCAGTACTATATGGTACTTTTTTATTTAATCCATATACTGATGAACTTGATGCATATACTAAATGTTCAATTGGAGTATTTCCTGGATTATATGAATTACGGCAAGCTTCTAATATATTAAAAAATCCAATTATATTAGCCTCCATATATGCATCTGGATTAATAATTGAGTACCTAACTCCTGCCTGTGCTGCTAAGTTAACTACTATATTAGGTTGATACTTATTAAAAATTTCTTGTATAGAGTCCTTATCTGAAATACTCCCCTTTATAAACTTGAAAGAAGGATTAGGTGTAAGTTCTGATAATCTATATTCCTTTAAACTAACATCATAGTAATCATTCATATTATCAATTCCAACTATTTTTACTCCTTCTACATTTTGAAGTAAGCTTTTAGCTAAATTTGAACCTATAAAACCTGCTACACCTGTAATAAAAATAGTTTTATTTTTTAAACTTATATTTTTCATACAACTTTTCTCCATTCATCTTAAGTTTTTACTTTTTAATGATTAGTTATTATGTATTTTTAGGTATAAATTTATAAATTTTTTATATCTTTTCTTCCTACTGAATAATAATTAACTTTTCTTGCTTTTACTTCTTCTATTTTATAGCAATTTCTTCCATCCATTATTACTGGCTTTTTCATAAGCTCTTCATACTTTTCTAACTCTAAATTCTTAATTTCATTCCATTCTGTGAAAATAAATGCAAGCTCTGAATCTCTAAGTGCATCTTCAGGAATTTCACAATAAGAAACTTCTGTAGGAAATACCTTTTTAAAGTTTTTCATACCTACTGGATCATATACTTTTACATTTGCACCTTCATCTAATAATCTTCTTATATTAGGGATAGATGGTGCTTCTCTTAAATCATCAGTACCTGGCTTAAAAGTAAGACCAAGAACTGCTACATTCATTCCTTTTAAGCTTCCATATATTCTTTTAGCTTTTCTAAACATTTTGTATTTTTGATTTTCATTAACCTCTATAGTTGCTTTTATAGTTTTTAGTTCATATCCATTATCATTTGCAAGCCAATGTAAAGCTTTGGTATCCTTAGGGAAACATGAACCACCATATCCAAGGCCAGCTCTTAAGAACTTATCCCCAATTCTTGGATCAAAACTCATACCTTTTGCTACATCTTCTATATCAGCTCCTACATCTTCGCAAAAGTTTGCTATTTCATTCACGAAAGATATTTTTAAAGCTAAAAAATCATTAGATGCATACTTTATCATTTCTGCACTTCTTCTATTAGTAACTACTATTGGTTGATTAAATCTTTCATATACATCTCTTAATAGTTTTTCCGCAAAATCTGATTCTACTCCAATTACTATTCTGCTAGCATGTAATGTATCTTTAACAGCAGTTCCTTGTGCTAAAAATTCTGGATTAGAAGCCACTTCTATATTTATATCTTCTTTAACATTTTCTTTTAAGAATTCTTCTATTTTATCATTAGTTCCTATTGGTACTGTTGATTTCACTACTACTAAAGTATCTTTTTCTATACTTTCTGCAATTTCTTTACATACTGTAAAAACATAGTCTAAATTAGCTGAACCATCTTCTCTTTCTGGAGTTCCTACCCCTATGAAGATAACATCAGCATCTTTATAAGCATTTTTATAATCGATAGTAAAATCTAATCTATTTTCTCTATAATTTCTTTCTAAAAGTTCATCTAAACCTGGTTCATATATAGGAGATATACCTGATTTCATTAATTCTACCTTATTTTTATCAATATCTACACAAGTAACCTTATGTCCCATTTCTGACAAACAGGCACCTGTAACTAATCCTACATACCCTGTTCCTGCTACAACTATTTTCATAAATTTTCTCTCCTTAACTTGCATGTTCATCTCCAAAAAGAACAAATACTGTTTTAAATATTAACTTAACATCAATCCATATATTCTTTTCTCTAACATACTTTATATCAAGCTTCATCCAATCAATAAAATCTATATTATTTCTTCCGGATACTTGCCAATAACAAGTTATACCTGGCTTTACCACTAACCTTTCCATCATCCATGTTTCAAATTCTTTAACTTCACTAGGAAGAGATGGTCTAGGCCCTACTAAACTCATATCACCTTTTAAAACATTAAAAAGTTGTGGTAATTCATCTATGCTTGTTTTTCTAATAAACCTACCAACTCTAGTTACTCTTGGGTCTTCTTTCATCTTAAACATAGGACCTCCCATTTCATTTTGAGTCATAAGGTTTTTCTTTAATTCTTCCGCATCAACTACCATTGAACGAAATTTATACATTCTGAATATATTACCTTTAAGTCCAACTCTCTCTTGTACAAAAAAAGCTTTACCTTTACTATCAATTTTTATTGCTATAATTACTATTATAAAAATAGGGCTTAATAAAATTATCCCCATTAATGATAAAATCACATCAAATAATCTTTTAAAAAAAGAATAAAATAGCCCAACCTTCTCATATTCTAACGGCATTTCTTTTTTAAACATTTTTGAATTTGCCACCTTTAAACAATCACCCCTATAAAATTTATTTTAGTAACTTTACTTAAAGAATGATAAAAACGACTTTTTCTCTTTAATTTTTTTTCCCACAAATTCTACTTCTTCATTATTTAATATCTTATTAGCACTATATTTAAAGAGATTTCTATATACTTTATTTTTTTCTTTTGCTAATTTACTTCCCTCTAATATGCCTGTCCTTCTTGAAGTAGTATTGTGTGCATCAGATCCAATAAAGTTATAAATGCCATTTTCTAACAAAATACTTGCTGTTTTCTTTATCTTTTCTCCAAACTTTCCTTCTATACTTCCTGAATTTAGTTGAAATAGAATCCCTTCATCTATAAATCTATTTATTGTACTTGGCTTTTCAATTATAAATTTATATCTTTCAGGGTGTGCTAATATAAGAACTATTCCTTTAAGTTGCATTTCATATAAAACATCAAATATATTTTCATCTAATTTAGATGTCATAGGTAATTCAAATAACATATATCTCGAATCATTTATAGTTCCTATAAGTCCATTATCATAATCTTCTAACATTCTTTCTGAATAATATACTTCTTGACCATGATATATTTTAATATCTATTCCTGCTTCATCTGCTAACTCTTGAACTTCTTTTACTAGTTCTTTAACTTTTTTATATTCAGTATCTCCATATCCTCTACAAAAATGAGGAGTAGCTATTATTTCTTTTGTTCCATCTTTAACAGCAGCTCTTAACATTTCTAAGGTTATCTCTTCGCTTTTAGAACCGTCATCTATATTAGGCAAAATATGTGAATGAATATCTATCATCTAACTATTTCTCCTTTTCTCCATGACCATAATAATAGTAATACTTACCCCTTCTATTTTCAGTAGCATTTAACACTACTCCCAATACATTAGCATTTACTTTATCTAATAACTCCTTAGCACTAGCTACTGAATCTCTTTTGGTTTTTTCAGCTCTAACTACTAATATTGTTCCATCAGACTTAGTAGAAAGAATTTGTGCATCAGTTACAGCTTGCAAAGGTGCTGAATCTAAAATAATTACATCGTATATTTCCTTAAGTTCTGCTATTAATCTTTCCATGGCTTTAGACCCTAACATTTCTGCAGGATTTGGTGGTATTTTTCCTGATGTAATTATATGCATATTTTCATTGTATTGATTAACCGCTTCAACTAAAGATTTTCTTCCTATTAATATATCCGAAAGTCCTACCATATTTGATATTCTAAACTTCTTATGTAATGAAGGTTTTCTTAAATCACAATCTATTATTATTGTACTTTTATATGATTGTGCAAATGAAAGTGCTAAATTTCCTACAACAGTTGATTTTCCTTCTCCAGGTTCAGAACTAGTTACAACTATTGTCCTAATTTCTTTATCAAAAGAAGAATATTGTATATTAGTTCTTAGAGTTCTATAACTTTCTGCTGAAATTGATTTTGGTTTTTTTTCTACTATAAACATATTATTCTCCCTTATTTCACAATATCTGTATTTGGAATAGTTCCTATTACTGGTACACCTAAAATATTTTCTACTTGTTCTTTGTACTTAAAAGTATTATTCATAAATTCAAGAACTAATGCTAAAGTAGTACTAATTAATAAGCCTAAAACAAAAGCAACAGATATATTAAGCTTTTTATTAGGGCTTACTGGAGATTGTGGTAATTTAACTGTTTCAATTATCTTTACATTTGCATTAGAGATTAATTCACTTGATGTTTTTACAAATTCTTGTGTAATAGCATCTACAACTTCCATTGCTAGATTCTTATCAGTATTTGTATATTGAATTTGTAATATTTGTGTATCTGTTTTAGGAGTAACTGTTAAACCAGCTAAAACTAATTCAGAATCCACATCTAAGCTTTCAGAACTTAAAGCTCTTTCAACTAAATCACTTGTCATTATTACATCTGAATAAGTTTTTAATAATTTTTGATACATTTGAACATCGTTGCTACTATAGCTTTGATCTTTATTTTCACTACTTTCTTTTCCTATGAATAATTTCGTGCTTGCTTCATATTTAGGTTTAACTATAAATAAAGTAAAAAAACTTGCTATAATAACTGAAGTCAATGTAATACTCACAATTAATTGCCATCTATTTCTTATAGCATCTACTATATCTTGTACCTTTATATTCTCTTGATTCATCTATAACCTCCATAATTTTTAATTAATTACCTTATTTCGAGTATTTTTTCAAACTATATTATAGCATTATTTAAGTTTTTGCACAAAATATATAGTAAAAAACTTTATTCGACATTTTTATCTATATTTTTATATACTGTCTCATCAAATTTCATATTCCAAATTAGTAAAATAATTTAATTTTTGCACTAACGCACAACTTTCTCTCATTTCATCTTTTGCAATATTGAATTTTGCTTAAATGAAATATATACTTTATTTATTAAATACATTTTTTTACAATAAGGAGGTATATTTATGGGGGATAAAGAAAAAGGTACAATATCTATAGGTATAAAAAAGTTAGTTGATGAAAGATTTAACGGAAATATGAATACATGTGCAAGAGTAATAGATGTATCACCAAGTACTATAAGTAGAGTTGTTAGTGGTAAAAGTAATGGAAGCATAAAATTAGTAGTACATGTAGTAGATTACTGTAACAAAAGAAACCTAAAAACAGGTGATTATATATTTTTTAATTAGTTGTTATTGTAATAAAAGATAGAGGTTATTTTTGATTTCAGCATACTGGCTAGATTGCACATACAATTTCTATCATTTAAAAAATTTAATGGACGGGAGTTCAAAACTCGACAAGCTCAAACAATTGTCCTCCTGTTGCGTCCAATAAATTTTTTAAATGATGAAATACTAATACCTTATCTAAATGCTGCGTTTCACTAAATGCCCTAATTCTTTTTTTGTACTCATAACACTAATCTAAAAAACTTAAAAGTATAGATAGTAAAAAATTCACTCTTAGTGTTGACCCTCACGTGACGTAATGGTGTATCATGAAAACAAAGCTTGGATATACCAAATAAATAGAAATGGCCATTAAGAATAGTATATGCAACTTTAACTTTAAATTTCGAGGTGAAATAATGAGAACAGTAAAAATAGAAGTTCTAAAAAATCAAGAAAAATTATTAATTCAAAAAAGAGATAGACTAAATAGATTAATAGATCTTATTGGTAAAACTATACAAGGAGATAATGATTTGAGTTTTAATGAATTTGATATGAGTGAATATTATAATACCTTAGAAAATCTAAAAAAGGAACATGAAGATAAGATAATTAAATATTTTGGCAGTATAGAAATGTTTAATAAGATAATTAAAAGTGTAAAATCTAAAGAAGATGAAATTGTTAAAAATGCAATAAATCAATATGGAAGTATAAAAGAATATTCTAATGCTATTAAAAATAATATATTAAATAGTGATTTATTGTCTCTATCAGAAGGATTTGAAAAATTCAAAAATGATATATTAGAAGATAAGCATCCAAAATTAAAACAATTATATAACAAACTTGTCTATAACTCAAACAAAGAAGCTTTCTCTAATGAAGTTCAACAAATTGCCGAGGAAATAACTAATACAGCTAAAAGCGATTATAAAATTTTTAATATAGAAATAGGTGAAGATAACTGGCACTCCATGGTACAGCTTTATTTAATCTATCCAGAGTGGATAAAGTTAGTTGATAAAAAATATGGAAAAGGAGCATCTTTATTTATAGGAAAAGCTTTAAAAAAATACAACGATGTTTTGTATACAAAAATAATAATGGTATTTAGTGTAGCGCAGTATTTTGATAAAGGACCTAGTATTTCATTATTTAAAAAATCTAGTGGGACGTTATTAAATCCAGCTGTTTGAGCCTTGTGCGAGTTCTAACTTTAATACTTCTATACTTAAAAATAGTTACCTACAACATCACTTATCTAGCTAGTATGTTTTTTAATGTTTTGTATATAAAAAAGAATTATGATATTTAGCGAAGTATAGCATTTAGGGAAAGGGTTTAGTATTTCATCATTTAAAAATTCTAGTGGGACGCTATCGAATCCAGTTGTTTGAACCTTGTGTGAGTTCTAACTTTAATACTTCTATATTTCAAATAACTACCTATTTTATTACTTCATATACCTAATAAATTTTTATGTTCTGTATACAAAAAAAGAAATAGGGTTTTTAGTGCAGCGCAGCATTTGGGAAAATGGTCTAGTATTTCATCATTTAAAAATTTTGATGGGACGCTATTGAATCCAATTGTTTGAGCCTTATGCGAGTTTTGGATTCTCGTCACAACAAAGTTTTTAAATGATAGAAATACTCCATGAATCCCAATTTTGCTAAGCGAAACTAAAAACCCTATTTCTTTTTAGTTATCATAACATTAAAACTACTCAGTCTTTCCTACACCTGATAGTATTATTCCATCATTATGGTCTAGAGCCCAACTAATACCCCAGTCATTTTGGAATATAAGAATGTTTCTATCCTTAAGATCCTTAACTTTCTTAGTATCTGAGGTAAGATTTAATGTATCTGGATCAATATCATCATTTTCTATCCATCTTACATATCTATATGGAAGTCTTTCCATCTTGATGTCTACGTTATATTCACTCTTAAGTCTATATTCTAAAACTTCAAATTGTAGTACCCCTACAACTCCAACTATTATTTCCTCCATACCTATATGAAGTTCCTTAAATACTTGGATAGCACCTTCTTGAGCTATTTGTGTAACACCTTTTACGAATTGTTTTCTCTTCATAGTATCTACTGGTCTAACTCTTGCAAAATGTTCTGGTGCGAAAGCTGGTATTCCTTCAAATTTAAATTTATTTGAAGGTGAACATAAAGTATCACCAATTGAGAATATACCTGGATCAAATACCCCGATAATATCTCCTGCATAAGCTTCTTCTACTATTTCTCTATCTTGAGCCATAAATTGTTGTGGTTGTGCAAGTTTAATCTTCTTACCACCTTGCATATGCATAACTTCCATACCTTTTTCAAACTTACCTGAACATATTCTCATAAAGGCAATTCTATCTCTATGAGCCTTGTTCATATTCGCTTGAATCTTAAATACAAAAGCAGAGAATTTTTCATCAAATGGATCAATTTCTCCAATACTTGAGTTTCTTGGAAGTGGTGATGTAGTCATTTCTAGGAAATGCTCAAGGAATGGTTGAACCCCAAAGTTAGTTAATGCTGATCCAAAGAATACAGGTGTTAATTCACCTTTTCTTACCTTTTCTATGTCAAAGTCATCTCCAGCAATATCTAAAAGTTCGATATCTTCCATTAACTTATTATGAAGAGCTTCTCCTAATATTTCTCTGAACTTTTCATCTTCAACATTTCCTTCTACAGTTTCAACTTCGTTTTGACCATGATTTCCACCATTGAAAACTATAATTCTATTGTTATCTCTTTCATATATACCTTTAAAGTCCTTACCTGAACCTATTGGCCAGTTCATAGGATAAGTTTTTATTCCTAATTCATTCTCTATATCATCTAATAGTTTAAAAGGATCTTGAGCTTCTCTATCCATCTTATTTATAAGAGTAAATATAGGCATTTCTCTTAAAGCACAAACATGGAATAACTTTCTTGTTTGATCTTCCACACCTTTAGCTGCATCAACAACCATTACTGCTGAATCAGCTGCCATAAGAGTTCTATAAGTATCTTCTGAGAAGTCTTGGTGCCCTGGTGTATCTAGTATATTTATACAGTGATCATTATAATTAAATTGCATTACTGATGATGTAACAGAAATACCTCTTTGCTTTTCTATTTCCATCCAGTCTGAAACAGCATGTTTTGATGCTTTTCTAGCCTTTACAGAACCTGCCAGTCTTATAGCTCCTCCATATAGTAAGAACTTTTCTGTAAGAGTAGTCTTACCAGCATCTGGGTGAGAAATAATTGCAAAGGTTCTTCTCTTTTTTATTTCATTTATGTAATCAGACAAAGTTTTTTCCTCCTCTAATATAATTCCTTCATTTACAACTTATTATTATATCATAAAGCAATGAAGTTTAGGGAATAATTATTATTCTATAAAATCCTTTTGAATTATTTTTATATTTTTGAATAAACTAATCATATTAATAAAATAAAGGAGGACTTGTTATGGAAGATAAACCTTACTTACCACGTACTAGAACTTGCTATCACCCACAGAATATAAGAAGTTTTGCACCTAATGGAACTTCAACAAAATTAGCAAATCCCGCTACTAATCGTATAGTAGCTAATAATATAGCTTGTCAGGAATTTGATTACACAGAAAGCTTGGCTGATGAAGGAGAAAACATACTACCTGAAACTTCTGATGATCTTGATAGCATAGATTAATTTTTACATAATTAAAGGTGATGTAACAACCTACATCACCTTAATACATTACTAAATTCTATTTTTCATAACCTTGTGGATGAGAACTATGCCATTTCCAAGCTGTACTAATAATTGTTTCTAAATCATTAAACTTTGGTTCCCATCCTAATTCTTTTATAGCTCTTTCTGAAGAAGCTATTAATGTTGCTGGATCTCCTGCTCTTCTAGGTGCTACTTCTGCTGGTATTTCATGTCCTGTAACTTTTCTTGCAACTTCTACAACTTCTTTAACAGAGAATCCTGTACCATTACCTAAATTATAAGCTGTACTTTCTCCTCCATTTTTTAATCTCTTTAGAGCTAAAAGATGAGCTTTTGCTAAATCAGTAACATGAATATAATCTCTTACACAAGTTCCATCCTTAGTATTATAATCATCACCAAACATCATTATCTTTTCCCTATTTCCTAAGGCAACATCTAAAATTAATGGTATTAAATGCGTTTCTGGAGAATGATCTTCTCCTATTTGTCCACTTACATGTGCTCCTGCTGCATTAAAATATCTTAAAGCTGTATATTTTATTCCATAAGCACTATCGCACCATCTTAGTATTTTTTCTACTAATAACTTAGATTCTCCATAAGCATTTGTAGGTATAGTGTCACTATTTTCTTCTATAGGAACTACTTTTGGCTCTCCATAAGTTGCAGCTGTAGATGAAAATACAATATACTTAACACCATGTTCTTTCATAGCTTCAAGTAAACTTATTGTTCCATAAACATTATTATTAAAATATTTTAATGGTTCTGTCATACTTTCTCCAACTAGAGAATAAGCTGCAAAATCAATAACTGCATCTATTTTATTTTCAGTAAAAACTTTATTTAATATCTCTTTATCCCTTAAATCTCCAACATAAAGTTTGCCTCCTAATAGAGCATCTTTATGACCTTTTTCAAAATTATCTAATATAACAACTTCTTCTTTATTTTCTAGAAGTTCTGCTACCATGTGACTACCTATATAGCCAGCTCCTCCACACACAAGAATAGCCATATTATGTTTCCTCCTTATTTTTCTTATTATATTAACTTTAGCATTATATATTTTAAATTAAAACCCTTATTACTTAAAATCTTCTTACATATTTATGAAATAAATATTACTTTACTAAATTTATTTTTTTAGTTCCCCTACTTCCAGTTAAAATATCATGTACTCCTGAAAAATATTTAATCAATAATTTACTTATCAAAATAGCTAAAATTATTGTTACTATAGGATAAATAAAAAATGTAATTGTATTAAATAAAGTTCCATCACTAATATTTATCAAACTATACTGAATAACAAAATCTAATAAAGGTTCATGAAAACAAAAAATAAAAAATGTATGTGGGGTAAATCTTAAAATATTTTTAGTAAGTTTCTCATTTTTCATTACATAATCTAATCCAAACCACATTGAAAATATACCTATCAGTACACTTACTTTGTATAAAATTAAAATAACTGTAGTAGAATCATCCATACTTAGTACTCCACATAATACTGTCTTTATTACTAATGTTACAACCCACATTGCTAAAATTACAATAACTACATTCTTACTCTTTTCTTTTAAAATAATATCTTCTTTTTTTGCAATTGAAAGATATGCTCCTAAAGAAAAGAATAATAAAGCTTCTACTACAATAACATTAAATATTGCTCCAAAATCTATAATCCATAAGAATAGTACTGCTAATAAATATATAATTCTAGTAATTTTACACCTTAATAATAAATAGAATATTGGTGATAATACAAAATAAATTATTAATTGCTTTACAAACCAAAATTGAAAATTAGGCGGATTTAAAAAGACTTGTGCAAATCCTCCTCCTTCTAAATTAGTCTTCATATCGTTTACAGGCATTATATCTACTCCCCAGAAAATCAGACAAATTCCCATACTTATAAATGACCATAATACATACGGTATAAATAAAGACTTAAATCTACTTTTTATTTTACTAAAATATCCAGATACTGAAAATTCAAAGGATAAAAAAAATAAATAACCTGATATCAAAAAGAATATTGGTACTGAAGCTCTACTTAATCCATTGCATATAAAGTATTCTATAAACGTCCCATAATTTAATCCCTCTGTGATAATTGTAGTTACTGTTAAGAAATTATCTTTAAAATTATAACAATGTGTAAATACTACCATGATGATAGCTATAAAAGAAATAACTTTAATTTTTAAACTTAAATACTTATTCATAATCTTGCCCCCTATTATATAAATTTTCATTTATATAATAGAATCTATTTTAATAAAATTCAATGAATATCAATTCTTTTTGTAAACATTTACAATACTTTTTATTACTTTTTTCAATATCCTATAATAATTTCTGCTATAAAATATTATATTTTTCTAATGTCAAAAAAAGTGCTGATAAAAAATCAACACTTCTAACTCAAACTTTTTAATTTATTCTATTCCTATCTCTTTTAAAATACTTTCTGCTCTTTCTTTGGTTGTCCCACTTATAGTTGTGTATTTAACATTTTCAGCTTGTAAGAAAGATAAAATAGCACTATCTACTGCAGATGCCATATCTTCATCTTGCCATCTTACACCGTCTTTTGTATATCCAAACTCTCTTGGAACAAAAAATATGTGATCATACTTTGGTAAATCTCTTAGAGCAAGTATGTATAAATCTTTTAATATCTCTATTTCTTTCTTTGTTCTTTCTTTATCACCAAGCATAAATCTTCCATATATGTATGGAACAAATGTTGCATAATCAGTTATAGCATAATCAAATTCATTTAACTCTTCTTCTAATCTTAGTTGGCCTAAATATATCCCATATTGTTCTGCTATATTTTCAATCATACCTTTATCTTTAAGATAATCCGTACTATATTCAGGAACAGCTCCTACATTTATATCTCTTATTTTTAGTTCTACATATAATTGTTGCATTAAGGTAGTCTTGCCACATCTAGGGCCACCTAAAATTGCTATCTTTACAGGCATCATAAACCCTCCATAATTCATAGTGAAAAAACATTACTATTATATCAATTAATGTTCGCCTTATCAATGTATAATTATTACATTTATACAATTAATGACTTTATAATATTGTTTATAGTTTGACTATATATTTGATATCCCATATCTGTAGGTAAAGAATTTTTTGTTAATTTAGATTCTGCATATCCTGATTGTTGAAATGAAGTTTTCATATCAGCATAAGCTAGTCCATTTTCATTGCAAACCTCCATTATCTTTAATCTGTACTTATTATCCAAACTTAAATTACTTGGTAGTACTACTATTACAGTTGCGTTAGGATTTTCTTCCTTAACTTTCTTGACCATATTAGTATAATTTCCTTTAAATGAATCTATACTTGTAAAATCACTACTATCATTACTTCCATAACAAAGTATTATAAGATCATTATTAGATATGTCATTTAAATTTACAGTATTTAATCCATCTTCTATCTTAGCCTTACTTTCACTTATTACTTGCAACTTAACTTCAGATCCATATGTACTCTTAATAAAATTAGATACTCCATCGCTCCAAATACCATCATCTGTTGTTTTTCCTTGGCTGGCTGCTAATCCATCCCCTAATATTAACATGTTAACTTCTTGCTTTTCTTTTACCTTACCAACAAAATCAGCTGCTTTTGTTTCTTTTTCTAATGTTTCATTATTAAACGCTTCCATGAATTCCATAAATTCTTTTTGGTTTTTAGCATTTAACTTTTTGGTTTTTACTATTCCAACTCCAAGAATTGCTATTAAAGTCATAGTTAATAAAACTATTATCACTAAACCTTTTTTACTATTATTCATTCTCAATTCACCACCTTAATCCCCTTAATTTTACACATTTTTTTCTAACATGTAAATATAATATATAAAATATGGTATATTATATTTCATAAATATTTGTCTCAGAAATATATCTTATTTTAACATATTATATTTCTGAGACATAAATTATATTATAACATTAACCTTTATTTTTCCCTGATCTTTATATATTATATCACATTCTGCTTTTTTACCATTAATTGATATTCCTTTATTTTTACCCCTTTCTACAATTATCTCATAGTCCTCTGTATCATTTTTTATATTTATCTTATATCCTTCCCAAGATGCTGGAATACATGGTTCTATTTTATATCCTTTTCCATCTATAGTTTTTAAACCTAAAATATCTTCAACTCCTACTTTATACATCCATCCAGATGCACCAGTATACCAGCTCCAGCCTCCACGACCACCATGAGGCTCTCTTATATATACATCTGCAGCCATAACATAAGGTTCTAACTTATAACTTTTACATTCAAGTTCTGTATTAGTATGATTTATAGGATTTATCATATTGTAATATCTTACTGCCTTATCACCTAACCCTAACTTAGTTAAAGCTAAAATCACCCATACAGCTGCATGAGTATATTGACCACCATTTTCTCTTACTCCTGCCACATAGCCCTTTATATAACCAGGCTCTAAATCAGACTTTTCAAAAGGTGGAGTTAATAATAATATCATGCCTTTATCTTCTTTAACTAGATTTCTCTCTACTGCATTCATAGCTTCTATACTTCTTTCTTTTGTAGCAGCGCCTGATATTATACTCCAACTTTGAGCTAATGAATCTATTTGACATTCTTCATTTTCTCTTGAACCTAAAGGAGTTCCATCATCAAAGTAAGCTCTTCTGTACCAACTGCCATCCCAAGCTTCCTTTTCTAAGTTTTCTTTTATAAACTCCTTCTTTTCCTTGTAATATTCTTGTTTGGCTTCATCTTTCATATATCCACATATAGTATCAAAATTATCTAATATTTTATATAGGAACCATCCAAGCCATACGCTTTCCCCTTTTCCTTTATTCCCCACAGTGCTCATACCATCATTCCAATCTCCACTTCCCATTAATGGAATATTGTGTTTTCCAAACTTTAAAGCTCTATCTATAGCCTTTATACAATGTTCATATATACTTCCTTCTTTATTAGATACATCTACTATAGTATATCTTTCGTCTTCTCCCTCTTTTAAAGGTTCATCCTCTAAATATCTTGCTTTTAAATTTAATATTGAATAATCTCCTGTTTTTGAAATATACTCATAGGTCACATAAGGCAACCATAATAAATCATCTGAAAACCTTGTTCTTATTCCACTATTAATAACTGGATGCCACCAATGTTGAACATCACCTTCTAAATATTGTTTCTCTGCACTTCTTAATATTTGTGCTTTAGTTATTTCAGAATTTACTATTCCTAATGATATAGAATCTTGAAGTTGATCTCTATATCCATAAGCTCCTCCTGATTGATAAAATGCTGTTCTACTCAAATATCTACAACTATATGTTTGATATAAAAGCCACCCATTAAGCAAATAGTTCATAGATTTATCTTTTGTTTTAACTTGTATATTCCCTAGGAAATGTGACCAATATTTTTTAACCTCTTCTAAGGCATTATTACAATTTTCTATACTTTTATATTTATTAATTATTTTTTCTATATCTTCATAAGACTCTTCTTGACCAAAAAGTATTACTACTTCCTTTTTTTCTTTAGCTTTTAAAATTAATTTGCTTTTTGCTGCTAAACATGGATCATATATACTTCCTATTTTATTTGATAAATTATTATATTCTAAAGCTCTTGGTCTAGAAGTTGTTCCCCCTATTCCGATAAACTCTTTCCTATCTCCTGTAAAAGTGAGATTATCTCCTCCAACTATAGTTAAATAAGCTTTACCTTTTCCAAAATACTTACTATAAGGATTTTCTCCAACTATGCATTCATCTTTTAATGATGTTGATATATATCTTGCACTTCCATAACTAAAAACTCCTAAGACTAATTGTGCATAATAATATACAGATATTTCTCTATCTTCATCTGTTAAATTTTCTAAAATCACTTTTTGAAATTTAAGCTTTTCTCCCTTTGGACAAAATACTTCCATCTCTCCTTTTATACCATAAGCTTCATGAATAAAAGTAGAACATCCAAAAGAATGTCTTATTATATATTCTCCCTTATCTCTAACTGGCTTTGGTGATATAGAGAAGTATTTACCTGTCTCTTCATCCCTTATATATAAAGCTTCACCTAAATGATCTGTTACCCAATCATTGCTCCAAGGTGTAATTTTATTTTCCCTGCTATTTCCACACCAAGTATAAGCAGACCCAACTTCTGAGATATGAAATCCAAAATCTTCATTAGAAATAACATTTATCCAAGGTGCTGGTGTATCCTTATAATTATCAAGCTTTATAACATAACTACTATCTACTGGATCAAAGCCTCCATAGCCATTCCAGAAATCTAAGTTTTCTACATTAAACTTAGCTGTACTATAGGATTTAATATCCTCTTCTTTAGTTTTAACAAATAAGTTTTCTTCATTTACCTCCATATTCTCCCTATCTACAGGAAGAGTAAATTTATGAATTTTCTCTAATTCTTTATGTCTTAAATCTATATCTTCTTCTAATTTATCAATATCTCTTATTTGAGTAATAATGCTTCCTTTACTGCTATCAACATAAAGTGCTGATATTCCAATTAAAAAATCTCTTATTTCCTTGTTCATAGTAGAATTATTATGAATAAATATTCCACCTGGTTTATTTAATATTTCCCCTTCTTTAGATAGATTAACTGCACTAATTATATTTTGTTGTAAGGGTTGTTCATAGGAAGATTCTTCATCATTATAAATAAGTAAATCCACCTTTAATCCTTTACTCTTCCAATAGTAATGCATCTTTATCATTCCACGAACTAAATCCATATCTTCTTCTGTCTTTACCATAGCCATAGCAATTGGTAAGTCACCAGAAATTCCATATGCCCATAAATCTTGTTGATTATGTTTTATTTCCTTAATATAATTTTCTCTATCATTTCTGCCGCTATGTAAAAATAATATATAAGAAGCTAATCTCTGATAAATATTAGCTTGCTCTGACTTAATTCCTATTGCTCTTAACTCTAATTGAACTGCTTTACTATATGAATAGTAACATCTCTCTAGTTTATTTACTTCACTATATTTATCAACAAGTGCTATAGTTTCTTCTCTTGACTTTGTAGTTCCTGTTACATAATAAAGTACTTTTTCCTCATTTGGCTCTAGTCTAATTCTCCCTCTAATACTCATAATAGGATCTAAAACAGTACCAACAGTATTTCCTAAAGTCATTCCATTATCTAAAGCTCTTGGATTTTCTAAACTTCTATTTCTACCTATAAAATTAAGTCTTGAAGTTTCATAAGTAATATTTCCTTCTAGTTTTTCATTAGTAACTAATTTATGAAATACATAAGGTACAGTACTATTACTTGCTCTAGGTCGCCTATTTCCTATAATACATTTTTTATCTTCTAAATATTCAGTGGATATAAACAAATTTGAGAAACTTGGATGAACAGCATCTCCTTCAAAACTTTGCAAAGTAACTTCCATATAGCTTGTTACTTCTATGCTTCTACCTTTATTACCTGTATTCTTAAATATTAGTTTTCTAATTTCAACATCATCTTCTGGAGATACTACTATTTCTAAATTACTTTCTATAGAACCATCTTTTCTTTTAAATATTCCTCTATCAACTTTAAATTCTGCTCTATACTCTTCTCCCTGAGTTTTACATGGTTCATAAGTTGAACTCCAGTAATTATTAGAATTTAAATTCTTTATGTAAAAGAAGCTACCACTTGAATCAGTAGTACTATCTCCCTTCCATCTATATATAGTCATATTATCTTTTTTAGCATATCCACTACCAGTTAATGTTGTCATGACAGAATAACTGCCATTAGATAATAATAAAACCTCTGGATTTTCCCTTCTTGCTCCTTCATAAATTCTTGGAATAGTTTCTTCTACTTCAATATTGTTTCTTCTGCCTTCTATTATTTCTTCTCTATCAAAAGTTATTCTACTAGGTATCTTTTCTTTTAATAATAATTCTACTGACTTAACCTCTGGGATACTATGAAATCTTTCTTGTAAAATATTGTTATTTAAAATATTATCTAAAGCCATTAATGACATTCCTAAATGATGAACCATATAGCAACTTACATTTTTACTCTCTACTTCTTCATCATCTACATTCATTTTGCTCACTCTATTTTTTGTATAATCAATAGCTTCTATAAAGCCATATCTGCCATATACATTTTTCTCTTTTAACTTTCTTAAATTATTAATTCCCTCATCTTTTGAATAAGGCAATGTTATTAATGTTGAATATGGAGATATTACAAGTTCATTTTCAAGACCTCTTTTTAATCCTATTCCTGGCACTCCAAAAGCTTTATATTGATAATTATCTCCCATATCAAATTGATAATATGCAGATTCAGAAATTCCCCAAGGTACCTTCTTTCTTCTTGCGAAGTTTTGCTGTGCTGCAATTACAGATGCATAGGTCATATTAAGTAATGTATCTTTATAGCTTTTCATAATAAGTGAAGGCATAAAGTATTCAAACATAGTTCCACTCCAAGATACTAAAGCTTTTTCACTAAAAGCTTTAGTCATAGCTCTACTTAGCTTAAACCAATGTTCTTTTGGTACTTCGTTTAAAGCTATAGTTATGAAAGAAGTAGTCCTAGATTCTGAAGCTAATAAGTCATAATAAGAACTTCCTGAAGAATTTTCTTCTATATTAAATCCAATGTAAAATAGTCCTCTATCTGCATTGTATAAAAACTTAAAATCCATTTCTTCTATGATTTTATTAATTCTATTTATTATATTATCTATTCTGTTAATTAATGTGCTTAATAAAGTTAACTTCTCTTTTAATACATTTTTAAATTCCTTACCTGAAAAATTATCTAATTCATTTATATACTTAATTATTTCATACACTGAAGGAGAATTTATATTGAATTTTTTACCAAACAACTTACTTACTCCATCAAATATGTAATCATAATAACTTATCTTTAGTTTTACTTCTTTTTTAGCCTTATTAAGCCAATATAATTTTTCTTTATCTTCTTTTTCAACATTTTCTTTTTCTAAAATATCTAATATCTTTTCTAATTCTGCTTTATAATCTTTTATTTCTAAATCTGAGCTTTCATAATTAATACCTAATATTTTTAAAGTATCTTTTATTCCCTCAATTTCTTCTACTCTTATAATAGGTTTATTTTTATATTCTTCTAAAGATTTCTTTATAACCATTAAATATCCTAATAGATTACCACTATCTACCGTAGATATATACCTTGGCCATAGACCTTCACAATTTCTTGTATCATACCAATTTAAATAGTGACCTTTATACTTTTCTAATCTATCCATACCATCTAATACTAGTTCTAACCTATCTACTACCTCACCAAGAGGAATATAGCCAAGATCATAAGCAACTATATTACTTATAAGTCCCATTCCAATATTAGTTGGTGAAGTTCTATAGGCTACTCCTTTATAAGGATTTTCTTGATAATTATCTGGAGCTAAATAATTATTCTCATCATTAACAAAATCCTCATAATATGCCCATATCCTCCTTGAATTATCCCTTAAAAGTTCTTTATCCTCTAAGGAAAGTTCATATTTATTTTTCGAGTCAGATATACTTATGTAATATGCAATATATGGACTAATTAACCATATACAGCCTATTGGAATATTAGTAACCTTTATAACAGCCCTTGAATTTAAAGATATAAAAATCACTGTTACTCCCATAAGAATTGAAAACCACATTCTCTTTACATAGGATACTTTTGAGTTATTAATATTCTTCTCAACATCTTCTGCTGTTTGCCACTCTAATAACTTCTTTTTTGAAACAAACATTCTATAAAGGCTTCTAATTATCGCATCAGTCATTACATAAGCTTGATAAGGTATAAAACTTATAATAAGTATGCATTGCCTCAAACTTTTAAATGTTCCTATAATAGTGTTTTTAGGTGTAACTACAAAATCTGTAACTGTAAATACTAAAGGAATAATAGCACCTAAAAAGCATAGCATTACTATCTGCTCTTCCCCTTCTAATACAGTTAAATTAAGTAATACAGCCAATAACAAATTCTGTGCTAATAAACTTCGCCTTAAGTTATCGAATATCTTCCACTTTGATAATAATGATATTTTGGGCGAAAATAGCCATCTTAAAAGCTGCCAATCTCCTCTTACCCATCTATGTAATCTTTTTGTACTAGCTCCATAAGACGATGGATAGTTATCTATAAATTCTATGTCATTAACCAACCCACACCTTACATATGCACCTTCCAAAAGATCGTGGCTTAATACTTTATTCTCTGGTATTTCATCTTTTAAAATATTATAGAAAGCATCTATATCAATTATCCCTTTTCCTACAAAACTACCTTCTGCAAATAAGTCTTCATAAGTATCAGAATAAGCTACAGAATATCCATCTACACCACTATCTCCAGCAAATATTCTTGAAAATGCACTACTATTTTTACTTTCTAAACTTATACTAACCTTAGGCTGAATTATGCCATAACCATGTTTAACTCTATTATCTTCTAACTTTGCAGTATTTAAAACATGGGCCATTGTGCCAATTAACTCCTTTGCAGAATCCTTTGGCATAAAAGTATCTGCATCTAATGTTATTAAAAATTTCATTTCTTTAAGTTTAGAAATATCTCCACTTATAGTTGTATATGTATGATTCTTATCACCTTTTAAAAAAGCCATAAACTCTAATAACTTTCCTCGCTTTCGCTCCCTTCCCATAAATACACCTTCACTTTTATTAAATACCCTATCCCTATTCAATAAGAAGAAATGTTCATCATCTTTAAAATATTTATCATTTAATCTTTTAATCTCTTTAAGTCCGGTATTTATAATAGATTTATCCCCTGGACCTACTTCTTCCTTATAATCTGGAAAATCACCAAGTAAAGCAAAATATATATTTTTATCTTTGTTTGCATGATATATTACCTCTAATTGACTTATAAGCTCTGCTGTTCTCTTTGGAGAAGTTAACATAGCTGGAATAACAACTATTGTTTTGAATGTATCTGGTATATTATCTAAAAAGTTCATCTTTGGCATAAATCTTATAGGCACAACCTTGCTAACAGACCAATTTATAAAAGCTACTGTTATTTCACTTGCAGGAATTATAGTTACTAAAGCTGAAATAATAAACTCTTTAGTAGTAAAATCTGAACCTAAGTTATAAGATAAAGCTAATACAGTTCCTGTAATCACTAATGTTATTAAAATATTTAAAACTACAAATAAACTTTCTTTCATAGTTACTCTAACTTTAGCTTTACTATTTAGCCTTTTCTTTAACTCATATACTCCCTCATCCATTAAGTAATATCCAACATGAGTTTTATATTCATCTTTATTATCAACCTTAGCTGTCTCTGAAAGCTCTAATACTTCATCTATCAGTGCATTCTCTTCCACTTTAAACTTTCTAGATAACTCTTCCACCTTATGTCTATAGTAATCTTTTGTATCAAAATCCATAAGTTCATAAATATGATCTGGATCTTTTAGTAATTGTTTTTCTATATATGATGTTTGGTTAAAAACCTCTCTCCACTCTATATCTTCTATTTTTCTTAAAGCACTTATGTATATACTGATATTTTGTTCTAAATTACCTTCAATAAAACTATTTCTTATAGAATTATCTTCATCTTGTAATGATATAAAATCCCATAATTTTGCATCTTCAATAGAGTTATCCCTTAAAGTTCTTTTTAATGTATCCCAAAATATACTTGAACTTTTTACTTCTGAATTTATATCTTTTAGAATATTCTTTGCATCTTCTTTATTATCAATAATTCTATAAGCAATAATCTTTCCTTTAATTCTCTCTTCTTGAAAAGCTACTAATTGACTTGTAATACCTGCAATATTTAATATTATTGCAATCTTTAGCATAAGTGGAAAAGCCCATAATTCTGCAATAGTAAAAATAGTTTTTTTGTTATTTAAAAAATTTATTACTTCATCTTGAGTAATTTCCCCTTCTTTTCTATTTATATATTCTTTTGCATATTCTAAAACTCTAGGATTTTCATCTTCTTCATTTATTTTATTAAGATTATCAAAGTATTCTCTTGGCATATTTTCTTTTATACTTTTATATTCTTTTTCTATTAAATAAATATTATCAAGAAGCCACTCTCCAGCCCCTAGTATTTCTTCTCTTTCATTTTCTGCATACTTTATATATTTATAGTTTTCCTTTATTAAAGAAAAAGCTGCCTTTAACTCATTTAATACGTGTTTTCTACAATTAGAAGTTTCCTTTTTATTCAATGCTATTCACTCCCTAGCTTGATTATTATATGGTTATCTTTCCCCAAAATAATAAAAAGTATAAAAAGTTCCTCTAACTTAATTACATTTAGTATAAAAATAAAAAAAGACACTACTTCTATGTAATGTCTAATTTTTAACTACATCTCTCACTTTTTCTCTAATTTCATCTTCACTATAATTTTTACTACCTCATCTTTGATTTAATATTTCCAGTGCAACCTTGCTATTTTGATTTTTTTTAATTACTTCTCTTGAAATTTCAATTGCTTCTTCTTTATCAATTAATTTTTCAGGAATATTATAAAATAACAATAAATATTCTTTAAAACTAATGTCATCTGGCTCTAATTCCACTGCACGACGTGCATGATACAAAGCTGCATTGTATGCTCCAGATAAAAAGCATAAAGGATTAACTAAAATTTCCGATGCCAAGTAGTGTAACTTAGCACTCTCTCCTTCATTTAGCATACTACATACAAAACTATATATTATTATACTTTCTGTTTCATATCCTATAGATAAAATAACATCCCTTGCTTCATAATAGTCTATTATTTTAAAAATATCCTTTGCCTCCTTTATTTTCCCTAAAATTATTAATTTTTTTAATTCTTCCTTCATAAATAACCTCACTTCTTGTTATGATCTTACCCATGCATCTGATATCTTTATTGTTCCATCTGATAATTTTGCATATGTCACCTCAACAACATGACCATTTACTTCTAATGTTTTAGAAAATACACTTTTATAAGGCTGTTCAATACCTTCTTGCATAACTTTAGATATTACTTTTGAAACTTGGCCCCAATCGTTAGCATCACTTACAACATTCCCCCAAAGATGTTTATCTTGAAGTATATGATGTATTTTATTAGTTCCTAATTCGCTTACTTCTTTAAGTATATTATTAGATAATCCCTCTTTAACTAAATTCTCAACAACCTTCTTATCAACATCAGTACATTTCTCTAATATCTTAACAGCTTCATCTGCATTTTTGACACCGCTTTTAAGAACTGAATCTACCCCACCAGGAATTATTAAACATGCAAGTAATATACCTCTACTAACTTCTTCTCCTGTTAATATATCCTTACCTAATATTAAGTCTATAAAATCTTTAGCAGGACCTATTGGTATAAATCCAATTGCGATTGATAAAATTTCCTTTGTTAATTTAGTTTTATCTACATTCTCTATTTGTGTATTAGAACTACTACTTCCTGTATTATTAGATGCACTTGAACTATTAATTATTGAATTATTCTTATTTGAAAATACATGATAAGAATTTGCTTCTGCTTTTATAGCTTCTTCACTTAATAATATGTAACCATCATCTTTTACTGTATCAACGAACTACTTTTTGCTCTTTGCTATCATATTCATTCCATCCATTACTTCTACCAACAATTAAAACCTTATCACTAGCTATAAGCTTGTCTATAGTTTCTGAATATATGCTTGACCCACAATTCTTAATAACTTCCCTACTTTGTAAGAAGCCATTTAAATCCACATAATATTCCTTATTTGCAAAGCTGTTAATTATTTTTACTATAATTTCTCTATCTTTTTCTAAAATCCAAATTCCTGTTCCTTCTGGAATCTTATCATAAGTACTTTTTATATTGTCATAGCTTAAGTCAGTATTTCCATTATCTAAAAGTCCTACTACGGCTACATCTAAAATATCATAATTCTTAATTTCTTCAGATGAAATTTCTTCTGAATTATCTTCTACTACTTCTTTATCTTTTTCAGATACATTTGTATCTTGAATTTCATTTTCAATAATTACTTCAGATTCAGTAACTTTTTCAGAAGTTGAATCTTCTATCTTTTCAGTAGCTTCTGCTTCATTACTTTTTTCATCATTACTTTCTTGTAAATTAGACTCTACATTATTATCTTTATGTATTTCTAAATCTACTTCGAATTCTTCTTTTTCTAAATCCTCATTTAATTCTTTTAGATTTGACTGTTCCGTGAGTTCACCGTCATAATATAGTGCTTTAAAAGAGTCCTTTACTTCATCTCTAGTTACCTTGCTAACATTAATTAAAGTTGATGCTTGCACAACTTCTATAACAATAGAATTCGTAATAAACATCATCATAATATAATTCTTACCTTATTTTTAACTTTAATGTTTATATAACACACAAAATTAGTATGGGATTTGGTGAAGTGCAGCATTTTTGCAAAGAGTTCAGTATTTCATCTTTGGGAAACTTTAGTGGGACGCTTTAAAATTTGCTTTGTTTGAGCCTTATGCGAGTTTGCAAATTTTCTTAGTACATCTCTACTTTAAACTATATTCTTTTCTTCATAATTACTAAGTTTTTATATATCTTTATAACATTAGGTTGTTATATTACAAAAAAATATTCCTATATTTGTGGAACTGAGCATTTTGACAAAGGGTTTAGTATTTCATCTTCAGAAAAATTTAGTAGGACGACTTGAATGAAGGTTGTTTGAGCCTTGTGCGAGTTCCTTCATTCCGTCATACTAATTTTTCTGAAGATAGAAATTCTCCCTGCAGTCAAATCAGTCTCAGTGGAACAAATATAGGAATATTTTTTGAGTTATCATAACATCTAAAGGTTATAGAATTTAGTAAATGCTTCTGTTGTATAGTAATTATCTTTAACTGCTGCTAATTCTCTTACTGAGTGCATACCTATAAGTGGTGCTCCCATATCTATTACAGGAATAGCTAAATCAGCTGCTGACATTGGTCCTATTGTTGTGCCACCTCTTAAGTCAGATCTATTAACAAACTTTTGGCATGGAACATTAGCTTCTTCACATACACTTTGGAATACTGCTGATGCATAACTATCAGTTGAATAACTTCCTGAAGCAGCCATCTTTATAACAGGGCCTCCACCAAGTACTGGCTTAGTAGTTGGATCACATTTTTCTGGTTGATTTGGATGAATAGCATGTGCTAAATCTGAAGAAATCATAACTGAATTAGATAAAGTTCTAAAGAAATCTTCTTTATCCTTTCCAAGTGCTAAAGCAATTCTTTCTAAGGTAGTTTTAACTAAAGAAGAACGTGCCCCTTGAGCTGTTAAACTTCCTATTTCTTCATTATCAATAGCAATCATAACCTTTGTAGATTTACTTTCTTTACTATTTAATAAAGCTTTAACTCCACAAAATACCATCCAAAGGTCATCTAATCTACCTGCTGATATAAATTCATCTTCTAATCCAAAGATGCATCCTTTTTCATATTCATATAAGAATAGATCAAAATCTAAGATTCTATCTTTATCTACTCCTAATTTTTCACTAATTAAAGTTAAAAGGTAACCATCCTTTTCAAACTTATCATTAATAAAACCTAGTAAAGGTAAAGTATCCTTTTGAGCATTGTATTTATAACCGCTATTTACCTCTCTATTCATATGAATTGCAATATTAGGTATTATTAGTAATGGTCTTTCCATATCAACTAATCTAACTTCTGGCTTTAATGGTGATTCACCTTTTAAAACTACTTTTCCAGCTAAAGATAATGGTCTATCAAACCATGTACTTATTATAGGTCCACCATATACTTCAGTATTTAATTTAACATATGTATTTTCACATTTTATTTCAGCTGCTGGCTTTATCTTAAATGTTGGAGAATCTGTATGAGCTCCTATTAATCTAAATCCATCCTCTTCAAGTTCTCCTTGACCTACTTCAAAGGCAATTACAGCAGATTCATTTTTCATCACATAGTACTTTCCACCTTTAGTTAAGTTCCACTTTTCAGTTTCCTTAATTTCTTTATATCCTTCTTCATCTAACATTGCTTTTACAATATGTGCTCCATGATAAGCAGTTGGACTTTGATTTATAAAATCTAATAATTCTAATGCTAATTGCTTTTCCATCTATATACGCTCCTTCTCTTTTACACTTATAATGGTCCTATTTTCTATTCATACATTATTTTATCAAACTTATTTTCCCATAACAATTATATACCATTCCCTTTCCGAATAAAAAACATAAAACATGAGTATATATAATTATATTACATATTTATATTTACTAATTTTTAGGAGGATATTTTATGTTTTGTCCCTATTGCGGAAAAGAATTAAATGAAAATAATATTTGTACCAATCCGTCTTGTCCTACTAATATTAATAGAAATGATGAAACATTATTTGATACAAAAGAATCTATATCTAATATTGAAATTCAAGAATTTATTGGTGATAAAAATACTAATTATTATCTTGAAAAATGGTATATGTTTAAAAGAGATCAAAACTTTAAATCATGGAACTGGCCTGCTTTTCTAATATCTCCTTGGTGGTTTTGGTATAGAAAAATGTATTTAGCTGCTGCTATTATATTTGTTGTAAATATACTTTTTAATAACCTAGAGTCTAGTTCATTATCATCCATAATTACTATAGCAATTAATATCTGTAGTGGATTATTCGGTAACCAACTATATATGAGATTTGCAAAGAAAAAAATAGAAACAATTAAAACTAATAGACTTACACCTAATGAAATGTTTCTTGAAAAAATTCATGCAACTGGTGGTGTAACTCTAGTTCCTGCCATAATTGTAGCTATTTTATTTATTCTTATAACAATAGGTTGTGTTATGTTTTTTTCTATAATTAGTAATATACTTAGTTAGCGTACTACCTAACATATACATTCTCCAAACATCATATAATAATCTAAAATAATAGCCCCATAAAGCATTTATTTATTGGCTTTATGGAGCTATTAATTTATTCATATTAACTTTTATCATGCTTTAATAAGCATTTTTGGAGATATCTAAGTTCTAAAGTACCTTTGACAAAAAGTCTATCGTTCTTGGATTTTTAGGATTATTAAAGATTTCTTCCGGAGTACCTTCTTCTAAAATTTTTCCATTATCCATAAACAATATTCTATCTCCAACTTCTCTGGCAAATCCCATTTCATGAGTTACAACAACCATTGTCATACCTTTTTTAGCCAATCCCTTCATTACGTTCAATACTTCTCCTACCATTTCAGGATCTAAAGCAGAAGTTGGTTCATCAAATAACATTACATCTGGTTCCATAGCTAAAGCTCTAGCAATAGCTATTCTTTGCTTTTGACCTCCTGATAAAGAATTTGGATAAGCCTCTGCTTTATCCTTTAATCCTACCATTTCTAATAACTCATATGCCTTATCTAAAGCCTTGTCCTTCGGAATTTTCTTAACCTTTATTGGTGCAATAATTATATTATCTATAACACTTTTATGAGGGAAAAGATTAAAAGTTTGAAATACCATTCCCATCTTTTCTCTTACTTTATTTATATCAACCTTTTTATCTGTAATATCTTTATCTTCAAAAACTATATTCCCACTAGTTGGAACTTCCAAAAGGTTAATACATCTTAAAAAAGTAGATTTTCCTGACCCTGAAGGACCAATTACAACTACAACTTCACCTTTTTTTATATCTTCATTAATCCCCTTAAGTACTTCATTATTGCCATAACTCTTATATAAATTATTTACGTGAATCACTTGCTTTCATTCTCCTTTCAAGATATCCCATTAACCTTCCTAATGAAAAAGTTAATATAAAATAAAATACTGCCGCTACCATTAAAGGTTCCAAAGATAAATATGTAGCTCCTTGTACTATCTTAGCTGAAAACATAAGCTCTCCAACTCCTAGAACAGAAGCCATAGATGATTCTTTTATTACAGCAACAAATTCATTTCCTATAGCAGGTAATATATTTCTTATAGCTTGAGGAACCACTATTAATCTCATAGTCATAGCCTTCGACATTCCTAAACTTCTTGCTGCTTCACTTTGACCTATATCTATTCCTTCAATACCAGCCCTAATTATTTCTGATACATATGCTGATGAATTTAGAGCAATAGCTATTATAGCTGCTGAAAAAGCTGTTACATCTATTCCAAAAATAAGCTTTGTACCTGAATAAACCATAAGTATTTGTAATAACATTGGGGTTCCCCTTATTACTTCTATATAAACTGTCGCTATCACTTTAAATGGTTTAATCTTTAATATAGAAAGGTCTGAGCTCTTCATAAAAAATAGTAACGAACCTAATAACGTTCCTAAAAATACTGTAATTAATGATATACCTAAAGTAACTCCTACCCCTTCTAAAAACTTTGGTAGATAATCACCTAAAAAGCTAAATGTAAACAAGTCCTTTTCTCTCCCTTCATCAAAACCCTATTATCTAATTCTTATTGTTGATTTTGAGCTGCCAAATCATTAGCATCCATAATAAATTTATCTAGTTCGCCTGAATCTTGTAATCTTTTTATTGTACTATTTATTTGTTCTACTAACTTTCCAGAATTCTTCTTAACTCCAACTGCATTTCCGCCACCTTCTGCTTCAAACTTTATATCAGATAAAGCTAATTCAGGATTTGACTTCATAGCCATTTTTGCAACTGGTTCCTCTGTAACTACAGCATCAACTTTTTTGCTCTTTAATTCTAAAACCAAATTATTTACATTTGGTAATAAAGTAGTGCTATCTGCTTTTATTTCACTTTCAACTATCTTTTGTTGTGTTGAACCTAATTGTGCTCCTATCTTCTTACCATTTAAATCTTCAACTTTCTTATATTTTTCAGTCTCATCTTTACTTACTAATACTCCATGTTTAGATTCATAGTATATTTCAGAAAAATCTATTTGTTTTTTTCTTTCTTCATCTGGATTCATTCCAGATATAATCATATCTATTTGACCTGCTTGTAATGCCCCAATTAAAGCATCAAATTCCATTTCTTTTATTTCTAATTCTACATCAAGATCTTTTGCTACCTCTTTTGCAAGCTCTACATCAAAACCTACTGTTTCATCTTTTCCGTTAACTACTGCATGAAATTCATAGGGTGCATAATCTGCAGATAATCCTACTACTACCTTTCCATTTTCTTTAATTGCTTCTACTCCATCCTTATTCTCTGATTTATTTCCACATGCTATTAAAGAAACGGACACAGCTCCTATCATAGATAACATTACTAATTTCTTAACTATTTTATTCTTCATCTTTATTCCCCCTATTTATGGTAGTTATTGCCTTAGCATAATTATACATCCTTTCTTAATATTTATGCAATACTTTTTTTAACATTTTTGAATTTTCCTTATTAAACATTATATTTATGATGTTTTTCTTTGTATTATTAAGTCTATTATAAATGTCTACCTAATTTTTATGCATTTCATATGTATATTTATTAATTTATCACATATTTCATTATATCTTCATATACTATTATCAGTTTAGAAATAAAGATTAAAATAGGAGTATAAAAGTGAAAATAGCAAAGGAACGTCATTTATTTCCTGGAGGAAACACCTCTAAAGGTTTCTACTCTTTTTATAGGTATATACTTTCTCAAGAAGATGCAAATAGAATTATATGTATAAAAGGAGGTCCTGGTACTGGTAAATCTTCATTTATGAAAAAAATAGGTAAACATTTTAGTAATCTTGGATATCCAATAGAATATCATCATTGTTCTTCAGATAATAATTCCTTAGACGGAGTTGTAATTAAAAACTTAAATGTTGCTTTATTAGATGGTACTTCTCCTCATATTGTAGACCCAATAAACCCTGGTGCTGTAGATGAAATATTAAATGTAGGTGTAGCTTTAGACTATAAATTCCTTGCTACAAATAAGAAGGAAGTTATTAAAATCAATAAAGAAATAGGAAAAAGTTTCAAAAGAGCTTATCGTTTCTTAGGTGCTGCTAAGGGTGTTCACGAAGATTGGAGTGCATTAAACTCTGAAAGTATTAATTCAATTAAGGTAAATACTCTTATAAATGAATTAAAAGCTACTATTATTTCCTCTTCTAAAGAAGGTTATGGTAATGATAGACACTTGTTCTCAACAGCATTTACTCCAAATGGAATAGTTAGCTTTAACTTAGATCTTTCTTCTGATGTAGATAATCTTATAGTTTTAAAAGGTGGACCTGGATTACGTAAAACAGAAATACTTAGATCACTTGGATTAGAAGCACAAAGAAATGGTTACTTTGTAGAATATCTTCATGATCCTTTTATTCCAGAAAGAATAGAAAACATTATAATTCCTGAATTATCTTATGCTATATTCACTACTAATGAAATCAGTGATATAACTTATAATAACAAGACTAAAATTTATGACATGGTAGATGTATGTTACAAAGCTACATTAACATCCAAAATTGATGAAATATTATATGACAAAAAAGAATTTAATGAATTAACTAATAAAGCTTTATCATGCATAAAAAACTCCAAAGCAATGCACGATGAACTAGAAAGTTTCTATATAAAAGCCATGGACTTCTCAATTGTGGACTCCTTATATGACGAAATTCTTAAAAAGATTGAAGGATATGTTTAGATGTTATGGTAACTAAAAATAATAATGATATTTAGCTCCACTTAGGCAAAGTTGAGTTACAGGGAGTATTTCTATCTTTTAGAAAAATAGTTGGACGAAAATCTGAAACTCACTGCGTTCAGACAAACAGATTTAAACGCGTCCAACTATTTCCCTAAAAGATGAAATACTAAACCCTTTACTCAAATGCTGCGTTTCGCTAAATATCATTATTATTTTTTATGTACATAACACTAAATTAACATATATAAGTTTTAATAGTAGTTTAGTGTTGTGTACATAGAAAAATCTTCATAGTATTGGTGGAGGGCATCATTTGAATGAACTTTAGAATTTCATCTTCAGGAAAATTTGATAGGGCGACTAGAATGGAAACTGTTTGAGCCTTGTGCGAGTTTTTCCATTCCGTCCTATTAAATTTTCATGGAGATAGAAATTCTTAGTGAAATTCAACTAGTATGCCCCGGAAGCAATACTATGAAGATTTTTCTGTTACCATAACATCTAAACCACTATTTAATCACAGCTAATCTATGAAGTGCTCTTGTGCACATGATGTATTTTACTAGGTCTGGTGTATTGTCGAAGTCATCTAATAATATAACTCCATCAAATTCTAACCCTTTTGCATAATATGCTGGAAGTAATACTTTACCACCATTATATATCATATCTTCTCTATCAAATGTTAATACCTTAACTTTTGATTTTATTAAATTAGATATTTCTTTTAACTTTTCTTTATCCTTAGTTATTATAGCTATATTTTCAAGACCATCTTCTTCATAGTCTTCTATTATTGAAACTAAGGTTGCTACTGTATCTTCTATAGAATTAGCTTCTTCTTCTAAAACAGGTTCTCCATTTCTAACTAATGGAATTATTGTTTTTTCATCTAAAAACTTACTTGCATATTCCATTATTTGTTGAGTTGATCTGTAACTTTTATTTAATGAATATTTTTCTACCGTTGAACCAAATAACTCATCTAAATGCAACATAGCTGGCTCTTCATCTGTTTTTATAAGTCTTTGATTACTATCTCCAACTATTGTGTAACTCTTACAACCTGTTAACTCTTTAATAAGCTTGAATTGTGTCAGATTATAATCTTGAGCTTCATCTATAACTACATGTTTAATTTCTCTCTTGTATTTCTTTCCTTGAAGCTTAACCATTAAATAAAGAATTCCTGCAAGATCCATGTAACCAAGTTCTTCAGTATCTGTAATTCTTTTATATAAAGCAATAGGATTTTCATGATTTATCCAAGATTCTAATTCTGCTCTTGAATCCATAACTCCTCTTACTATTTCTCTTATTCTTATTCTTCTTTGGAAATCTAAATTATTCTTTTCTATTTCAAATTCTTCTTCTGAAAGATTAGCTATTTTTTCTTTAACTTCAGCATTAAGTTCTCTAACTAACTCATCTCTCTTATCCTTAATTTTAGAAATAAGAATTCTCTTTATCTTTTCACTTCTTCTAAATAAATGCATATATCCATAATACTTAGTGAATAATTCAACTATTTCTTCCTTTGAAACTATTTCTTCTCCAAAGAATGTAACAGGTTGTACTTTGAAGTAATTCTTATTCATATCTTCAATAGTATTATCTAAAAGCTCTGTGAACTTTCTTGAACTTTTATATCTATACTCTTCTAAAGCTTTTTCATTACCTGTCATAGCTTCTTCTATATATTCAGAAAATCCTTTAACTCTTTCCTTAACACCTATCTCATCTATCGCAAAATTTTGGAATGTAGTTTGAACTATTCCACCTTCTTCACCTAAAGCAGGAAGTACTTGTGATATATAATCCATAAATATATCATTTGGCCCTAATATTAATACTTTATCTGCAAGTTGTTTTCTATTATTATAAAGTAAATACGATATTCTATGTAATGCTATAGTTGTTTTTCCTGAACCTGCAACACCATTAACTACTACGACTTTATTTTTTGGTGCTCTTATAATAGTGTCTTGCTCTTCTTGGATAGTCATAACTATATCTTTAAGCTTTTCTCCTGAATTTGATGTTAATACCATTTGTAATATTTCATCTTTAACATCTACTGCTGAATCAAATAATCCTTTTAATTCCCCTTTTTTTACTATAAGCTGTCTTCTCCCTAAAAGGTTTGCCTTTATTTCTCCTTCTGGTGATACATAACTGCTATCTCCTAAAGTTCCTTTATAAAATAATGATGATACAGGAGCTCTCCAGTCTACTATAACTGGTTCATATGTTGATTCAGGAGTTAATCCAAATCTACCTATATATAAATCCTCGGCACCTTCATTTTCTTCTGTAAAAGTAATTTTTCCAAAGTAAGGTGATTCCTTAAGAGTAGTAAGCTCTTTTAATCTTTTATCAATTATTCTATAAGCCTCTTCTTTAACGTACTTTTCATGATCAAAATAATCTACAACTTTATCTTCATCATCTCTATATTCTTCTAAATACTTTTTTCTGTATTCAACTATGTATTCAGTAATATACTTTCTCTTTGCAATATAATTAAGAGTTTCAGTATTTATAATATTCATAGTATCATTAAGCTTATTTTCTTCTATTACAAATTCAATATCTTTATTCAATGTAACACCTCATATTTTATAAACATTTTTATAGAAAAAACTTCTGCGAAGTTTCTTTGATAGTTTTCAAAGAAAATCCGCAGATGTTCTATCTTATTATAAAGGATAACCTTTATAACTAACATTATTCAAATTTTAATAATAACTCTATTCTTTACTTAGATTAATGTTATTATCTTTATCTTCATCAACTACTATATTTTCTTCACTTACTTCTACAACTTCTTCTAAATCTGTAGTTTCAACATTTTCTT
Source organism: uncultured Clostridium sp. (assembly GCA_934755305.1). Taxonomy (GTDB): domain Bacteria; phylum Bacillota; class Clostridia; order Clostridiales; family Clostridiaceae; genus Clostridium. Next base: position 89,453 of record CAKVLD010000004.1, on the reverse strand, counting down.
CAACAGTAGATGCAACCTCTTCTTCTTTCTTTTCTTCCTTTTTAAGTTCTGGATACTTTTCATATACTATTTCCATAAACTCATTACCAAAGATAGTTTCTTTTTCAAGAAGAACTTCTGCAACCTTATCTAATAAGTCTCTATTCTCTCTAAGAATAGTTCTAGCCTTTTCATGAGCTTCTCTTACTATTCTTAAAATTTCTTCATCAATTAAAGTTGAAGTTTCTTCACTACAATGTCTAACTGCTCTTCCATCTAAGTATCTATTTTGTATAGATTCTAAAGCAACCATATCAAATTTATCAGTCATACCATATATAGTTACCATACTTCTAGCAATTTGTGTAGCTCTTTCAATATCATTAGAAGCTCCAGTAGTTACTTCTCCAAATACTTCTTCCTCTGCTGATCTACCTCCAAGAAGCACAGTTACTTCATTCATAAGATCATCTTTTGAATTTAGATACTTTTCTTCTTCTGGAAGTTGCATAGTGTATCCAAGCGCTCCCATAGTTCTTGGAACTATAGTAATCTTATGTACTGGATCTGAACCTTTTAATAAAGCTGCTACTAAAGCATGCCCAACTTCGTGGAATGATACTATTTTCTTTTCCTTTTCAGAAAGTATTCTATCTTTCTTTTCTTTACCTGCAATAATAACTTCTACAGCATCTCTTAAGTCTTCTTGAAGTACTTGCTTTCTATCATGTTTAACAGCTCTTAAAGCACCTTCATTAATTATATTCGCTAAGTCTGCTCCTACTGCTCCTGGAGTTCCTTTAGCTATTTCTTTTAAATCAACATCAGCATCTAAACAAACATCTTTTGCATGTACCTTTAAAATAGCTTCTCTTCCTTTTAAGTCTGGTTTATCAACAATTACTCTTCTATCAAATCTACCTGGTCTAAGTAAAGCTTTATCTAATATTTCTGGTCTATTAGTTGCTGCTAGTATAACTATACCTTTTGATGAATCAAATCCATCCATTTCTGAAAGTAATTGATTTAAAGTTTGTTCTCTTTCATCATTACTTTGCATTTGATTATCTCTACTCTTACCAATGGCATCAATTTCATCAATAAATATTATACAAGGTGCCTTTTGCACTGCATCCTTAAATAATTCTCTAACCCTTGATGCACCAACACCAACAAACATTTCTACAAAGCTTGAACCTGATAATGAGAAGAATGGAACTTTTGCTTCTCCTGCAACTGCTTTTGCTATAAGTGTTTTACCTGTACCTGGAGGACCTACTAAAAGAACACCTTTAGGTAATTTTGCACCTATTTCTGTATATTTAGCTGGATTATTTAAAAAGCTTATAACTTCTTCTAATGATTCTTTAGCTTCTTCTTGTCCTGCTACATCATTAAATGTAACCTTTATTTCATTTTCAACATAAACCTTAGCGTTATTTTTACCGATATTGCTCATACCGCCGCCCATTTTTCCAGCAACTTTACCAAATAATAACTTATACATAAGTAATATTAATATTACTGGCCCAGCTATTGTTAAAAATAAATTCATCCATACAGATTCTTTAGGATTTCTTCCTATAAACTCTATATTTCCCTCATCCACTAACCTTTGAATTAAAGTTTGATCATTAAGATTTGGTGTATATAAAGTTTTTCCTGAATATTCAGTACCACCTTTTGGTGTAACAATTAAGTTATCACTAGAAATAACAATCTTAGAAACTTCATCTTTTTCTATTAATTGAAGAAATTCATTATATGTTATTTCTTTATTCATATAAATATCTCTTGAATATGTTGCTCCTGCTACTATTAGAACTATCATTACAACGTATAATATTAAAGACCTTTTGTTCTTCTTTTGATTCTTTTTAGGTTCTTTATTCATAAATACATCCACCTCTTTCCTTAGTTTATAAAACTACCCTCAATTTAATTACATTATCAAATGGATATACTTTTATAGAAAATTACTCTTCTATTTATATATTTCCCTTTTCAACTTTAAAAAAACTGTTATTTAATACTACCAAAATCACTAAATGGATATACTTTTATTTGAGCTTTAGCCTTAATATCTTCTCCATCAATATACGGATTTCTCCACTTTCTAGCATCATATGATACTGGTCTATTATCACCTAAGAAAAAATACTTTCCTTCCGGAACATCATATTCACCATCATATCTACTAGCTTCTTCTTCAGATTCATGATTTACCACATAACTTTCATCAAGTTCTTCACCATTAACAGATACTTTTCCATCCTTAATGACAACTTTATCTCCTGGTAAACCTATAACTCTTTTTATTAGCACATCGTTTAACTCTTTTGAATCAAATACTAATATATCTCCCCTTTTTATGTTATCTAAATTATAAACTCTAGTAACAAATAAATGATCTCCTACATTTAAAGTAGGAATCATAGAGCCTGAAGGAATATATACTTTAAAAATTAAAAAGTGTTTTATAAGCAACGCAATAACAACTGCTGCTGCTAATGGTACTATCCATTCAAAAAAGAAATTATTCTTCCAAGATTTCTTTTGTTCTTCCCCTTTTACTTCTGTAGCTTCCTCATTCTCTACAGAAACATCTGCTATAACTTCTTCTGAAGTTACATTATTAACATCTCCTATTTTTTCTTCTATGATATCTCCCTTATCTTCATTCATCACCTATCCCACATACCTTTCATAAAATTTTCTACCTCTTTTTTTCTTTTTTCAGTAGATTCTTTATCTATTATAAAGTAGTTATTATCTAAGATTAAACAATCCCCTTCTCCAAAGTTACCTTTTACTTCATTTTTATCTACATTCATCATCTCCCCACTTGGAGATTCTATAACAATGTAGTCACCTTCTATTCTGTCAATAATATAAAGTTCCTTCATATTAATTATGCTCTCCTTTCTTATAGGTATACAGACTAAGTATAACATAATTAATAGCCAATTTAAATTTTTTTTACAAATATTTATACATAGAACTAAAATTTTGCGTAATAAATTTCAATTACTTCCTAACTTATTCTCTATACTTGTTATTCTCTGTACTTGTCCATGATTTCACCCATGATTTCAGCTGTACAAATAGGTGTATATGTTATAGCATTAGCACCTGCTTCAATAGTTTCTTTAATAGTTTCATCAGTTGGACCACCTGTTGCTATTATAGGAAACTCTGGATAATTACCTCTTATTTTTCTTACTATCTTAGCAGTATCTTTTCCACCTGAAACATTTAAAATAGTCGCTCCCGCTTTTATTCTAGAGTCAAAATCATCATCTAAAGTAGCTATAGTGACTATAACTGGTATATCTATAGTTTCTCTAACACCTGCTATTACTTCATTTGAAGTTGCTGCATTCACAACTACTCCCATAGCACCTTTAAATTCCGCATCCAATGCAAGATTAATAACTCTCTTTCCTTGAGTAATACTACCCCCAACACCACAAAATACTGGTACATCTGCTGCCATTACTAAGGCTTGAGTTATTAATGGTTGTGGAGTAAAAGGATACACTGCTATTATAGCGTCTGCATTAGTATTTCTTATTACCGCTACATCAGTTGTGAATAATAACGATTTAATTCTTTTGCCAAATATCTTTATTCCGCTACAATTTCTTATTATTGAAGGCACTTCCACTACATTCTTCCTTAAAATCCCTTTTATTTCTGGTACATATTTAGCTTCTTTAGTCATCACATACCCGTTACTAAAAACTTTTTAGTAACTACTCCTTTCTCTTGTCTCTATTTATAATATCTATTTAAATTTTTAATATAGACTAAAAACAAATTTTATAGCATTATTAATTATATTTTTCTCAAAAGCAAATTACAATACTAAATAATCATTACATTATATATTGGTATAATTTAAACTCCTCGTTTATCTGGATTCCAAATAACTTTATGAAGTTGAATTTGAAAATTTACTCCATTCATTTTATTTTCCTTCATAAAATTAATAATACTTTCTAAGTTTATACTTCCAAATACGGGACTTATATATGTACTAGTTTTTTCAATTAATTTATATTTATTTATTATATTTTTTACTTTGTTTAAATCTTTTATATTCCCAACAACAAATTTAACAGTATCTTTTTTATCAAGATATTCAAAATTACTCAAACACATTTTTTCTTCCATATTACTTGATGGACACTTGTAATCCATTGTGAATGAAGGCCTATTTACTATTGAAATAAATTCCTTTAGATTAATGCTACCATTAGTCTCAATCTCAATATTAAGGTTTTTATCATAACATAATTTTTCCAAAAGTTCTTTAATATTTTTTTGAAATAAAGGCTCTCCACCTGTTAAGGTAACATTTTTAATCCCAGTAGACTTTATATAATTATAAACTTCATCAGCTGATAATAGCTCAAATTTCACCTCTTTGTCGTTAGCCCATTTTGTATCACAATAACTACATTCTAAATTGCAACCTGCAAATCTAATAAATACTGCTAATTGACCAGCTCTCTTACCTTCACCATTAACACTTACAAACTTTTCTACTACTTTAAACTTCATAAAATCCCCCTTTAATTCTCCTGATATGTTGCACTATTATTAGGAGTTTCATATACAGTAATTCTATGGACCTTATATCCCTTATCCTCAATACACTTAAAGAAATGATAAGCAAAGTTTTCTGCTGTTGGTCTAAAATCAACTTCTATTAATTTAAATCCATCTTTCTTCAAACAATCTAAAGTCTTTTCCTTCATAGATTTCTTTTCTATTATTAATGCATGATCATAGTAATCTATAATACACTTTACATCTCTTTTTAAGTCTGAAAAATCAACAATCATTCCAGAAAACATCCCTTCCTCTTGTAACTTTTCAGATTTAATCTCTACCTCAACCTTCCATCTATGTCCATGAATATTACCACACTTACCTTGATAACCATTAAGAAAATGAGCACTATCAAAACTATGCTCAATCTTTAAAAAATACATCATATCCCCCCAATAACTTATTATATTTTTATAAAACTAATCTTAATAATAGTATTATAAACAATCTATTATCTCATAAAATATATTTTAAAAATAAAAAATTTAAATAGAAATTATTCTTTAACTAAATATCTAAAGAATAATTTCTATTGGTTTATCTAACGTTATCCCCTCTTCATTAACCTTACATGAATAAGCAAAAATATCTACACCTTCACTTTTAGCTTTCCTTAAAGCTTCTCCAAACTTTGGATCTCTTTCATCATTAGCTGTAAAATTTATAGCATCCTCCATTTGTATTAAGAATAAAACCCCAGCTCCTCTACCACTTTTCTTAACCTCTATTAATTCTAATAAATGTTTTGCACCTCTTTCTGTAGGGGCATCTGGAAACCTACACTCTCCATTTTCTTCCAAAGTAACACCTTTTACTTCCAAATAATACTCTTCCCCACTATCTTTTGATAATTTAAAGTCAAATCTACTAGAACCAAAGGTCTTTTCGCTTAATATATTTGTATATTCTACTAACTTATCCACAGCCTTATTAAGCAAAGCTTCCTTTACAACTTTATTAGGAATTTGTGAATCAATAGATATATTTTTTCCTTCTTTATATACAGCTATTAAGTCAAATTTAGTTTTTCTGTTTGGATTATTTTCTTCTCTTAAAAGCACAGTAACTCCTGGTATAAGTAGCTCTTTGCACCTTCCTGTATTAGGAACATGAACTACAATTTCTTCACCATTATATATTACATTTGCATTAAATCTATTTGGTCTTTTTACAAAGATAGCCTTAAATATATTTTTATTATACTTCATTTTTTCACCTCAGTTATAAACATTATCCACAGTTTTTATCCACAGTTTTGTGGATAATGTGAATATCTATATGACAAACTTTTTTTAGATATAACTGATTTTAACGGATAATAATTCTTTATGCAACTTTCTCTATATTGTTGTTGAAAAATGTTATACAGCATATATTGTGTCAAGTAAAGAAATAAAAATCTTTTCTTTATCTAAAGTTATCCACATATATTGCCCACTTATGCACATTACTCACAATCCCTGCAAACACTTGTTTTATCCTATTTCTTCTAAATAAGTTATCCACACCAATATAACCTATTTTGTGGATATCTTTTCTAACTTCTCTAAACACTTAACTACTAACTTGATTCAATATTCTATTACTTATTTTTTCTTTTACTTCTTCCATTGGAAAATGTGCTCCAGGACATAATGTTTCATATACATCTTTATGGCCTATAGAATCCTCTAAATTATATTTAATAATCATATCTATAGATAAATTAATTAATGCTTCCTTTTGCTTCTCATTAACATCTTCATTTTCAAAATTACCTTCTAAACATATTCCTATACTATCATAATTTCTACCTATTGCATGAGCTCCTATACACTCCTCAGGTCTCCCCCTGAATATACTACCATCCTTTCTTATATAAAAATGATATCCTATTCCTCCCCAACCTTTTTCTTTATGATCTTTATTAATAACCTCAGGATCAAGCTTTGATGATGCAGTATGATGATAAACTAAAACCTTAGGATTATTTCCAAACTTTAAATTATCATCAAATCCATAATTAACTTCTTTTATATTTAATGCATTTTCAAATTCTTCTCTTTTATCTCTTATATTACGAATATCATATTCACCTTTTCCCATAGTATTTAAATATTTAATAGTACTATTTGCTTTTTTATACAATAAGAAGCTTCTTCCCCCTATAAAAAAAACTATTAACAATATAAATAAAAAAAGATATTTTAATCTTCTTCGCCTTTTTCTTCTTAACTTTACCTTTCTAAGCTTATGTACTTCAATCATCTATACTCTCCCTTTTTAATATAATCCCATACTATATATTATATTATAGATATTAAACTATTATAATATCTATAATACACAATTTACCTATATATCTGTGAGTGTTGTAATAATGTATTTAATCTACTACTGCTTTGCTAAGCTTATCGTAGGAAGTAAACTTTTAAGGTAATACATTTCTGACTTTAGCATACCAAAAAAATATTCCAACTTACTAAAAGATTCTGCTGAAATACCTGTATTATGAGAAATGTGTCCAACACTAATACTACATTTTTTACTCATAAAAATACTCCCCTCATGATAAACAGTTTTATTATTTTACTGTCTACCATAAGGGGAGTATATCACTGCTAATGCAACAACTCTATTTTCATATTTACTACTAAGTAACTTTTATATATAAAATAGAACTAGCATCCACAACCACAACCACAGCCACAGCCTCTACCACTTTTTATTGCTCCTGCTACTACTGCTCCTCCTATTACTACTGCTGTTCCTGCTGCTGATCCTCTTAAAACTTTCATCCTATCACACCCCCTTATAAAAATTTTACCTAAACTTATTTATATAATCAGATACCTTTTTATGTTCAGAAATATTCATATGTTTGGAATTATATATTTCAACTACTTTTTTTATCCCCTCATCACTCATATTAGGAATATATTTCTCAATATAAGACCAATTTCCTGTCTTCTGTATTATCTCAATGGCTTCTTTATCTATTTCATTCGTTGACCCCGTTGGTTCATTATAATTATAATTATTTGTCTGTCCCATAATAAGGTATACAGATTCCTTTTCTTTATCAAATTCCACCTTAAAATTCATATATTCTAATAATTCCTTCATAGGCATATAGATTTCAGCCTCAGAACTGTCTTGCTTTAAGATTGTAAGTAATTTGTTTTTCAATTCTATCTCATTTCCATTAAAATAAACTTTATAATCATTTATGTTCGCTGACTTTATATCTTCTCCTACATCAATAATATTATCTTTATCATCTGAAGATGCAGAAGAATCATTTTCTGTTTTTTTCTCATTACTAGTAGTATTGTCATTTATACTAGCTACATCAATATACTTATGTTCTTCTACATTTTGAGGCTTTAATTTCCCTATAAAAAAACCTAAAACAAATATTGTAACTATAATTATTAACCTTTTAATAACTTTTGATAAACACATCTCTTTCATTTTCTCCTTATACCTTATACTTGACTATAATGTTTTGCCTGTGTTCTATAAAATCTAATTTCCTTTCCTAATCTTAATCCATTGTATTCATTAATATACTCAGTATCCAGTACATATATATTTTTAGTTCTATTTTCTTTAACATATGAAAGTATATTAGAAGAACTATTAAATTCATGTATATGAAAATCTTTAAAATCAATCTGTCTATATACATCTAAAATTATATTTCTTAGAAACAAAAAAATTAAATATAATTAAAATTAAAGCATAGGCTAAAGCCTATGCTCAATTTTTATCCGATATACTTTTTCAACATAAAAAGAACTTATCACTAACAACTTTTTAAAGGCTAATGCGACAGTCCCTTAAAAAAATTTTATATTTTTTGTATTTTATCACATCTAAATTACTATTTCATTGATTTAAACTCAAAACCTCTTTCTTTGAATACATCTATTATTCCTTGAAGAGCCTTTGCAGTTTCTTCTTTACCATAAGTGTCATGCATTAAGAAAACAACACTATCAGCATCCTTACCCATCTTATCCAAATTATTTTTAGTTATCTCTATAAGTTCTGCTGCTGTTTTATTTGGTTTACCTTCGGCATCTTGATTTAAAGTATTCCAGTTTATATAAGCAATTTTTCTTCCCTCTAATATAGGTTTTATTTGAGTTCTTCCTTCCCAAGACCAATATCCCCCTGGAAATCTAATAACTCTTGTATTGAAATCATCTCCTAAAACACCTTTTAAAGCTTTATTAGTTTTATCTATCTCTGCCATAAAGTTTTCTGGATTTATTGTTCTTTTTCCAGTTGTTGATGATATTGGATATAAAATATCATAATTATGACTATAAGTATGATTTCCTATAGCATGTCCTTCTTTTACAGTTTCTCTTAATATTTCTTTTGATTTTTCATTTTCGTCTACTCTGTATCCTAATACAAAAAATGTAGCTTTTATGTTATTTTTCTTTAATATATTCAATACTGTAGGTGTATTAGTTGTAGATGGACCATCATCAAATGTTAAGTAAGCTACTTTCTTTCCGTCAGTACGCACTGGATACTTAGCTTGTCCTTTTAATAACCTTTCTGTTGTATCCATTACTTGCATAGCATCTTCTGCATCCGGATCATCTTCTAATGCTAAATATCCATATGCATTTTTTGTATCATGTTCTTCTTTTTTCTCTTCTTTAGTTGAATCTATATTTTCATCACCTTCAGATTTAGCCTCTGCTTCAGTTGATGTCTTATTATTATCTTTTTCATATTTAACTGTAGCTACAAAAATCCCTGCCAATACAGCTAAACAGATTGATAACGTTACTATTAATTGTTTTTTTCTTCTACGTAACTTCTTTCTTTCATCATTTATTTTTCTTTTTCTACTCTCCATTATAAAATCACCATATCCTTATCATTTATTATAATAACTTTAATAACTATTATGTTAAATTATATTATAAGCCTTTAATTATTATAACTCTCTTCTTAAATTAAAAATAGTAATTTTTAATTGAAATAGATGTAAATTTTTATAATTTTTTTCACACAAAAAAATTAACATACTTTATTAACCTACATTATATCCATTAGATTTATGAATAAATAATGATGTTTTTAATAAAAGTATGTTAATCTTTTAATTATTTATATGATTCTTTGTAAAATTATTTTATAATTGTGTTCTCTTTACATGCCATATTTCTTCAGCATATTGTAATATTGTTCTATCACTTGAAAAAATACCAGCATTACAAGTATTTAAGAAGCACATTCTAGCCCATCTATCTTTATCTTTATAAGCTTCAAATACCTTATCTTCTGTTTCCTTAAAGCTTTGGAAGTCAGCTAATAAATAATATCTATCACCTTCATCTAATAATGAAGCAAATAAATCTTCAAAATCACCAGTTCCACCATCATCAAAAGTACCATCAACTAAAGTATCTAATACTCTTCTTAAACTTGCATCGTTCTTATAGTATTCTTTTGGATTGTAGTTTTTGCTAAGCTCTTCTATCTCTTCTACTTTTAATCCAAAGATAAAGTTATTCTCTTCTCCACTTTCATGTACTATTTCTACATTAGCTCCATCAAGAGTACCAAATGTAGGTGCTCCATTTAACATAAGTTTCATATTACCAGTTCCTGATGCTTCTTTACCAGCTGTTGAAATTTGTTTTGATATATCTGCTGCTGGACATAACTTTTCTGCATAAGATACTCTGTAGTTTTGTACAAATACAACTTTAATCTTTCCACCAATTTCCTTATCATTATTTACTAGGTTAGCTATTTCATTTATAAATTTAACTATAGCTTTAGCTCTCTTATATCCTGGGAATGCTTTTGCACCAAATAAGAATGTAACCTTTGGAATTTCTAAAGTACTATCATCTTTTACTCTATAATATAAGTCTAAAATGTATAAAGCATTTAATAATTGTCTCTTATATTCGTGTAATCTCTTTATTTGAATGTCAAATATTGAATCAGGATCGATCTCTACTCCTTCATTTTCTTTTATATATTTTGCTAATTGCTCTTTCTTAGTATGCTTAATCTTCATGAATCTATTAACTACTTCTTTATCATCAACAAACTTTTCAAGTTTCTTAAGTTGTGAAAGATCTCTTACCCAATCTTCATTTCCTAATAATTCAGTAATTAAAGCAGATAATTCTGGATTACAAAGTCTTAACCATCTTCTTGGTGTAATACCATTAGTCTTATTTTGGAATTTTTCTGGATATAATTCATACCAGTTTCTAAGTTCTGTTTCTTTTAATATATCAGTATGAAGTTTAGCAACACCATTTACTGCTGAACCTACATGTATAGCTAAATTTGCCATTCTTACTTGTCCTTTAGCTATTATCTTATATTCTTTAATAGCTTCACCATTATATCCAGCATCTTTTAATTCTTTTATAAATCTCTTATCTATATCTTTTATTACTTCTAATATTCTAGGGAATAATTCATCAATTAAATTAACATCCCATTTTTCTAGAGCTTCTGCTAAGATAGTATGGTTAGTATAACTAAATATCTTTTTAGCCATTCTTAACGCTTCATCAAATGCTACCCCTTCTTCATCTACTAATATTCTAATAAATTCAGGAATTGCTAGAGTTGGATGAGTATCATTTAATTGTACAGCATGTAACTCTTCCATAGAATTGGTAACGGTACCGAACTTTTCTTTATGTTTAGCTATTATATCCTTTAATGACGCACTTACTAAAAGGTATTGTTGTCTTAATCTTAATATCTTACCTTCTTTATTAGAATCATTTGGATATAGTACTCTTGTTATATCATCTGCTTTATTCTTTAAACTAATTGCTTCATCATAATTTTGATTATTAAATAGTTCAAAATCGAAGTCTTTTAATGGTTCACATTTCCATAATCTTAATGTGTTAATGTTCTTAGTTCCATATCCTATTATAGGCATATCATAAGGTACAGCTTTTACATCCATATCTTCAAAGTGAATTATTTGAGCTTCACTGTCTTTTCTTATACTCCATGGATCTCCATATCTTAACCATGAATCAACATCTTCTTTTTGGAATCCTTCTTCTATATATTGATTAAATAATCCATTACTATATCTTAAACCATATCCTACTAAAGGTACTTCCATAGTAGCTGCTGAATCCATGAAACAAGCTGATAATCTACCTAATCCACCATTTCCAAGACCTGCATCATCTTCGATTTCTTCTATCTTGTTTATATTAATATTTAAATCTTCTAAAACTTCTCTAACTTCATCGTAAACACCCATGCTTATTAAGTTATTTCCAAGTGCTCTACCCATTAAATATTCTGCTGATAAATAATAAGCTTTTTTACCATTTGAATATAACTCTGTAGTTGCATTCCAATCATCTACTATATTCTCTAATAATACTAATGATAAAGCATTAAAAATTTCATAATCTACAGCCTTATCTAAAGTTTTTCCATACTTAACCTTTAAATTTCTTTCAATTCCAGCTCTTATTTCTTGTTTATTCATTAATATCACACCTTCCAAACATTTTTACATATTTATAAATTTTAGTTGCTAAATTGTTATTTATTTCTTCTTTTTTCGCTTTCCATACCCAATTTCCACCTAAAGTTGATGGTATATTTGTTCTAGCTTCTGCACCTAAAGCCAAGAAATCTTGGAAAGGAACTATTGCTATATCTGAGTTACTTGCTAGTATTCCTCTAATGAATCCCCAGTTACAACCTTCCTTAGAATTAAGCCCTAAATATTGTTTAGCTCTTTTTGTTTCTCGCTTATTTCCTGTCTTTTCATACCAACCAACAAAAGTGTCATTATCATGAGTTCCTGTATAAGCAATAGAATTTTTAATATAATTATGTGGTAAATAAATATTATCTGGATCTCCATCAAAACCAAATTGTAATATTCTCATGCCTGGAAATCCTGCTTCCTTTAAAAATTCTTTAACATCATCTGTTAAGAATCCTAAATCTTCAGCAATAATATCTACTTCTCCTAATTCTTTCTTTATAGTATTGAAAAGATCTATTCCAGGTCCTTTTACCCACTTACCATTTATAGCTGTTTTATCTCCATAAGGAATTTCCCAGAAAGATTCAAATCCTCTAAAGTGATCAATTCTTAAAACATCATATAATTCCAAACTTTCCTTTATTCTAAGAACCCACCATTTATAATTAGTTTCTTTCATGTAATCCCAATCATAAATTAAATTTCCCCATAACTGCCCAGTCTCTGAAAAAGCATCTGGAGGACATCCTGCAACAACTATTGGCTTCATAGTTTCTTTGTCAATTTTATAATTTTTAGGGGCACTCCATGTATCCACACTATCTTCTGCTACATAAATAGGTATATCCCCTATAAACTTAATTCCTAAACTATTAACATAATCTTTTAACTTATACCATTGTTTATAGAATAAAAATTGTATAAACGACCAATATTCTATATCATCTTTTAATTCTTCTTTATACTTAGCCATAGCTTTTGGCTCTCTTCTCTTTATATCATCATCCCATTTGTTCCAACCCTTTAAGTCAAATGTATATTTTACTGACATATATAAAGCATATTCTTCAAGCCAAAAAGCTTTTTCATTTTTAAATTTATTAAATTCTTTTTCTAGTTTTGATTGATCTTTTTTATAGTTCTCATATGCTTTTCTTAAAATTTCATATTTTATTTCAAACAATCTTCCATAATCTATTGAATCTCTTCTAGAACCAAAGTTCTTATTAACATAATCCTTTTCTTCTAATAATCCATCATCTTTTAACTGTTCAAAATCTATAAAATATGGATTTCCTGCAAAAGCTGAGAAACATTGATATGGTGAATCGCCATATCCAGTATGTCCAAGTGGCAGTATCTGCCAATATTTTAATCCTGCTTTTTTAATAAAATCCGCAAATTCATATGCTTCATTGCCAAAAGAACCTATTCCAAATTTCCCTGGAAGTGAAGCAATATGCATTAATACACCTGCACCTCTACTCATCTATTGAACCCCCCATTCTACAATATCTTTACTATATTTTTTTCCTGTCCTCTTACATCTATAACCTTCACATTAAGCTGTTTTACTACACACTTATTACCTTTTTCTATATGAACTTCATAGTTATCCTTTACTTTCTCAATTATAATTTTCATACTATAATCTCTGTAATTTCCATAATCCTTAGTAACTCCATCGTCATCGTAAAGATAATATTCAACTTTGTTTTCAATAAACGCTATAATATTTAATTCTTTATTATTATTGCTTATCAAAGGCAACATCTTGTTCTTTCTAACATATAATATAATTTTTTCCAGATGATATTCAAAAAAATTATGTCCTTTTGTACAAGGTTCAAAACTTAACTGTCCTTTTTTATCTACCTTACAAAGTAACATATCCTCAGGTAAGTATACATACCTTCCCTTAGCATTTTGTTTATAAACAGGTGCTATCATTAAAGATTCACCTAATATTAATTGATCTTCAATACCTTTAGATAATTCATCTTCATATTCAAAAGTTAAAGGTTTAAAATACATATCATTACCTTTAACAGCTTTCATGAATTCGCTATATAAATAAGGTATTAACGAATATCTAAATTTAATTATATTTCTTATAATTGATGTAGTTTCCTCATCAAATGCATAGCCTTCTTGATTTCTAGTTCCTAAAGCTGAATGATTTCTATATAACGGAGTAAAAAGACTTAACTGATTCCATCTAATTAATAAATCATTAGTTGTGTTATATGAAAAACCTCCTGTGTCAGAACCTATAAATAAAAAACCACACATATTTAAATTAGGTAACATATGAACAGTCATCTCTATATGCTCCCACCATGAAGCACTATCTCCTGTCCATATTCCTCCAAACCTATGAGCTCCTATAATTGACGCTCTTGAAAATAACAAAAACCTCTTATTTGAATCAATTTTTTCTAACCCTTCATAAGCTGCTCTAGTCATATTAAATCCATATAAATTATGAATATCATAATGACTTACAAACTCTCCATTAACATTCTGATGCATATTCTTATAGTCATCTATTGAATTTGACATATTGGCAAATGAATCCTTAAGATCAAAATATTCATATATTCCAATATTCTTATTCTTTAATTCTTCTGCTTTTTCATAAGCTTTATTCAATCCATCTTCTGAGTAAAATAAAGCTGGTTCATTCATATCATTCCAAAATCCTTCTATCCCTCTATCAGTTAATACTTTATACTTACTGCCAAACCATTCTCTTACTTTTGGCTGCATAAAATCAGGTAAATGGACTTTTCCTGGCCAAACTGCTGCTGTAAATACTTCTCCATTCTTATCTACACAGAAATAATTATTTTTTATACCTTCTTCATAAAGATCATATCCATCCTCTAACTTAATTCCTGCATCTATTATTGGTATAAGCCTTACATTCTCATCTTTACAATACTCTACCAATTCATTAAAAAGAGGAAAAGATTCTTTATCTATTGTAAAATCCTTAAATCTTTCCATATAATCTATATCCAAATAAAGCATTTCTAAAGGAATATCATTATCTTTATAAGATTCAATTACTTGTCTAACATCTTTTTCAGTTGAATATCCCCATCTACTTTGACCATATCCAAATGCCCATTTAGGAGGAATATAACTCTCTCCAACTAAAGTTCTAAATGACTTTACTATTTCATTTAATGTCTTTCCTTCAATAATAAACAAATTAAAATTAATATTTTCATTTATAATCTTTAATTCATTTTTATTAGTATAACCAATATCAAAAGTAACTTTAGATGGGGAATCGATAAATAATCCAAACATCTCTCTTCCATAGATTATTATGAAATTATGAGCACCATATAAACTTCTTTTATCAGGAGTATGAGAAAATTCATCTGAACAAAAACTCTCATATATCCATCCTCTTTTATTAAGTCCTCTAACATTTTCACCTAATCCATAAACTATATCATCTTTAAATAATGTGTACTCTAGTATGTTATCTTTACTTAAAGTCATATACTTTATATTCTTTTCATTGATACTTTCAGTACTTTTACTATGTATAATTACTGAATCTGTATCTATTGGATTACCAAAAATATATTTTTTTATATTTTTATTAATAGTTGATGCCTTTATCATCTTATCTCCCTTCTATTTTTCCACAAGACTCTCTTTCTATTAATTCTGTATCCAAAACAATATGAGTATTATCTACTTTTTTCTTTAGCAAATTTATTAACAGCTCTGTACTTTTTTCTGCCATCAACTTCTTAGGCTGTTTTACAGTTGTTATTCCAGGACTATAAAATTTACTTATATCCAATCCATCAAATCCAACTAACGATATATCTTTTCCTATTACTAAACCTTCTTCAGTAATAGCTTTAGCTATGCCTATTGCCATAATATCAGATATAGAAAATACAGCTGTAATATCTTTATTAGTTTTCAAAAATTCTTTCATAACTTCGTATGCTTTTTCAGAGCTATAGTCTCCTATTAGCATATTATTCGTATTAAAAGTTATATCATTTTCTTTAAGTGCTTTTTGATATCCTTTCAACCTAGTCCAACTTATTCCAATATCATTTTTTTCACCAATCATAACAACAATATTTCTATGACCTAATTCAATTAAATATTTTGTTGCCATATAGGCTGATTTAACATTATCAATTCCTACTGAAGAATAGCCAACCTTATTTAAATCAAAATTTGCTGATGTTAGTACTACAGGTACTTCAAGTAGATCTATGCATTCTTTACTAACTGTATCAAAGTTAACTCCAAGACAAATTACACCTTGTAATCTTTTTTCTTTAATAAAAGCTTGTAATGTATCAAAATCATCATCAAACGAAAAATCATTTTGTTGCAAAACCATAGTATAGCCAGAATCCGCCAATATCTTACCTATAACATTAACCATTTCAGAAAAGAAAGGATTAAACACACCTTTTACCAAAACACCAATATTATTAGTATTATTTTTCTTTAATATTCTTGCACTATTATTAGGAATATAATTACTTTCCTTTATTATTTCTAATACCTTTTCTCTTGTACTCTCTTTTACATCAGGATGATTATTTAGAACTCTAGATACTGTACTTACTCCAACACCAGATAGCCTGGCTATATCCTTTATATTCATTGATTTTCTCCTCACTTAAACTAACTTAATCCGGTAACGGTCCCAAATAATATTATATAATAATTCCTATTCAAAAGGATAGGAATTATTATATTTATTCAATTACTTATAAGTTATTGAGAAGATTTTTAGCCTTTTACAGCTCCTGCAGTTAAACCACCTGCTATAAATTTCTGGAATGACATAAATAATATAACTACTGGAAGTGAAGCCATAATTGCTGCTGCTGAATATTGAGTCCAGTTAGATGAGAATTTCTCATTGATGAATGATTGCATACCAACTGCTAAAGTTTGTGCTGCGCTATCCTTTAATAGAGCTGAACTTATCATAAATTCACTATATGCATTAATAAATGAGAACAAGAAGATTACAATCATCATATTCTTTATTAATGGGAAAATAATTTTAATGAATACTTGGAAAGTTGTAGCCCCATCAACATAAGCTGCTTCCATTAAGTCCGATGGTATACCATCCATATATCCTTTCATTAACCAAATGTTATACGCAATGCCTGTACACATTAAAAGTATTACCACTAATAAGTTATCCATACCATTATGATTATATGCTATTCTTAATATTGCTGGTAATGCCATTGCTGTTGGGAACATTTGAAGTATTAATAATGCCATAAGACCTTTGCTTCTAAACATAAACTTAAGTTTCGAAAATGCAAATGCTGCTGGTATTACTATTGATAATTGAACAACTGCTGATGCAATACATACAATTAACGAATTTTTCATCCAAATTAAGAAATTAGTATTAGTAATAACATTCTTATAATTATCAAATGTTATTTCTTTAGGAAGTAAAGATGATTGAGTAAACGAACTTCCCTTACTTAAAGAAGCTCCTGTGACTGCAATTATTGGAAATAAAACCAATATCATCATAAACCATAATACAATTCTTGACATCCAAAGATTTCTTCTCTCTGAGCTAGATATCTTCTTCTTATACTTTAATTTAACATCAGATACGTCATTAACCATATTAGCTCTTATCTCCATATTAATTTACCTCCTTAAATTG
Organism: uncultured Clostridium sp.; assembly: GCA_934755305.1. Taxonomy (GTDB): domain Bacteria; phylum Bacillota; class Clostridia; order Clostridiales; family Clostridiaceae; genus Clostridium. Next base: position 71,652 of record CAKVLD010000004.1, on the reverse strand, counting down.
GCCTGATGCTCTCATTTGAAAATATGATATAGTAGCTAAAATTATAAATATTATAATACTTAAAGTTGATGCTATATCTAATCTACCAAACTTAGTTGATAAATTATAGTTAACAGATGCTAATATATCTGTATATCCTGCAAATTGAGTATCTAATCTAGCCGGACCACCAGTTGTAATTAAATAAGCAGATCCAAAGTTATTAAAATTAAATGCAAATGATGTTATTAATAATGGATATGCTGTTCTAGCTAATGATGGTAAAGTTATCTTTACAAACTTAGTCCATTTACTAGCTCCATCAACATCTGCTGCCTCATAATAAGTTTCTGGTATAGCTGATAAACCACCCATACAAACATTCATCATATATGGGAAACCTAACCATAAACTTGCAATTACTATTGCAACTTTAGCCCAAAATGGATCTGTAAGCCATGGTATAGGATTACTTATTAAATGTAAATTCATAAGTGCATTATTAATTGCTCCATAAGTTCCATTAAATAAACCTTGCCATGAAAGAATTGCAACTGTTGCTGGTAATGCCCAAGGTAATACTAAAATTGCTTTATATAATCCTTTTTCTTTCATATTAGGATTATTTAACAATAGAGCCATTATTAAACCTATTAAAAAACATCCACCGGTGGATAATAATGCAAAAATCACTGTCCATGCAAATACTGGTAAAAATACCTCTTTAAATGGTCCATTAACTACATCAATAAAATTTGAAAATCCAACAAATGAGCTTTCACCATCACTCATATATATAGTTTTATTGGTAAATGAAATCCATACTGTATATATTATTGGTAATACTGTAAATATCAATATATATACTAAACTTACTATTAAGTAAGGTAAAGCCTTTACAGTTTGTCGTCCTTTTTTTGTTGCAACCATACTTCTTTCTCCTCTCCCTATAACTTATAAGTTTAATTCAAAATATTATTTAGTTTGTTGAATACCTTGAATTGTTTGTTCTTTCATATTTTTAGCTGCTGTCTTAGCATCTATTTGTCCAGAAATTAATAATTTGATATTATTCTTACCAGGATCCCATGCTGCTTGCATTTCTGGTACATTTGGCATTGCTTCTGCATTTTTAGCTGCTTCTGCAAATGCTTGTATTTCCTTATTATCTTTAAATGCAGCTTCTTCTTGTGCACTCTTTAATACTGGTATTCTGTTACCTTCTTTGATTATGATATCTGTATTATTTTCATTTAAATATTTAATTAATTCCCAAGCTTTATCTTGTTTCTTAGAATTCTTATTTACAAATGCAACTTGTACACCTAAGAAAGGTTTAACTGTTTGATTATTCAAAGTTGGAATTGGAGCTAGTCCTAAATTAATTCCTGCATCTTTAGCATCTGCTACATTCCAAGGACCTGAAATATAGAATGCTGTTTCACCGTTTATAAACTTTTCTTTTGCTATGTCATCTGTAATATCTGGTGTCATTAATTTGTCATCTACTAAACTTTTAATAAATTCAAGTCCTTTAACACTTCCATCATTACCTAATCCAACATCTTCAGTATCTAAAGTACCATTATCATTCTTAAATACATATCCACCATTTGCACTTAATAATCCATAAGATACATAGAAATCTCCTATGTTAAACATAAATCCTTTTTCCTTACCTATCTTAGCAACTTCTTCCAATGTTTTTGGAGCTTCAGAAACTTTATCTTTATTATAATATAAAGCTATTACTTCTTGTGCTAGTGGTAATGCATACTGTTTTCCACCTATTGTAACTGAATCAACTACACCTTGAGATACATACTTATCAGCATCAAATATTCCGTCTGGAACCTCTGCTAACAAATTTGCTTTTTGGAAAGTTCCTAAATTGTCATGAGGAATTCCATACATTATATCTGGACCTGAAGCACTATTAGCAGCTTCTTTAAACTCTTGAATTTCTGATTGATCTTCAACTACTTTTACATTAACATTGTTTTTATCTCCCCATTCTTTTGCAAGAGTTTCTACCTTTTTAACTTCGTTTGTCTTTAAGTGAGACCATACTGTTATTGTTTCTTTTCCATTATCTTCTTTACTACTTCCACAGCCTACCAAACCTGTACCTGTAATTAATGTTGCCATTATTATCGCAGCAATTTTTTTTCGTCTACTCATTATTAAACCCTCCTAGAATATTTTATAAATTTAAACCCACTATGGGTTTATTAACTTAACCCATACATTATATTCGTAACCGATTCCATTTATTCTAAAAAACAAATTTACTTCATTTTTCCTCGGTATCGTTTTCAATAACATTGTACACCTTTTGTATATTCCATTTCAATACTTTTTTTGAATTTATTTATATTTTTTTTCTTTCCATAAAAAGAATAATATTTTAAAAACTACTGACATATTAAAGTCCTTTATATCAAAACCTGTATACCTTTGAATTTTATCAATTCTATATATTAATGTATTTCTATGAATATATAGACATTTTGCGCTTTCACTAACGTTCAAGCCGCACTTAAAAAATACATCTATAGTTCTTATCATTTCATTATCTAACCTATCAAACCCCTTACTACATTGTTTAAGTAAAGTATCTTTCTTAGACTCATCTATACTATCAACTATCTCCTCAAATAAAAGTGAACTTTCTCCTAATATACCTTCTGTCATATTAAACTTTTGTGCCAATTCTATCTTTTTCAAACAATTCCCTATTTTTACTCTCAATTCTTCATATGAATTAACATTTGCATATGCAATCAAAAAATTTCCACCTAAACTATACTGTAAAGTTTCATTTATGCTTAATGCATGTTCTTTAGAATCTTCTAATTTTCCTAAAATTAAAGTCCTATCTTTATAGTTAATAATAACTACATCCTCATCTTTGTATCCATCAGATATTAAAGATATTATCCTATTCACAGTATTTTGCTTTGAATTTATAATTACAATTGAAAATTCTTTTTCAAGAAACGGATATATATCTTCTATATACCCTTTTGAAAAAGGCTTATTTTCAATGATATTTAAAATAATATCATTCCTTTTTATATATTCATTTTTTATAGTATTAGATATATAATTTTCTAGTAAAGGAAGTGCACTTCTATCTTCCGCACATACAAGCAAAGTCAATTCTTCTCTGATTGATTGTATCTTTCTTTCTACATAAGTAGTCTTTATATGGAAATTCGGAGATGTATAAATGTCTCCTTTAGCATTTTTCATTTTAAAAGGAACTTGAGCAACTATACTAATACCATTTAATAATTCATTTAAGTTTTTCATTTCCACACCTCCGAAAGAAATCCTATATAACTCTTAATTCTGTTTCCTTATCAAATACATGAATTCTATTAGGATTAATATGCACTTTAGCTTGTTCACCAACTTTTAATGCTGTACTACCATTAACTCTTACTGTTAACTTAGTATTTCCTATCTTAGTATAAATGTAGCTTTCAGCTCCCATAAGTTCAATAACTTCTACTGATGCATTAATCACTTCTGTTGGATTAGCTTCTATAAGTTCTTTATCATCGTCTAATTCTTCTGGTCTTATACCAAATTTAACAGCTTTACCGTCTAAACCTTCTCTCTTTAATTTAGAAGTTGCTTCTTCTGGTAAAAGTATCTTTTCATTTTCAAATAAAGCATACGCTTTATCTCCTTCAATCTTTACTTCTCCATCTATAAAATTCATTTGTGGACTTCCTATAAAGCTTGCAACAAACATATTTGATGGATGATTATATATATTTTGAGGAGTATCAACTTGTTGAATAATACCATCCTTCATAACTACAATTCTTGATCCCATTGTCATAGCTTCTGTTTGATCATGTGTTACATAAATTACTGTAGTTTCTAATCTTCTATGAAGTTTTGAAATTTCTGTTCTCATTTGAACTCTTAATTTTGCATCAAGGTTTGATAATGGCTCGTCCATTAAAAATACCTTAGGTTTTCTAACAATAGCTCTACCTAATGCAACTCTTTGTCTTTGACCACCTGATAATGCTTTAGGTCTTCTATTTAATAAAGATTCAATATCTAATATCTTTGCAGCTTCTTTTACTTTTGCGTCTATTTCATCCTTTGGCACCTTTTTTATTTTAAGTCCAAAAGCCATATTATCGTATACTGTCATATGTGGATATAATGCATAGTTTTGGAATACCATTGATATATCTCTATCCTTAGGTTCCATATCGTTAACTAACTTATCCCCAATATATAATTCACCTTTTGATATTTCTTCAAGGCCTGCTATCATTCTTAATGTTGTAGATTTACCACAACCTGATGGCCCAACGAATACTATAAATTCTTTATCTTGTATTTCTAAATTAAAATCTTTTACTGCGGCTACATCACCTGGATATATTTTGTAAATATTCTTTAATGAAAGGTTTGCCATTTTACTTTTCCCCCTTAACTTCTCAACTTATGATAAAATTAGTATAACTCCAAATAACGTTTACATCTATTGGAATTACACACAAAGTATTTTTATTATTTTTGTATGTAATAACATAATATATATAATATACTTCATTTTATCATACCGTTTTATTTTATACAAATATTTCACTGTTATGTAATATTTATTTAACTATCGTAAATATTAACTCAATAATTGTATGAGTAATATTTATAAATAGAAACTTATAGAAAAAAATATTTCTTATTTTCTGAAAGTAACTTGCCACTATCAACCAAAGTATTTAAATGCTTATTTATTATTATCGGATTTGAAGTTAAATTGGACGATTATAAGGTGATTTGTTTGAGTCATTGGTAAATTTTCACCTTACGTCCAAATTAACTTGCAGGAAAATAGAAATTCTTAGTGAAACTCAACTAACATGCCAGAACCAATACTATGAAGATTTCTCAGTTATCATAATATCTAACCCTAAAAATTACTCCTACTATATCTATAATTTATCTTTAGAATTTTATCCGCCAATTTTCCCAACTCTACATCTCCTTTCATCCTCCAGCTCCAATTTCCTCCGAGGCTAGATGGCAAATTCATTCTTCCTTCATTACCAATACCTAAAAAGTCTTGCATCTGTGCTATTGCTATATCAGCTACACTAGACCATATTCCTCTAATTAATCCCCAATTATACCCCTCTTCTTTATTTAACCCTAAATATTCTCTAGCATTTTTCCTATCATTCTCACTACTTGTACTTTCATACCAACCCATACAGGTATCATTATCATGAGTTCCTGTATAAGCTACACAATTTCTTTCATAATTGTGAGGCAAATAATGATTTCTGTTAGATCCATCAAAGGCAAATTGTAATACCTTCATTCCAGGACAACCAGATTCTTTTACAAACTTAATAACATCATCTGTTAAAAATCCCAAATCCTCAGCTATTATATTTACATCTCCCAATTTTTCATTTATCACCTTAAATAAATCCATTGCTGGCCCCTTACTCCATTTACCATTAACAGCTGTAGTTTCTCCATAAAGTATTTCCCAATAAGATTCTAATCCTCTAAAATGATCAATTCTCACAACATCATATAACTTGAAATTTTCTTTTATTCTATTGATCCACCACTCATAATCATTCTTCTTCATATAGTCCCAATCATAAATAACATTTCCCCAAAGTTGACCAGTACTTGAAAATGCATCAGGTGGGCATCCTGCTACAGAGATAGGTTCTAAAGTTTTTTCATCAATCTTAAAATTTTCTGGTTTACTCCAAATATCCACACTATCAGCTGAAACATATATAGGTATATCCCCTATTATTTCTATACCTTTTTCATTTGCATAGCCTTTAACGTCTTTCCATTGAGTAAAAAATAAATATTGTATAAAGCACCAATATTCTATCTCATCTTTAAGCTTTTCTTTATATCTATTTAAAGCTTCTTTTTTTCTAAACTTAATATCATCATCCCATTCATACCAACTCTTATAATTAAATTCATGTTTCAAGGCCATATATAAACTATAATCATCTAACCAATCACTGTTTTCTTCTTTAAAGTTTTTCACCTTTATTTTTATATCTTCTCTTGATTTATATTTTTCATAAGCTATCTTCAAAACTTTATATTTTGCATTATATATAAGACCATAGTCTACTCTTTCTTCATTTGATTGATAATATTCATGTTCATATTCATCTCTATTTAAAAGACCATTTTTATTTAATAAATCAAAGTCTATAAAATAAGGATTTCCAGCATAAGCAGTAAAACATTGATAAGGCGAATCTCCATAACCAGTGTGTCCTAAAGGTAGTATCTGCCAATATTTTAAACCAGCTTTCTGTACAAAATCTATAAATTTGTAAGCTTCACTACCAAATGTTCCAATACCATATTTGCCTGGTAACGATGATACATGCATTAACACACCTGAGCCTCTTTCCATATTACTAAAACCTCCTAGAATATACTTTATACAAGCATAAAAAGCCTATACAACAATGTTATATAAGCTTTTATTATTTATACTATATATTATAAATTCTATTTTAGATTTTAATTTTTATACCTAATAAAATTAGATATTATATATTTTTTAAAAGATTAGCCATTTCAATTGCACTTAAAGCTGCATCATATCCTTTATTTCCAGCCTTTGTTCCAGCTCTTTCTATAGCTTGTTCTATATTATCTGTAGTTACTACTCCAAATATAACTGGCTTTTCTGTACTTAAAGATACTGAAGCTACTCCCTTTGAAACTTCTGCACATACATAATCATAATGAGATGTTGCTCCCTTTATTACAGCTCCTAAGCATATTATAGCATCATATTTATCTGACGCAGCTAGCTTCTTTGCTAATAATGGAATCTCAAAAGCTCCAGGAACCCATGTAAGTTCTATATCACCATCTTTCACCCCATGTCTTTTTAATCCATCTAAAGCTCCACTTACTAATTTTGATACTATAAATTCATTAAATCTTGATGCTACTATAGCTATCTTTAGTCCTTCTGCTACTAACTTTCCTTCATTTACCTTCATTTTTAATTCCCCCTAATTAATAATTTAAAATGTGATTCATTTTTTCTTGTTTGGTTTTTAAATAAAACTTATTACTATTATTAGCTGCTATTTGAATAGGTACTCTTTCAATAATTTCTATATCATATTCCTCTAATCCAGTAATCTTATCTGGGTTATTAGTCATAAGTCTTACCTTTTTTACTCCAAGACTTTTTAATATTTGTGCACTTATATCATATTTACGCATATCTGCTGGAAATCCTAATTTTAAATTTGCTTCAACAGTATCATAACCTTGATCTTGAAGTTCATAAGCTCTAATCTTATTTATTAATCCTATTCCTCTTCCTTCTTGTCTCATATATACCAATACCCCTTGGCCTTCTTCTGCAATTCTCTTCATAGCTGCATCATATTGTTGTCCACAATCGCATCTAGCAGAACCTAAGGCATCTCCAGTTAAACATTCTGAGTGTATTCTAGCTAAAACTGGTGTATTCTCATCTATATCTCCTTTAACTAAGGCAATATGATGTTCTCCATTTAATTTATTTACAAATCCATGTATAATGAATTCCCCATATCTAGTTGGCATTTTTGCTTTAGCTACTTCCTCTATAAGAACTTCATTTCTTTCTCTATAGTTTATTAAATCAGCTATAGTTATAATTTTTATATTTTTCTCCTTAGAAAACTCCATAAGGTCTTTAGTTCTAGCCATAGTTCCATCATCTTTCATAATTTCACATATAACTCCTGCACCTTTAAGACCTGCAAGTTTTGCTAAATCTACTGCTGCTTCTGTATGTCCTCTTCTTTCTAATACTCCACCTTTTTTAGCTCTTAATGGAAATATATGACCTGGTCTTCTAAAGTCTAACGGTTTTGAATTTTCATCTATAACTTTTAAAATTGTATGACATCTTTCAAAAGCTGAAATTCCTGTTGTTGTGTCTACATGATCTATTGATACAGTAAATGCTGTTTCATGATTATCTGTATTATGTTCTACCATTGGGTTAATCTCTAACTTATCTAGAATTTCTCCTTCCATAGGCATACATATTAGTCCTCTTGCATACTTTGCCATGAAATTAATAGATTCTGGTGTAGCTTTTTCTGCTGCAATTATTATGTCTCCCTCATTCTCCCTATTTTCGTCATCTATTACTATTACCATCTTTCCTTCTTTTATATCTTTAATGGCTTCTTCAATTTTACTAAATTTAAACACTAACACCCTCTCCTTTACATAAATCCATTATTTATTAAAAAATTCATATCTATATTACTTTTCTTTTCTTCTTCCTTTGGGATTAATAATTTTTCTATATATTTCCCCACAACATCACATTCAATATTTACTTTATCTGAAACTTTTTTAGTGAGTAGTATAGTTTCTTTAGAAGTATGAGGTATTATAGATACTTTAAATCCTCTATTATCTACATAAGCTACAGTTAAACTTATCCCATCTATTGCAATAGAACCTTTTTCTACAACATATCGCAAAAGTTTTTTGTCTAATTCTATATAAAACCAAGTTGCATTATCTTCTGGTTTTATCTCTATTATTTTACCTACTCCATCTATATGACCACTTACTAAATGACCGCCTAATGGAGTTTGCAAAGTTAATGCTCTTTCTAAATTAACTTTGCTTCCTTTTTTTAAAGTTCCTAAATTACTTCTTCTTAATGTTTCTGCCATTACATCAGCTTTGAATTCATTTTTATTTATTTCTGTAACAGTAAGACAAACCCCATTAGTACATATGCTATCCCCTACCTTAGTACTTTCTAAAACTTTACTTGCTTCTACTGAAATAGTAGATGATATAGTACCTTCTTTTATAGATTTAACTTGTCCTACTTCTTCAATTATTCCTGTAAACAAAGTCTCACCTCTTTACATAACCTTCTATCAAAATATCTCCGTCTATAATTGTTGTTTCTATATTTTCTAACTGATAAGCATCACTTAAGTTATCTATTCCTTTACCTTCTACTGGTGTTTTGGCTTCTTTGCCACCTATTAATTTAGGCGCTATATAAGTTTCCACTTTATCTACAATTCCTGCTTTAAGGGCTGAGAAATTTAGTTCTCCCCCACCTTCTAACAAAATACTATCAATTTCTTTTTGACCCAATACTTTCATTAATTTTTTAAGATCAACCTTGTCTTCTCTTTCTTCTATTAAAATAACTTCTACTCCACTTTTCTCAAGCTTTGCTTTTTTATCTTTATTGCAATTTGAAGTAGTAGCTACTATTGTCTTTACATTTTTAGATGTTTGAACTATTTTTGATTCAATAGGAATTCTTAACTTACTGTCCACAATTACTCTTATAGGACTCACTCCACCTTCAAGTCTACAAGTTAATTCAGGATTATCTTTTATTACTGTATTTATTCCCACCATAATAGCTGCATATTTATTTCTTAACATTTGAACTCTTTCTCTAGATTTTTCATTTGAAATCCATTTTGATTCTCCTAAATATGTTGCTATCTTTCCATCAAGAGACATTGCATTTTTCATAAGTACAAAAGGTTCTTTAGTGGTTATATATTTTAAAAATACTTCATTAACTTTTTTACATTCTCTCTCTAAAACTCCTACTTTAACTTCAATACCTGCATCCTTCAATTTTTTAATTCCTCTTCCCGCAACTAATGGGTTAGGATCTAAAATACCTACTACTACTTTTCCTATCTTTTTCTCTACAATTAAATCTGCACAAGGAGGATTTTTTCCATAATGTGAACAAGGTTCTAAGGTTACATACATAGTTGCTCCAGCTACATCTTCATCTGTAGAATTAAATGCATTTCTTTCTGCATGAAGCTCTCCGTATTTTTTATGATAACCTTCTCCAATAACTTTTCCTTCTTTAACTATTACCGCTCCAACTAAAGGGTTTGGATTAACATATCCTTCAGCTTTCATAGATAAATCTAATGCTCTTCGCATCCACTTTTCATCCATTATTAATCCCTTCTTTTCTTTATATTACTTCCTTAAAGCCTGTATTTAAGCCAAATTCATATATTCTTTTAATGCATATATTCTTTTATTCTTTTGATGCATATATTTTTTCATTCATACACTTTTTAAACCTATCACCTAACATTTATTACAAAAAAAGAAAAGCCAAAAGTATAAAAACTTCAGGCTTTATAATTTCATTATTTATAGATAAAATTATTATAAATTAAAAATGCTCTGAAATATAAATATTTCAGAGCATACAAAAATCAATAATAAACTTATTTATTTTATAAATTACTTCTTTCATCCAGACTTTACTGTTGGCTTCGGAATTTAACCGAATCTGCACTAATGGCTCGCGGGCTATACCGCCAGTAGGGAATTTCACCCTGCCCCGAAGTTTTAATATATTTAATTTACAAGTTAATAATAATTCTTTTCTCAAAATTTGTCAATAAGTTTTTAACTATTTTATTTTATTAAATGCTTCTTCTAAATCTTCAATAAGATCTTCTACATTTTCAGTTCCTACAGAAACTCTTATCATATCTCTAGTTACACCTGCTGCTATTAAATCATCTCCAGAAAGTTGTTGATGAGTAGTTGATGCTGGATGTACTACTAATGACTTTGAATCAGCTACATTAGCTAAATCTGAGAATATTTCAAGGTTATCTATAAATTGACGTGCCTTTTCTTCTCCACCTTTTATTCCAAAAGTAAATATAGAACCTGCTCCTTTTGGGAAGTACTTCTTAGCCAATTCATAGTATTTACTACCTTCCAACGAAGGATAATTAACCCATGCTACTTCTTCTTTAGATTCTAAATATTCTACTATTTTCTTAGTATTTTCAAGGTGTCTATCCACTCTAAGTGATAAAGTTTCAAGACCTTGTAATAATAAAAACGAGTTAAATGGACTGATACATGCTCCAGTATCTCTTAATAATTGTGCACGTATCCTTGTTGCAAATGCTGCTGGAGCAACATCCTTTGCATATACTATTCCATGATAGCTTTCATCTGGTTCAGTGAACCCTGGAAATTTATTATTTTGAGTCCAATCAAACTTACCACCATCTACTATAATTCCTCCTATAGATGTACCGTGTCCCCCAATAAACTTTGTAGCTGAATGTACTACCACATCTGCTCCATATTCTATAGGTCTTATTAAATAAGGTGTTCCAAAAGTATTATCTACAATTAATGGAATTCCATGATTATGTGCAATATTTGCAATAGCCTCAATATCTGCTACATTAATTCCTGGGTTACCTAAGACTTCTACATAAAGTGCCTTAGTTTTTTCGTTAATTGCTTCTTCAAAATTATTAGGATTATCAGGATTTACAAAGGTAGTCTTAACTCCAAATCTAGGTAGTGTTGTTGATAATAAGTTATAAGTACCACCATAAAGAGTTGATGCTGCTACTATTTCATCCCCCATATTAGCAACATTTAATATTGCATAAGTAATCGCTGCTGATCCGCTTGCTGTAGCAACTGCTGCTACTCCACCTTCAAGTGCTGCTACTCTTTCCTCAAATACATCAGTTGTTGGATTACCTAATCTTGTGTACATATGTCCACTCTTTCTCAATGCAAAAAGATCTTCAGCTTCTTGCGCATTATCAAATACATAAGATGTTGTTTGATATATTGGTACCGCTCTTGATTTTGTTGCAGAGTCTGGTACTTGCCCTGCATGTAATTGTAATGTTTCAAATCTGTATTTTTTAGTCATATAAATCGCCCCCAATTCGCTTCCCTTACTAATTCATTAAGTTTAGTAAGATTATAACAACTATACTTTTTTATGTCAACTACTCTTTTAAATAAATTTATTCTTAAAATTTAAATGTAAAATGAATTTTCATTTAAATTACTATAATGTAATTAATTATCATTGAAGATTATTTTAACAACTGCTATAATTTATAAATAATTTATTTTATACAAAGGATGAGGGAATTTTATGGGTATTTATAGTTTAATTGAAAAGAAAAAAAGAGAAAAAAAGAGGAAAGAAAATGTAAAACTAGCTAAAATAGCTACAATAACTGCAGTTGTTGGTGCTTCTGTTGGAACAGCAGCTGGTGTTTTACTTGCTCCAAAGTCAGGAAAAGAAACTAGAGCTGATATAGTTGAAAAAAGCAAGTTAGCTAAGGAAGAAATCCGTACAAAAAGTAAATCAATTAAAGAAAACTTAGATTCAAAAGTAGTAAAAGGTAAAAATAATATATCTGAAGCTAAAAGTAAAATATCTCAATACTTAGCAAGTAAGAAAAATACTGAAATAGAAACTACTGAAGAACTTGACAGTAATATTAAATCAGAAGTAGTAGATACAGAAGAAACTGTAGATACAATTTCTGATGACTTAACTGTTTAATAGAAAGAAGGGATAATATGTATATTTCTCTATCAACATTATTCCTTTCTGTACTTGGAATAGTTGGTTTTATTGTTCTTGTTTATTTAATTATTCTTATACATAAACTTACTAAGCTTGTTTCTACTTTAACACACTTAGTAACTAGAAATTATAATAATATTAACAAAATGTGTGACAAGCTACCTACTATATCTGAAAATATAGATGATATGTGTGATAATTTAAAGGATGTTAGTAATGTTATTACTGAAACAACAGCTGATGTAATAGTAGCTAAGGACAACCTTTTTAATAATGTTGAAATGATTAAGGAAATTTTAAATATAATTATTTCTGTATTTATTAAAAAATAAATTTGAATACAAAAATGGGAATCTAGAATTAGATTTATACCTCTAGATTCTCATTTTTTATGCATATTAATTATTTATCAAATAATCCTCCACCATTTCCAGTTTTAACCCCTTTAGAAGATCTGCCCATACTCTTTTGAGCTCTCATTGTATTTTTTGTCATGCTTCCTTTTTTCTTTTTTTCCTCTATAATTTTCTTCATCATTTCTAAGTTCTTATTCATAAAAACACCTTTCTTCCTTTAATTTTTTATATCAACCTCAATTTTTAGTATACATTACTATTTTTAACTATCTTTTAATACATTTTTTCATTCTTGTATACTTTTACGATTAAATATATCCATTTCATGACTTATTTATTTACCTGATTATAATTCTAGTTTATTATGTATATATAGAATAACACTATATATCAAATATTTAAATACAGTATATAATACACTTTACTAGAAGTACGCCCATACATGTAGTTCCCCTACTTGTTTATAGTATAACTTTTTGTATTGTATATATTTCTTATTTTTTATTTATTTGATAAAAAGAAGCTATATCAGAATAATTTAAAAATCATTCTAATATAGCTTCTTTTAATTGTTTTATTAAAATTTTTCTATAATACCCCAATTAAATTACAACTATCTATTTCTTCTTTTTTCTCATAAGGAACATCAATACAATAGCTAAAGTATGGACTTCTTAATAAATAACAATTCTCACATATATGAGGAACCTTATTATTAAAATTATTATTTAACCAATAATTATGGAATTCCTTGAATACATCTTTATTAACTATTTCTTCTAAAGATTCAGTTAATAAGTTTCCAAAAACTTTATTTTCTTTTGTATGTAATCCGCAAGGTGCAAAAGAACCAGTATGTCCTAAAAAGAATAAGTTTGTCCCACAATATTTATTTATACTCATATATGGATAATTTGAAAAATCCTTAAGACTAAGATTTATCCCTTCCTTTATTAGATCATTTTCAATATTATTTCTAGTTATTATCCAATTCTTATTCTCTATAGACCCTTCTTCTACAAGAGGAGCAAAAGTAACTTTATCTACTCCTTTATTAACATAGAAATATCGTATATAATCTTTTAAATATTCTTCAGAGTCATTATTAAATACTATTTTATGTGTTACAATTTTTATATTTTTATATACTGTATTTTTTAATTTAAGCAAATAGTCTAAATTCTCCATCAACTTTTCAAAATTACTATTTCTTCTTATATTATTATATACTTCAGGAATATGGCTATCTATTGATATAGCAAACCATGAAACTCCGCATTCTATAAGTTCATCTATTTTTTTCGAAGTTAAAGCTAATCCATTAGTGACTATACTAACATGCTCAGTATATTTTTTAGCTACCTTAACTAATTCACCTAAATATGGATTTAATGTAGGTTCACAATCTCCTTGAAAAACCACATTACTAATATATCCATCTAGTTTTCCTAACATAATATCCAACTCTTCCGGCTTTAAATACTCTGCCTTTACCCCTTTATCAGTAGTACACTTTGCTTCACACATTATACATTTTAAATTGCATATATTAGTAGGTTCAACTAATACTGTAGAATTAAATAAAAAACTTTTCATAATATTACCCCCTATTTATAATTTTAAACGTTCAACAATGTATCATACATTTGATTTTCTATATAGTCATAATTATCTTTATTCATATTATTACTAATAACTTCTCTTATCCCCTCAAGAAAACTTTTTTCATAATAAGTTCCTATATGTTCTTTTAAAAGTGAACCATCATGATGCCAATTATATTTAGTAACTGTATTTAAAAAATCCACTTGTTCTTCTGCTTTTTCAATAACATAATCTTTATCTAAATATATTATCTTACTTTTACTATTCAGTTCATTAATCATTAATTTATATACATCATTCCAAGTAAAAACTTCTACTCCTGAAATATTATATTTTTGATTATAACAACATTTATTACCGCAAGCTTTTGAAAAAGCTATACCAATGTTATCAGCATGACAAGCTTGCCATTGTTTTTCTCCTTGTTCTGTTAAAATAACATCTAAATTTCTTTTCATTCTTTCTAAAACATATAAACCATTTAGTGTTAAGTTATTTACAATAAAATTTTTATTAAAGACATGACCAGGTCTAAATATAGTTGTTTCAAAGTATCTCTCTTTATTTGCCTTTTCAAATTCAACTTCTGCTGCTAACTTTGATTTTCCATATTCACTAATTGGATTAGTATCAGATTTTTCAGTTAATACTTCTTCTTTATCCTTTGGTGTATATACACAGGATGTAGAACAATATATATATTGCTCTACATTATGCTTATATACATCTATAGCATTTTCAGCATCTTCTTTTCCAAAGCATAGCATATCAATTACAACATCAGGTTTTATAGCTAATGTTCTTCTTAAGTCTTCCTTATTATGTCTATCTCCACTTATTGTTTCTACGGAAAAGTTATTAGAAGTCTTCTTTCTATTAAAATGTACAACTTCATGCCCCTCTTCTATACACTTTTGAGTAATGCTCGAAGATAACACTCCTGTTCCACCTAATATTAATATCTTCATTTATCTTCACCTCTCAAATAGATTATTATTTATAATAAGAATCTGTATCCTTTAATTTAGCTATTACATCTTTTGCTAAAGCTTCTGGTGAGTCACTTACTATTACATTTGGCTCAAGTAAATCAGCAAGAACGTGATACATATGAGAAACCTCTTTTAATGGAGGTAGTATAAAGGAATTCTTATATACCTTATAACTATCAACCATTATCTTACTATGTTTACTTTCATCAAATTCATAATTCTTTAATGCTGGCATTCTATATAATTCTTCAACAATATTATGTTGAATTTCTTTACTTAATACTCTTTTACAAAATTTAAATGCATTATCTAAAACCTTTGAATCAGCATATTTTGAAACATATAAATAATTGGCATTCCCATTTGACTTACATTCCCTTTCTAATTTAGGGATTTCACAAACTCCTATGTTATAATTTAAAGCTTTTTGGAATTGATTAATATTCCAATCCCCTCCTATGCAAAAGGCTGCTTTTCCCTCCATAAAATAAGGCATACTATTTTCTTGTTCCCATTTTACAGGAAGTAATTTCCTATCATAAATTAAATCTTTTAATAATACAATTGTCTTTCTTAAAGCCTCCTCTGATATAGGTTCTATATCAGGTATTGACCATAATTCAGCCCCAAAACCATACAAGATGGGTAAAATGAAATAGCATGCTCCTGTAGGAAATACAAAAGCATATTCTAATTTATATCTTTCCTTTATCTCTTCTGACATCTTTATTAATTCATCAAAAGTAGTTGGTGCATGATCCACAAATTCTTTATTATAAAATAGAAGTTGGTGATTTCCACCTGATAATGGAATTCCTGTTCTCTTTCCATCAATAATAGATCCATCAGCCAGTTCATCTTTAACTAACTTATAAATTTCATTTAATCTTGTATCTTCCAATGATACAAATTCTTCTCCGGTCCATTTATTAAAATAGTCATTAGCACCTATTGTTCCCGCTTTATTTCTTATTGATTCATCTTTCCATGCATTCGGAAAATCATCTAGATATAAATCTTTCATAACTTCACTATAGTGAACATCTGCATATTCAGATATTCCCCATTTGTCAGGTAAATTTTCAAAGGTACTTTTTAATATATATAATTGAAGTTTATCCATTTCCTTCACCTTCTTATTTATTTTTCTCTTTAAGTTCTTCTAACTGAGATTCAGTTATGAAACCACTTGCAGCACCTTTTTCTCCTATTTTATAAGAAGCAAAATATGTTGCATTCTCTATGGCAGCATATGGATCACCATTCTTAATATAATAATGAATAAATGCTGAGAATAATGCATCTCCTGCACCTATAGTACTTACTATCTTTCTAGTATCAATTGCTGGATATTCTACTATCTTATTATCTTTTCTAACATACATTAATGAACCTTGTTTTCCCATACCAACAACTATAATTTCATTATTAAAATTTTCTATTAGTGTATTTAAAAACTCTTTTTCCTTACCTAATATCGCTTCATTACTTAAAAATAATATGTTGGAATTTTCCATAAAATCTCTATTATATTCATCATTTATATCATTAACAACATGTACATCACTAGCTATAACTTTATTAGCTTTTTTTGCTTCAGTTAATAATCCCCTTGCAAAATTAATATTACAAATTGCTGCTACATCTACATCTTTTAAAATGTCTTGTATTCCTTCTTTATCATATTCTCTATCTTGGATATCTTTTAAGTCTAATGTAATTCTTCTCTTTCCTTCATTATCATATAAAATTGTAGATTGAGCAGTATCTTTTAATACAGCTTTTATATAATCAGTTTTTATATCATTCTTCTTAAACTCAACTTCTATAGCTTCTTTATATATATCATCACCAATTAGTGACAATACAACTGGTTCATCGCCTAATGTTCTTACTGCCTTTGCAATATTATAACCAACTCCTGAAATAGTTGATTCTACTCCAAAAAATTGATAGTCAATAGGTGCGTATTCTATAGGAAATTCATTTATCTTCACTGTAGTTTCAATGTTTATAAGCCCTGCAATTAATATTTTTTTCATATTTATCTCTCCCTTTTTATAATTAAATTTTCTATTTTGTTTAGTATATTTTTAAAAAGTTCTGTAGGACATGCTATATTAATCCTTACAAAACCTTCTTCACACTTAAATAATCTTCCATCCTCCACCAATATCTTTGCTTTATTCCTAAGTATATTTATAATGTCATCAGAACTATAATCAATAAATTTTAATAACATTAAATAAGTTCCTTCTGAATCTATAATTATTACTTTATCTTTATATTTACTTAACCTGGTAAAAGCAATAGTTTTATTTATCTTTATATAATCTACTAAGTCTTCAAGCCAATATTCACATTGATTATAGGCACTTTCAGTTGCTACTAAACCATATATATTATTGTGATAAAGCCCAGTTTTATATATTTCCTTTTCTATATTTTCTTTCAAATTGATATCATTTACATAACTGTACGAAGTATTAAGTCCAGCCAGATTAAAAGTTTTACTAGGAGATGAACAAACTACTAATTTAACTTTTTTACCTTTACATTTCTCAAATAAAGTTATGTGCTTACAGTTGCTTAATATTAAGTCACTATGTATTTCATCAGATATTATCAATACATTATACTTTTCACATAAATAAATGATTCTTTCCAACTCCTCATCATTCCACACTCTTCCAGTTGGATTATGTGGAGATGACAATAAATATATTTTTGCTTTCTTTAACTTTTCTTCTAAATCCTCAAAATCTATCTCATATTGTCTTGTATCTTTATTTAAAATTAATGGTGATTCTAACAATCTTCTTTCATTATCAGTAATTGCTGAAAAAAACGGATAATATGAAGGTATATTTATAAGAACACCATCTCCCTTTTCTGATAATGCCCTAATAGTTACACTTATTGAAAACATTACTCCAAAACCAGGTAATATTAATTCTTTATCTACTTCAATTCCATGTCTTTTTCTTAACCACCCCGTAATACTTTTATAATATTCTTCACTTCTATAGGTATATCCATAAGCACCCATATCAACAACATTCTTCAAAGCACTTCGAACTTCCCTGGGGACTTTAAATTCCATATCAGCTACAGTTAACGGAATCAATCCTTCCTTCTGAATATATTCACTCCATTTTGCCGAATTAAATTTTTTTCTATTAGAAGCATATTCTACCTCTCTCACTATAAACTCTCCTTGCGTCTTTATTTATCCTTAACTATACTCTATTAAAGTTATTGCAGGATATTTAATTTTAACCTCTAAAATATTCCCGTCTACCTTATCAATGATAATATTACTTAAACTATCTCTTTTATCCGAAGCATGAAATTTTATATCAGCTCCTTTGGTAGCACTAATTTTATCGCAGAAAAATAATACATATTCTTCCATGTGATTTGTATTAAATACTACTGGTATTATGCATAGCCACTTCTTTTGTAAAAGTATATTTTCTAACGTCCACGTAGCATAATACTCATTTACTTCATAATCAATTATTACGCAATTATCAAGTGCACTTTTTAATTCTAAATATAAATCTTCTAATAAATGATAATTGTAAAATACATATTTATCACTTTTCCAAGCTAAACTTTCTGGCACATTATTAACTCTATGAATTCCTGTTGATAAATCTTGATTTCCTATAACTTCATACTTAGGTCTTCTATTCTTTCCCACATTAAGAAATCTAGCCATAAATATTCTAACTAGAACTCCTATTCTGCCTTCCCGCTCTGATAATTCTTTTCCCAGAAATAGTGGATGAGCAACATCTTGAGTATCAATAGTAAATAATACTTTACATGTACAAGCTTTATCTTGAAAATTATTTTTACATCTTATAATAGTTTCTTCTATATTTTTTTTATCTAGATGGTTTCTTGCTTCAGTTCCTATTATTAAATTAAACCCTGCCTTCTCATAACATTCTGTAGTATCACTAGTTTTATCTGCTTGAAATCCTATTCCTGGAACTTTTTTCAATAAATAACTATTTATTTCTAATATTTCATTAGGTGTCAACATTTCATTTATTGGCACCTCTTCTCCTTCAACATACATTACATTATCAAAAATATGATCAACATAATCCATTCTAATATAATCAATTTTATATAAATCTATTACCTTACTAAGATATTCTTTTATATAATTAATTACATGATCATTTCTTTTTACATTTCTATGACTTACTTCTTTTGAAATCTGTTTAGGTAATTTATTTGCCTGCATACCTTTATGTATATATAAAGATGAATGTAATGAAATAGCATGTTTACTTTGATCCTCTCCATTTATATCTTTGTATTCCCATTCTGGCCATTCACATACATGATTGAATCTTAAAAATCCAGGCACACATATTCCATTCCAGGTTTGTGCAGATACAGTATAATATCCTTCACTTTTTATAATTTCACTTGCTATAGCTTGTGCTTTATTGCTTAATTTATAATCGATATAATTACTGTCTATATAATCAATATCTAATTCTTCCTTTACCTTATCAACTATTGTTTTTATCTCTTTATGAATGTTCTCTTGATAAACCTCATCATATTGTTCATCAACTGTTTCATTATTATATAGTCTTGTATGACCTTTGTTTAATTTTATCCAACGCACTAGTTCTGGGTGATCCAAAGTTACCTTTGACAGATTAGCTACATGAGGAGTAAAATCAAATCCAACTGCCATATCTAATAAATGTGCACAGTCAATAAAAAACTTCATTTGCTCTTCTGCACTAACTCCATTATCAAGATAATTTAAATTTACAATCTCATGATTTATTAGCATATATGCATTTTGACAATATACAATTCCATTCTTACATTCAAAGAAAGGTGCTAAATGTATCCCACTAACTCTTAAGGTTATTAATAATTTTGTTGCATTTATTATATTTCCAGTATTATAAATTTCTGTCCCTAATGCTCTTATATTAAAAAAACAATAATCTCTATTTAACATCCAATTAGAATCGTTTTCTTTCTTTGCTATTCCAATTGGCTCTTTTCCTTGCAAATTTTTTTTCTTATACAAGTAGCAATAGAACAGTATTACTGTTATATCTGGCAAAAACAACAATTCTTTCAATGTATATTTTTTTATATATCCATAAGTGTTATATTCTTTTATAAGATTTTTTAACAACTCATCATTATGAAAATCTCTATAATTATCTTCATTACTCTTTGCAATATTTAGTATCTTTCTCCAATAAGGAGGCATATTATAATTTATTACATTCTCAATCCCTTCCACAAAATCACCTCCATATAACAAATAACTATTTTTCGTAAATCTTTTTAACTATACTTTCTAATTGAGGTTCTAATACAGTAAAATCTTTTATTTCATAATTATTAAACATATAATTCATTACATTAGGTAAATTAATATGTTCGCTATTAATAGAAATAACTAATTTTCCTTTTTCATCTCTAGTTTGTGATATAAATTTCTTATCAATATTTTCAATCTTATTAAAATCAACTTTTATATTTTCTTTGATATCTACTATTATTTTTCTTTCTTTACCATAAGTCTTTTTTAATTGACCTAGCTCACCATCAAAAATTTTCTTTCCTTTATCTATAACTATTATCTTGTTACAAATTTCCTCTATATCATCCAAATCATGGGTGGTTAATAGTACAGTTGTATCTGTCTCCTTATTTATCTCTCTCAATGCCTTTCTTATTTTATCTTTTACTAATATATCTAAACCTATAGTTGGTTCATCTAAAAATAAAACCTTTGGACTGTGTAATAAAGAGGCTATTAAATCTGCACGCATTTTTTGCCCTAAACTTAAGTTTCTTACAGGTGTAAGATAAAATTCGTTAATTTCTAAAACTTCTTTTAAAAAATCCAACTTTTTTTTATATTTTTCATCTGGTATCTTATATATCTTTTTCAACACTGTAAAAGATTCTGATACAGGTAAGTCCCACCAAAGTTGAGTTCTATTCCCAAATACAACACCTATATCTTTTGTATATTCTTTTCTAGATTCGTAAGGAACCATTCCATTAACAACACATTTTCCTGATGTTGGTACCATTAATCCTGTTAAGATTTTTATAGTTGTAGATTTTCCTGCTCCATTTAATCCTATATATCCAACCATATCACCTTTGTCTATCTTAAAGTCTATTCCATCTACCGCTTTCTTTATTGTATAATCATGAGAAAAAAATGACTTTACCGCTCCTGTTAATCCTTCATACTTTTTATTTATTTTAAATTCTTTTGATAAATTACTAACTTCTATCATTATCTATTCTCCTCTAAAATGTTATTCTTTTTATCTAAATCAAGTACCTGTTGGCTCATACCTTTTTAAGCCTAAATTCCATACTTTAATGGCTATAAACAATAAGATTAAAGATATAAGTACACAATAAATTATCATACTGTTTATGCTAATACTTGACATTCCAAATATTTCTCTTAAATTATCAACCTTATCTAAGCAATATACTGTTGGTAAATATGCAGTTATAGGAAAAGGAAGTACGTATAATAATACAGATTTTATGATTTTATTTTTATATATTCCTACTGGATATTTTGCTGAATTACTTATTTCATATCCAGCTGTCATAAACTCTCCACAACAGATTGTCCAAAAAGCTGGAGCAGAAAATAGTAACTTTACACTAAAGTAAACTGATACTCCACATAATAAAATAACTAATAAAATAAGCCATTGAGTTATATTTAAACTAAAACCTATCTTTATCTTTGAATATATAATAATTAATATTCCAACTAAAATTTCACTTAAACCACTCATGTTGAATCTTTCAATTACAACATGTAATATAGGATTTATTGGTCTTAATAAAATAGTTATAAATCGTCCATCCTTTACCTTATTCCAAGCAAAACTCCAAATATTATCATTATAAAAATGATCAATGCCTCTAACTAATGTATAAAATCCATACAACAAAAACATTTCATTTATTGAAAATCCACCCAATTCCTTTAGTTGCGTAAATACAACTACAGTAACTAAGAATAATCCTACTTGTTGAAATAAAACTGATACCATTCCCATTAAGAAATCCTGTTTATATTCTATAAGTTCTTTTAATTGTTGCTTTAAAAATACCCACCATAAACTTAAAGTATTCATAATATTAGCCCCCTAAAATAGTTATTTTCTTTTGAGCTACCTTCCACATTATATCTGCTATAAAATTAAGCACTATAAGCCACATAACTTGTAACATAATATGAAATATAATTTTTTCAGGAGTATCAATAATTCCTGTTAAAATAGACATGGGCGTATAATACATACTTTGAAAAGGTAAGCAATATGCCATTATTCCTAAAGCTCTAAAGAATACAGTTAACTTGTCATAATCTAAAAAAGGTAAAACACTAGCTAAAGTAGTTGCTCCTTTTCCTAACTCAGTGTAAAAATTTATTGCCAACATTTGTCCAGAAAATATTCCAGATAAACTTCCAACTAAAAATTGTACTCCCCAATAATTTGTTGTCCAAAAAGTTATCATACCGATAATATACGAGAATATAAAAGATATAAAAAATGCTAATATAGATGATAATATAAAGCATATAATAACAGAAAACTTTATATTGAATTGACCAATCATTAAACAAACAACTATAAAGATAGGTATTAATCCAATAACCTCTCCAATTTTACTTCCTATATGTCTAAATAAAACCATAATTTTATAATTAAATGGTTTCAACATATTCATACATATATTTCCTGATTTTATATCCTCAGCTATATTCATATTTTCCATACAATAAGTCATATTGTAAAAAATAACACCAAAAGCTATATATGCTAAATAATTTTTTTCGTCTACACCTAAAAAGCTTCCTTCCGTTTCGCTATATATAGTCCACCATAAAAAATATTGTATTAACATATTAAAGGTAGTGGATAAAGCCCACATTATAGCTTTAAATCTATATGCATATTTTTCTTTTATAGCATTACTTGAAAACGCATAATATTTTGATAAGTTTTCCAATTTTTTTCTCCCTTCTATATATACTATTCCCCTAATCTATGATAAATCTTTGTTAGTTTGTAAATCCTTTCAGCTAATTCTTTAGTTAAACTTCCAGCCTTAATTCTCCACTTCCAACTATTATCTTGATCACTAGGAATATTAATTCTAAAGTCATTATTTAATCCAAGAAAGTCTTGAATTGGAGCTATAGCAATAACACAAACTGTTGCCCAAGTAGCACGCAAAAATCCCCAATTATAGCCTTCTTCTTTATTTAAGAATAAGTATTCTTTTGCAGCTTCTAAATCACTTTCAGCCCCTTCTCTATTGCACCATCCTATAATTGTGTCATTATCATGAGTACCTGTATAAACCACGCTATTTTTTGTATAATTGTGTGGCATATAATCTAACTTTTCTCTACTATCAAAAGCAAATTGCAAAATATTCATTCCTGGAAAACCAATTTCATTTTTTAAATTAATAACTTCTTCTGTTAGATTTCCTAGATCCTCTACTATAAAATCTAAATTCCCCAACTGCCTTTTAATTGCATTAAAGAATTTTACTCCGGGTCCTTTCTCCCAAACTCCATCATTAGGTTTTTTAGATTCATACGGAATTGCCCAGTATGACTCAAATCCTTTAAAATGATCCAAGCGCATTATATCGTACATATCTGAACTCTGCTTTATTCTATTAATCCACCACTCATAATCATCTTTTTTCAGATTATCCCAATCATAAACTGGATTTCCCCAATATTGTCCATCAGCTGAAAATGCGTCAGGTGGACACCCAGAAACTGCTAAAGGTTTCTTGTTTTCATCTAATTTAAAATTTTTAGAATACGCCCATACATCGACACTATCCTCTGAAACATATATTGGAATATCTCCTATTATCTTTATTCCTAAACTATTAACATAACTTTTTAACTCTGACCATTGTTTAAAAAATTGATATTGACAAAACTTCCAAAATTCGATCTTATCTTTTAGAATATTTGAATAATACTTCAACGTTTTTTTATCTCTAAACTTTATTTTAAAATCCATCTCGTTCCAAAGTATATTAAACTCTTCTTTTAAAGCCATAAACAATGCATAATCCTCTATCCAATATTCATTTTTCTTTACAAATTCATTAATTTCATTTTCCAACTTACCTTTGGATCTAAAGTAAGCTATTCTTAATACTTCTATCTTTTCTTTGCAAATAACTTTATAATCAATTTCTTCACGATTATGGTTACACTCTTTGTTTATCAATTCTTCTTTGTTTATCAATTCTTCTTTCTTTAATAAATTATCTTCAACTAATTTTTCTAAATCTATCAAGTAGATATTTCCTGCAAAAGCAGAGTAACATTCATAAGGTGACCCCTTTTCTGTAATATGCCCAAGAGGAAGTATCTGCCATAAACTTTGGCCTGCTTCTTTTAAAAAATCCGCAAATTTATATGCACTTTTTCCTAATGTCCCAATCCCATCTTCTCCTTCTAATGAAGAAATTGGCATAAGGATTCCACTACACCTTTTCATTTTTCCTCCTTTATACAAATTTCATTTAATTGTATTTTTGTATAATTATAACTTTTTCTAAAGTTATATGTCAATTGTGATAAATTACATTTTTATATTTTATACAATAATTGTATTTTTAGGTTATAACTTCATTTTATTTGTTAGATATATTTTTAAAATGAACTTTTATAAAGTCAATATATTTTTCATCAAAAAAAGGATAAAAAATCTGTATATAAACAAATAATTTATCCTTTATATAAATAGAAAAAATTTCTAACACAAAAATTCTTATAAATTTATAATTTATTAATTCTCTTTTTTAATTAACAATGCTACATTCTCCACATGACTAGTTTGTGGGAACATATCTACAGGTTGAACTTCTATTGTCTTATACCCCACATCTTCTAACACCTTTAAATCCCTTCCTAAAGTACTTGGATCACAAGATACATAAACCACTCTTTCTGGCTTAGTTTCCCCTATAGCTTGTAATAATTTAACATCACAACCCTTTCTAGGTGGATCTACTACTATAACATCAGCTTTAACGCCATCTTTTATAAGTTCTGGAATAACCTCTTCTGATTTACCAACAAAGAACTCTGCATTATTAACTCCATTTAACTTTGCATTTTCTCTAGCATTTATAATAGCAGGCTCTATTATCTCCACTCCATAAACCTTTTTAGCTTTTTGTGATAAAAATAAAGTTATTGTTCCTGTTCCACAGTAAGCATCAAATACAGTTTCTTCTCCTGATAAATCAGCTAATTCTAAAGCCTTACCATATAACACTTCTGTTTGGATAGGGTTTACTTGGAAGAATGATAATGGAGATATATTAAATTTAAACTCTCCTATATAATCTTGAATTGTATCATTTCCATATAAAGTTATACATTCTTCACCTAATATTACATTTGTATTCTTAGGATTAACATTTAAGACTATGCTCTTTATCCCCTCAATTGATTCCTTTATTAATTCTATAAATTCTTCAATATAAGGTACTTTCTTTTTAGTAACTACTAAAACTACCATTACTTCATTAGTTTTAAATCCTCTTCTTATCATTATATGTCTAAGTATACCTTTTTCATTATACTGACCATCTAGTGTAGCTGGCTCTATATTATTTTTTATAATCCAATTTCTTGTTATTTTACTTACTTTATCAGCTACTTCATCTTGGATTAAACAACTTCTTATATCTATAATATTGTGACTTCTAGGTGCGTAAAATCCTACTACTACTTCACCATGAACCTTTCCTATAGGAAGTTGTACTTTATTTCTATATCTATATGGATTAACTTCCATCCCTAAAGGATACTTTACTAATTCCTTTGATAATCCACCTATTTTACTAACACAATCTTTAACTCTTTCCCACTTGAAGTCTAGTTGCTTTTTATAATTCATATGTTGAATAGAACATCCACCACATCTTTTAAAGTTAGAACACTTTGGTTCTTCTCTCTCTTCTGATTCTTCTATTATTTCTAATAACTTTCCATAAGCATAATTCTTTTTAACTTTTACTATCTTAACTTTAACTTTTTCACCTACTAAAGCACCTTCTATAAAAATAGGATAACCTTCTACTTTTGCTATTCCTTCACCTTCATAACCTTCAGCTACTATATCTAAAATATATTCTTTATTCTTTTCAACCAAGCCTATAATCTCCTTCTTAATTTACTTAAATCAACATCATTAAATTATATCATATAATAGCTATAATCTCATTATCCAACAAAGGTTTCACAACAGGTATCTTCCTTTTTTAAAGCTTCACTTCCCATTATTGATACATCATGAGCTTTGCAGCTTCCACTTACATTATGTATGCAATTATGAGCATCGCATTTTACCATAGGACTCATTTTTATTTCATAATCATCTGATAATACCATTTGTTTGATTTCTCCTATGTAATTTGTATTTCCTAAAGCTATTATTTCATTAAGTACATTGTCTTCTCTAAAATTTGAACAATATGTTTCAGAAGTAGTTTTTGAGTTTGCTCCTTTTATTAATATATATTCAGCACCACATAAGCCACCTTCATTATTAACACAATTTCTAGCTAGACAATTTAATTTACTCATAAAACACCGCTCCTACAATTTCATATTTATATTAGTTTGCTCAAACCTCCTATTTTTATGTAAAAAAATAGCACCCAATTGGGTGCTTTACAGAATCAGTTGCCAATTAATTCCATATTAAGATTATGTGTCATTTTACATGATACTATACATTATATCCTAATATATTTATTTTTAATTGTAAACTTTTTGTTAACATTTATTTATAATTTGCTAAACTTAACATTTTTGCTAATTTATAATTATAAACTACTTTTGAAATATCAAAAATTAAGCCATTTGTAAGAAATACAGTATCCTCTATTATTGTCGCTGGATCCCCTTCATCCAACGACAATAGGATACTATGCTCTTTATCAAGCTTTTCACAATAAATTATTTTATCTGCAAAACCAATACTTAGCTTCAAATCTTTTAATATGTAATCATATATAGACTTTTCCACTATCTCGTTATTCAGATATGGTATTATGTCTTTATTATAATAAGAATATTCTACAGCGAAATTTTCATCCTCTAGAAATCTAAGCCTTTTCACAAAATAAAGGTCTGTCCCCACAGCACACCTCATCTTTTCAGCTTGATTTGCATTTGCTTTTATTACCTTTAGCTCTAAAAGCTTTGTAGTTATCTTTTTAGACGCAAAATCACCAGTAAGGCCTCTCATATTACCTAAAGTAATATACCCTTCCTTAGAAGCCTTTCTAATGAAAATACCACTTCCTTGAACTTGATATACATATCCCCTATCAACTAAAACACTAATAGCTTTTCTTACAGTGTTTCTACTTACATTGTATCTTTTCATTAATATTTCTTCAGTAGGAAGCTTTTTATCCTCATTATAGAGACCATTGCTTATATTCTCTTCTATAGACAATGCTATTTCTTTATATTTTACAGCCATAAAATTTCCTCCTACATTCTAATTGATAGATTTATATTAAGCCAAATCCTTGCATCTACGCCACCTATCTTAATTAAATCTTCGCTAATTAAAGTTAATTATCAAATAATCTTTTAAATAAATCTTTTTAAATACCAATAAAACTACTCAGTACATTCTTTCCCCAAAATCTCTACAGAACATTATCTTTGACATTAGGTAATTATAAGTACAGATATATTTTACCTCATTTATTCATTACTGTAAATGATTTACTTAATTTTTTTATCAAATAAAAATAACTCCTTAAATTTTAAGGAGTTATTTAAAAACATATATTATTCTACTACGCTAACCTTCATTAAGTTAGTAGTTCCTACCTTATCAACTGGTACTCCAGCAGCAATTACTACTGTGTCACCTTTTTGAATGTAGTTGTGTTCTTCAGCTATAGCAACTGACTTAGCCATCATTTCGTCTGTTGATTCCATTCTTTCAGCAACTATTGGATATACACCCCATGAGAATGCTAATTGCTTAGCAACTACTGTTGAAGGAGTTACAGCTATAATTGGACATTCTGGTCTGCAGTTTGATAATCTCTTAGCAGTTGCTCCAGTTTGAGTTGAAGAGATGATTGCAGCAGCATTTAATTCGTTAGCAGCGTTACAAGCAGCTCTTGATATTACACCTGACATAGCTGGAGTATGATTCTTAGCAGATGAAACTGCAACATGGTATTTTAATCCCTTTTCAGTTTCTTCAGCAATCTTAGCCATTGTAGCAACAGCTTCTACTGGATATGTACCGTTAGCACTTTCTCCTGATAACATTATTGCATCTGTACCATCTAATATAGCGTTAGCAACGTCTGATACTTCTGCTCTTGTTGGTCTTGGGTTTCTGATCATTGAGTCTAACATTTGAGTAGCAGTTACAACTGGCTTACCTGCTTCGTTACACTTCTTTATGATCATTTTTTGTACTGCTGGTAATTGTTCCATAGGAATTTCAACACCAAGGTCTCCTCTTGCAACCATGATTGCATCAGAAGCTTCTAATATAGAATCTATATTATCAACACCTTCTTGGTTTTCTATCTTAGAACAAATTAAAATGTCTTTTCCACCATTTTCATCTAATAATTTTCTTATAGCTTTAACATCGTCAACTTTTCTGATGAATGAAGCAGCTATCATAGTTACTCCAACTTCACAACCAAACTTAAGGTCAGCTGCATCCTTTTCAGTTAACGCTGGTAATTTAATTGAAACTCCAGGAACATTAACTCCCTTGTGAGTTCCTACTAAACCAGTGTTATTAACTACACAGTGAACTTTGTTTCCTTCTACTGATTTAACAGTTAATCCTACTAGACCATCATCTATTAATATAGTATCTCCAGCCTTAACATCCTTAGCTAAACCATCATAAGTTACAGAACACTTAGTAGTATCTCCGATAACTTCTTCTCCTACATATATAGTGAAATCGCTACCCATTTGTAATTCAACCTTGTTTGGTTCGAATTTACCAGTTCTTATTTCTGGTCCCTTAGTATCAAGGATTATAGCTATTTCTTTGTTAAGTTCTTTTGCTAATCTCTTAACCTTTTCTATTCTTCCACCATGTTCTGCATGATCACCATGTGAAAAGTTATGTCTTGAAGCATTCATTCCTGCTTCTATAACTTGCTTTAATATAGCTTCGTCTTCACTAGCTGGTCCAATTGTACAGATCATTTTAGTCTTTCTCATGAAAAATACACTCCTTTTCGTGTTAAAATTACCTTATTTATAATAACTTAAAGTTATAGCTTAATTATTTAGATAATACTTCTGCTATGTTATATAATTCTTTATCAAACTTTCTTTCAATAGCTAAAGCTTCATCTATATCATCATCTACTATTTTATTGTCTCTTATTCCTATTACTCTTGAAGTTTTTCCTTCTAATAATACTTCTACTGCCTTAGCACCCATTTTTGAAGCTAGTACTCTATCAAAAGCACTTGGACTTCCTCCTCTTTGAGTATGACCTAAAATAGTAGCTCTAGTTTCTATACCAGTAACATCTTCTACATCCTTTGCTAATTCAAAGGCTCCACCAATACCTTCTGCTAATATAACTAAGTTATGCATTTTACCTTGAGCTTTACCTTCAAGTATCTTTCTGCATAATTCGTCTTTATCAAACCCTAATTCTGGAACTAATATTGCTTCTGCTCCACCTGCTATACCAGCATGAAGAGCTAAATCTCCACAGTGTCTTCCCATAACTTCTATTATGGAAACTCTTTCATGTGAAGTAGATGTATCTCTTATTTTATTTATAGAATCTATTACAGTATTTAAAGCAGTGTCAAATCCGATTGTATAGTCTGTGTAAGCTAGATCGTTATCAATAGTTCCTGGAAGTCCTACTGTTTTAACGCCTAGTTTTGATAAAAGCTTGGCTCCCATGAATGAACCATCTCCACCTATAACTACTAGCGCATCAACACCATATGCTTTAAGTATTTTTACAGCTCTCTTTCTTACCTCTTCTTGCTTGAATTCAAGGCATCTAGCTGTTCTTAAAACAGTTCCTCCTCTTTGGATTATATCTGATACTGATGATCTATCCATATTGAATAACTCACCATTTAATAAACCAGCGTAACCTCTTTTAACTCCCATAACTTCAATACCGTTATCAAGTGCAGTTCTAACTACCGCTCTAACAGCAGCGTTCATTCCTGGAGCATCTCCTCCGCTAGTTAAAATAGCTATCTTTTTCATAATCGTTCCTCCTTACACACCTTTAGGGGCTACCAAAGTCCCATACATATTAAATCTGTCCACATATTAATTACCGTATTCTATTGTACAAAAATAATTGACATTTATCAATGGAATTTACGTAACTTTTATAACTTGTTCACATAAATCTACATTATTTTTTTGTTTTGTTATACTAAAATTAGTATAACCTTATGATATTATTTTTATAAACATTTTAAAAGAAGATAGTAGATATTTTTTCATATTCATTTACATAATTTGACTAAATTTCTCATTATTAATCAACATTTATATTTTGTTATTTTAAATTCAGATTTAATTCAAGATAAATTTTTTTAATTTTTCCCATCTCAAAATTGATTATTTTAATATTTTTTTGTTTAAAGTGCATAAATTTCATTTTTAAAATTTTATCTTTCCTTTTAAAAAAAATCTTAGTATATTTGCTCAAAGAAAATATACTAAGATTTAAAAATTAACTTTCTATAATTCTAACATTATCAACACCATATTTATTTTTGATTACTTCAACAACATCACTATTAACATCAATCCATTTATCTCTTTGTAACCTATAATATTGTTTTTTATCAGCTGCGAAAACATACACTACAGTATTACCTTCATAACCTTGTATTAAATCTTTAAGTTCTCTATTTACTTTACGTACTTCTTCTTCAGTATTTACTCTTATATATATTTTTTCAGAATCAACTTTTTCTAATCCTTCTATACTTTCACATATAAGCTTAGGCATTTCATCTTCTTTTATACTAATTCTTCCTCTTATTTTTACTAAAGAATCTGGCTCAATTAAGTGTCTAAGTTTATCTAAAGTTCTAGGGAATACTATAACCTCTATAGTACCTGTTAAATCTTCTAATTGTAAAAAGGCCATCATGGTATTATTTCTAGTAACTTTTTGTTTTACGTCTGTAAGAATTCCTCCTATAATTACAACATCATTATCGTTTATAGGAATACTCTCATGCATTCCTTCTCCATCTAAATCATTAGCTATACCTTCTTCCAACATATGGTATGATTTAAATACAGTTTCTACTGTAGTAGAAGTTTGTAATTTCAAACTATTTTTATACTCATCTAAAGGATGTCCTGAAAGGTATAATCCTGTCATTTCCTTTTCCATAGCTAATAAATTTTTTTTATTAAATTCTTTAATATTAGGAAAATTAACTTTTGGTAAATCTATTGTATCTTCTGAAAGACCAAAAAGACTTATCTGTCCATCAATATTTCTCCTCTTTTCACTAGCTACTCCATCCATAACTTTTTCAAATACAGCTAAAAGTTTAGATCTATATACTTTAAATCCATCTAGAGCTCCTGCTTTTATTAAACTTTCAACAGCTCTTTTATTAACATCAGAAATATCTATTTTATCAATAAAGTCTTCTAATGAATTAAACTTTCCTTTTGTTTCTCTAGTATGTACAATACTTTCAATTACATTTACACCAACATTTTTTATAGCTGCCATACCAAACCTTATACTATTTCCTTTAACAGTAAACTTAGTATAACTTTCATTTATATCAGGTGGTAACACTTGAATTCCTTGGCTTTCTGCAAACTTAATATAATGAGCTACCTTTTCACTAGTTCCCATTACAGAGTTTAACATAGCTGCTATTGATTCTACTGGATAGTATCTCATAAGATAAGCTGTTTGGTATCCTACAACTGCATATGCTGCTGCATGACTTTTATTAAATGCATAAGAAGCAAAGTCCATCATGGAATCAAATATCTTATTTCCAGCTTCTTCTGTAATACCATTTCTTATACATCCTGGAACTTCAACATTACCTTCATTATCAACTATTCCATAAATAAAGTTCTTTCTTTCCTCTTCCATAACCTTATGCTTTTTCTTTGACATAGCTCTTCTTACAAGGTCACTTCGCCCTAAAGAATATCCCCCTAGCTTTCTTACTATTTCCATAACCTGTTCCTGATATACCATAACTCCATAAGTTACGTTAAGTATACTTTCAAGCTCTGGAGTAATATATTCTACTTTGCTAGGATTTCTTTTACACTCTACATATTTAGGAATCTCAGCCATTGGACCTGGTCTATATAAAGATATACCAGCTATGATATCTTCCAAACTATCAGGTCTTAATTCCTTCATGAAGGCAACCATCCCTGGTGATTCTAATTGGAATACACCAGCTGTTTTCCCTTCACCAATCATCTTATAAACTTCTTTATCATCAAAATTTATTTTATCTAAATCTATATCTATCCCTCTATTTAACTTTACCATCTTAACTGCATCATTCATTACAGTAAGAGTTCTAAGTCCAAGAAAGTCCATCTTTAAAAGTCCAAGTTCCTCTAGCGTAGTCATACCAAATTGAGTAACTATCATATCTTCATTTTTTTGAAGTGGAACATATTCAACTAATGGCTTAGATGATATAACTACCCCCGCAGCATGAGTTGATGAGTGTCTTGGAAGTCCTTCCAAATCCTTGCTTATGTCTATAAGATGCTTTACTCTCGCATCAGTATCATAAATAGCTTTTAATTCAGGATTAAGCTCTAAAGCCTTATCTATAGTAATTCCAAGCATAGTGGGTATCATTTTTGATATCTTATCCACTTCTGCATAAGAATAATTCATTGCTCTACCAACGTCTCTTATACACATTCTAGGAGCCATTGTTCCAAAGGTTATTATTTGCGAAACATTATCTGCTCCATATTTCTTAACTACATAATCTATAACTTCTTGTCTTCTTTCATAACAAAAATCCGAATCAATATCGGGCATACTTACTCTTTCAGGATTTAAAAAACGCTCAAAAATAAGACTATACTTTATAGGATCGATTTTTGTAATTCCTAAAGTATAAGCAACTATTGCCCCTGCTGCAGACCCTCTACCTGGACCTGTAGGAATTCCTTTTTCATTTGAAAACCTTATAAAGTCCCATGTTATTAAGAAATAATCTACATATCCCATTTGCTTAATAACACCTAATTCATATTCTAGTCTATCTACATATACTTTTGCTTCTTCATTTTCTTTTGCAAAATCTAAAATACCTTGTAAATCATACTCTTTCTTTGTAAATTTCTCAAATACATCATATCTTATGATAAGTCCCTTGTAACAAGTATCTCTTAAATACTCATAAGGATCTACCCCTTCTGGTAAAGGGAATTTAGGTAATTTCGATTCATGAAACTTATAGTCAAAATTACATTCCTCTGCTATTTTTATAGTATTTTCCAAAGCCTCTGGAATATACGAAAACATATTCCACATTTCTTCTGGTGATTTTAGATAAAATTGATCTGATGGATATCTCCTTCTATTTTCATCATCTACTGTTTTTCCAGTTTGTATGCACATTAATACATCATGTGCTTTTGAATCTTTTTGGTTTATATAATGTACATCATTAGTTGCAACTAACGGTATATCTAACTCTCTAGATAACTTTATGTTTCCCTCATTTACTTTTCTTTGTTCTTCCATTCCATGATTTTGAATTTCTAAATAAAAACCATCTTTAAATATTTCTTTATATATTAAAGCCACTTCTCTTGCTTTATCATAATTATCATTTAATAAATAGTTTTGTACTTCTCCACCAAGACAAGCACTTAAAGCTATTAAACCTTCACTATATTTTCTTAGAAAATCATGGTCTACTCTAGGTTTATAATAAAATCCTCTAATAGATGCTTCTGAAACAATTTTCATCAAATTTTCATACCCAACTTCATTCTTCACTAGAAGTACTAAATGTGCTGTACGATTTTCTTTATCTGGTTGTTTTATATCCATAGATTTACTTGCAACATAAACCTCACATCCAAGTATTGGTTTAACTCCATTTTCCACTGCTTGCTTATAAAATTCTACACAACCATACATAACACCATGGTCTGTTATTGCTATACTGTCCATTCCAAGTTCTTTAGCTCTTTTAATTATCTTAGGAACCTTTCCAGAACCATCTAGCAAACTATACTCAGTATGAAGATGAAGATGACAGAACTTCTTATTTTCCAACCCTAATCATCTCCTTAGTTTTTAATTATTCCCATTCTCCAGTTCTTAATTCTTCTGCTATTTTTTCTATTTTTCTCAATCTATGATTAACACCTGATTTTCCAACTGGTGGATCCAACATTTCACCTAAATCCTTTAAAGATTCATCTGGATAGTTTAATCTAAGCTCTGCAACTTCTCTAAGATTCTTTGGTAATCTTTTCAATCCTATTTCACTTTGAATAAGTTTAATGCTTTCTACCTGCCTTACTGCCGCATTTACAGTCTTTGAAAGATTAGCTGTTTCACAATTTACTAATCTATTAACGTTATTTCTCATTTCCTTCATTATTCTTATGTTCTCTAATTCTAGTAATGAAGCATGAGCTCCTATTATATTAAGTAAGTCTACAATTTGCTCCCCTTCTTTTATATAAATAATATACGAGTTCTTACGTTGTATTACTTTAGAGTTTAGTCCAAAAGTATTTATTAACTTACTTAAATCTATTGCATATTCTTCACTATGAGTAACAAACTCTAAATGATATGTTTTTTCAGGATTACTTATACTTCCTCCACCGAGAAACGCACCTCTTATATAAGCTCTCTTTTCTTCATCTGTTTTTATCATATCTTTTTGGATAGTATAGTCTAGACTCATTACACCATCTATTTCTGTTAATATCCCTGTTTCACGTAATAAGTCTCTAACACCCATTTCTTCATTAATTACAACCATATATATATTATTCTTTTTTAATGAGTTGCTTTTTTTTACCATTAACTTAGAATGAATGTTAAAATGAGTCTTTAACAATGTAAATATAAGCCTTGCACTTTTAGGATTTTCTGTAGTCATTTTGAATGATAAACCGCTACCACTAAATCCTATAGTTCCACTTACCTTCATAATTGCAGAAATTTGTGCTAATGCTTCTGATTTACTTAACTCACTATATCTAGCTACCTCTCCTTTTACTTTAGCTGAAAATGACATATTCTTCTCCTTTAATCTATCTTAATCTTAACCTTATCTATCTTTATAACAACTAATTATAGCATAAATAATTAGTATTCTCGATAAATTATATAATGTAAATTTATCTGACTCATGTATTTCTTTCTAAAATAAATAAAAAAAGTAGAAGCTTGACCGAAATCACTCTTCCACCTTTCTATAATAGTATTATTTCTGTTTCTTTTCTTCTTTTTCTCTCTCTTTAATACGTTGAGATAAATACATATATTCGAATATCTTTTTCTTATCATATAATAATTTCTTTTGCATTATAGTATTAATTAACACTTCTGCTAACTTATTCGAATCATGTTTTACAGTTCCATCTTTTATTTTCGCAATATTATCCAAAACTAAATCTACACCTAAATTTTTAATTTCTTTTTCATCTACTTCTACAGCAATAGAATTATCATTTAAGTATTGTTCTTTTATATCCTTTGGAATTTTTCCCGAATTAGCAATTACACATTCAACTATATCTCTTCCACCATATTTTCTTAATGTTTTTATATGATCTGATACTGTAAAGTTATCTGTTTCACCTGGCTGTGTCATTACATTTGAAATATATATCTTTAATGCACTACTTCTTCTAACTGCTGAGCTTATCTTCTTTACAAGTAAGTTTGAAATTACACTTGTATATAAACTTCCAGGTCCCATTACTACTGCATCAGCTTCCTTTATTGCCTGCAGAGCTTCTAGTAAAGGTTCTGCATCTTCTGGTTGAATCATTAACTTCTTTATTTTTGAACTTTGCTTAATAGCTTCATTAGGAATTTGAGATTCACCATAAACTTTATTACCATTTTCAAGTTGTGCAACAAGTTGCATATCATCTAAAGTTACTGGTAATACCTTACCTGTTACAGCTAATACTGAACTCATCTTTTGAACTGCATCTTCAAAATTATCTGAAATTCCAGCCATAGCTGCTAAGAATAAGTTACCAAAACTTTGATTTTTTAATCTACCATCTTGAAATCTATATTGTAATAAATCTTGCATTAAAGGCTCTGTATCAGCTAAAGCTAATATACAGTTACGTATATCTCCTGGCGGAAGCATTCCTAAATCTTCTCTCAAATCTCCAGAACCTCCACCATCATCACCAACTGTAACTATTGCTGTAATATTAGATGTATAGTACTTAAGTCCTCTAAGCATTGTAGATAAACCTGTCCCTCCACCAATTACAACTATTTTAGGGCCCTTTACTAAAAGTCTTTTTTCATAAATAAGACTTTCTATCTTTTGACTATCCAATGATACCTTTAGATAACCTTTATTAATCATAACAATTATAGATTTCATAGCTTCTGTAACTGAAATATATATAACAAAAATACCTGTTATATTAAGAAATGCGTAAAATACTTTATAGTAAGTATCATACATCCTCCTAGTAACTAACTCTGTAAATCCGAAGGCGATAAGCAGTATACCTAAAACCCCAAATATTATCCATCTCTTTACCTTTATACCGGGTTTAAGCCAATCTACAAACTTCATAGTTTCTTAGCTCCTCTATGAACATCTTCAGCAATATCTCTATGCTCTATCTTAGCATCAAATCCATCTTCATTTAACTTCTCATAGATAGCATTAGCTATTGCTACAGAACGATGTCTTCCTCCTGTACAACCTATAGATATTATTAATTGTCTCTTTCCTTCATTAACGTAATTAGGAATTAAAAAACTTAGCATACTTTCTAGTTTATTAACAAAATCTTGTGTTTCTTTTTGTTCTAAAACATATTTCTTTACTGGTTCATCATTACCTGAATATTTTTTTAATTCTGGTATGTAAAATGGATTTGGAATAAATCTAACATCGAAAACTAAATCAGAGTCAACTGGTATCCCATATTTAAACCCAAAACTTAAAACAGTAACTGAAAGTTGCTTTTCTGGTACTACTGCTTCTCCAAAATATGAGTTTATCTTACTTCTTAAATCCCTTATTGCATATTTAGATGTATCTATTATTATATCTGCTCTATCTTTAACTTCTCTTAATCTTTTTCTTTCCTCATTTATTCCATTTAATACTCTACCTTCAGGCGATAATGGATGTGATCTTCTAGCTTCTTTAAATCTTTTTACTAGGACTTCATCTGAGGAATCTAAGAATAATATTTCATATTCAAAATTATTTTTCTTTAGATACATAAGAGACTCAAATAAATCATCAAAGAATACTCCACCTCTAATATCTATTACTAACGCCATCTTTTCTATATTCCCATCATTACAAGCTTCTGCTAACTTTGGAATAAGTTTCGGTGGTAAATTATCTACACAAAAATAGCCAATGTCTTCTAAACTTTTAGTTGCTTCTGTTTTTCCAGCACCTGAAAGGCCTGTAACTATAACAAATCTCATATTCTTCCTCCCATCCTACTTTTTATAAGTATATTATACCATAACTTCATTGTAACAATACATAAGCTTTTATACACATATATTTTTTCACAAAAGTTAAGAGACAACCTAACAAAAATAAAAATATCTTTGTTAAAACTTATCTCTCAAACTATAATTATCTAGTTAAAATTATTCTTCTCCTAATATTCTAACTTCAGGATATAAATCTACCCCAAATTGATCTTTAACTT
Source organism: uncultured Clostridium sp. (assembly GCA_934755305.1). Taxonomy (GTDB): domain Bacteria; phylum Bacillota; class Clostridia; order Clostridiales; family Clostridiaceae; genus Clostridium. The sequence continues at coordinate 33,251 of CAKVLD010000004.1, read as the reverse complement.
CTTTTTGAATATGAGCAATTAGATCTAAAATATCCTTAGCAGTAGCTCCCCCTTTGTTTATTACAAATCCAGAATGTTTACTTGAAACTGCAGCTCCTCCTATAGAGTACCCCTTTAATCCTGCATCTTGTATTAACTTTCCTGCAAAATATCCTTCTGGTCTCTTAAATGTACTACCTGCTGATGGATACTCTAAAGGTTGTTTTTCTTCTCTCTTAGCAGTTAATTCATCTACTCTACCTTGAATTTTCTCTTCATTTCCTTCTTCTAATTGGAATAAGGCACTTACAACCACATAATTTTCTTTCATCACTTTTGAAGTTCTATAGCCTAATTCCAATTGTTCTTTATCCAGGAATATAAGGTTTCCATTTTGATCTATAACTTCCGCTTCTTTTATTACGTTTTTAATTTCTCCATCATAGGCACCAGCATTCATAAATACGGCACCACCTACAGATCCTGGAATACCACAAGCAAATTCAAATCCTGTTAAAGAATTTTCAACTGCTCTCTTAGATACATCCTTAAGTAAAACACCTGCTTCTGCCTTTATGAAATTTCCTCTTGATTGAATTTTATTTAAATTTACTAGCTTAATTACTACTCCTCTAATTCCACCATCTTTAACTAAAAGGTTAGAACCATTTCCAATTATATAGTATGGAATATTATTTTCTTTACATATCTTTAAAGTTTCTAGTAATTGATCTATACTAGATGGACTTACTAATATATCAGCTGGTCCTCCAACTTTAAAGTATATGTGGTTACTCATATTTTCATCTATCATCATTTCATTTTCTGAATAAATTTTTTCAAATAAATCTCTATATTTTAAGTACTGATTCATATTTAGCTCCTCAAATTTCTTAATAAATTTTCTCATTCTAAAAGTCTCATTTACTAAGTATAAAGTATAACATTCTATTAAACAAGGTACAAACTCAAGTTTATATTATTTATATTAAATTTTTTCTATTTTCCCTTAAAATAGTTTATTATACTCTCCGCACTTTTTTTATCTATACTTGGTGTTTCCATAAGTTCAGCCAAAGTTGCTTTTTTTATGTTTTCTACTCCTCCAAATTTTTTTAAGAGCTCACCTTTCCTCTTCTGCCCAACATGTGGTACATCATCTAATACAGAATGAAGAGTTCTTTTATCTCTAACTATTCTATGATATGTTATAGCAAAACGGTGTACTTCATCTTGAATTTTTCTAATAAGCTGCATTAAATTTGAAGTTCTGTCTATCATTATTTCCTCATTGTTATATATTATTCCTCTTGTTTGATGTTTATCATCTTTAACTAATCCACATACATCAATTTCTATTCCTAAAGATTCTAAAACTTCTAAAGCTATATTTACTTGTCCTTTACCACCATCCATCATTATAAGGTCTGGGAAACTAGAAAACTTTCCTTTTGAAAATTCTAGATTTCTAGATTGAATCTCTTTGATTTCCCTTAACCCATGCTCAAATCTTCTAGTTAATACTTCTCTCATACTACTATAATCATCAGCACCTTGAACTGTTTTTATTTTAAATTTTCTATAATCACTATTTCTAGCTTTTCCTTCTTCAAAAACTATCATACTTCCAACTGAATCAACACCTTGTATATTCGAAATATCGTAAGCTTCTATCCTATTAGGAATTCCATCTAAATCTAATACCTCCACAAGTTCCATTAAAGCAACTTTATTTATCTCCTTGTCCTTAAGTATCTTATCTTTAAATTGTTCTAGAGTTAATTTTGCATTATTTTTTACTAGCTCTAATAAGTCTTTCTTTTCACCTTTTTTAGGAACTTTAAGCCAAACTTTTGACCCTCTTTTTATTGTTAAAAACTCTTCTAATAGTTCTTCATCTACAATAGTTGGCACATAAATATTTTTTGAAACTTTTGCTGACCCCGAATAAAAACTTGTAACAAATTCCGATAATAATTCTCCATCATCTTCATCTGCACTATTTTCTATTATAAAATGCTCTCTTCCTGTTATTTTTCCATTTCTTAAAAAGAATATTTGTATACACGTATCTTTTTCATCCTTATACAAGTTAATAAAATCTTCATCACCTTCTACAACTCTAAATACCTTTTGTCTTTCTACTAAGTTATTTATCGCTAGCATCTTATCACGTAAAGATGCTGCTTTTTCAAATTCTAAATTTGATGAAGCTTCTTGCATTTCTGACTTTAACTTATTAACTATACTTTTATCCTTTCCGCTTAATATATCTACTATTTCATCTACTATTTTCTTGTATTCTTCTTTACTTACATATCCAGCACAAGGTGCATTACATTTTTTTATATGATAATTCAAACAAGGTCTAACTGGTTCCATCCCCTCTACTATATTCATCTTACATGTTCTTATAGGAAATATTTTTCTAATAAGATTCATAGTTTCATGAACTGCAGTTACATTAGTATATGGCCCAAAATACTTATTACCATCTTTAACAAAGTTTCTAGTTATAAATACTCTTGGAAAATCCTCGTTAGTAGTTACCTTTATAAAAGGATAAAACTTATCATCTTTTAGAGCAATATTATATCTAGGTCTATGTTTTTTTATTAAATTCCCTTCTAATATTAAAGCTTCCATTTCTGAATCAGTTACTATATATTCAAATTCAGCTATATTCTTAACCATACTCTTCACCTTTTGAGTATGATTTTTAGAATTTTGAAAGTATTGTCTAACTCTATTTTTTAATATTTTAGCTTTACCAACATATATAATTTCTCCAAGAGAATTTTTCATCAAATAAACGCCAGGCTTATCTGGAAGTATTTTTAATTGGTATTCAAAATCAAACATATATTCCTCCAAAGTTAATTATGTACAAAAAATGGAACTTTACTAAAAGCTCCATTTTCTTTATTTAAATTATATTATTTTAATGCAGCTTTTATAATTTTTGCTGCGGCAGGTGCTGCTGCTGTTGCACCCCAATTACCATTTTCAATAATTACTGCTACTGCTATTTGTGGATTATCTGATGGAGCAAACCCTATAAACCATGAATGAGGAGTAGCTAACTTTCCATTAGAATCTGTGTGATCAGCTGTACCTGTTTTTCCTGCTGCATCTATTCCTCTGAAATCTGCCCAAGCATGATCATCCACTAAATTCTTCATATATCCTGCTATAGTTTGTGCATCATTACTTGAAAGAACTTGCCCATACTTTTTATATGTTGTCTTATTTAAAGAATTTTTATTCATATCAACTACTTCATTAACAAGAGTTGGTTGCATCATAACACCATTATTAGCTATAGTGCTTGCAACTAAAGCCATTTGCATTGGTGTTGCTACTATGCTACTTTGACCTATACCAGATTGAGCTATCATTCCTTTTTCATAACTTTCTAATGTAGGAAATGAACTTTTTGTAAGGCTAAATCCAGTAGTAGGAACTTCATTATTAAATCCAAACTTTTCAGCTGTAGCCTTTAGCTTGCTATTTCCTAACTCCATAGCTAATGTACCAAATACAACATTACTTGAATTTATAAATGCTTGTTCTAAACTTTGAGGTCCATAAGAACTACCACCAGCATTTTGAAGTGATTGAGTAGAATTAAATACTATTTTTCCATTATCCTCAAAAATTTTATTTTTCACACCAGATATATTTTCTAATGCACTTGCTGTGGTTATGGTCTTGAAAGTTGAACCAGGAGGATATAATCCAGATGTAGCTCTATTTATTAAAGGGGAATTTTCAGCTGTACCTGCGTTTGCTGCTGCCATAGCTGCATCTAAATCATTTGGATTATAGCTTGGCTTAGATACCATAGCTAATACTTCTCCTGTTTTTGGATTTAACACAACTGCTGCTCCTCTATCGCTACCTATTGCATCATATGCTGCTTGCTGTATAGTTGGATTTAAAGTTGTTATTATTCCATTACCTACCTTAACCTCTTCTTGATCTCTTGTATTAAAAGCTTCTTTTAGTTTATCAAGACTAAAATCCTGCATAAAACTTACTAATCCTGATTTTGTCGTACTAGTATAAGTAGATAATTCTTCATCATAAGCTTTTTCCAAACCTGTAAGTCCATATTTTTGACTCATATATCCTAAAGCATGAGTATAAACATCACCGCCAATGTAGCTACGAGACTGAGTTAAATCACCTGTCTTTTCACCACTAGTTAATGCATTTCCATTTCTATCATATATAGTTCCCCTTAGAACCTCATTTCTCTTTGCCCATAATCTTTTATTCGATGTATCTGTCGCAATATCATGGGCCTTAAAAGCTTGAAAATATGCTATATAAGAAATAAGCGCCACAAAGAAAACCAAAAATACTGTCATTACATGTTTTACACTATTTCTAAAATCATTCATCTCTTAACCCTCCTCAGATACCTTTTGTAATAATCCTAAGGCAAAATAAGTAGTTAATATCGAACTACCACCATAACTAACAAAAGGAAGAGTTATTCCTGTTAGCGGTATAATTGCAAAAATACCTGCTATTATAACTAAAGTTTGACATGCAATCATTGTACTTAAACCTACAGCTGTTATTTGTGAAAATTTATTTTCAGTTACAAAAGCTGCTCTTATACCTCTATAAAACATTAAAAACATTAATATCATAATTCCTATTCCAAAAACCATACCAAACTCTTCACATATAGCTGCAAATATATAATCTGAAGTTGGTACTGGAACAAATCCTGGATATCCTTCACCCAATCCAGAACCTAGCATTCCTCCCGAAGAAATAGAATATAAACCTTCTACAATTTGATATCCTTCATCTGATGCGTATGCCCATGGATCTAACCATATCATAACTCTATTTCTTACATGCCCAAATAGCTTATATGCAATAACAGAACCTACTGCAAATAACCCTAAACATGTAAAGACATACTTTTTCTTTGATGTAGCTGTATAAAGTATTGATATAGATACTCCAAAAAATATTAAAGCTGAACCTAAGTCTTTTTGTAAAACTAGGCACCCTAAAGAAAACATCACTACTAAAGCTGGTTCGATTAAGCTCTTAATATTACTAATACCACTTTCATTTTTAAAATTCTTTAATACAGATGCTAAATATAATACTAAAGCAATCTTTGCAAATTCAGATGGCTGAAAACCAAAGCTTCCTATGTATACCCAGTTGCTAGCACCATACTTTTCTGTCCCAAATAAATATGCTAATGGCATAAGTACTAAAGTAAATCCTAAATAAACATATTTATATTTAGATAACTTGTTCATATCAGGAAAGATAATTACTGTTAACAAGTACACAGCAATACCTGCACCAAACCAAATTAATTGTTTTATTCCTTCAGCTGGTTTAATTCTATAAATCATAGCTATTCCTATTATTGATAATATACATGCAAATATAAGTAAAAACTTATCTCCATCTGGATAAAATTTCCTTATTACAAAATGAGATATTCCAATAACTATACATACTGATGCTCCCATAATTACAGCATTCTTATCAATAGGATTAGTTATAATCGCTAATTTACCAAAAAGAGCTATACAAAAAATATAAGTAATTATTAATAGCTTCTTCTCATCTCTTCGTCCTTTCATGTAATCACCTCAAAATATTGAATTCTTATAGCACCATAAAACTTGTTGAACCTATCTTTATCTCATCTTTTCCAAAAAGCTTAACTTTTCCTTCAACTTTTTTTCCATTAACATATGTTCCATTAGTACTGTTTAAGTCCTCAATAAATAATATGTTATTCTTAATAACAAATCTAGCATGATTACTAGAAACATGTTGATCTGATAAAACTATCGAATTATCATTTTTTCTACCTATAGTGACTATTCCACGAATAGGTACTACAGCACCTTTTTTTAAATTGCTATTTCCTACAACTTCCATAACCTCAATTCCATAGCTCTTCTTACCTTGTGAGGTTCGTCTACGTCCTCCACCCTTAACATCCTTATACATTATTTTTAACGCATAATAGATTATTACATATAGAATTATTATAAAAGCTATACCAAAGACAACTGCTGACATCTTTGAAAAACTCATATTTTCACCTCAAATCTATTTTGTTTGCTAAATAGATTATACAACAATTTTTACATAAAACCATAAAAAATCTATTACATATTTTGTAATGACGTATTTCCCAAAACACTCTCCCTTAGAGAATCTTTTCCAAATACTTACCTGTATGTGATTTTTCATTACTTGCTATCTTTTCAGGTGTACCTTCTGCAACTAATGTTCCACCCTTATCGCCACCTTCTGGCCCTAAATCAATTATATAATCAGCACATTTAATCATATCCAAATTATGTTCTATTACTACAACAGTATTACCTGCATCTACCAACCTTTGTAGAATTGCAATCAGTCTATTTACATCATCTATATGTAATCCTGTAGTTGGTTCATCTAAAATATATAGTGTTTTTCCTGTACTTCTCTTAGATAACTCGTAGGCTAATTTAATTCTTTGAGCTTCCCCACCTGATAATTGGGTAGAAGGTTGACCTAATCTAACATAACCTAATCCTACATCATATAAAGTTTGTAACTTATTCTTTATTCTTGGTAAGTTCTCAAAGAATTCTAATCCTTCTTCAACTGTCATATTTAATATATTATCTATATTTTTACCTTTATACTTTACCTCTAAAGTCTCTCTATTATATCTTTTTCCTTTACAAACTTCACAAGGAACATAAACATCTGATAAAAATTGCATTTCTATTTTTATAATTCCATCACCAGAACAAGCTTCACATCTTCCACCTTTTACATTAAAAGAAAATCTTCCAGGCTTATATCCTCTTGCCTTTGCTTCTTGAGTTTGCGCAAACAATTCTCTTATTATATCAAAAGTACCTGTATAAGTAGCCGGATTTGATCTTGGAGTTCTTCCTATTGGACTTTGATCTATATCTATAATTTTATCTATATTTTCATATCCTATAATTTCTTTATATTTACCAACAGGATTCTTACTCTTATTAACCAACTTATTTAAGCCCTTATATAATATTTCATTAACTAATGTACTTTTTCCTGAACCAGATACTCCAGTAACCATAGTTAAAGTTCCTAAAGGTATAGATACATTTAAGTTTTTTAAGTTATTTTCTTTTGCACCTTTCACAGTTATTTTTTTACCATTACCTTTTCGTCTTGCTTTAGGTGTCTCAATTTTCTTTTTACCAACCAAATATTGCCCAGTAATAGATTTTTCATTTTTCATTATTTCTTCTAAAGTTCCTGCTGCAACTATTTCACCACCATGTTCACCAGCTCCTGGTCCTATATCTACAATGTAATCCGATTCTCTCATGGTATCTTCATCATGCTCAACAACAATTACAGTGTTTCCTACATCTCTTAAATTTTTTAACGTTGCTATTAACTTATCATTATCTCTTTGGTGAAGTCCTATACTTGGCTCATCTAAAATATATAATACTCCCATTAAAGATGACCCTATTTGAGTGGCTAATCTAATTCTTTGAGCTTCTCCTCCTGACAAAGTTCCAGAATTTCTTGCAAGAGTTAAGTAATCTAGTCCTACATTAACCAAAAATTCCAGCCTGCTTCTTATCTCTTTCACAATTTGCTCACTAATAATTTTATTCTTCTCTGACAATTCTATTCCATTTATAAAATCTAATTCTTCTTTAATAGAAAGCTTTGTAAATTCATTTATATTAAGATCTCCAACTTTAACTGCTAAAGCTTCTTTTTTTAATCTAGCTCCATGACACTTAGGACAATAATTATCACTCATATATTGTTCTATTTCACCTTTAATTAAATCTGAGTTAGTTTCTGCATATCTTCTTCTTAATGAATTAATTTCTCCTTCATACGCATGGTTATAAACTGATTTAACCCCATCTCTAGTATATTCCACCTTTAACTTTTCTCCTTTTGTCCCATAAAGTAATATATCTAATACCTTTGGAGACAATTCCTTAATTGGAGTATTTAATGAAAAATCATATTTCTCAGTTAAGGCTTTTAAAATAGCAAAAGTCCATGATTCTTCCTTTAATCTACCTTCACCCCAAGTAACAATAGCCCCTTCTAATATACTTAAATCCTTATTAGGAATTACTAAGTTTTCATCTATTTCATATAAAGTTCCAAGTCCATCACAACAATCACATTTTCCAAAAGGAGAATTAAATGAAAATAATCTTGGTTCTAACTCTTCTATACTTATTCCACAATCAGGACATGCAAATTTTTCACTAAATAATATATCTTCGCCACCTATTATATTTACTAAAACTAATCCATCTCCAAGTTTCAAAGCTGTTTCTATGGAATCAGAAAGTCTTCCTTCTATCCCTTCCTTTATTACAATTCTATCTACAACAGCTTCTATATTATGCTTGTTATTCTTTTCTAATTTTATTTCATCTTCTGTTAAGTCGTAAACTTCTCCATCTATTCTAGCTCTAATAAATCCATCTTTTTTTATATTATTAATTACCTTTTCATGAAGACCTTTTTTTCCTCTAATTACTGGAGCTAAAATTTGAATTTTTGTCCTATCTCCTAAATCCATAACTTGATCTACAATTTGATCAATAGATTGCTTACTAATTTTTTTACCACATTTCGGACAATATGGTGTTCCAATTCTTGCATACAATAATCTTAAATAGTCATATATTTCTGTTATAGTTCCTACTGTAGACCTCGGATTTTTACTTGTAGTTTTTTGGTCTATTGAAATAGCTGGTGATAGTCCTTCTATATATTCAACATCCGGCTTGTTCATTTGTCCTAAAAATTGTCTTGCGTAAGCAGATAAAGATTCTACATATCTTCTTTGTCCTTCTGCATAAAGAGTATCAAAAGCTAAAGATGATTTACCTGATCCTGAAAGACCAGTAAATACTACTAATTTATCTCTAGGTATTTCTAAATCTACATTTTTTAAATTATTAACTTTAGCACCTTTAATAATTATCTTATCTTTCATCTTAATTCCCCTTTCCATTCATATATCTATATTTTTAACTTATTACATTTATTTAAACTCGAACATAAGTTCTTATATAATTTTAGTTATTTTTCTTAACATTGTCAAACTCTAAAACCATTCTTAAAAATATTTTTTATATAACCAAAATGTTGCTATAAAAAAAAATAAACTGAATTAAAATCTTTTTCAGTTTATTTTTATAACAATATTAAAATAATTTTTATTTACTCTTTAAATCTTCAATTAAATCTCTAAGTTCAGCAGCCCTTTCAAATTGAAGATTCTTAGCAGCATCCATCATTTCTTCTGTATACTTCTTAATTAACTTCTTCTTTTCTTTACTAGTTAGCTTACTATTATCTGTTGTAACTTCATACTTTTCTTCACCTTCAGAAATCTTAGTAGCTTCAATAACATCTCTGACTTCCTTAATTATAGTTCTAGGTACTATTCCATGCTTGTTATTATATTCTTGTTGTATTTTTCTTCTTCTATTAGTTTCTTTTATGGCTCTATCCATAGAACCAGTAATATTATCTGCATACATAATTACTTTACTTTCAGCATTTCTAGCCGCTCTACCAATAGTTTGAATCAATGAAGTTTCAGATCTTAAAAATCCTTCTTTATCAGCATCCAATATTGCCACTAAAGCTACTTCTGGAATATCTAAACCTTCTCTTAATAAGTTTATTCCTACAAGAACATCCTGTTCTCCGAGTCTTAATTCTCTTATTATCTTCATTCTTTCTATAGTATCAATATCAGAATGCATATAAGTTGCTCTAACACCAAGTTCAGTTAGATACTTAGTTAAATCTTCTGCCATTCTCTTAGTTAAAGTAGTTATTAAAGTTCTAAAACCTCTCTCAGTATTTTTCTTTATTTCACCATATAAATCATCAATTTGATTTTCAACAGGTCTTATAATAATTTCAGGATCTATTAACCCAGTAGGTCTTATTATTTGTTCTGCTATTTCTTTAGAATTATCAAGCTCATATTGTCCAGGTGTAGCACTTACAAATACAACTTGATTTATTTTTTTTTCAAACTCTGGAAACTTTAATGGTCTATTATCATAAGCACATGGAAGTCTAAATCCATATTCCACCAAAGTATCTTTTCTTGATCTATCTCCTGCATACATTGCTCTAACTTGAGGTAAAGTAACATGACTTTCATCAATAAACATTAAATAATCATCTGGAAAGTAATCTAAAAGAGTTTTAGGTGCTGTACCTGGTTCTCTTTTATCAAATATTCTTGAATAGTTTTCTATTCCAGTACAATATCCCATCTCTCTTATCATTTCTATATCAAAGTTTGTTCTCTGTCTAAGTCTTTGTGCTTCCAAAATTTTATCTTGTGCATTAAGTTCTTTTAATCTATCTTCAAGCTCATCTTCAATTCTTCTAATTGATTCTTCTAATACTTCTGGAGATGTAGCAAAGTGAGATGCTGGTGTAATAGCAACATGATCTCTTTCTCCAATAATTGTTCCTGTTAATATATCAAATTCTCTAATTCTATCTATTTCATCCCCAAAGAATTCTATTCGTATTCCATTATTAGAAGATGTTACTGGTACAATATCTAAAGAATCTCCTCTTACCCTAAAAGTACCTCTTGAAAAATCTATATCATTTCTTTCATATTGAATCTCTATAAGTCTTCTAATAATTTCATCTCTATCTTTTTCCATGCCTACTCTAAGAGAAATTGTTAACTTCTTATATTCATCTGGATTACCAAGCCCATAAATGCAAGAAACTGAGGCTACTATTATAACATCACGTCTTTCAAATAAAGCTGATGTAGCAGAGTGTCTAAGTTTATCTATTTCATCATTTATAGATGCATCTTTTTCTATAAAAGTATCTGTTTGTGGCACATATGCCTCTGGTTGATAGTAATCATAGTAAGATACAAAATATTCTACTATATTATCTGGAAAAAACTCTTTAAACTCAGAGCATAACTGTGCTGCTAAAGTTTTATTATGTGCTAAAACTATTGTTGGTCTTTGTAACTTTTCTATTATATTTGCCATAGTAAAAGTTTTTCCCGAACCAGTTACACCAAGTAAAGTTTGCCCTCTATTATTATGTTTTAATGAATTCACTATTTTATTAATAGCTTCTGGTTGATCACCTGTAGGTTTATATTTTGAATGTATCTTAAACTCGCCCATATTGTCACCTCTTTCTTTAACTCCGAACTTATATTCGTATATTAATTTTACTGTTATATCCATTTAAGGTCAAGAAATAAAAAAAGTAGCTTCGCCACGCTTCTAATAATTCATTATGTCAAAAAACTCTTCTTGAAATATTATTACCTATTTCAAAAAGAGTTTTCACATATTACTTATTATTTTTATCTTTTATGTCTTTTAAAACTTTCGAAAATTTATCAGCTTCAAAAGATACTACTTTATCCATATCTACAAACTTAGGAACAAGAACTACTCCTAATCTCCTATTTCTTTCATGCTTAAAAGAAAATTCTCTTATTTGACCTGCTTTATCTCTAACCTTTAAAGTTATATTATTAAAGCTTTCTTTAATAATTCCATATATATCAGCTTCACTATTAATTATTTTATTATTAACTAAAACAATTTTATCTCCTGCTCTTATACCAAGTTCATATGCTTTGGAAAATGGTACAACTTCTAAAACTGCTAATCCCTCTTCATCGCTCATAAATAAGGGTTCTCTTTTATCTTCAATTTTCTTTTGTAATAAAGTCATTCCTTCATGAGCTAAAGGTGCAAATATTATAACTAGTACTTTAAATACTAATCCAAAATTAGCAAGTTGAGCTACAAGAGATAATAATATTCCATAACCTAATATAAATAATCCTGAAGAAACACATTTCTCTCTCTTTTTTCTAGTAAAAGTAACAGATGAATATCCTATAACTCCAAATACTGCTGTTAACGTTAATATAGATGTTTGTATTAAATTAATAATATTATCATAACTTAATATTGGCCACCAACTTGGTGTGTTTATACTTTCTGTTCCTAAACTTCCTTGGCTTACAGAATTATAAGCAACAAAAATAGCTATTGGAATTAACCAATTTCTTTTAAGAGCATATCCTCCTATTATTCTACCATTTCTATTAGAAAATACAGGTACCGCTCCTCTACACCCATCAAACATTACTAAAATTCCCTCTATAGCATGCAAAACACCTACTAAAGTCATCAGCATTGCTATATCTAAATCAAATAAAACTATTCCATCACTTGTTTTAATATTAAAATAAGTAAATATTAAGCCTATAGTTCCAAGTATTGCTCCTGAATAAGAAAAACATATAAACTTAGGTTTTATAAACATTAATAATATTGAAATCAATAATAAGAATTCTATACCAGAATTCTCATTAAATATTACACCTAAATAACTTAAAACTATACTAGCAAAAGTTCCTGCAAATATTCCTAAAACAATTTGTGATAAGGTTAATTCCAAAGCAGAATTAACCTCTTCACCTATAATCATTCTTTGCATAGCAGTTACTCTTCTATTTTTCTTAAAGAGTACTAAACCTAATATAAATAATGTAACCATTAAAAAAGGTTCTGCAATTACATATGCTATTGACCTTAAGGTATAAATAACTAAATCCATAATTGCCCTCCTACTTAACCTTTTCTTTAATTACTTCTAAAGCCTTTAAATACTGAGGATCAGTATCTCTAGAGTAACCATTTTTAACATCTTCTTCCGTTAACGCAACCTCATAATCTGGTTTTATACCAATCTTATGAATATTTTCTCCATTTGGTGTGTAGAAATTATCAATAGTAACCTTTAAAGCTCCTTCTGTATTCTCAAGAGTAAATGGTGCTTGTGCTATACCTTTTCCATAAGTATTAGTTCCAACAATTGTAGCTACAGAATAATCTCTTAAAGCCCCTGTTAAAACTTCTGATGCACTTGCAGTATTTCCATTAACAAGGAGTACTACTTCTAAATCTTGTGCTATACCACCTTTAGATTTACTAACTTTCTCTTTTCCAAATTTATTACTCAAAGTAGTTATTACTTTGCCTTCTTCTATAAATTGAGAAGCTATTTTTTCTGCTTCTGTCAAGAAACCTCCACCATTATCTCTTAAATCAACTATCACTCCAGTAACTCCATTATCTCTTAAATCAGATAATGCTTCAATAAATTCTTTAGATGCTCCTTCATTGAAATTCTTTAACTGAATATATCCTATGTTATCTTCAACTCTTTCAAAATGTACAGCTTCTGTTCTTATTTCTTCCTTAGCTACTTCAACATCAAAAGTTTCTTCTCCTCTTAAGATTGTAAGAACTGTCTTATTAGAATCACTTTGAGAAATTAATGATATTGCTGTAGTAGTTTTATTACCTACCTCAGTTCCATCTACTTTTATAATAGCATCTCCAACTTTTAAACCTGCTTTATCAGCTGGATTACCTTCTTCAATATTTATTATAGTAACTTTATCATCTTGTACTGTTATAGTTACTCCTATCCCTACTCGTAATCCTGAATTAGATAAATTAAACTTTTCATATTCTTCTTTCGTCATATAAAGCGTATATGGATCTTTTAAACTTGCTGCCATCCCTTTAATAGCACCTTCTAATAAAGTAGTATCTTTCACATCACCATTATAATTATTAATTAAAACTTCTCTTGCTTCAAATAGACCTGCATAACTACTATATTCATCTACATACTTTACTGCCTTTGAATAATCTTGTGACTCTGGACCTATAAATAATCCAAATCTAGCACTAACATTTCCTGCAAGAAAACCTATTATTACAACTAGGCATATAAGCATTTTAGAATTTCTATTTCTATCTTTCTTTTTCTTTAACTGATCCATTTTACAAGCTCCCTTTCCTATAACAAGATTATATCCGTATAGTAAATATTGTATTCTTAATTCTTATAATTATACTTTTAAGAACTTTCTTAATGATATGAAACTTGCAAAACCACCTACAGCTATAGAAGCTAAAATAAATTTCCACAATAATGATACAAATACATAACTTGGCGCTACCAAATTAGCCATTAGGAATCTTGCTGCTATAAACGAAACAGTCCCTTTATATATAAAGAATGTTAATATTACAGATACTATTGCCCCAGTAAGAGCTATAACCATACCTTCTATTATGAAAGGCCATCTTATAAACCAGTCAGTGGCCCCAACAAACTTCATAATTCCAATTTCTCTTCTTCTTGAATATACTGTTAACTTAGTAGTATTCATTATTAAGAAGACAGAAACACCTATTAATATAACAAATAAAACTCCGCCAACTATCCTTACTCCTTTAATAACCTTTTGAACAGTATTAATTAATTCTTGTTGATCACTTACACTTTCTACACCTTCTAAATCTTTTATAGCTTCAGTAACAGCTTCTGCATCATCTGCATCTTTAAGTTTTATTATGTAAGATTCAGGGAAAGGATTATTCTCTAAAGTATATCCTTGTAAGATTCCTTCACTTTGACTCATACTTTCCTCAAAGTTCTTATATGCATCTTCTTTAGATTCAAATTCTACTTCTTTTACGCCATCTTGTTCTCTAAGCTTTACTTCTATTTCTCTCTTATCAATAAGTCTTATATCTTCTTTCAAGAAAACTTTTAATTCTACCTTAGATTGAACTCCTTCAATTGCTAAATTTGCATTTTGAGCTACAAGAGAGAAAATTCCTAAAACTAAGAATGTTATTAATACAGTTATTGTTGATGCTAAACTTATAGTTTTATTTCTTCTTAAGCTTTTAAATGCGTCACTTATAAAATAATTTATAGTATTAATCTTCATTTTCGTACATACCTCTCTTCTCATCTCTAACTATTTCTCCACCTTCAATAGCTATAACTCTCTTTTTCATAGTATCAACTATATCTTTAGCATGAGTAGCCATTAGTATGGTTGTCCCTGCTTTATTAATGTCATCAAGTAACATCATAATTTCTTTAGCAGTTTCAGGGTCTAAGTTTCCTGTAGGTTCATCAGCTATTAGTACGCTTGGATTATTAACAATCGCTCTAGCTAATGATACTCTTTGTTGTTCCCCACCTGATAATTCACTTGGAAACATTTTATACTTGTGAGAAAGACCTACAAGTGATAATACCATAGGAACCCTTTTTCTTATTTCTTTTGGTGATGCTTCTACTACCTTCATAGCAAATGCAACATTTTCATAAACATTTAAATTAGGAATTAATCTAAAGTCTTGAAATACCATGCCTATTTTCCTTCTAAAATATGGCACAGCTCTTCTTGTTAATGTTGATAAATCTGTATCACCAACTATCACTTTACCAGTTGTAGGTTCAACTTCCTTTAATAGCATTTTTATAAAAGTAGATTTACCAGCACCTGATGGACCTACTAAGAATACAAATTCTCCTCTTTCGATATTAATATTCACATCTGAAAGAGCTTTGACATTATTATTATATATTTTAGAAATATTCTTAAATCTAATCATACTAACACTCCTTAGTTTTTTTTGTGTAAGCTTCATTTAATTTTACTTACAGTGCTATTATAACATAACACACCAAAATAAGACTAGAATCACCTTCGCTATATAATACCTTTATTTATTCTTAATAATTTAGAAATTACAAATATGACCTTTTTTATATTTCTGTAAAACCTTCCCCTAAAACTTCATAAGACTCTCTAACAGTAATGAATGCTTCTTTATCTATTTCTTTAATAAAAGATTTTAACTTAATAAATTCAGATCTACTTAAAACAGAATATATTATCTTTATCTCTTTTTGACTATAAGCTCCAACACCTTTTAAATAAGTACATCCTCTAGATAAATCATCTAAAATAAACTTACTTATTTCATCTGACTTTTTACTTATAATCATAATTTCTCTACTAGTATTAAAACCATCAATAAATTTGTCAACAGCAATTCCTAATATAATAACACTTAACATTGCATAAAAACCAATATCTAAACCAAATACCATTGCTGCTGCAAAAGTAATTATTATATCTACAATTAATAAAGCTTTACCTATTTCTATATGAAAGAACTTATTTAATATCTTTGCTAAAATATCTGTTCCACCTGTAGATGCATTACAATTAAATACTATTGCCATCCCAAAAGCTGAAATCAGTGTTCCAAAAACTGTAGCTATAATTAAATCATTAGTAATTGCAAATGGACTAAAAAAATTTTCTATAATCCACATTATTACAGACATCCCCAAACTAGCAAAAATAGTTTTCCCACCAAAATTCCCACCTATTGCTCCAAACGCAACTATAAATAGTACTATATTAATACCTAATGTTAAACCGCCAACACTTAAACTTGGTATCAAATTATTTACTACTATTGCTAATCCTGTCACCCCTCCTGCAGCAAGATTATTAGGTGCAAAAAAATACTCTACAGATAATGCAACTAAAATTATTCCAAAAGTAATTAACCCATATTCCTTTATTATTTTACTATTCATATTAATTCTTTCCTCCACATAATTATTCCTATACTATTATAATTCCTATTACATAAAAAAAATATCCTTTGTGTACAAATAAATATACTTTTTTGTTTTTTTATGTAAAATCAAACATATTAATCGAAAATTATCATACCAAAATTTAGTTTTATCGCTAATATATTAATTTTTTCTTTTCTATAGCAAAAAATCTTGGATAGATAAGTCATTGTATAAGCAAAATGCTACATAACGACTTATCTATTCAAGATTTACTATTATAATTTACATAACCAACATATTATTTAGATATAGCATTCTTAACAGCATTAACTAAATCATCTGTTGTTAAACCATAAGCTTTTAATAATTCATTTGGTTTACCACTTTCACCAAATACATCTTTAACTCCAATTCTTACTACCTTAACTGGATACTCTTCACATACAACTTCTGATACAGCAGATCCTAAACCACCTATTATACTGTGTTCTTCAGCTGTAACTATAACTCCTGTTTCTTTTGCTGCTTTTACAATAATATCTCTATCAATAGGTTTTATAGTATGTATATTAATAACTCTAACACTTATTCCTTCTTTAGCTAAAATATCACTTGCATTTTTAGCAGCTTCAACCATAATTCCTGTTGCTATTATAGTAGCATCGCTTCCATCAACAACTTGAATTCCTTTTCCTAACTCAAACTTATAATTTTCTCCATCATTAATTGTTGTTACTGGCATTCTACCTAATCTTACATAGCAAGGACCATTATATTCAGCTATTGCCTTAATTGCAGCTTCAGTTTCCACATCATCTGCTGGATTAATCACTACCATATTAGGTATACTTCTCATAAGAGATATATCTTCTATAGCTTGATGTGTAGCCCCATCTTCTCCGACTGTTAGACCAGCATGTGTTGCACATATCTTCACATTTAATTTTGGATAACATATTGAATTTCTAATTTGTTCAAAAGCTCTACCTGCTGCAAATATAGCAAAAGTACTTACAAATGGTATTTTTCCACAAGTGGACATACCCGCTGCAACCCCCATCATATTTGCTTCTGCTATTCCCATATTAAAAAATCTTTCAGGTGCTACCTTTTGAAATTCAGCAGTTTTTGTAGATTTTGATAGATCTGCATCTAAAACTACTATACTTTTATTAATATTTGCAAGCTCTGCAAGTGATTTTCCATAAGCTTCTCTAGTTGCTTTTTTATTACTCATTATCTATCTCCTCCTAATTCCTTAACTGCTACTTCACATTGCTCCTTATTTGGTGCATTTCCATGCCATGCTGCATCATTTTCCATAAATGAAACACCTTTTCCCTTTATAGTTTTGCAAATAATAGCCGTTGGTGCTCCTTCATTATTTTTAGATTTTTCTATAGCATCAAATATTTCATCATAATTATGTCCATCAATAATCAATACATTCCATCCAAAAGCTTCAAACTTTTTATCTATTGGAGAAGGATTCATTACTTTAGTAATATCACCATCTATTTGTAATCCATTAAAATCTATAAATATAGTTAAATTATCTAATTTATAATGAGCCGCAGCCATTGCTGCTTCCCATATTTGTCCTTCTTCTAATTCCCCGTCTCCTAAAACAGCATATACTCTATAGCTCTTATTATCTAATTTTCCAGCTAAAGCCATCCCAACAGCTGCAGATGTTCCTTGTCCTAATGATCCTGTTGACATATCAATTCCTGGTAAATCATTCATATTTGGATGTCCTTGTAATTTTGAACCTATCTTTCTTAAAGTCTTTAAATCTTCTGGATCAAAAAATCCTCTTCTAGCTAAAACACTATATAATACAGGTGCAGCATGTCCCTTTGATAATACAAATCTATCTCTATTTTCATCCTTAGGATTTTTAGGATCAACATTTAACTCACTAAAATATAATGTTGTTAATATATCAGCTGATGATAAAGACCCCCCCGGATGTCCTGAGCCTGATTCAGTTAACATTTCTATAATGTCTTTTCTTACTATATTTGAAATTTTAATTAGTTCTTCTTTACTTTTTTTCATAAAGCATCCTCCTAGTAGATAATTAAACATGGTTTTACGTATATCTATTTAACTTATTGACATAATTATATCATACTTCCTATTCCTTGTATACTCTATTAATTGATTTGTGTTTACTTTTTGTTGTATTTTATTTAAATAGTATATACTATTAATTTTAATAATACATATTCGTCTAAGTATAAATACACATATTTTTATTTTATACAAAAAAATCGAAATAATTCTAAAATTATTTCGATTTCTATATTAAAAAACTAAGTTTACGCTAAACTAAAGCTTATTAATAATGCTTTATTTACTTTTAACATATCACTATCAGTCATATGTCCAATTTTTTCTTTTAATCTCTTTTTGTCCAATGTTCTAATTTGCTCTAGAAGAACAACTGAATCTCTATTTAAACCATAATCTTCAGATGATATTTCTACATGTGTTGGTAATTTTGCTTTATTAATCTGTGAAGTTATAGCTGCAATAATTACTGTTGGACTATATCTATTTCCTATGTCATTTTGTAATATTATAACTGGCCTTATTCCACCTTGTTCAGATCCAATTACAGGGCTTAAATCTGCATAGAAAATATCTCCTCTTTTTACTACCATAGTCGTCATTTGAAAAATCACACTCCGCAAAGCCATGTCTCATAATTATTAATATCAACTAATTCACTTCCATTATCTATAGCTAGCTGTAAATTGATTTCTCCCATTTCTATATAACCTATTTTCATAGAATTATTACTATCTAAATTATCTTGTTCCTCTTTATATTGTATTAAATCCTTATTAAATAATATACTATTTTTTTCATTTTTATCTTTCATTTTTCTTTTAATTCTCCATAATGATGACATTTTTTATTCCTCCTGGTAGTAAGAGTTTATGTATAAATAAATTATATTTCAATTAATGTCATCATGTCAAAGGATTTAAGGATTTTTTTCTATTTTTGTATTTTTATTGAACAAGAACTACCACTTTATTCTTGTATATTAGTGAATTAATTTTTAATAACTATAATCATATATTTTTTCTTATATTTTAATATTTATCATATGTTCCTAATCAGAATAACGTTTCGTCTATCTCATCCAAATAATTAAAATCCTTATATATAATAGTCAATCTCTCTTTATTGTCCACATCATATATTTTTGTTCCAATAGGACTTTTATCTTTTTTGTTTATATATAGCTTAGCCCAATTAATGTGATTATTTTTAAACGGAAGATTTATTTTAACTTCTAAATACTCTGTGTCTCCCCATTCTTCACTTCCTTCTGTTATACTTTCCATATTATTAGCTAACAGACTACTTGTAAAAGCTAAGGGATATATTTCATCAAAGCTTTTTTCTAGCTCATACTTATCTCCATTATCATTCATACTTATAAAACCATCTTTATAAATCTTAACTCTATCCTGGCCAAATTCTATTCTCATCCCATGATCCTTACTATAATAAAGAGTAGTATCTTCTGTATATTTACCTTTTGAATTATTTATTATATATCTAACTTTTGAGGAGTATTGATTTGCATCTTTTACATATTCCAAGATTTCCTCATTACTTGGATTATATACATGTCTAAAAATTATTACAGCAATAATTGCAATAAAAGGTATAAATAAAAGTAATACTAATTTTTTATTTATTAATTTAGATTTAAGTTTCATATTGCCTCCAATGTAAATTACTTATTAATACTAATATTACATCAAAGCATTTTTTATTCTAACTTTTTAATATATTATCCATTACTTTAGGTAATTCTTGAATTATATCTCTCGCATTAACACAATATCTACAACTTCCTAATTTATCACCTATAAGACCATGTAAATATACTCCAAGTTTTCCTCCATCATATAAATTAATCCCTTGTGCTACTAATCCTCCTATTATTCCTGTAAGACAATCTCCCATACCTCCTGAAGCCATCTTACTACTTCCAGTTTCATTAATTATTACACTATCTCCATTTGAAATAACACTATTGTATCCCTTCAAAATCGTTACTATATCATTATCTCTAGCATATTCCTTACAAATTTCTATTCTATTTCCTTCTACTTCCTTTATATTCTTATTTACTAATCTAGCCATTTCTCCTGGATGTGGTGTAAATATAGTTCTTCCTTTTAAATAATCTATCAATTCATTTTCTTCACTAATAATATTCAATGCATCTGCATCTATAACCATAGAACAATCACTATGTTTTATACATCTTTTTAACATATTTCTATTTTCTAATCCTTTGCTTAATCCAGGTCCACATATTATTACATCTGCATCTTTAATTAGTCTGTCTACCTTATCACTCTCATCATAGGTAGTTATCATAGCTTCTACTAGCTTGCTTGCTAATGTATCTTGTATTTCTTTTTCCACCAATAACGTTACAAGTCCTGCCCCTGTTCTAACTACTGCTTCAGTAGTTATATATGCAGCTCCTGACATTCCCTTACTCCCTGCTAATATCAAAACTTTTCCATAACTTCCTTTATGTCCATATATATTTCTAACAGGAAGAAGTCTTTTATATTCCTCATTACTTAATATAAAAGTATTTTCAGAATATCTATTCTTAATTATTTTAGGAATTCCTATAGGTACTATAGATACATTGCCTAAATAATCTCTTGCCCCTAAGCTAAAAAAACCTTTCTTCATTACTTCAACAGTAAATGTTTCATTAGCTTTTACTGCTATATTAAGTACCTTTCCATAATCGCAATCCAAACCAGTGGGAGTATCAACAGATATTGTATATTTAGAATATTTGTTGATAATATCTACTAAATTATATAAATCTCCTTCTATATCTCTATTCAAACCAATCCCCATAATTGTATCAATAACAACATCACATTCTTCTACGCAACTAATTATTTCATTAGCATACTCCATATTAATTTTTTTAATTTCGATTCCTATATTACATAAAATATTATAATTAGTATTAAATTCGCTACTTGCTTTTAAGATATTACCATATACATATATCTTCACAGTTTTTCCTGCTAAAATAAGCTTTCTAGCTATAGCTAATCCATCACCACCATTATTCCCTGTACCACAAAAAAAAATGAATCTTTTTCCTTTATGTACTATTTTACCAAATATTCCTTCAGCTGCATTTTCCATTAATACTATACTGGGTATTCCTATAGTATTAATAGTCTCACTATCTATTTTTCTAGCTCCATTCACACTAAAAACTTCCACCACTTACCACCTCTTCAATTACAACAAATGCAATAGCATTATCTTCAGTATGTGAAATTGAAACATGTACATTATGATTATACAAATTAAATTTCTCAATTATCTTATCACTCAAATTAATATTAGGTTTTCCCAATTCATCATGAATAACTTCAATATCATTTAAGGAAAAACCACGAATTCCTGTACTTAAAGCTTTACTTAAAGCTTCCTTTGATGCAAAAGCTCCTGCAATGCTTTCATACTTATTCTTTTTTAAGTTAAAATATTCAATTTCTTTATCTGTAAATACTCCTTTTAGAAAGTTTGGAGTTCTTTCTACTACTATCTTTATTCTTTCTACTTTTACAATATCTGTTCCTATACCTATTATCATAAGTTATCCTCCATATTACTTAACAATTATATTGTATAACATCTCTATCTATATAATCTTGTAATATATCTAATAAATGAAGAGGCGATGCTTCATTTCTACATAGTAATTGTAAAATATCTATTACTTCTTCCTTTTTAGATGATATATTTTTTACTTCTTCTTTTATATTTTTTACATTTTCCCCCTTCATAATATCTTTCAATTCAACTTCTATTCCATATTCACAACTGCTTTTTTCTAATTGTTCTGTTATTTTATAAATATATATTCTTTCTAAACCATTAGAAAAGCTTGTTTTTATACTTTTTTCTAATACCAATGATATCCCCCCTACTATCTTGCCCTTACATTACTTAATATTAGCACAGTAAACATTAAAACATTGTCAAAGGATGTCCTTCTAAAAAAAAAATTTAGTTTATTTAATGACATAAAAAAACTTAATTTCCCCCTTCTTTCTATATATTTTCTTTATCTTTCACATATCCTTTGTCGACAAATAATATAAATTTGCATATATTTTATCTCCCAAAAAAAAGCAGACATAAATCTGTCTGCTTTTTCATACCTTCTTATACCATAATTGAAATGAATACGTTAACATAAGCTTATTATAACATATTTTTATATAATATCAACTTTTTCTAAATTTAATTTAAACTACTCATTATTTCCTACTTTCTTTCCACCTACAAACTTAAAGTCTTCTGCTACTACTTCAGCTATATATTTCTTATTTCCTTCTTTATCTTCATAACTTCCAGTTCTTAACCTACCACTTAAAGTAATACTGCTTCCTTTTTTTAAATAAGTACATATTATTTCAGCTTTTTTTCCCCAAACAGTTACTGGAATAAGATCTGCCTTCCTAGTCCCATCAGCTGACTTAAAGTTTCTTTCTACTGCAATTATAAATTTTGTAAATACTTTATCTCCTGTTTCAACAGTCCTAAGTTCAGGATCTCTTATAAGTCTTCCTAATAATATTATTTTATTCATTTTAACACCTCCTGAATATTTTCATTTCTAAAGTGTTGCCATAAATAAAATTTAATATTCACATTTTTTTAATTTTCACATTATTTCTCTACTTTTAACTCTTACAGAATTAATTTCTACCCCAAACATAAATATAAGCGAAGTTAAAAATAACCATATCATAAGAACAAATACTGCTGCTAGACTCCCATAAAACCTTGAATAATTACTATAATTATTTATATAAAATGAAAATCCAATAGATACTACAACCCAACCTATAGTTGCAAAAATTGCCCCTGGTAATACATCTCTCCATCTTATCTTTTTTGAAGGAGCATATTTATATATAAAAGCAAAAATAAATGTTAATATAAATAAAATAACTCCATATCTTAGTATATTCCATATCATAATCAAAACTTGTCTAAATGGTAATATGTCAATCAAATAATTTCCTATTACATCTCCAAAAACCAACAATGACAATGATAATAAAACTGTTATTGCTAATCCTATAGTACTAATAAATGAAATAATAGCTCTTTTTACATAATTTCTTTCCTCTCTAATGTTATAAGCTTTATTTACACCTTTAAAAACAGCCCTTGCTCCTGAAGATGCTGTCCAAATAGCTAAAATCAAAGATATTCCTAATACACCTGTACTTTGAGTGCCTAAAACTTCTAATATAATATTTTGTGTAAGTTCAAATACAGAATTAGGTAACATAGTTTCTAATGCTTCTAAAATAACTTCTGCATCTAAATTACTAAAACTTATTAGTGTAAATAAAAAAATTAAAAAAGGAAAAAAAGATAAAACTAAATAGTATGCTAATTGTGAAGATAAAGCAAATATATCATCTTTCTTAATTTTCACCACTAAATGTATTAATAAATCTAACTTAGACATCTTTTTTTCATTCATATCATCACCAATCATTCTTATATTTTAAAGTCTTTATTTTGTATCTATATTTCTTAAAGGTTTCCATTCATCTGGTAATAACTCATAATATTGTTTATCACAATATCTGTCATCTATTAATAATATACTTCCTTTATCTTTTTCAGATCTAATTACTCTTCCTCCTGCTTGCATCACTTTATTCATTCCTGGATATACATACGCTATCTTTTCACCATCACCTTTAAAATATTCCTTAATTATGGTTCCTTCTAAAGATATTTTAGGATATCCAACACCTACTATAACAGCCCCTATAAGTTTATCTCCTGGCAAATCTACTCCTTCAGAAAACAAGCCACCTAATACACAAAATCCAATAATGCAACTTCCTTCTGTAAATTGGTTAATAAAATCATTTCTTTCTTCATCATTCATAGTAACATCTTGAAACATAACTTTATCTAAATTAAAATTTTCTTCAATATACATTTTAGCAAGATTCATATATTCATACGAAGGAAAAAACACTAAATAATTTCCTTTTCTTTTGGATGTAAATTCAAAAATTTTTTTACATATTAATGATAAAGTTTTTTCTCTTGCTATATATCTAGTATTACCTTTATATAAATATACATTTAAATTTTTCTTTGGAAAAGGTGATTTTAATTTTAATCTATAATCATCTTCATTTCCACCTAAAATTTTCATAAAATACTCAAAAGGTGATAACGTAGCCGAAAATAAGATTACGCTTCTAAACTTATCTATAGTTTCTCTAATTTTATTTGAAGGATCTATACAAAATAAAGAAATAATTACTTCACTTTTTACTATTTGAATATAAGTTGTATACTTATCATCATATATATCAGAAATATTTAAGAAACTATTTATATCAAAGTATAATTCTAACAACAATTCATTAAAGCTCAATTTTTCTTTTCTACTCAATACCTCTTCTATTTCCCTATTAATAATCCTTAGTTCTTTACATATCTCCTTTGGAATTTCATTATAATATATAAAATTCTTACCCTCAAATTCACAATTTCTTTCCTCTTCTATAAATAGTTTACTCACTTTATTTATATGACTGTATAATTTAGGAACAACTCCCCTTACCTCTTTTCTTAATGCTATAAACTTACTTTTAAAAAGTTTAGCACTATAATTACTTCTTCCTCTATCAACTAAATTATGTGCTTCATCAACTAATATAATATTACTTTTTCCATCTTCATCACAAACTCTCCTCAGATATACCTTAGGATCAAAAATATAATTATAATCGCAAATTATACAATCACACCATTCTATCAAATCTAAAGATAATTCAAAAGGACATATTTTATATTTCTTTCCATATTCAATTAATTTATTAGTAGTAAATTCGCTATCTTTTTTTAATATTTCAAAAAGGGTGCTCTTTAATTTATCATAATAATCTTTTGCATATACGCATTCTTCTGCATTACAACTAAAAATATCATTAATGCACATTTTTTCTTTTGCTAATATAGATATACTCTTCAAAATCAGCTTTTGTTTTGATAGTTCTTTAATAGTATCTTCTGCTACCTTTCTATTAATATTTTTAGCTGTTAAATAAAAAATCTTTTCTCCATATCCTTCTCTTAATGCCTTAATACTTGAATAAAGTGTAGATATTGTTTTTCCCGTTCCTGTTGGTGCCTGTAAAAAAATATTTTTTTTATCTCTTATTGTTCCATAGCAAGCTTTCATAAGATCTAATTGTCCTTTTCTATATTTTTCAAAAGGAAACTTAATATCTTTTATAGATATATTTCTTCTTTCCTTATGTTCAATATCCAACTCTACATATTTCTTATACATAGAAACCAACTCTTCCATATAATTCCTCAAATCATTGTAAGAAAATTTCTTTAAAAATGATTTTACTTCATTATTATCTAAATTATAATAACTAAGTTGTACATATATATTATCCAACCCTCTATCTTTACTAAGAATATACGCATATATTTTTCCTTGACTCCAATGCATTATATTAAAATCCTCATAAATATTAACTAATGGCACATAAGTTGACTTAATTTCTTCTACTATAACATCTTTGCCTTCTTCTATAATCCCATCACATCGTCCATCTAAATGTAATATAAAAGAATCTATTTGTATATCTGTTTTTAAATAAACCTCTTTTTCATATTTTTTATAAAGTTCTTCATTACTTTTCTGTAACTTTTGGTGAGCTCTTACACCTTCTATGGCTCGTACATTTGTAGTAAACCTATTATCTAAACTTCCTGATTTCAGTACAAGTTCTACAAATTCTCTTACAGATTTTCTTACCTCTATACTCATAATTCATCACCTACATTAAGAAAATAAAAAAATGGATAGATATGGTTTGTAAAAACTCACTCCTCCATCTTTATTCTCACAATATAAAAATAGGGGACTTACCCCCTATTCAGCACTATATTCATTAGCAATTTTTTGTACCAATTTTTTAATAGCACTTGCTTGAGCTATTAAAGAAATTACACTTATAAACACTCTTATTCTATCTTCATCTTTTTCTTCTAAGTTGAAATTATTCATAATTTCATCTAATTTCTTATCATCTGCAATAGGTTTAGCTAAAATAGTATCATAACTTTCCTGTTGAATTTCTGCAAATATCTTATAAGCAGATTCCCATGATATTATGTCATCACTTCTGTCATTGATTTCATTAAAAGCTAAACTAAAAACTTTTTTTATCTCTTCTGTTGTCAGAATAGGTCTCATATAACTTAAAAGTACAAGTTGTACTAAATGAAGTTTGGTATATCCTCTCTTTTTTCCATCCTCAGGTCTAGTTATTACCTCACTTTTAATGTAATTCTGAACTATATTGTTAGTATACTTATCTCCAGTAAATTTATCATTTAAGAAATCTATTACTTGTGATAGAAATAAATCATATTGTGGTAAATCACTATATGGAATCATACTATTTTTAGACATCTCTGCTGCTAAATCTTTTATATAGTTAGAATCAAGATTATTGCCCATATATATTCCACCTTTGTATATTATTCTTATAATATATTATATAGTATAAAAAAACTTATTACAAGTTAATTCAACCACCTTTGAATAATTTAATATTGCCATATTCTAATATTCATAGTATATTTATACTTAGGGTTAAGATTTTTTCGACAAATAACCTTCAAACAACAAAATTATGGTAATATTTTTGCTTATTGTGAAAAATATAATAATTTTTCTTGATTTTCTTGTTATTTTATATTATATTTTTTACTTGATGAGAAATATTATACATTTTGTATTTAATAAAATTTTATTAACATAAAATTAATTTTAAATGTAAACTATTGACAATTTAAAAAAATGGTAGTATATTCTATTTATACATAGTTTATAGAGAAATTTGTAAGTTCAAAAATATTATTCACATTTTAGGTTGACTTTATATTACATTTTTGGTAACATAGCATAGTAAAATGTCGAATGATGCAAATACAAGGAGGAAACTTTAATGAAATCAACAGGTGTAGTAAGAAGAGTAGACGAATTAGGAAGAATAGTAATTCCTATAGAATTAAGAAGAACTTTAGACATAGCAGAAAAAGATGCATTAGAAATATATGTAGATGGTGAACAAATCATATTAAAGAAATATGAACCAGCTTGTATTTTCTGTGGAGATGCTAGAGATGTTATCAACTATAAAGGTAAAAACATCTGCAAAAACTGTCTTGAAGAAATGAAGAACGGTAGATAATAACATATTAATTATAGAGTATCCCCAATACTCTATAAAAAAGTACCTCTATCCCCTAGAGGTACTATTTTTTTATATTTCAGTTGCTATTTGATAAACTATATTTTTTTGAAGTCCTCTATCCTTAGCAACTTTCTTTATAGATTCTTTTTTATTTAACCCTTCATTCATGAGTAATCTTATATGATCTTCAATAGATAACTCTTCCCACTTTTCTTTATTTTCTCTATCTATTTGTTCTTGCTGTTTTCCTTCAACAACTAATACAAATTCACCCTTTATAGATCTTTCTGAAAAGTAATTAATTATTTCTTCTAAGCTACCTCTTCTTATTTCTTCATGCAATTTAGTTAATTCTCTACACACTGCAATTTTTCTATTACCAAGTTCTGTATGTAACAAATTTAAAGTACTTAGCAATCTATGTGGTGATTCATAGAATATTAATGATTCTTTTGAATTTCTTATTTCATCAAATAATATTTTTCTTTCTTTTGTTTCTCTTGATATAAAACCTCTAAATAAAAACTTAGTTGTATCTAACCCTGAATATACTAAAGCAGTAGTAATAGCAGTCGCACCTGGTAAAACTTCAAATTCTATATTATTTTCAATACATTTTTGTACAATTATAGCACCTG
Organism: uncultured Clostridium sp.; assembly: GCA_934755305.1. Lineage (GTDB taxonomy): Bacteria > Bacillota > Clostridia > Clostridiales > Clostridiaceae > Clostridium. The sequence continues at coordinate 4,744 of CAKVLD010000004.1, read as the reverse complement.
GATCTGAAACTCCTGGGGTTCCTGCATCTGTTACTATTGCTATACTTTTACCTTCCCTCACCATCTCTAAGATATCTTCACTTTTTCCTTGTTCATTATGTTGATGATAACTTATTAAAGGTTTCTTTATTTCAAAATGATTTAACAACTTTAAACTTTGTCTTGTATCTTCTGCTGCAACGATATCTACAGACTGTAATACTTCCAACCCTCTTAATGTCATATCTTTTAAATTTCCAATAGGGGTTGGAACTAAATATATTTTTCCACTGTTCATTATGACCTACTCCTTCCATAAATAGCTTCAATTTCATCACTATATCCACCTTCATCTTTATAAACATATAAAGGTGCTTCCCACTTTAAAAACTTCCCACCATCTCTTTGACCTTCAACTAAAACTATATTAGGTGCTTTTTTAGTATTAGGTTGAACCATCCTAATTCTTTTAGGTTCTATTTTATATTTTCTCATAAGCGTTATAATGTCAGCTAAGCGTTCTGGCCTATGAACCATATAAATACGTCCATTATCTTTTAAAAGAGTCCTAGAGACTCGTATAACGTCCTCTAGGTTACATAATACCTCATGCCTCGCTATAGCTATCTTATCCGAAGGATTAACTATTCCTGAATTATTTAACTTATATGGTGGATTAACTGTTAATACATCAAATTTGCCTAATGTTTTTATAAAATCCAAGTTTTTTAAATCTTCAGCATAAAATCTTATACTTTCCTCCGTTCCATTAAGTTTAGAACTCCTATTAGCCATCTCTGCCATCTCTTCTTGTATTTCTATTCCACATATTTCTTTTGGGGAATACTTTCCCCAAATTAAAAAAGGAATTATCCCTGTACCAGTACATAAATCTACTACTCTAAAATTTCTTTTTATATTTGCAAAATCTGAAAGTAATACTGCATCAACTCCAAATCTAAAAGCATCTTTCTTTTGTATTAAATTTAGTCCATTTAATTGTAAATCATCAATTGATTCATCTTCATTTATTTTTATATCTTTCATTTAATCAACCTCACAAAAATAATATTAATTATACCTTAATAAGTTATAACTCTCAAATTAAAAAAACAAAAAGCGTTATGTCAAAATCATACTACAATTTCGACATAACGCTCTTCTTGTATAATAAACCAATTTAACTCTTTACTATTCTTCTTGCTCTCCAGAACCTATATACTGGTGCTATTTTAACAACATCTCCAGTTTGAGGAGCATGAATCATTTGTCCATTTCCTATATATATTCCAACATGTCCAGCATGAGGAAATACTAAGTCACCTACTTTTAATTCACTTTGTGATACCTCAACACCTGAATTTATTTGTTCATAAGTTGTTCTACCTATTTCTATTCCTAAAGCATTTCTATAAACATATGATGTTAATCCTGAACAGTCAAAAGTGCTTGGACCAGTTGCTCCATAAACATATGGCTTACCTAATTGTGCTCTTAATAAAGTCATTAGGCCACTCATATCTTTTGACACTGTCAAAGTATCGTCACCTCTATTAGTTGCAGCTGCCTTCTTAGCCTCTTCCGCTTCTTTATTCTTCTTATCTATTAATGCATTTGCTTTACTAATCGCATTGTTAACAGAAGATTTAGCTTCATCACTTTTTAATTGTTGAAGGTATGCTTCTAACATAGATTTTGAATTCTTAATATTATCAACAGAATTATTACTATTAGTAGCTTGTTCTATCCAAGGAGAAACTTCACTCATTTCTTGTGGAACTAAGTATTGACTTTCAAAAGCTTCTTGTTCTGCCTTAGCTTGAGTAAGTATTACCTCTTGATCTGCTTTCTTTTCATCAAGTTCTGCCTTTTTAACTTTTACTTCTTCAGTTAAAGTTTCTATTTCTTTTGCTTTTGATTCTAATGATTCTACTTTATTATCAAGATTCTTCTTAGTATTAGTTAATTCATTTGCAATCTTTTGATCTATTTTTATTAACTTACTAGCTGCATCTATTTTGCTTATTAAATCACTAAAACTTTCAGCAGAAAATATTAAAGATATGTAACTAGTTTGTCCACCTGACTTATATAACTCTCTAAGTCTTTGCCCTAATACTTCTTCTTGTTCTTCTATATCAGCCTTAGCTTGTTCAATTTCTTTGTTAGTGTTAGCGATTTCATTATTTACGTTTTCTATTTCAGCATTATTTTCTTTTATTTTACTATCTAAAGGACTAATTTCATTATCTAAAACTTGTATCTTTTCATTCAATTCATTTATCTTATTTAACATTTCATTTAATTGACTTTGTAATTGTTGTGTTTGAGAATTCACTGAAACACTACTACCTGGATCTGCTTTTACTGTTGTAAATGGTACCATTACTCCTGTAGCTGTAACCATTACTGCTATTAAAGCAGATAATAATCTTTTTCTCATTCAAAATGGTCTGTCGACCATCCCTCCCTTCCTTAATATAAAATTTATTTCTTTATTACGTATTATCATTATAGCATTGAAATGGCTTTTTTTCAATGCTATCGAGACTTTAAATGCCTTTCATAGCTCATATTACCTCATAAATACTCTGTTAAAGTTACGATATACTATTAAATACTCTTATATTCGTACTTAAAGCCTATATATTATAATAAATTTTATACATTATATAAAATTTATATTTGACATTATGTAAAATATACTATATAATATTTTATGTGCTACGGGGTGTGGCGCAGATGGTAGCGCGCATGGTTTGGGACCATGAGGTCGCAGGTTCGAGACCTGTCACCCCGACCACTTATAAGGTAGATTTTATATCTACCTTTTTTATTTTATAAAAAGTTATGAGGTGAATTATGTTAAATAATATTGAAGCTGCAATTTTTGATTTAGATGGAACTCTTATTGATTCTATGTGGGTATGGAAACAAATAGATATAGATTTCTTAAATTCTAAAGGCCATACTGTTCCAAAAGATTTGAAAGAAAAGATATCTCATCTTAGCTTTAAGGAAGTTGCTGTGTATTTTAAGACTACCTTTAACTTAGATGACAGTATTGAAGATATTTTAGATACTTGGAATCAGATGGCTATTGAGCATTATTCAAAAAATGTTCATCTTAAACCTGGAGTTAATTCATTTTTAAAATTCTTAAAAAATAAAGGTATAAAAATTGGACTAGCTACTAGTAATAATAATTTACTTTTAGAACGAGCTTTAAAATCTAACAATATATATGACTATTTTGATGTAATAACAACTACTGCTGAAACAGGAAAAACCAAAAGAGAACCTGATGTATATCTATTATGTGCTCAAAAGCTACAAGTAGCACCTAACAAATGCATAGTATTTGAAGATATACTTGATGCTGTGCAAGGAGCAAAGCTAGCCGATATGAAAGTAATAGCTGTTAATGACGCAGACTCAGAGGAGCAAAAAGAAGAACTTATTAAAATAGCTGATAAATACATATATGACTTTACAGAATTAATTTAATAAATAAATCAAAAAGGTATTTCAAGTTATATTCTTGAAATACCTTTTTTTAATTTATAATTATTTTCTTTCTACACCATATTTAGCTTCTAATTCTTTAATTACATCTAAATATTTCTTTTGTTGTGCATCTTGAAGTAATTGACCAGTAGCCATTCCCTTTACTTCTTCAAATGATTTTTCTTTAGCTTCTTTCTTAGATTCTACTAATATTAAGTGATATCCAAATTGAGTTTGAACTGGCTCTGTAACCTTTCCTATTTCTGCAGTAAATGCAGCATTTTCAAACTCAGGAACCATCATCCCTCTACCAAATGAACCTAAATCTCCACCTTGTTCCTTAGAAGGACAGTTTGAATATTTCTTAGCAGCATCTTCGAATGAAATCGATCCTGATTCAATTTCATCCTTTATATTCTTTGCACTCTCTTCATTATCAACTAATATATGCTTAGCTGATGCAGTTTCTGGTTCTACAAATTGTGCTTTATTATTGTCATAGAACTTTTTAACTTCTTCATCAGTTATTGTAACTTCAGACAAAACCTTATTTATTGTCATTTGAATAAGTATTTCTTTAGCTAACTTTTCTACAGAATCCTTATATTCTTCTGTTTTATCTAATTTTATTTCTTGACCAAACTTATTAAATAATTCAAAAGCTATACTTTGCTCTAAAACTTGCTTTCTACCTTGTTCATTATCCATATACATTCTTTGTTGTTCAGGATATCTAGCTATTATTTCGTTAATATCCTTCTCTGTTATTTCATTACCAGCAGCAACTGCTAAAACCTTATTTTCCATTAATCTTCTCCTTTTATTGAAATAGTATAAATACATTTTACCAGTATGTCGGATTTATAACAATATAGAAATAGTTTTGTTTATGAATAGTACTAATAATACTATATTTTTAAAAAACGGAAACCTTCAAAATATATTTCTTTATTATCTAAATTCTCAACTTTCAGCCATGCAAAAGGTTCTAAAAGCAAAATACTTCCTTATAAAAATACCATTTAATTATTTTCTTTTTGGTTCTTTTGCGGCACTACAATTGCTTTTAACGTATATTTAACAACATATCAGAAAGCCAGTAATAATCAATACTTGCTCTCAAAAAAGTTTTTAAATTTCTTATACGTTAAAAAAAGTACTAACAATGTTAGTACTTTTAATCTGGTGGCTCGACCAGGAATCGAACCAGGGACACGAGGATTTTCAGTCCTCTGCTCTACCGACTGAGCTATCGAGC
>CAKVLD010000003.1 GCA_934755305.1 uncultured Clostridium sp. | reverse complement strand
TAGAGATCAAAGAAAAGTATGGCAGTGAAAGTATAGCAGGAATTAGTACAGGTCAGTTAACTTTAGAGGAATTTGCTTTACTTGGACATGTAATGAGAAATCATTTAAAAGCTAATCTAGATGGTAATACAAGACTTTGTATGGCAACATCAGTTGTAGCACATAAACAAAGTTTTGGATTTGATGCTCCTCCATATACTTTAAATGATGCTGAACTTTCAGACACAATAATATTAATAGGAGCAAATCCAGTAGTGGCTCATCCTATTTTCTGGGGAAGAATAAGAGCTAATAAAAATAAAAAACTTATAGTAATAGATCCAAGAAAATCAGAAACAGCAGAACAAGCAGATTACTGGTATGGATTAAAGGCTAAGACAGACCTTGAATTATTATATACTGTAGCAAATCTTCTTATAGAAAAAGACTATTTAAATCATGAATATATAGAAAAATATACAGAAGGATTTGAAGATTTTGAAGAATTTGTAAAGGGATACACTTTAGAAAGAGCAGTTAAATCTACTGGTCTTAGCGAAGAGTCAATTTTAGAATTAGTAGAATTAATTCATAATGGAGAAAGAGTTTCTTTATGGTGGACAATGGGAGTTAACCAAGGTTATGAAGCTGTAAGAACTGCCCAAGCTATTATAAATATAGCTTTAATGACTGGAAACATAGGAAGACCTGGTACAGGAGCTAATTCATTAACTGGTCAATGTAATGCAATGGGTTCACGTATTTTTAGTAATACAGCGGGACTTTATGGTGGTGGAGACTTTGATAATCCAGTAAGAAGAGCAAGAATAGCAGAAGTTTTAGGTGTTGATGATTCTGTACTTGCAACTAAACCAACAGCTCCATATAACGTTATAATTGAAAAAATTATTTCTGGTGAAATTAAAGCACTATGGGTAGTTTGTACTAATCCACGTCATTCATGGGCTAATAATAAATCATTTATGAAAGCAGTTGAAAAATTAGAAATGTTTGTGGTTCAAGATATTTATGATGACACAGATAGTGCTAAGATATGTGATGTTTATTTACCAGTAGTTCCAGGAATAAAGAAAGAAGGAAGCTACATAAATACAGAAAGACGTATATCAGCAATGCGTCCAGCTTTAGAAAAACAAGAAAATGAGAAGACAGACTATGAAGTAATGCTTGGAATAGGTAAAGCATTAGGAATGGGAAGTCTTTTAGATAAATGGCAAACTCCAAGAGATGCATTTAATCTTATGAAAGAATGTTCAAGAAATATGCCTTGCGATATTACAGGTGTTGACTATGATGCTTTAGTAGATTCTAAAGGAATACAATGGCCATTTAGAGAAGGTGAAGAATTAAAAGAAGATCAAAGACGTTTATTTGAAGATAATTTATACTATACACCATCTAAAAAGGCTAAGTTTGTATTTGAAGATGTTATGGAAAATCCTTTAAAGAACACAGAAGAATTCCCATATACATTTAATACAGGAAGAGGAACTGTAGGACAATGGCATACACAAACTCGTACTAGAGAAGTAAGATTTGTAGAAGATGTTAGTATAGAACAAGCTTATATCTATATGAATAGAGAATTAGCAAAAGAAATGGATATAAAAGAGAATGACAATATAAGAGTTCATTCTATAAATGGTGAAAATGCAGAATTTATGGTTAAACTTACTGATAATGTTAATTATGGAGATTTTTATGCACCAATGCATTACATAGAATGTAATAAGTTAACGCCATCTATATATGATCCATATTCAAAAGAACCATCATATAAAACTACACCAATTAATATTGAAAAAATTTAGGAGGCTATACGATGAAAAGAATTAAGATTGATAGAAGTAAATGTATAGGTTGTTTAACTTGTGTTACAGCTTGTATAGTTAGCCATGACAGTTCGGATTCTAGAAATAGAGTAACTATAGATAGTAAAACTAAGCCAGCACCTATTTTCTGCCGTCATTGTGATAGACCAGAATGTGTATATACTTGTATGACTGGTGCTATGCACAAAGATAAAGAAACAGGCTTTGTAAAATATGATAAGGATAGATGTGCAAGTTGTTATATGTGTATAATGGCATGTCCTTATGGAGTTTTAAAAAGTGATAGATTAGAGTACAAAGAAATAATGAAATGTGACATGTGTACTAGTTGTGGTGCAAAGGATGGAAGTGAGCCAAATTGCGTAGAAAAATGTCCAATGGGTGCCATCACTTTAGAGGAGGTATAAAAGCTTATGAAATACGTGGTTTTAGGAGCTTCAGCAGCAGGAATAAGTGGAGTACGTGAACTTAGAAATATAGATAAAGATGCTGAAATAACTTTAATATCAAAAGATGATAAGATTTATTCAAGATGTATACTTCACCATTATATGGAGGGTATAAGAGATACAAAAAAACTTGAATTCGTTGAAGATGGATTTATAGAAAAGAATAATATAAACTGGATAAAGGGAATAGCAGCAGCTGGTATAAATCCAGAAGAAAAAATAGTAACTCTTGAAAATGGACAAGTAGTTGAATTTGATAAGTTACTTATAGCAACAGGAGCAAATACATTCTTTCCACCAATCCCACATTTAAGAGAAGCTAAAAATTCTATAGGTTTCCGTAATTTTGATGATTGTGAAACTATAATGGAAAGAGCTAAAGAGTGTGAAAATATTGTTGTTATGGGAGCAGGTCTTGTAGGAATAGATGTTATTTCAGGATTATTACATTATGGAAAGAATGTACATTTAGTAGAAATGCAAAATCGTATGCTTTCAATCCAATTAGATAAAAAAGCAGCATCTACATATGAGGAGGCTTTTGCCAAAGAAGGAATTAAACAATACTATGAAAAAGGTGTAAAAGAGCTTATAGTAGATGAAGAAGAAAATATTAAAGAAATAGTATTAACTAGTGGTGAAACTATTCCTTGTGATTTATTAATATGTGCAGCAGGTGTTCGTGCTAATGTTGCTTTCTTAGAAGGTTCTAACATAGAAACAGATAAATTTGGAATAATAATAGATACAACTGGAAAAACTAATTATGATTATATATATGGTGCTGGAGATGTAACAGGAAGAAACCCTATATGGCCAACAGCTGTTAAAGAAGGAATAATAGCAGCTAATAATATGTGTGGTAAAAAAGCTGAAATGACTGATTTCTTTGCAAGTAAATCAACTATGAATTTCTTAGGAATTCCAACAATGTCTTTAGGAATTAATACAGAACCAGATGATACTTATGAAGTTGTTACATACTCAGATGATAATGGTAATTACAAAAAAGTAATTCATAAAGATGGAAAGATATATGGAGCTATAATTCAAGGCGATTTATCATACGCTGGGGTTTTAACTCAACTTGTAAAAAGAAAAATAGATATTTCAAAGATTAAGAAGCCTCTATTTGATATAGATTATTCAGATTTCTTTAATGAAAAAGCAAATTTTGAATTTTATTACGAATAGCAGTCAATGTGGAGGAAGCAATGGAAAAAAGATCGTTAATACAAAAGATAGAGAATATGCCAGTACCTATATTACCTACTATGGTTGGTGCAGCAACATTATCTAACGTATATTTAACTTTAGGTTATACTTGGATAAGACATTTAGTAATGATAAGTGCAACAATTATTTTATTAGCTTATTCAGTAAAGATAGTTAAGTACTTTAGCACTGTTAAAAAGGAATATTCAAATACAGTTCCAGCAAGTTTATATGCAGGATTTACAATGATAACTATGATATTAGGTAGTTATTACTTTGAATATAACCAAACTATAGGAAAGAGTATATGGTTTATAGGTCTTATACTTCATGCAATACATATTCTAGTGTTTACATATAGAAATGTAATAAAGGGTGTAAATATGGATACATTCCTTCCAAGTTGGTTTGTTACTTATAATGGGATAATGGTTTCAACAGTTGTTGGTGGAGTAATGAATGAACCATTAATATGTAAAATAGTTGTATACTATGGAATAGGAGTATTTGCATTAATAATACCATTTATGGTTTATAGATTAATAAAACATCCTATAAAAGATGCTGTATATCATACACAAGCAATAGTATTAGCACCATCAAGCCTTTGTGTTGTAGGGTATTTAAACTTTATAAAAGAAAATCAAAATGCTGCATTATTATATACTTTATATGCATGTGTATTATTAGCTTTAATATTTATACTATATAAGCTACCAAAATTTTTCTCATATTCATTTACTCCAGGTTTTGCAGGGCTTACATTCCCAATGGCTATAGGAATAGTAGCTTCAATAAAAATGTCTGCTTTTGTAACAGCTCAAGGTAATGAAGTTTTAGGAAACATAATAAAAGAAATAAGTGGTATTCAAATAGTAGTAACAACAGTTATTATTGGATTTGTACTTTATAACTTTGCTAGAATGTTTGTAAATAGTTATAAAAAATAAAAAGAGGTAAATAATAGTTATGGATATAGTAGCTTTAATTTTAGTAGGTGGAAAAAGTACTAGAATGAAAGGTAACAATAAAGCTTTTTTAACTTTAAATGATAAAAAATTTATTGATATAATAATTGATAATTTAAAGATACTAAAAAAGATATACATTTCAGTAGATAGTAAGGAAAAATATAAAGAGCTAGATTATGAGTTAATCGTAGATAAGTATAAAGAAATAGGACCTATTGGAGGTTTGTACTCAAGTTTAAAATACATAAAAGAAGATTATGTATTTGTAACTGCTTGTGATATGCCAAAGCTAAGTAGTGAATTTGTAAAATTTATGATATCAAACTTAGAAGAAGGTGATACATGTGTAGTTCCACAAGACTCAGATGGAAGGTTATACCCTTTAGGTGGAATCTATTCAAAGAAGATAATTCCTGTTATAGAAGAAATGTTAGAAAATAAAAATTATAAACTTATGAATTTAGTTAAGAATATTAATGGAAAGATAATTAATATTGGAAATACTAAATTTGATAAGGATGTACTAATAAATATTAATAACTATTATGATTATGATAACCTAAAATAATTAAATAATCTCCGAACGAAAATATCTAAGGGAAACTATGATATTGAGTCAAGTAAATTTTTTACTTCAGGGTTTGATGGGAAACTAGAGAGCCTTCCGTGTTTGAAAAGGAGTATTATTTAAAATATAAGAACTTAAAGGAATTGTATTTTAAATAATTAAAGATTATTATAGTGATGCTTAAAAAGTAGACTATATTTTTCTTACTCTTTTTGGTGGGAAAATATAGTTTTTTTGATTTTAAAATTTAAAAATTCTTAAAATGCGGATTGTTAAATTATGAAATTAAATTATGAAGTTATGGAAAGGGTATAAATTATGAAGAAAATAGCGACTGTAGATGCAGTAGGACATATCTTATGTCATGATATAACAAGAATAGTAAAAGATGTGGTTAAAGATACTCCTTTTAGAAAAGGGCATATTGTAAGGGAAGAAGACATAGAATTATTACTTTCATTAGGAAAGGAACATTTGTACATATGGGAAAAGAAAGAAGGGATGCTACATGAAAATGAAGCAGCAGAAATTCTTTATGATATATGTAAAAATGATAATATGAGTGGTAGTGAAATAAGAGAAGGAAAAATTGAACTTAAAGCAGATATAGATGGATTATTTAGAGTAGATATTGAAAGACTTGAAAAAATTAATGATCTTGATGAGATTGTAATAGCTACTAGGCATACAAACTATGCAGTTAAAAAAGGAAATAAATTAGCTGGTATGAGAGTGATTCCTTTGATTATAGAAGAAGAAAAACTTAAGGAAGCTCAAAAGATAGGTGGAGATAGACCTCTTTTAGAACTATTACCTTACATAAAAAGAACAGCAGCTGTAGTTACTACAGGAAGTGAAGTTTATCATAAGAGAATAAAGGATACATTTACACCAGTAATAATTAATAAATTAAAAAATTATCATATAGAAGTTGTTCATCATAAAATTGTAGATGATGATAGAGAGATGATAGTAAATGCTATAAAAGAATGCAAAGAAAAAGGTGTAGATATGATTATATGCACTGGAGGAATGAGCGTAGATCCAGATGATTTAACTCCAAGTTCAATTAGAAAAAGTGGAGCAAACATAGTAACTTATGGAGCACCAGTACTTCCAGGAGCTATGTTCTTACTTGGATATTTTGATGATGAAACACCTATTATGGGATTACCAGGATGTGTAATGTATTCTAAAGCAACTATTTTTGATCTCATACTTCCTAGAGTTGCAGCAGGAGTCAAAGTGACTAAAAAAGATATAGCAAGAATGGGACATGGAGGGCTTTGTTTCTCATGTGAAGTATGTACTTATCCAAGATGTGAATTTGGTAAAGGAGTATAGGAATGATTCGTGTTCAATTAGAAAAAGCAATTTCCTTAATGTTAGATAGTGTTAATTCAATAGACGAAATAGAAAAAATAGATTTATTAGAAGCTAATGGAAGGGTTTTAGCAGAAGATATTTATGCACCAATTAATAATCCTCCATTTAATAAATCACCTTTAGATGGATATGCTTTAATAGCTAGTGATACAAAAGGAGCTACAAAAGAAAATCCAGTAAAATTAAAGGTTATTGATGAAGTATTTGCAGGTGGTTTTAGTACTAAAGAAGTGCATCATGGAGAAGCAGTAAGAATAATGACTGGAGCAAAAATTCCTGAAGGTGCAAATTGTATCCTTATGCAAGAGTTAACTGATGAAGGTATGGATACTGTTGAAATTTATAAAGAACTTTCAGATTATGACAACTTTTGTTTTGAAGGTGAAGATATAGAAAAAGGTACTTTATTAATGAAAAAAGGAGAGGTATTAAGCTGCATACATCAAGGAGTTATTTCAAGCATGGGAATAGATAAAGTTTTAGTAAAGAAGATACCTAATATAGCTTTATTTGTTACAGGAGATGAAGTAAGTAAATCAGGTACTCCACTCTTAGAAGGTAAGATATATGATAGTAATCGTCAGTTAATGTATTCTAGGTTAAGTGAACTTGGTATAAAACCAAAGTATGTAGATGTTTTAGGTGATGATCCAAAAGTAGTAGCAGATAAAATTAATGAAGTAATTGATAAAGTTGATTTTGTTTTAACTACTGGTGGAGTTTCTGTTGGGAAGAAGGATATATTTCATGAAGTAGTAACTAAAACTCAGGCAAATAGATTGTTTTGGAAAGTAGATTTAATGCCAGGAACACCAGCTATGTTCTATATATTAAATAATAAACCTGTATTAAGTCTTTCAGGAAATCCTTTTGCAGCATTAACTACTTTTGAACTTTTAGGAAGGCCTGTACTTGCAAAATTAACAGGAAATGAAAATATAGAAACTAGAAGAGTAGAAGCTACACTTATGAATGACTTTAATAAAAAAAGTAAAACAAGAAGATTCATAAGAGGTAAGTATAGTGAAGGAACTATTACTTTAACAAGTAATAAACATGCTTCTGGAATGTTAGCTTCTATGATAGGATGTAATGCTCTTATAGATATTGAAGCAGGTTCAGAAGGGTTACATAAAGGAGATAAAGTAAACGTAGTTTTATTATAGAAAGGATTAAATATGGAAAATAAATTAACTCACTTTGATGAATCAGGAAATGCAATTATGGTTGATGTATCTGATAAAAATATAACCAAAAGAATTGCTATAGCTAAAGGTAGAATATATGTAAATGAAGCAGTTATGAATGCTATTTTAAATAACAAAGTAGAAAAGGGAGATGTGCTCGGAGTAGCTAGAGTTGCCGGAATAATGGCAGTAAAAAGAACTTCAGATTTAATTCCTATGTGCCATCCTTTAATGATAACAAAATGTACTGTGGATTTCGATATTAATAAAGAGGAAAGATATATAGAAGCTATTTGTACAGCTAAACTAACAGGTAAAACAGGTGTAGAGATGGAAGCTTTAACAGGAGCTACAGTTACATTATTAACTATATATGATATGTGTAAGGCACTAGATAAGTCTATGGAGATAACAGGAGTTCATCTTTATAAGAAAACAGGAGGAAAAAGTGGAGATTTTATCAATGAAAGATAAAAAGTCACCAAAGATAATAGCTATAAGTGGAGTTAAGAATTCAGGAAAAACTACGCTTATAGAAAAAATAATACCAAACCTTACAAAGGAAGGCTTAAAAGTAGCTACTATAAAGCATGATGGTCATGACTTTGAATGTGATGTAGAAGGGACGGATACCTTTAGACATAGAAAGTCAGGAGCCATAGGTACAGCTATTTTTTCCAAAAATAAGTTTATGGTAATAAAAGAAGAAAAAAATATTACTGAGAAAGAATTAGTAAATAATTTTAAAGATGCTGATGTAATTTTATTAGAAGGATTTAAGTATTCTGATTACCCTAAGCTTGAAATAGTAAGAAAGGGAAACTCTACAGAGAGTGTGTGTAAGAAAGAAACTTTAATTGCTTTAGTTAGTGACTTTGATATTAAGGTTCAAGATGTTAAAGTATTAGATTTAAATAATATTGATGAAATTTCAAAGTGTTTACTTCAATACATAAGAAGGGATTAGTTATGCTTGATGTACATAAAAGAAAAATTGATTATATTAGAATTTCAATAACAGATAGATGTAACCTAAGATGTGTTTATTGTATGCCAGAAGAAGGAGTAAAATTAATAAATAAAGAAAAGCTATTATCCTATGAAGAAATAATCAAATTATGTAAGTTATTTTCAAAGGTAGGAATAGAAAAAATAAAAATAACTGGTGGTGAACCTTTAGTAAGAAAAGATCTTGAAGTGATTATTAAAGGTATAAAAGATATTGAAGGGATAAAAGAAGTTACCTTAACTACAAATGGAATACTTTTAGAAGAAAAAATAGATGATTTAGTTAAGGCAGGACTTGATGCGGTAAACATAAGCATTGATACTATAGACAAAAAAGAATTCAAGAAATTAACTAGACTTGGAGATGTAAATAAAGTACTTAGGGCTATAGATAAATCTTTATCTTATGAAAATTTAAGAGTTAAGATAAATGCAGTACCTATAAAAGGTGAAACAGAAGAAGATCTTATTAATATAGTAAATTTAGCAAAAGACAAAAACTTAAGTGTAAGATTTATAGAGCTTATGCCAATAGGCTTTGGAAAAAATATGGAGAGCTATAGTGAAGATGAAATTAAAGAGATAATAGAAAGAAGAATAGGCCCCTTAGAGGTGTATAATGGAAAGTTAGGAAATGGCCCAAGTCATTACTATAGCTTAGAAGGATATAAAGGTAAAATAGGATTTATAAGTGCTATTAATCATAAATTCTGTGACAGTTGTAATAGAGTAAGACTAACTTCAGAAGGATTTTTAAAAAGTTGTCTTCATTATAATTCAGGAGTAAATTTAAAAGAATTATTATTAAAAGGTGCTAATGATACAGAGATAATTAAAGAGATAGAAGAGTGTATTCATAATAAACCTAAGAGCCATAATTTTAATAAAATTGATAACATAACAAAAGACAAGATTGACAAGCGTTCTATGTCACAAATAGGTGGATAGAAAAAAGAGAATATGGAGGATAATAAAATGGGAAAAGTTATAGCAGTATGTATAAGTGAAAAAAGAGGTACAGTAAAAAGAAATATTCAAGAATGCAATGTAGTAGAAGGATATGGAATAGAAAATGATGCTCATGGTGGAAATTGGCATAGACAAGTAAGTTTACTATCTTATGATAGAGTTAAGGAATTTAATGAAAAAGGTGGTAATGTAATTGACGGAGATTTTGGAGAAAATATATTAGTAGAAGGATTTGATTTTAAGACATTACCAATAGGAACAAGATTCAAATGTAATGACGTAATATTAGAACTTACTCAAGTAGGAAAGAAGTGTCACTCTCATTGCGAAATATACAAAAGAGTTGGAGATTGTATAATGCCAAGAGAGGGGGTATTTACAAAAGTAATACATGGTGGAAAAATTAAGGTTGGAGATGATTTTGAAATATGTTCAGAGTAGCAATAATTACATCAAGTGATACTGGTTATAGAGGAGAAAGAGAAGATAAAAGTGGACCAACTATTGAAAAGATAGTTAAAGAACATGACTTTGAAGTAGTAGAAATGGTAATACTACCTGATGAAAGAGATATGCTTAGTGCAAAGATGAAAGAAATATGCGATGAAGATAGAGCAGATTTAATACTTACAACAGGTGGGACTGGATTTTCAAAAAGAGATTGTATGCCAGAAGCAACTTTAGATATTACAGAAAGAAGAGTTCCAGGAATTCCAGAAGCTATGAGACAATATAGTATGCAATTTACTAAAAGAGCAATGCTTAGCAGAGCTACAGCAGGAATAAGAAAAGAAACTCTTATTATTAATTTACCTGGAAGTCCTAAAGCTGTAACTGAATGTTTAGAGTACATAATTTCAGAACTTAAACATGGATTACAAATTTTAAAAGGAACAGCTACAAATTGTGCAAGAAAGTAAGATGATGAAGATGTATCAAGATTTTTAGGTTTTGGTGCATCTTCTTTTTACATACTTATGTTAGTATATCATTATAAATAAGTTTTATGGAGGTTTGATATATGGAGAGGTCTAATCTTATAAATTCGAAAATAGAAAAGTTAAAAAAAGAAATAGAAGCCGGTAATTTAGAAGCTTTAAGTTTATTTTGGAGTGAAATAGAAGAAAAAGGTGCACCTTTAATTGAAAATATTAAAGGAAATGATGAAGAAAGGCTAGTAACTATTATATATAGAGAAAAGAAGCCTCTTAATAATGTAGTATTAATTCCTCCAGTAGGTATGAGAAAATTAGAGAATTGTATTATGGATAAATTAGAAAATACAGATTTATGGTACATATCCTATAAGGTAAAAAAGAATATAAAGTTTACTTATCAATTTTCTCCTAATGATCCTCTAAATAATGATTGGGAAAGAAGATGGAAAAATACTGAAGGTGATGAATTTAATAAAAAAGCACTAAATTTCAAAGGTAAGGTTAATGATAAATATAATTTAGTACCTTATGTAGTTTTAGAAAATTGCAAGGAAGATATTTGGACTAAAGAAAATAGTGCTGCTTTTAAAGGGAAGTTATATAAACATTCAATTAATAGTGAAATACTAAAAGAAGAAAGAAACATAAGTGTATATGTTCCTCATAGTTATAATGAAGAGGGAAAACCCTATGGAATTTTAGTATTAAATGATGGGTTTGAATTTATAAATATTTTAAATGGATTAAATGTATTAGACAATCTTATCTATAGCAAAAAAATACCCCCAGTAATAGCAGCATTTATTGATGCAACAAAAGACCGAGGAGAAAACTTAAAATGTAATGATGCTTTTACAAAATTCACAGCTGAGGAAGTTATAGATTTTATAAAAGAAAGATATAATATTTCAGATGATTCCTCTAAAAATGTAATAGGAGGCTATAGTCTTGGAGGACTTGCAGCATCATATAGTGCATTAAAATATCCTAATATTTTTGGAAATGTGTTATCAGAGTCAGGCTCTTATTGGTATAAAAGAGAAGGATATGATGACACTAAATATACATGGATGAGTAATGAATTTAGAAAGATAGAAAAGTTACCAATTAAATTTTACATAAATGTAGGTTCCATAGAACCAACAAAAAGTATGCAGGATACAAATATAAATTTAAAAGATACGTTAAAAGATTTAGGCTATGAAGTATTCTTCGAAGAGTTTGGAAGTGGTCATGATTATTTATGTTGGGGAGAGTACTTAGCTAGAGGGTTAATATATCTATTAGGAAAATAGAAAAGTATTCAGAAATCAAACTATCTTCAGAGTAACAAGTATAATATAGTTTTTATAAATGAGAGTAGGAAGATAATAGAGAGTATTGTGATTACAAAAAAGATATATTATATTTGCTCCCCAAAGTCAAATTAGTCTCAGCGGAGCAAATATAATATATCTTTTTTAGTTCACACTACATCTCTAATATCTTAAGCAAAGTTTCATAAGAGAAATCTGAGATTTCTGCACAGCTTACTTTATTAGCTTTTAGTTCTCTACAAAGAAATGTTGAATATTTTTCTCTAGCTATATCCATAAACTTTTTAGCATAGCTTCTAGCTTCATTCATTTCAGAATTATCATTTCTACCTTTTTCATATCCAATTATAACTAAAGATCCATTTAAAGCACCACAAAGGCTACCTACACAAGCTCCACCCCCAAGGCTGCTTCCTATGGATAAAGGGATATCTTTATCGAAATCCTCATTATAGCATTTAATTATAGATTCTGCACAATTATATCCACTTGCAAGATATTCTGATGGTTTTTTCATACAATCAACTCCTTATGTATTAAGTAATCTAAAGTTATCCACAATATATAATAAATTAGTCACAGAAATAAGGGAATAGTTTGACCTTAACTGTTATTAAATTGAGACTATTTTTATATAACTTATAAAACTTTTAGTAGTTAGGAAAAAAAGGATTTTGTTCTTACCTTTATAATATAGGATTTGTTCGACATTTGCAATATTCAAAAAACAAGGGAATAATAGAGAGTTAATAAAGAAGAAGTAGTAGGAATAATTATATACTTAGTAGAGAAAAATTTTATTTAAATATAAAGCTTTACACTATGTATAGATAGATTGTGAGATAAAGGTTATAATTAATATAATCAAATGAATGAAGGAGTGTTTTTAATGAAGAGATATAATAGAATATTTACTATAGTAATAGATTCTCTAGGAATAGGACAAATGGATGATTCAAAGGAGTATGGAGATGTTAATGTAGACACTCTAGGACACATAGCAAAGTCTGTAGATAGTTTTAATATTCCAAATCTACAAAAGATGGGGATAGCGAATTTACATCCAATAAATCATGTAGAGCCTGTTGAAGCTCCTTTAGGATATCAAATGAAGATGAAGGAAGCTAGTATAGGAAAAGATACAATGACAGGACATTGGGAAATGATGGGGTTACATATAACTACACCATTTCAAACTTTCACAGAAACAGGATTTCCAAAGGAACTTTTAGATGAATTAGAAAAAAGAACAGGTCATAAAATAGTAGGAAATAAAAGTGCAAGTGGTACAGAAATATTAGATGAACTTGGTGAACATCAAATGAAAACTGGAGATATGATAGTTTATACTTCAGCAGATTCAGTTTTGCAAATTTGTGGTCATGAAGAAACTTTTGGTCTTGATGAGTTATATAGATGTTGCGAAATTGCAAGAGACTTAACTATGAAAGATGAATGGAAGGTTGGAAGAGTTATTGCAAGACCATATATAGGAACAGGAAAAGGTCATTTTACACGTACAAGTAATAGACATGATTATGCCTTAAAGCCATATGGAAGAACTATTCTTAATGTATTAAAGGATAATAATTTTGATGTTATTTCTGTAGGAAAAATAAATGATATTTTTGATGGAGAAGGAATTACAGAATCTCATAAGTCAAAGAGTTCAGTTCATGGAATGGAGCAAACTTTAGAAATAATGGATAAGGACTTTAAAGGATTATGTTTTGTAAATTTAGTTGATTTTGATGCTTTATGGGGACATAGAAGAAATCCAGTAGGCTATGCAGAAGAACTTGAAAAGTTTGATGTTAATTTAGGTAAGATTTTAGAAAAATTAAAAGAAGATGACTTACTTATAATAACTGCAGATCATGGAAATGATCCAACTTACACTGGTACAGACCATACTCGTGAACATGTACCATTCTTAGCTTACTCACCATCAATGAAAGGTCATGGAATATTAGAAACAAGCGATTGTTTTGCTAATATTGGAGCTACAATAGCAGATAACTTTGAAGTTAATATGCCAGAAAATACTATAGGAAAATCTGTTTTAGGTGAATTAAAATAGAGATTTAAATATAAAGTAGGTATTTATTAAGACAACAAGGAAAAGATAAAAGTTTTAGTAGTGTAATTCTTGCTGGAGTTTATGATATAAAAAATTTAAAGTTAAAAATAAGAGATAGTGAAGAGGTAAGGTATAATAGTCCTTAGAATATAGCTGTTAAATTTGATATAGATATGAGTTTTAGCAGTAAGGAAATTGAAACCATGATTAAAGATTATTGTGATGATAATAATTTAAACATGAATACTAAAGCAATTTCAGAGATCCTTTATAAATATACATCTGGTTATCCTTTTTTGGTAAGTAGGCTTTGTCAAATCATTAATGAGGATATGCATGTATTGGTGTGGGATGAACAAGTTATTTTGAAAGCTATTAAGATTTTATTAAATGAAAAAAATACTTTATTTGATGATCTTATAAAAAATGTTGAAAATAATACAGAGTTACAAGATTATATTTATGATTTAATAATTAATGGTACAGAGAAAAGCTTTGTTATAGATAATAAAATTATAGATATGTGCTATATGTTTGGGTATTTCAAAGAAGTTGATGGAAAAGTTAAAATAGCTAATAATATATTTAAGCAAAGACTATATAATTATTTTTCTTCTAAAATTGAAGAGAATATAGATATGTCTTATTATAATTTTAAAGATAATTTTGTAACTAGTACTGGATTGGATTTCGAGAAGGTTTTATTAAAGTTTCAACAATTTTTTAAAGAGCAATATAGTACTTTAGATTCTAAGTTTATTGAAAGAGAAGGAAGATTATTATTCTTAGCTTTTATTAAACCAATAATTAATGGCACAGGATTTGATTTTAAGGAAGTTCAAATATCAGAAGAAAAAAGATTAGATGTTATAGTAACTTATTTAAAAGAAAAGTATTTAGTAGAACTTAAGATATGGCGTGGAGAAGAATATCATAAAAAAGGTTTAAAGCAATTAGTAGAGTACTTAGATAATCAAGATTTAGATGTTGGATATTTATTAATTTATAATTTTAATAAAGGTAAGGAATATAAGTCTGAAAAGTTGATGATAGATAATAAAGAAATATTTATTGTCTGGGTTTAGAAAATGACAATATGAAAGTATAATAAAGATAGAGCTATCATACCAAGTAATTGTGGTACGATAGCTTTTTTTACGTCTAGACCAATATAAAATTTAAAAAGCGGGAAGGCTGATAATTACAGGGTTTAAAGGTATTAAAGAGGTTAAGACGTTAAAAAGTTATTGACTTTAACGTTACGTAAATATCTATAATTTATTTATAAGCTAGCTTTAAACTTTAAGGAGGGGAAAATATGCTTTCTATAGGGGAATTTTCAAAGATATGTAAAGTCACTACTAGAACCTTAAGACACTATGATGAGATAGGGCTGATTAAACCTAGGTTTGTAAATGAAGAGAATGGTTATAGATTTTATGAAACAAATCAAATAAGAGATATGCTTCTTGTGTCTAGGTTAAAAGAATATGATTTTTCCTTAGAGGAAATTAAAGAAATACAAAAAGAAAATAATATAGAATTTATTTTAAATAAGATCTTAGATAAAGAAAAAGAGATAAAGAGTATTATAAATAAATTTTATAAGATAGAAAAACAAATGCAGTATGATATTTCAAGGTTAAAGAAAGGATTTGATATTATGTCATTTGTTGATGAAATGGAAGTTAAAGTTATTAATACAAAGGATATGAATATAGTATCTTCTAGACAGTTAATGAGTACTAATGATTATGGAAAATATATTGGTAAAGTATATGAGATTATATCTAAAAATAAGTTGGAACCTTTGGGGCCACCGATGTCTATTTATTATGGTGAGGAATTTAATGAAAAAGAAAATGATACAGAAGTAGCAGTAGAGGTTAAAGAAAGTAATGAATATACTAAAGTTTTAAAAGGAAGTTTATGTGCGGTTACTAAATATAATGGAGCTTATTCAGGTCTTTCTAATGCTTATGGAAGAATACTAGAGTGGATAGATCAAAATAATTATAAAACAGGGGGAAATCCATATGAAAAGTATGTTTCAGGTCCAATGGATGGTAAAGAAATAGTTACAGAAATATATTTCCCAATTGCTATAAAGTAAGATATTGAAAAAACATAGTATGTAAAAAAATATATATTTTTTTGCATACTATGTTTTTTAAATGCAAATATTCTTCTGATGCAAATGTTTTTTTACATAATTATTATGAAACCTGCACAATGACTTGATTTACCATCTATTGTAAAATAGAGGTGTGAAACAATTAATAATAGAGGGGTAAAAAAATATGGAACAATGGTTAAAAAGTATTTACACAGATGGGACAAAATATTTTGTAAGCAATCCATTACCTAGGAAAGGTGAAGAGGTTACTATATCCATAAGGATGCTTGATGGAGCACCAATAAAAGGAGTTATACTAAGAACTAAATTAAATGGAATAGAACATTTATTACCAATGGAAAAATATAAAGTGAAAAATAACTTGGCATACTATAAAACAAGTGTAAAAGTATATGAAGATGTATTGCACTATCATTTCTATATACCAACAGAAAACATAGTTTATTATTACACTCAAAAAGAAATAACTACCTATATACCTGATGAAACTTATGATTTTAAAATATTAGTTGATTATAAACAACCTTCTTGGGTAAAGGAATCAGTATTTTATCAGATTTTCCCTGATAGATTTTGCAATGGAAATAAAGAATTAGATATTAAGAGTGGAGAATATACTTTTGATGGTCATGAAACTATTCATGTTGATAATTGGGATAAGGCTCCAGGTCCATATAATGAGAATTTTTGCTTGGACTTTTATGGTGGAGACTTAGTAGGAGTAAAAAATAAGATTCCATACTTAAAAGAACTAGGGGTTAATGCTATATATTTAAACCCAATTTTTTATGGGGCAACTGTACACAAATATGATTGTTTAGATTATTTTAAAGTTGATCCTCACTTAGGTGGAGATGAAGCTCTAGCTGAATTAACGGATGAACTTCATAAAAATAATATGAAAATTATTTTAGATGTATCTATTAATCATACTGGAATAGCTAATAAGTGGTTTAATAAAGAGGGAGTATTCTTTGATAAATCAATAGGAGCATATAATAACAAAGATTCTAAAGAAAGAAAATATTACTTCTTTAAAGATAATAATGAATATAAAGCTTGGTTTGATGTAGAGACTTTACCAACTTTAAATTATACTTCTAAGGAGCTTAGAGAAATTATTTATGAGTCGGAAGATTCTCTAGTTAAGAAGTGGCTTAAACCTCCATATAGTATAGATGGATGGAGATTTGATGTTGCAGATACTATGGCTAGAAATAATGAATTACAGTTACATCATGAAGTTTGGCCTGGAATTAATAAGAGCGTAAAGGAAGTTAATGAAAATGCTTATATTTTAGCAGAAGACTGGAGTGATTGTTCAGAATTTTTAAAGGGGAATGAATGGGATTCACCTATGAATTATTATGGATCAGCAAAACCTATAAGAGAGTTTTTAGGGGAAACAGATTTATCTAGTATGAAAAGTGAACTTCTACAAAATATTAAATATAAGCCAACAGCTAAAGATTTAAGTAGTCGTATAATGGAGCATTTATCTAAACTTCCAACAGTTATACAAGAAAATCAATTTAACCTTTTAGATAGCCATGATGTACCAAGACTTCATAATAATAAAAACATTAGCTTTGAAGAATATAGAGGTGCAGTAATTATGATATTTACTTTAATAGGATGTACTAGTGTTTATTATGGAGATGAAGTAGGGCTAGATGGTAGAAGAAATGATATGGAAGGGTGTCGTTATCCTATGAATTGGAATGTAGATTTAGATAATTCACCTTATTATAATTTGTATAGTAAATTAGCCAATATAAAAAGGAATAACAAGGCGTTTACTGAAGGTGGATTTAAGATAATAAGTAATGATGATTATGTATTTTCATATGCTAGGTTTACAGAGGATACTTTATGGATAATGGTTATATCTAATGATAATAAAGAAAGAAAAATAGAAATTCCTATAAATATTTTTGGGAAAAATAAATTTAATAAACTAGAAGATGAATTTGGTAAAAAACTTAATTATGAAATGGAAGAGGGAAAAGTAATTTTGAAGGTTTTACCTAATACAAGTTATATTTTTGAAGTTTAAAAATATAGGGTGTAAGTGTTGAATTTTACTTACTCCCTATAATTTTTTAGTTCATATAATTTTATTATTAAAAATATTTGTTCATAAAAATTATCTTCTAAATTATATTTTTCTAAGATAGTATGAGTTTTAGATAATCTATAACGTATTGTATTAGGATGTTGAAATAATTCATTAGCTGTTTTAGAAATTTCTCCATTATTTCTTATATAAATAATTAGAGTTTCTAAAAGGTTAGATTTATATTTCAAATCATAATTAATTATTTCATCAATAATTTTAGAGTAAAGCTTGGATATATTTTTATCTGAAAAAATAGGTAACAAGAATCTATAAATTCCTATTTTATTATAAAAACTAATATCCTTATTTGCATATGTACATATATTATTAGCATAAATACTTTCTTTTATAGAAGTATCAAAATAGCATAAGTTATTATGAACATTTCCTATGCCTATGTTAAAATCACTAGGATTAATATCTATTTTTTTAAATAAATCTTTAAAGATTTCTTCGTAATTAGAATCTTCTTTTACATCATTAAAACTATATATAATCAAAATTCCATTTTTATATTTTATGTAAGAATAATTTGGATTTGAAGTTAATTGATATTTTTTATAAAGCATTCTATTAAAATATATAGAAATATTTTCAGATTTATTTTTAGGAGTAGCATAAGCTGATATAATATTATTTAAAAAAGAATTATTAATCTCTAGAGCTATTTTTTCAATTGTATAAGGCGAAGGTTCAATATTAATAAATGAATTTATTTTTTCCTCGAAGGCCAAATATTGTTGTTTACTTTTTAATAATTCATTTACACAAACAATTAAGTCTTCCATATAAGAGCCTTCAAAAATAAATATAGGTATATTAGCTCTACTTGCCATATCTTTTATATTTTTTGGAATGTCTTTAAAGAATACAGTTTTTATAGCAATGGCAGCAACTTTTATTTTAATTAGATTTTTAAATGCTTTATCTAATAGTGAGATATCATCTTTCGCAAAAAATAAAGAGGTAAGAACAAAATCACCGGAACTAAATACTTCAAAGTTATCGCTAATACTTTCATATTCTAGAATTACAATATTACTTAAATTATTTTTTAAGCCATTCTTTCCAGCAATTAATTTAAAATTACTGAATAAACTCAGCTTAGTTACTTCATCAACTGTAAGCAAAAAATTCAACCCCTTAAATTAAATTGTAATTATTAAACAAATATATAATAAAATATTTATTTTTCTAATTCAATACATTTGAAGAGTTTTATTATTTTGATGAGATTATTAAAATAGACATTATAGAATGTGAGAAAAAAAACATTTATTTTTGTAGAAATATAAATATAAAGGTAATTGATTAACAATTTCAAATTCTATATACTAAAATCATTAAAGCAAAGGCGCTTGTAAAATTAATGTTTTACAAGTGCCTTTTTATGTTTAAGTATCAAAGTTAGAGGAGATTAGATAACAATGAGTAGATTTTTAAGTTCAGTTCATGCAGATATAAAAGGATATGTTCCAGGTGAACAGTTAAATGATAAAAAATATATAAAATTAAATTCTAATGAATGCTCAATGGAGCCTTCGCCAAAGGTTTTAGAAGTTTTAAAAAGTGATAGAATGAAGCACTTAGGACTTTATGGAGATCCAAATGCTAAAGAATTAAGAAATGCATTAGCTGATAGATATGAAGTTTCAAGTGATGAGGTATTTGTAGGTAATGGTTCTGATGAAGTATTACAATTTATATTTTTAACTTTTTTCATGAATAAGGAAAGAATATGTTACCCAGATATAACTTATAACATGTATAAAGTATTGTCAGGAATACTTCATGTAGATGCTAAAGAAATCCCTTTAAATGAGGATTTTACAGTTAATCTAAATGATTATATAAATACAGATAGACATGTAATATTAGCAAATCCAAATGCACCAACAGGTTATTTTATAAAGGTTTCTGAAATAGAAAAACTTATTAAGAGCAATAAAGATAGATTAGTAATTATAGATGAAGCTTATGTTGACTATGGAAATGAAAGTGTAATTCCATTAGTAAAGAAGCATGACAATTTAATAGTAGTTCATACAATGTCTAAATCAAGAGTTTTAGCAGGAGCACATATAGGATATTGTATAGCTTCTAAAAGTATAATAGATGATTTAAGAACAGTGAAGTTTGCTTTTAATCCTTATAATATGAGTGATATTAATTTGGCTATAGGAACAGCTGCAGTAAAAGATGTAGAATACCAAGAAAAATGTATTAAAGCAATTATGGAAAATAGAGAGTATTTAAAGGATGAATTAAGAAAACTAGGATTTAAGGTATTAGATACAAGAACTAATTTTATATTCGTAACTCATGAAAAAATTTCAGCAACTGAATATCAAGAAGGATTAAAGGAGGCAGCAATTTTAACAAGATATTTTAATCAAGAAAGAATAAAGAATTACTTAAGAATAAGTATTGGTACTAGAGAAGAAGTACAAGCAGTAATAGATGCTACAAAAAAAATTGTGAATAAAGAATTAGTTTTAAATTAATAAATTTATTTAAAGAAAGGATATTAAATATGAAAGTATTAATTGCAGATTATGAAAGTCAATTTGGAAGAGATGTAAATTATGAAAAAGAATTATTACAAAATGGATTAAAGGATGTAGAAATAGAGGTTTATATTTACCATGATAATAGAGAAGAGCTATTAGAAAAGGTTAAAGATATAGATGTACTTTTAACTGGATTAATAAAGGTGGATAAGGAATTTATAGATAAGGCTCCAAATTTAAAGTGTATATCAGTAAATGCAACAGGTTATGGAATTATAGATTATGAGTATGCAGCTAAGAAAAATATTATGGTTAGTCATATAGCTGAATATTGTACTCAAGAAGTTGCAGATCACGTATTAGCATTAATGCTTTCATTAACTAGAGGGTTAAAGGAATATAACTTAGATGTTGAAAGAGATAAAAATTGGAGATTTAAACCTTTAAGACCTCTTTATAGATTAGAAGGAAGAACTATGGCTTTATTTGGATTTGGAAGAATAGGTCAAGCTGTTGCTAAAAGAGCACAAGGCTTTGGCATAAAAGTAATAGCTGTTGATCCATTTATGCCAAAGGATATAGCTGAAAGTTTAGGAGTTAAGTTAGTAGATGCTAAATATGCCTTAGAAAATAGTGATATTATAAGTAATCATATGAACGAAACAGAAGAAAATAAAGGATTCTTTAATAAAGAAGCTTTTGAAAGTATGAAAGAAGGTGTTGTTTTCATAAATACAGCTAGGGGAACTGCTGTAGATGAAGATGCACTTTTAGAAGCTTTAGATACAGGAAAAGTAAGATCAGCAGGTCTTGATGTATTAGTAAGTGAAAATCCAGACCTAGATAATTGTCCATTTTTAAAAAGAGATAATGTAATAGTAACACCACATTCAGCTTTCTATTCAGAAACATCTATAAGAGAACTTCAAAGAATAGCTTGCGAAAATGTAATTCATTATTTAAATGGTGAGCCTGATAAGATATTTAAAGTTGTTAACGGAGTTACTTTATACAAGGAGAGATGATAATATGAATAACCTTTTTAGAAAGTGCGAAGAATTAACAAAAGAACTTGTAAAAATAAAAAGTGTAAATACTACAAAAGGTGAAAAAGAAATAGCAGAGTATATAGAATGCTATATTAGAAATATTCCTTACTTTAAGAAACACTCTGATAGAGTTATTATTCAAAAATTGAAGAATGATAAATTAGATAGAAGAAATGTATTGGCTTATGTAAAGGGCACTAAGGAAGAAAGTAATAATACTATAATTTTTCATGGACATATGGATACAGTAGGTACAGAAGATTTTGGAGCTTTAGAAAAGTATTCAACTAATCCTGACCTGTTACTAGAAAAAATGTTAGAAATGGATTTATCTAAGTCTATTAGAGATGATTTAGAAACAGGAGACTGGATGGTTGGAAGAGGCTCTTGTGACATGAAAAGTGGAGTTGCAGTATTTTTAGTTTTATTAGAATATTTTTCAGAAAGAACAGATGAGTTTAAGGGAAATATTTTATTATCTGTAAATCCAGTAGAGGAAAATCTTCATACAGGAATTATTGAAGGGATTGAGGTTTTAAATAAACTTAAGACTCAAGAAAATTTTAATTATATTATGGCCATAAATAATGATTATATTTGTCCATTATATGAAGGTGATACTAATAAATATGTTTATACAGGTACAGTAGGAAAGTTACTTCCTTGTTTCTATATTCAAGGGAAGGAAACTCATGTGGGGCAATGTTTTGAAGGTTTTGATGCAGCAGTTTTAGCTAGTGAAATTACAAGGCTTATTAATTATAATGTTGATTTTTGTGATGGATATAATGAAGAATATACTCTTCCTCCATCAGTATTAAAAATGCAAGATTTAAAGATGCATTACAATGTTCAAACTACAGTAGATGCTTTTGTGTATTTTAATTATTTTGTACACAATAATTCTATTGAAGAAATAATGAAGAAGTTAATAGATGTATCTAATTTAGCTGTAAACAACTTAATGGATACTATAAACACCAATTATAAAAAGTATTGTGATTTAGCTAAAGTTGACTATAAAAAGATAGATTATGATGTAAAAGTAATATCTTATGAAGAAATATATGATTTAGCTTTAAAAAACTTTAAGGGTAACTTAGATGAAGAAATAGAAAATTATACTTTAAAGCTTATTGAAGAAAATACGGATAAGAGAGAAACTTCTATGCTTATAGTAAAAAGGCTCGTGGAGATAGCAAAGACTAAAGATCCTATGGTAGTAATTTTCTTTGCTCCACCATATTGTCCTCATAATACTTTAAAGAAAGAAGTTAAAGAAGAAGAGGAATTATCTAAAAAGTTAAGAGGTTTATTGGATGAATTTCAAGATGAAGTAGGGGAAACTTATGAAATGCTTCAATTCTTCCCTAGTTTATCTGATAGTAGCTATATAAAGATAGATGATGATGAAGAGTCTATAGACAAGCTTATTAAAAATTTTCCACAATATAAGAACTTATATAATGTGCCATTACATGAAATTAAAAAGCTTAATATAAGCGCTATTAATTATGGATGTTATGGAAAGGATGCTCATAAGTGGAGTGAAAGAGTTTATAAACCATATTCTTTTGGAGTACTTCCAAAACTTATTATAAAGACAGTAGAAAAGTTTATGTAAATTGAGGTGAAAAATATGTATGTTAAAAATGGAACAGGAGTATTAAAGAAGGTTTTAGTATCAAAACCAAGCTTTTTAAAGGCAGCTCCTATTAATGAAATAGCTAGAAAATGGGGATTGGAGCTAGATGTTAAGAAGATGGAAGAAGAACATAAAGCCTTTGTTAAAGCTTATGAAGATAATGGAGTAGAAGTAGTATATTTAGAACCAGATAAAGAAAGACCTAATTCAGTATTTTCTAGAGATTTTGGAGGATGTGTTAAGGAAGGATATATTTTAGGTAGATTTAAGGAACCTATTAGATTTAAAGAATATACAGATTATAAGGCTAAAATGGAGGAACTAGGTATTCCTGCTATAGTTGAATGTAAGGAAGGACTTTTTGAAGGTGGGGATTTTGCTTTCTTAAATGAAAATACCATTGCTTTAGGTATGGTAGAAAGAACTAATGAAAAAGGTTTTGAAGAAATAAGAGATGGATTAAAGAAATATGGATATGAGGTTATTCCAGTACCTTGTAAAAGTGAGTATTTGCATTTAGATATGTGCTTTAATTTAGTTGATGATCATATAGCTGTTGCTTATAAGGAAGGTCTTCCAAAGGAATTTTTAAAGAGACTTGAAGAACTTGAAATTGATATTATACCTGTAGAGGAACAAGCTATATTTGAACATGGTTGCAATCTACAAGCATTAGGAAATAGAAAGGTTATTTCGCTAAAAAGAAATACTTATGTAAATGAAGAATTAAGAAAAAGAGGAATGGAAGTAATAGAACTAGATATTACTGAAATTTTAAAAGCTGGTGGAGGACCACATTGTATGACTTTTCCGTTAGTTAGAGAATAGTTAATTAGATAATGAAATATATTAAAAAAGATTTAGCAAGACAAGCTAAATCTTTTTTGTATTTAAAAATAATATATACAAACTAAAGAAACAATAATAATAGTTGTAACTATAGGAATCAATACAGAAGTTACAAAAATATCTTTATAACTTTCCTTATGAGTCAATCCACATATAGCTAAAGTAGTAATTACAGCTCCATTATGAGGCAAGGTGTCGAGTCCTCCAGAAGATAAAGAAGCTATTCTATGAAGTATTTCAGGAGATATATTAAAATTATTTGCCATTTCTAAAAAGGTAGATCCTAAAGCGCTTAAAGTAATCCCAAGTCCACCTGAAGCTGATGCTGTAACACCACAAATTATATTTACAGAAAGAGCTTCTGAAATAACAGGATTAGAAGAGATGTTCAATATAGAATCTTGTAATAATAAAAATACAGGTAAAGATTTTATAACACTCCCATATCCAACAATTGCACTTGAGTTAAGTAATGGTAAAAAAGAATTTGAAACTCCAACGTTTAAAATTTTATTCAAATTTTTTAGTTTATTAAAATTTAAAACAACTATATATATAATAGCTAAAATTATTGAAATTATAACGCTCCAAGTACCTTCTAAACTTGATAAACTTAAATTATATGAATCTAAATAGCTAGCATCTGAATTAGGATAATAAATTTTTGAAAAGAAAAGGTTAGAAATAAAAATAATTAATATAGGGGATAAAGCTATTATGATGTTAGGCACATCCTTATTCATATTAATATTATCTATTTTATGGTTTCCATAACCTTCTCCAAGCTCTTTAGCTTTTTTATACCTTCTATTAAGCCAAAGTAATCCTAGTGATAACATAATGCAGCTTGCAAGTAATCCTAAAAAGGGAGCGGCAAATGTATCTGTATTAAAATAAGTCATAGGTATAACATTTTGAATTTCAGGGGATCCTGGCATAGATGTCATAGTAAAAGTAAATGCACCTAAGGCTATAGTACCAGGTATTAATCTTTTAGGAATATCAGCTTGTTTAAATAGTATATTAGCTATTGGGTATAAAATAAATGCAACTACAAATAATGAAACTCCACCATAAGTAAGAAGAGCACCGGATAAAACTATTGAGAGTATGGTATGTTTTGCTCCAAGTTTTGAAGTGATAAACTTAGCAATTGATTCACCATATCCCACTTCCTCCATAAGCTTTGCAAAAATTGCTCCTGTTAAAAATAGAGGAAAATAATTTTTTACAAATGAAGAGAAACCATCCATGTATATTTCTGTATATGTAAACATAAAGTGACCTTTAAAGCCATATGTTAATAGAAGGGTAATTAAGGCTATTATGGGTGCTGTAATTATTGTTGAATATCCTTTATATGCTAAAAACATTATTAAAAATAAAGATATCATGATAGAAATAATATTCATTATAAAAGCTCCTTTCATCTATACTATGTACATAAATGTTAATTTTATTAATTTATTTTTATAATTATTATAAAGATAATAAAAAATAAATTATTAAGAGTTTTGTTAATAATAAAAAAATGAATTGTTAATAAAAAAGTATAAAAAATTTATTTGAAAAAGGGGTGTTTTTTATTTGAAAAAAATAAGAAATTTAAGTGGAAGTTACATGAGAATATAAAAAAATAAAAAAAATACATTTTTATTTTTGTAAAAAATAAGCAAACAATTTATTTAAATAATTTAAAAACACCTTTAAAAATAATAAAAACAAATAAAATTAGGGTTAAAAATAAAAAGATAATAATTTTTAAAAAATGAAAAAATTTATAAGAAATTTTGAAATTTCACAATAAAAATTTAGTAATACTAAATTTCAATTTTAGTATTGCTAATTATGGAAAAATTATATATAATGACTTTGCAATGTAAAAAATTAAAATTTAAGAAATGATATTAGAATTAGGAGGAATGATAATTGGGAAGAGCATTAATAATTGGCGCTGGTGGTGTAGCTAATGTAGTAATTCATAAATGTTGTCAAAATCCAGAAGTTTTTGAGGAGATATGTATAGCAAGTAGGACACTTTCAAAGTGTGATGCTATAAAGAAGAAACTTGAAGGTGGTAAGACAAAAATACAAACTGCACAGGTGGATGCAGATAATACAGAGATGTTAATCGAACTAATTAATAATTTTAAACCAGACATAGTAATAAACGTAGCATTACCATATCAAGATTTAACTATTATGGATGCTTGTTTAGCAACTGGTGTTAATTACATGGACACAGCTAATTATGAGCCTCTTGATACCGCAAAGTTTGAGTATAAGTGGCAATGGGCTTACAGAGAAAAATTTGAAAAAGCAGGAATAACAGCATTATTAGGAAGCGGATTTGATCCAGGAGTAACAGGAGTATTTAGTGCATATGCACAAAAACATTATTTTGATGAAATTCATACTATAGATATAGTTGATGCTAATGCTGGAGATCATGGATATCCATTTGCAACTAATTTCAATCCAGAAATTAATATTAGAGAAGTAACAGCTAAGGGAAGCTATTTTGAAAATGGTAAATTTATAGAAACTGAACCAATGGAAATAAAGAGGGTATATGATTTACCTGAAATAGGACCAAAGGATATATATTTACTTCATCATGAAGAATTAGAATCTTTAGCTTTAAATATAAAAGGAATAAAAAGAATAAGATTTTGGATGACTTTCTCAGAAAGTTATTTAAATCATTTAAAAGTACTAGAAAACGTAGGAATGACATCTATAGAACCAATAGAATTTGAAGGAAAGCAAATAGTTCCTTTACAATTCTTAAAAGCAGTTTTACCAGATCCAGCATCACTAGGACCTAGAACTAAAGGAAAGACAAACATAGGATGTATATTTAAAGGTGTAAAAGACGGCAAGGAAAAAACTTATTATGTTTATAATGTATGTGACCATCAAGAATGTTATAAGGAAGTAGGTTCACAAGCTATTTCTTATACTACTGGTGTTCCAGCTATGATTGGTGCAATGATGTTAATGACAGGTAAGTGGAATAAACCTGGTGTTTATAACATAGAAGAGTTTGATCCAGATCCATTTATGGAAGCTTTAAATGAATATGGTTTACCATGGCAAGAAAGTTTTTCACCAGATTTAATTGATTAGGTGAAAGAATATGAATATGGATTTTAATTTACTAAAGACACCATGCTATGTAGTAGATGAAAGTTTACTATTAAAAAATCTTGAACTTTTAAAAGAGGTGCAAGATAGAACAGGTTGTAGTATTCTTTTAGCGCAAAAAGGATTTTCTATGTATTCTGTATACCCACTTATAGGAAAGTATTTAAAAGGTGTAACTTCCAGCTCACTTTTTGAAGCTAAACTTGGCTATGAGGAAATGGGAAAAGAAGTACATATTTATGCACCTGCTTATAGAGAAGATGAATTTGATGAGATAATAAAATATTCTGATCATATTGTGTTCAATTCATTTAATCAATGGAATAAATTTAAAGATAAGATTAAAAATGCAAATAAACACATAGAATGTGGTATTAGGATTAATCCTGAATATGCAGAAATTGAAACAGATATATATAATCCATGTTTTGAAAACTCAAGACTTGGAACTACTTTAGACAATTTTTTAGAGGAAAATTTAGAAGGAATAGATGGTCTACATTTTCATACAATGTGTGAGCAAAATTCTGATACATTAGAACGTACTTTAAAGGTAGTTGAAGAGAAATTTGGAAAGTACCTTAAAGGTATGAAATGGCTTAATTTTGGTGGTGGACATCATATAACTAGACCAGATTATGATGTGGAAAAATTAATAAAGTGCATATTATATATGAAAGAAAAGTACGACCTAAAAATATATTTAGAACCAGGAGAAGCAGTAGCTTTAAATACAGGATATTTAGTTTCTACAGTTTTAGATACAGTAAAAAATAATATGGATATAGCCATAATGGATACTTCAGCAGCATGTCATATGCCAGATGTTTTAGAGATGCCTTATAGACCTAATATTATAAATTCAGGAATGCCTAATGAAAAGAAGTACACTTATAGATTAGGGGGACCAACCTGTCTTGCTGGAGATATAATTGGAGACTATTCTTTTGAAGAGCCACTAAAACCTGGAGATAAACTAGTATTTTGTGATATGGCTCATTATTCAATGGTTAAAAATAATACTTTTAACGGAATTAATTTGCCAGATATAGTTTTGTGGGGAAAAGAAGGAGCAAAGGTTATAAAAACTTTTGATTATGAAGACTTTAAAAGACGTTTATAAAGAAGCAATTAAATAGTTAATAGGCTAGAAAAGAACTAAGGTGAGTAAAAATTATTTTAAGTAAACTAATAAGTTAAGCCTAAAAATATATTTTTACTCACCTTAAAATTTTAATAGCAAAAGGAGGTTAGAATTTTGGGCGATAAATTAAAATTATATGGATTTAATAATCTTACTAAAACACTTAGCTTTAATATTTATGATGTTTGCTATGCTAAGAGTGAAAGAGAACAAAAGGATTATATAGCTTATATTGATGAACAATATAATTCAGATAGATTAACAAAAATATTATGTAAGGTTACAGAAATGGTAGGGGCTCATGTTCTTAATATTTCAAAACAAGACTATGATCCTCAAGGTGCAAGTGTAACTCTTTTGATAACAGAAAAGGCATTGCCAGCAAAATTTATAGATAAATCATGTAACCTTGGAAAGTATACAGAATCAGATGAAAATGGTTTAGGGGCAGAAGCTAAAATTGTAGCAACAAGAGATTCAGTAGTGGGACATTTAGATAAGAGTCATGTTACAGTACATACTTATCCTGAGTATCATCCAGATAATTCTATAGCTACTTTTAGAGTTGATATAGATGTAGCTACTTGTGGTGAAATATCTCCTTTAAATGTATTAGATTATTTAATTGGAAGTTTTGATTCAGATATTATAACTATTGACTATAGAGTGAGAGGATTCACAAGAAGTATTGATGGACATAAGCTTTTTATTGATCATAAAATAACTTCTATTCAAGATTATATATCTGAAGAAACATTAAAAAAGTATGATGCTGTAGATATAAATGTATATGAAGCTAATATTTTTCATACAAAGATGCTTATTAAAGAGATAGATTTACAAAATTATTTGTTTAATACGGATGTTTATGAAATTAACCCAAAAACAAGGCTAAAAATATCTACTAATTTAAGAAGAGAAATGATAGAGATATTTAGCGGGAGAAATATTTATTAATCTAAAGGAGGCTTAAGATGAAAAGTTTGAAAAATGAGGATGCACCTATATTAGAGGCTTTAAATAAGTATAAGTCTATGAGGGTGCTTCCTTTTGATGTACCAGGGCATAAAAGAGGAAAGGGAAATCCAGAACTTACAGATTTTTTAGGGGAAAAATGCTTAACTGTAGATGTAAATTCTATGAAGCCTTTAGATAATTTATGTCATCCTGTATCAGTAATAAAAGATGCTGAAGAACTAGCAGCAAAAGCTTTTGGGGCAAAACATGCTTTTTTTATGGTGAATGGTACTACTTCTGCTGTTCAAGTAATGGTAATGAGTGCTTGTAAAAAAGGTGAAAAAATAATAATGCCAAGAAATGTACATAGAAGTGCTATAAATGCATTGATTTTAAGTGGAGCTATACCTGTATATGTAAACCCTGGAACTAATAAAGATATTGGTATTCCTTTAGGAATGTCAGTTAAAGATGTAGAAAAAGCTATATTAGAAAATAGAGATGCAAAAGCTGTCTTAATAAATAACCCAACTTACTATGGAATATGTTCAAACTTAAAAGCTATAACAGAGCTTGCTCATAAGTATGGAATGAAGGTTTTAGTAGATGAGGCTCATGGAACACACTTTTATTTTAGTGATAAGCTACCTATGTCAGCTATGGAAGCTGGTGCAGATATGGCAGCAGTAAGTATGCACAAAACAGGTGGGTCATTAACTCAAAGTTCTTTATTATTAATAAATAATGATATTAATAAAGGATATGTTCATCAAATAATTAATTTAACTCAAACTACTAGTGCATCTTATCTTTTACTTTCTTCATTAGATGTATCAAGAAGAAATTTAGCTCTAAATGGAGATAAAATAGTAGATAGAATAATTGAACTTGCAGAGTATGCAAGGGAAGAAATAAATAAGCTTGGTGGATATTATGCTTATTCAAAGGAACTTATAGATAAAGATGCAGTGTATGATTTTGATGTAACTAAGTTATCTATTTGCACCTTAGGAATAGGACTTGCAGGTATTGAGGTATATTCAATTTTAAGAGATGATTATGAAATTCAAATAGAGTTTGGTGATTTAGGAAATGTACTTGCCATAATTTCTGTAGGTGATGAAGATTTAGCTATAGAAAGATTAGTATCTTCTTTATATGATGTTAAGCGTTTGTATGCTAAGGATGGTTCAGGAATGTTAGATCATGAATATATAAATCCAGAGGTAGTTTTAACACCACAAGAAGCTTTCTATAGTAACAAGAAGTCTTTACCCTTAGAAGAAAGTGAAGGAAAGATATGTAGTGAATTTGTTATGTGCTATCCTCCAGGAATTCCAATACTTGCTCCTGGAGAGAGAATAACAAAGGAAATTTTAGAATATATAGATTATGCTAAGGTAAAAGGATGTTCTCTTACAGGAACAGAAGATGAAAAAATAGAGTTTATTAATGTTGTGGAGGAATAGAAGCTATGGATTTATGGTATACTGAAGAACATTCAAAAGATGTTCGTTTTTCTATAAAGGTAAATAAACAAATTTATACTAAGGAAAGTAAATTTCAAAGAATAGATATACTTGAAAGTAAAGAGTTTGGAAGAGTATTAACTTTAGATGGATTAATAATGGTTACTGAAAAAGATGAATTTATCTATCATGAAATGATAACTCATGTTCCAATGGCTGTTAATCCTAATATAAAGAAAGTTCTAGTTATAGGAGGTGGCGATGGAGGCTGCGTCCGTGAATTAACTAGATATAAATCAATTGAAGAAATTCATATGGTAGAAATTGATGAAGAGGTAGTAAAAGCTTGCAAAGAGTATATTCCTAAAACATCTTGTTCTCTTTCTGATAGTAGAGTAAAAATATTCTATCAGGATGGTTTAAAGTTTGTTAGAACAAAGGAAAATGAATATGACTTGATTATAGTTGATTCAACAGATCCATTTGGACCAGGTGAAGGATTATTTACTAAGGAGTTTTATGGAAATTGTTATAAAGCATTAACTGAAGATGGTATTTTAGTAAATCAACATGAAAGTGATTACTATAGTGATTATGCTAAATCTATGAAGAGGGCTCATAAAAGAATTCAAGAAATTTTTCCTATATGTGAAATATATCAAGCACATATTCCAACTTATCCATCAGGTCATTGGCTTTTTGGATTTGCATCAAAAAAGTTTAATCCAGTAGAAGATTTAAATGAGGAGAAATGGAATAATCTTAATTTAAAAACTAGATACTATAATACAAGATTACACAAGGGAGCATTTGCTCTACCTAATTATGTTAATGAGATGATGGTGATTGATGATGAACAATAGTATAGACGTATTTATTGGATGTGAAAGCAATTATGAAGAGTCAAAGATAGTATTATTTGGTGCACCTTTTGATGGTACTACATCATATAGACCAGGAACTAGATTTGGAAGTAAGGCTATTAGAAGTGAGTCATTTGGAATAGAAACTTATAGCCCATATCAAGACAAGGATTTAGAAGAATATAAAATATTTGATATGGGAGATTTAGAATTATGTTTTGGTAATACTGAAAGAGTCCTAAAAGATATTGAGACTCAAGCTGATACTATATTTAATGATGAAAAGATACCTGCTATGATAGGTGGAGAGCATTTAGTTACATTAGGAACAGTAAGAGCAGCAGTTAAAAAATATCCTGATTTAAATATTATACATTTTGATGCTCATACAGATTTAAGAGAAGAATACTTAGGAGAAAAACTATCTCATGCTACAGTAATGAGAAGAGTATATGATATAGTTGGTGATAATAAAATACATCAATTTGGTATTCGTTCTGGAGAAAGAAAAGAATTTTATTGGGCAAAGAAACATACTAATCTAAATAAATTTAATTTTAACGGATTAGAAGAAACTATAAAATCTTTAGAAGGAAAGCCAGTTTATTTTTCTATAGATTTAGATGTTTTAGATCCTTCAGAATTTTGTGGAACAGGAACTCCAGAAGCAGGAGGAGTAAGTTTTATAGAATTGCTTCAAGCTATTATTAAAGTAGGGAAATTAAATGTAGTTGGTTTTGATATAGTTGAATTAAGTCCTATATATGATCAAAGCGGAGCTTCAACAGCTATAGCATGTAAAATTCTTAGAGAATTATTACTTTCAGTAATAGGATAATATATAGAAAAGTGAGATCAAACTTATAAAGGTTTCACTTTTTTTATACATTCCTAAGATAAAGTGAAAAAGTAGTATAATATGATGCTATATAGGTTAACTAAAAAATTGTTTTTTCTTAATAGTAATAACAAAGGAAATTTAATTATAACAAAAAATGAAAACGTTTTTTATGAAATATTACGAAAATTATATTAAAAGTATAATGTTGGGATGAATTAATTATAAAAATGAGATATAATAAAAAATATCCATATACTTAAAAAATGAAATAAAAAATGTTATTTTCTTACAAAAATATTGTATAATTAAGTTATACTTTATTAGATACATTTAAAAATAAAAGAAATTAATGAAAGTGGTTGAATAATATTGGTAGGGGAACAAAATATCGAAAATAGAAGGAACTTCTATAGAATTAAATTATTAGCACCTATGTGTGCAGAATTAACGATTTTAACTATTAATGCAAAAGAGGTAACGAAGGGATTTTCACCAATTTGTATTGAAGATATAGGTGTAGGGGGAGTAAGATTTAAATCTAAGTTAAATATACCTATGAATGATACAGTAACTTTTGGAATTAAATTTTCAATTTATGATACTGAATATTTATTGCCAGCATCTATAGTTTGGAAAAATGAATTAAAGACAGGCTATATAGAGTATGGATGCAAATTTGAAATGAAGGATACTGAAAGAGAACAGTATATTCCTATATTTAATAGATTTTCAGTAGAAGTGGCCAAAAATATTAAAAATATTTATTCTGAATGCAAACTTAGAAGAGGAAAATGTAGTAAAATTATAATTAAATAAATATTTAAATAAATGCGTACTGTAATTATGGTATGCATTTTTATATGGAGGAAATATGAATAATATAAAAGCAGTTATTTTTGATATGGATGGAGTATTATTTGATACAGAAAGAGTTTATTTAGAATCTTGGATTAAAGTTTTTAAAGAGTATGGTTATACTATGACCAAAGAAATGTATATACCTTTAATGGGGACTGGGAGAAAGAATGTAAAAGAAGTATTTAAGAAAACTTTTGGAGATAATATACCCATAGAAGAGATGTATGTAAAAAAAGATGAATTGTTATTTAAAGCTATAGATAATAATGAAGTTCCATTAAAGTTAGGTGCAATTGATATATTATGTTATTTAAAGGAAGAAGGCTACAAAATAGCTTTAGCTACCTCTGCTAAAAGAGATAGGGTAACTAAACAAATCCAAGCTAACAATATGAATAATATGTTTAATGCTATAGTTTGTGGTGATGATGTAGTTAATTCAAAACCAGATCCAGAAATATTTTTAAAGGCAGCAAAAAAACTTGATGTAAATCCAGAAAATTGTGTTGTTATAGAAGATTCTTTGGCAGGAATTAAAGGAGCTAATAAAGGCGGTATGAAGGGATTTCATGTTGAGGACCTAAAAAAAGCAGATGATGAAATAAAAACTTTAAGTACTAAAACTTTTAAAAATTTAGTTGAGATAAAAGAATATTTGAGAGATAATAATTGTATATAAAGGAAAATATACCTAGTGTTATTAAGCGTATTTTTCTAACAAAGAGAAGGAAATATAATTTTGCAAATGTTAATAGCAAAAGAATTATTTCCTTATTTTTATGAAAACTAATAGATGATAAGGTAGTGGTGAAGTGAAAAAAGAAATAACAGCAGATGAAAAGTTTAAACAAATGACAGAAACACCAGTAAAAAAATTAATATGTACTTTAGCGGTTCCTACAATTATAAGTATGCTTATAACGTCTATTTATAATATTGCAGATACTTTTTTTGTTGGACATATAGGTACTAGTGCTACAGCAGCAGTAGGAATATCTTTTTCTCTTATGGCAATAATACAAGCTATTGGTTTTACTTGTGGTATGGGTTCAGGAAATTATATATCAAGACTTTTAGGAAGTAAAAATAGAGAATATGCTTCTAAAGTGGCAGCTACAGGTTTTGTGACAGCTATTATTATAGGATTAATAATTTCAATTATAGGGTTAACTTTTGTAGATGAATTAATATATTTTTTAGGTGCTACAGAAACTATATATCCTTATGCTAAAAGTTATGTAAGTATAATTTTGATGGGAGCTCCCTATATGGTGACTTGCTTTGTTATGAATAATATACTGAGATTTCAAGGGAGCGCCTTTTATGCAATGTTAGGAATTGGATCAGGAGGAATATTAAATATTATTTTAGATCCTATATTTATTTTTATATTTGATCTTGGGATATCAGGTGCTGCTCTTGCTACAATAATAAGTCAATTAGTTAGCTTTTGTATTTTGTTTCATAATTGTGGTGTTGGAGGAAACATAAAAATAAAGTTAAAAAACTTTACTCCTAAATGGGCTATTTATAAAGAAATTTTAAAAGGTGGGTTGCCATCTTTCTATAGACAAGGATTAGCTAGTTTAGCTACAATATTTTTAAATTTAAGCGCAGGTCCTTATGGAGATGCAGCTATTGCTGCTATGTCTATTGTAACTCGTGTATTTCAATTTTTATTATCTACTTTAATAGGTTTTGGACAAGGATTCCAACCAGTGTGTGGATTTAATTATGGAGCTAAAAAGTATGAAAGAGTTTTAGATGCCTTTTGGTTTTGTGTTAAAACTGCAATAGTTTTATTATTAGTAATAGATGTAATAACTTTTATTTTTGCGCCATACATAATAGCTATATTTAGAAAAGATGATTTAGATGTAATAAGGATAGGTACAGAGGCTCTTAGATATCAATGTGTATCTTTTCCATTATCATCATGGATAATAATGTGTAATATGCTTTTACAAACAATAGGAAAATCATTTAAAGCATCTATTTTAGCTATGGCAAGACAGGGGTTGTTCTTTATTCCTGCAATATTAATATTACCTAGACTACTTGGGTTATTTGGAGTAGAGATAAGTCAAATGGTAGGCGATATACTAGCATTTTTACTAGCTCTTCCAATGGGGTTAAGTGTAATAAAAGAACTTAATGAGTTAAGAGATAGATGTTAAAATTGTATATTTAGTCAATATGAGAAATTAAGTATTATCTTTATAATTAAGATGATACTTATTTTTTAGGAGGGGGTTTTTTGATAACAAAGGAATTTGATGAAAAGTATAAATATGATGGAGATTTAGGATCAATATATACAAAGAATAGTACAAGATTTATTTTATGGACACCAGTTGCAGATAAAGTTGAATTGCTTTTAGAAGATAGAGTTTATAATATGGTAAGAGGAGAAAAAGGCCAGTGGATAGTAGAAATAGAAGGAGATTTAGATGGAAAGTTCTATAATTACATTATTAATGGTAAAGATAAAATAGTTGATCCTTATGCAAAGGCTGTATCTGTAAATGGAACTAGAGCTATGGTAGTGGATTTAAATTCTACTAATCCAAATGGATGGAATAAAGATAAAAAGCCATATTTAGATAAGATAACAGATTCTATATTATATGAAATGCATGTAAGAGATTTTTCTATAGATGAAAATTCAGGTGTAAGTGAGGAATACAGAGGTAAATTTTTAGGTGTAGTTGAAGGAAAGCCAATAGAGCATTTGAAGGAACTTGGAATAACTCATGTACATTTATTGCCTTCCTTTGATTATGAAACTATAGATGAAAGTAAGGAATTAGAAAATCAATATAATTGGGGATATGATCCTCAAAATTATAATGTACCAGAAGGTTCTTATTCTACTAATGCTTATGATGGAAAAACTAGAATTAGAGAGTTTAAAGAAATGGTGTTAAAACTACATGAAGCAGGAATAAGAGTAGTAATGGACATGGTTTATAATCATACTTTTAGGTACAAAGATTCATTATTTAATTTAGCTGTACCTAATTATTATTATAGAACATATGAAGATGGAAGTTTCTCTAATGGATCAGGTTGCGGAAATGAGACTGCTTCAGAAAGAAATATGGTAAGAAGACTTATTGTTGATTCTGTAGTATACTTTGCAAAAGAGTATCATATAGATGGTTTTAGATTTGATTTAATGGCAGTTCATGATATTGATACAATGCTTATGATAAGAAAAGAACTTGACAAAATAGATAAATCATTAATTATGTATGGTGAAGGTTGGAATGGGGGAACATCTTTATTAGATCCTGAAAAGGCTGCCTTTAAAGCAAATACTTTTAAGTTTGAAAGAAAACAGATAGCTTGTTTTAGTGATGATATTAGAGATGCTTTAAAGGGAAATGTATTTGAAGAAAAGTCTAAAGGTTTTATTAATGGAAAAACTAATCTTGAAGAAAGCATAAAAGCTGGAATAGTAGCATTTACTAATCATCCTGAGGTGGATTATAGTAAAGTAATTTATTCTGGAAAGGCATGGGCTGATGAGCCATATCAAGCTGTTATTTATGAATCTGCTCATGATAATTATACTTTGTGGGATAAAATAAATTTAGCTAAGGATGATGAAGATAGTGAAGAAGATTTAATTAAAATGAATAACTTGGCAGCTTCAATAGTATTATTATCTCAGGGAATAAGTTTTTTACATTCAGGTGAAGAATTTTTAAGAACAAAAAAAGATTTAAATGGAAAGTTAATAGAAAATAGCTATAATTCGCTTGATGTTGTAAATAAGATTTATTGGAATAGAAAAGAAAAATATAAAGATGTTTTTGAATATTATAAAGGACTTATTGCTTTAAGAAAGAAATATAAGGAATTTAGAATTGATAATTCAAATGATATTAAACAAAGAATTAATTTCCTAAAAAATCTTCCAAGTAATGTAGTAGGATTTTCTATAGATGATAATATTGTTGTAATCTATAATCCTACTAAAGAGTATGTAAATGTTAATTTATTTAACAATAAATGGAGTTTGGTTGTGGATGGTAATAAAGCAGGTGTTGAAGAAATAGAATCTATAGATAAAGATGAAGTTAAAGTTGCTCCTATATCTTCTTATGTATTGATAAGAAAATAGATTGCAGTATGTCGTAAAATGATAAAATTTATACTTGGTTATGTTTTGAAAAAAGGTTAAATATACATTAAAATAAATAGTGAAGATATAAGTTTTATTATTGTTATATTTTAATAAAATATATTAAAGTGTAGTACTTATATGAACTTGTGATCGTTACTGATTCGACTGGGTTAGACCTTATTTAATAAAAAGAGTTTGTGGGTTATTTTCTTTTTATTAAGTAAGGTCTTTGTTTTTAGGCGTAATAGACTAGATAAAGATACTGTCAGATTATAAAGCAGTATCTTTATCTTTTTTAACGTAAAGAAATTTATAAATTTTTTTTGATAGTGAATACTGAATATTACAGGCTTTCAGTTATGTAAGATGGCAAATACGTTAAAAATAATTATAGTGCCGCAAAAGAACCAAAAAGAAAAATAATTAAATGGCATTTTTATAATGAATTATTTTTCTTTTAGAACCTTTTGACAGGCTAAAAAAAGTGACTTCAGTCAAGATGTGTTAAATTAAAAAAATATAATTGCTATTAAAAATGTGCTTTAAAGTAATAAAAGCGTGGCGAAGCCACTTTTTTATTTTGGAAAATATAAACATATAGAAAGCTATATTTAAAAATGTTAATATAATAGATGCAGTAAAAATGCATATATTAATTTGGTCTTTATAACAGATACTAAAAATCTTTTAAGAAAGGTTGAAAGTACAATGAAAAGAGTAAATGAAGTTTTTTCAGATTATCTAGCAGGAAAAAATATAAGTAAAGCATATGTGGCAAATGCAATACTAAGAAAAAAAACAAAGGTACTTGAATTAGAACTTACTTCAGATAGATATATTGAAATAAGTGAAATAGAAGGCCTTAATAATTTTATAAAGCAAAGATTTTTACTAAATGATTCCATGATAACTATAGAATATGGTGAAAATGTTGTTAGGAAACCTCTTGAAGAAGAGATTAAGGATGTGATAGTGTTATATGCCCAAAAACATCCTCTTTTACAAGCTGCTATAAATAATTGTAAGCTTGAAATAGCAGAAAAAGAAATTAACTTCAAATTTAAGATTGTAGTTTCTTTTATTTTAAAGCAACTAAAGTACGATAAAGAGATTCAAAGTATAATAAAAAGTTCATATGGAAGATTTTATCATATAAATTTTATGGATGATGTAACTGCAGAAGAATTAATTATGTATGATAAGGATAAAAGTAGAAAAGAAATGCTTATTATACAAAAACAATTACAAGAAGTTGCAGCAGCAAGAGGTAAAACATTAGAAATGACTCCAGATGAACCTAAACAAGAAAATAAAGTAGAAGAAGAAAAGCATGAAAAGGGCAGCAAGAAAAAGAATAATCCTTTCTTAATTCTAGGTAGAAGTTCAAATATTAATGAACAAATTATTAAAATAACAGATATTACACCAGATGAGGGAAGAGTAGCTATATCGGGTGAAATATCAAATATAGAAACAAGAGAATTAAGAAGTGGAAAAGTATTGATTTCATTTGATTTATATGATGGATCAAGTTCTATGACTTGTAAGAGCTTTGTTAAGGGAGAAGAATTTGAAGAAGTGTTCTCAAAACTAAAAAAAGCTAGAGGGGTGAAGCTTTTAGGAAATGCAGGTTATAGTAAATTTTCTAATGAAGTAGAGGTTATAGCAAATGTTATAGTAGAAACTAAGGGGCTTGCAAAAAGTGTAAGATTTGACTCTTCAGAAGAAAAGAGAGTTGAATTACATATGCATACAAAGATGAGCCAAATGGATGCTATGACAAGTGCAGCAGATTTAATTAAGAGAGCAATGAGCTGGGGAATGAAATCTATAGCTATTACAGATCATGGTGTAGTTCAAGCCTTTCCAGAAGCTCATAAACTTTTGGGAAGAGATAACAAAGATATGAAGGTTATTTATGGTGTGGAAGCTTATTTAGCACCTGATAAAAAACCAGCTGTAACTAACGATAAGGGACAGGATATAGATACTACTTATTGTGTGCTTGATTTAGAAACTACAGGTTTTTCACCAGAGATTGAAAAAATAACTGAAATAGGAATAATGAAAATTAAAGATGGAAAAGTAATAGATACTTTTAGCACATTTGTTAATCCAGAAAAACCTATTCCTTTAAGAGTTGTAGAAGTTACTAATATAACAGATGATATGGTTAAGGATGCAGATATAATAGATGATGTATTTCCTAAGATGCTTGAATTTATAAAGGGTACAGTACTTGTAGCTCATAATGCAGCTTTTGATATAAATTTCTTACAACATAATGCTAGAGAGTTAGGGTATGA
The DNA here is from genome assembly GCA_934755305.1 of uncultured Clostridium sp. GTDB lineage: Bacteria > Bacillota > Clostridia > Clostridiales > Clostridiaceae > Clostridium. The sequence goes on along the minus strand of CAKVLD010000003.1, from coordinate 112,923 downwards.
ATTTGACTTTACTTATTTAGATACTTTAACTTTGGCACAGGAATTATTTCCTGATTTTAAAACTTATAAACTTGGAAGAATTGCTAAGAGTTTAGGTATAAGAGTAGATGTGGCACATAGAGCTTTAGATGATGTTGATACAACTGTTAAAGTATTTAATATAATGCTTGATAAGTTAAAGGAAAGAGGTGCTAAAACTCTTAAGGATATAGAAGAATATGCTTCAGATGAAGAAGCTAAAAAGGTTGCCTATAAGAAGGTAAAAACACATCATGCTATAATCCTTGCAAAAAATTATGTGGGATTAAAGAATTTATATAAGCTAGTTTCATATTCACATTTAGATTATTTTTATAAGAAACCTCGTATATTAAAGAGCATGTATAAGAAATATTCAGAAGGATTGATATTAGGAAGTGCATGTAGTGAAGGTGAGTTGTTCCAAGCAATTTTACTTGGAAAATCTGAAGAAGAGATTGAAAATATAGCAAAAGATTATGATTATTTAGAAATTCAACCTCTTGGAAATAATGAATATCTAGTAAGAAACGGCCAAGTTCCGGATATTGAATATATAAAGGAAATAAATAAGAAGATAATACGTCTTGGAGATAAGCTAGGTAAACTTGTAGTAGCAACAGGGGATGTACATTTTATGGATCCAGAAGATGAAATATATAGACGTATATTAGAAGCGGGACAAGGATTTAAAGATGCAGATGATCAAGCACCATTATATCTAAGAACAACAGAAGAGATGCTTGAAGAGTTTTCATATCTAGGAAGAGAGAGGGCATATGAAGTAGTTGTAACAAATACTAATAAAATTTCAGATATGTGTGAGCAAATAAGTCCTATTTCTCCAGAAAAATGTCCACCTCACATAGAAGGATGTGAGCAAACCATTAAAGATATTGCTTATGGAAAAGCTCATGAATTATATGGCGATAATTTGCCAGAAATAGTTCAAGAGAGACTTGATAGGGAATTAGATTCCATTATTAAAAATGGGTTCTCCGTTATGTATATCATCGCTCAAAAGCTAGTGTGGAAGTCAAATGAAGATGGATATTTAGTTGGTTCAAGAGGATCTGTTGGATCGTCAGTAGTAGCATACATGACAGGTATAACAGAAGTTAATGCTTTACCTCCCCATTATAGGTGTCCAAAATGTAAGCATTCTGATTTTAATGATTATGGTGCTAAAAATGGTTTTGACTTACCTGATAAGGCTTGTCCTGTATGCGGAGAAAATATGAGTAAGGATGGTATGGATATACCCTTTGAAACTTTCCTTGGATTTAATGGTGATAAGGAACCAGATATAGATTTAAATTTCTCTGGGGAATATCAAGGGAAAGCACATAGATATACAGAAGTTATATTTGGTAAAGGAACAACATTTAAGGCAGGAACTATAGGTACAATTGCAGAAAAGACAGCTTTTGGATATGTAAAAAAATACTTTGATGAAAGAGGAAAAAGTGTTAATAAAGCTGAAATTATGAGAATTTCAAAAGGATGTACAGGAATTAAAAGAACTACTGGACAGCATCCAGGAGGTATAATAGTAGTACCAAAGGGTAGAGAAATTTTTGAGTTCTGTCCAGTTCAACACCCAGCAGATGATCCAAATTCAGATATTATAACCACTCATTTTGATTATCACTCAATTGATCAAAATTTATTAAAGTTAGATATACTTGGTCATGATGATCCTACTGTAATAAGGATGCTTCAAGATATTACAGGGGTGGATCCTCAAACTATACCTTTAGATGATAAGGAAACTATGTCTTTATTTTCATCTACAAAGGCTCTTGGAGTAACACCAGAACAAATAAATTCTAAGGTTGGAACTTTTGGAATACCTGAGTTTGGTACTAAGTTTGTTAGAGGGATGTTATTAGATACAATGCCTACAAGTTTTTCGGATTTATTATGTATATCAGGATTATCTCATGGTACTGATGTTTGGCTTGGAAATGCTAAAGATTTAATTGATGCTGGAACAATTACTAGTATTAGTGATGCGGTATGTTGTAGAGATGATATTATGGTTTATCTAATTAAGCAAGGTTTACCTAAAGATACTTCTTTCAAGATAATGGAAACAGTTCGTAAGGGTAAAGCTTTAAAAGATCCAGAAAAATGGGCAGAGTATGAAAAATTAATGAGAGACAATGATGTACCAGAATGGTATATAGACTCTTGTAAAAAAATCAAGTACATGTTCCCTAAAGAACATGCTGCTGCTTATGTAATGATGGCATTTAGAATTGCATGGTTTAAAGTTCATATACCAAAAGCTTATTATACTGCATATTTCACTATAAGAGCAAAAGCTTTTGATGCAGAATTTATGATTTTTGGGCCGCAAAAAGTTAGAGAAAAAATGAAAGAAATAAATATGCAAGGTAATGATGCAGCTCCAAAGGATAAAGATATGTATGATGATCTAGAGATAGTTTTAGAGATGTATGAAAGAGGTATTAAGTTTTTACCAATAGATTTATATGAATCAGATGCAACAAAGTTTAAGCTAGAAGAGGAAGGACTAAGACCACCTTTAAATAGTATATCAGGTATGGGGAATGTTGCAGCAGAGTCAATATATAATGCTGTACACGAAGATACACCTATAATTTCAATAGATAATTTAAAGAAGAGAGCTAAGATTGGTAATGCAGCAGTTGATCTTTTGAAAAAGTTTGGATGTTTAGACGGTTTATCAGAAAGTGATCAAGTAAGCTTCTTTGATGGAATGTTCTAGGATTAATTAAATATTTATAGAAAAGAGAAGGAACAGGATAAAAAATAATTCCTGTTCCTTTAATTTTATTTTGAATTAAGCATATATTTTGCCCAATTTCCATCTGGAATATGTATAGCTTTATCATTGAAAAGATTATCTATGTCTTTATTATAGAAATAAACATAACATTTTTCTTTTTCCCCTGTATTTAATAATTCAACTTCTAAAAGTTTTTTATGATATTCATTATTGGGATTATCTTCTCCAATAAATCCTTCCATTTTATCTATAGGTGGAATAGTGTTTTCATAATCATTAACAACTATTATTTCGCCTAAAACCTCAGATGTTCCAGGAAGTATAGCTGGATAACCTTTATAAGGCATATGGTATAGGTCCATATTCTTTAATATAGCAGGTTTTATTTTAGCTACCTTTCCTTCTAAATATTTTTCGTAATTAAAAAATCCTTTTCTTAAACTTCCATAAACAAAGATGTTAATGTTGTTTTTCATTAGCAGATAGTACCTCCGACTGTTTTTATATCTTCTTTATTTTCTACTGCTGCTTTAATACATAATTCTAATGCCTTTGCTATGTTTTCAAGTGACATTGAAGGCATATTAGGCTTTGTTACTACTTGTGAAGGGATATAAGGAACATGAATAAATCCGCCCTTTATGTTTGGATACTTTTTGTCTATCATATATAGTATTCCGTACATAACGTGATTACATACAAATGTTCCAGCTGTATTGGAAACAGATGCTGGCAAGGAAGCAGATCTAACTTCGTTAACCATAGCTTTTATTGGAAGATTTGAGAAGTATGCATTTTGTCCATCTTCGAATATTGATACATCAAGAGGTTGATTTTTTTCATTATCAGGAATTCTAGCATCATCAATATTTATTGCAATTCTTTCTGGAGTAATATCATATCTTCCACCTGCTTGGCCAACAGAGATAACTATATCAGGATTATGTTTAATTATATTTTCTTCTATCTTCTCTAAAGATTTTCTGAATACTGTTGGGATTTCTAACTTAATTACTTCAGCTCCAGATATAGTATCTGGTAACATTTTTACAGCTTCTAAAGCTGGATTTATATTTTCTCCTCCAAATGGATCGAAACCTGTTATTAAAACTTTCATAAAAAATTTCCTCTCTTTTATTTATAAATTAAGTGAACCTATTTAAATAAGTTCTAGGTTCACTTGTATAAGTCATTATTATTTTAACATTAAATTATTAATTTTATTAGAATGCTAAGAAGTACATTAAAACTATGTGTGTTAATAATAGTATTCCTGCAAATGGTGCTTGTACTTTTATTACTGCACTTTTATCTTTAGTTTGTAATAATGCAGCTGGTAGCATGTTAAAATTAGCAGCCATAGGAGTTATTAATGTTCCGCAGAATCCAGCAGTCATTGCCAAAGTAGAAGCAATAACAGGATCTCCACCTTGCATAATTACAAATGGTATACCTATACCAACTGTGATTACTGAGAAGGCAGCAAAAGCATTACCCATGATTGCTGTAAATAGAGCCATACCAATACAGTAAGCTACTACACCTAAGAACTTATTTCCTTCAGGTATTACATTAGAAATTAAGTTAGATATTATATCACCAACTCCAGCAGCTGTGAATAAAGCACCTAATGAAGCTAATAATTGTGGTAAAATAGCAAATTTACCTACTGATTGGAACATTCTATTACTATCTTCAATAAATTCTACAGCAGTAGATTTTGTAATAATAAATGTCAGTACTAAAGCTAGCACTGAAGCAATACCTATAGCTACTGTGCTAGATAAGTCAGTGTATTGAGCAATTAATAAAGCAATTAATGCTATAGCTAAAGAAGGTATAAAGATTTTTAAACCTAATTTTTCAGCTTGTAATTTTGAAAATGTATCATCTAATTGCTTTAAAGTTCCTATATTAACTTGTTTAAATGCAGAAAGTAATGCAATTACTATAAGTAATATACCAACGATGTTACCTGGTATAAAGTTACCGAATATAAATATGATAGCTAATATTCCCCAAAATAAAGTTGTACCTATCTTAGTTTTATGTTCTGTATCTTTTAAGGTGAAAATCATAGTTATTGCCATGAATAAACCTACCATAATAAAGAATACTTCTAGCAATATATTAGAAATTTGTGTTATATCCATAAAGTTTGCCCTCCTTAATATTACTTATTCTTATTTGAATATTTTCTTTTAAGTCTTATATCTAATAAGTAGTTTTGTAAAATCCATAATAAGAAGGCTATTATAGCAATAGGGATAGATGCTTTGGCTATTGCTAAGTTATCTATATCATATCCGGCAGTTGACAATGTACCAACTATTAATAATACACCTGAATTAGCTATAAATACATTTTGTCCAAAGAAGTTACCAATGTTATCAGATGCAGCCGCATATCCTTTAATTAAATCTTCATCATTTTCGTCTAACTTACCGTATTTAGCTTCTGAGGCACTAAGTGACATTGGGCTTATAAGAGGTCTTACAAATTGAGGATGTCCACCAAGTGTAACTCCCATAGATATAGCAAGTTCTCTTATTAATGTATATCCACTTAAAAATCTACCAGTAGATATACCTTTTACCTTTTCAATAAGCATAGTTGCTTTGGCTTTTAATCCATATCTTTCACATAAACCAATTACAGGTAATGTTAATGTAAATAAAACCATAGTTCTATTGTTTATAAATGTTGTTCCTAAAGTTGTAAGTATTTCGTTTATACTCATATCAGCCACTAAACCAGTAATTATACCAGCTGAAACAACAACTGCAATAGTATCAAGCTGTAGAGCAAACCCAATTATTATTATTAAAATTCCAATTAGAGCCATAAACTCTCATCCTTTCATCTCTTGATTTTATATTTTATAATTATACAGGAAAATACAGAAAAGTCTAGCGAAATGTTAATTTTATTAAATAATATTTAATAAAAAATAAAAAATATTCATAATAAAAATTAATTTAGTATGAATATTTTTTTATATTACTTTTAATATTTCTTTATTATATATTATTAAGAATAATATATATCTTCGCTTAAAACATTCTCTGATTTAGCTACTACTACAGCAGTTGCAGCATCTCCTACAACATTTAAAGCTGTAATTAACATATCAATAGGTCTGTTAATTGCTAAGATAAGAGAATAAGCCATAACAGTAGCACTATTAGTATATCCCATACCAGTTAAAATTGAAAATAAAATTATAGAAGAAGAGCCTGGAGCAGCAGGTGTTCCTATTGAAGATATAAGAGCTAGTAGTGCAATAGTAATTATATTAGCAATACTTATATCGTATCCCGAACTAGAAGAAATAAATACAGCAGCAATAACTTGCATTATAGCAGTACCATTCATATTAATTGTCATACCTAAAGGTAAAGTAAAAGAAGCAATCTCTTTACTAACACCTAGCTCTTCTACAGTAGTTTTGGTATTTAAAGATAAAGCAGCAGCAGAAGTGGCAGCTGAAAATCCTAAAAGAGCGACTTTATTTATTTTTTTCATAAAGATAATTGGATTTAATCCAGTGTTTATATATATAAATAGAGGATATCCCACTACTAAAAATAATATTGATGCTAAAGAAACTACTAACATATAAGTTAATGCTGATTTTAAATGTTCAACACCGTATACAGCAAAAGTTCTTAAAATAAGTGCAAATATAGCAAATGGAGATATTCTGTTAATAATAAATGTTAAAAATACAGTTATTATATTGTTTATATCAGTAAGTAAATCCTTGATTATTAATATTTTTGTATCTAATTTATTTATACAAAGTCCTGTAACAATGGCTAAAAATACTATTGATAGAACTCTTGAATTAGTAGAAAATACTGAAAAAATATTATTTGGAATTGTATCTATTAAAACTAATAGAGGATTGCTAGAAGAGGAAGTTTCTTTAAGGTCTATACTACTAATTTCTACTGCAAAAAAGTTACCCTTATGAGATATATATGCAAAGATACCTGCTACAATTAAAGCAAAGAGAGATGTGGTAAGAAATCCTAGTAAGGTTTTATAAGAAATTCTACCTAAGGTTTTTGTATCATTAATATTACACATAGCAAGAGCTATAGAAGAAAAAATCATAGGAACTATTATTAATTGAAGAGAATTAATAAATAATTGTCCTATAATATAAAAAAGACCAAGTGAATGTCTTCCTTCTTCCGTGGTAATATCCTGAAAAAATATATTATTAATTAATGCCCATGTATTAGAATTTCCAGATGAATTTAAATATTCTCGTATAAATATAATTATTGCCCCAGCAATTAAGCCTAAAAATAATGAGATAAGCATTTTTTTCGCTAAGTTAGTGGTATTATCTTTTCTTTTGTTAAATAACATTGTAAAAAACTCTCCTTATCAACAGTTTTGTATGACAATATTATCTTAGAAATAAAACATTGTCAAGTTATTAACATAACAAGGAGAGCTTGTGATTATCTATTATAATAATTTAAATTTTTAATATAATTAATAAATTTTATAACAGCAGGAGAGAGGTAGTGGTTCTTTTTATGAGCCATATATATATATCTACTATACTTTAAATCTTTAATTTCAATTTCTTTTAAGTTAAAAGAAGATAATTGAGAAGTTTTAGCGACAATAGCTACTCCAAAGTTTTGTTCTACTAATCCAGCAATAGAAAGTTCGTTCTCTCCTTCAAATATTATTTGTGGAGATATATTTAGGTCTTTAAATATCTTTGAGGTTAATTTGCCTAAACCTGAATCTTTAAAATAAGCTACTATAGGATAATCTTTAAGTTTTTCAAGATTTATAGAATTAAGTTTAGCAATTGGGTGATTAGGGTTAGCTATTACTATTAATTCTTGGTTGAGAATTTGAGTGAATTCTATTTGTGGCTCATCTTCTACAAAGGAACAGAAACCTACATCATATTTATCTGTTTTTAATCCTTCAATGATTTCACCTGTAAGTTCTTGTTTAAAAGTAAAAGTGATATTTTTATTAGTTTCTGTATCAAGAAAGTTTCGAACAACTTTTGGGATGTATTTGGGTGATAAAGGAAACACATAAGCAATATCAATGTTACCAGTTGTACTATTAGTTAATTTACTTACCTTTTCTGTGCCTTCTTCTAAAATAGATAAAGCTTTTTCTACGTATTTTAAATATACTTTTCCGTATTTAGTTAACGAAATATTACGACCATTCTTTTCGAATAAGGTAGTTCCTAATTCCTTTTCCAAAGTCGACATTGAATAGCTAAGGCTAGGTTGTGATATATTTAGCTTTTCGGCAGCCAATCTAAAATGTTGTAGATTAGCAATTGTTTTAAAATAATATAATTGATTTAATGTCATAAAAGAAATCCTCCTTAATTTCTAACATTTTATCACAATTGATAAAATATATCTATCAATTATGATAAAAAAAAGTATTAGTATTAAATAATTGATGCAATTATAATAAAATTGCGTAGGAAATTAAGGATTTTTGCTATAGAATGTGAAAAATATAACAGTCAAAAGAATGGTGATTCTTTTGCAGGAGGAATAAAAAAATGAAGAATGTAGTTAAAGTAAGAAATTTAAAACTAGGAGAAGGAATCCCTAAAATATGTGTACCTTTAGTAGGTAAGACAAATGAGGAGATTTTAGAAGAAGCAAAAAATTTAAAAGAAATAAAATTAGATTTAGTAGAATGGCGTATAGATCATTATGAAAATGTTGAAAATATAGAAAAATGTAAAGAAATCTTAAAAGAATTAAGAGAAGTATTAGGGGAAACACCTATATTAGTTACTTTTAGAAGTAAAAAGGAAGGTGGAGAAAGAGAAGTATCTACAGAATATTATATAGAGTTAAATAAGGAAATATCAAGAACAGGTATGGCTGATTTAATAGATGTGGAATTATTTACAGGAGATAGAGAGGTAAGTGAAATAGTTAATTTTGCTCATGAAAATGAAGTTAAAGTAGTGATGTCAAATCATGATTTTGATAAAACACCAGCTAAAGAAGAAATAGTTAAGCGTCTTTGTAAGATGCAAGAACTTGGAGCAGATTTACCTAAGATAGCAGTTATGCCACAAACAACTAGTGATGTTTTAACTTTATTATGTGCTACAGATGAAATGGTAACTAAATATGCAGACAGACCTATAATAACAATGTCAATGGCTGGACTTGGTGTAATTAGCCGTATAGCAGGAGAAACTTTTGGTTCAGCTTTAACTTTTGGAGCAGCAAAGGTAGCCTCAGCACCAGGACAAGTATCAGTAAAAGAATTAAATAATGTATTAAAATTAATGCATGAAAGTAAATAATAATAAGATAGAATATCTAAACGTTTTAGTATAAGGAGAAAGTAAAGATGGCAGAAAGAATATCAGGACATACAGAACTTATAGGATTAATAGCAACACCAATTAGACACTCAAGCTCTCCAAAGATGCATAATGAGGCCTTTGCAAAATTAGGATTAGATTATGCTTATTTAGCTTTTGAAGTAGGAAATGAAGAATTGGAAGATACAGTAAAAGGTCTTAGAGCTATGAAAGTTAGAGGATGCAATGTATCTATGCCTAATAAAACAGTAATTCATAAATATTTAGATAATTTATCACCGGCAGCAAGAATGTGTGGTGCAGTAAATACAGTAGTAAATGATAATGGAGTACTAACAGGACATATTACAGATGGGATAGGATATATGACTTCTTTAAAAGATGCAGGAATAGATGTAATAGGTAAAAAAATGACTATAGTTGGAGCTGGTGGAGCTGCCACGGCTATACAAATTCAAGCAGCTTTAGATGGAGTAGCAGAAATATCTATCTTTAATAGAAAAGATGCTTTCTTTGCTCGTGCAGAAGAAACAGTAAGACAAATTAATGAAAATACAGGTTGTAAAGCTTCATTATATGATTTAGAGGATTTAGATAAATTAAAGGAAGAAATTTCAGATAGTTATTTATTCACTAATGCAACAGGAATGGGAATGAAGCCATTAGAAGGACAAACTTATATTCCAGATGCATCTTTCTTAAGACCAGATCTTTATGTATCAGATGTAGTATATGCACCAAGAGAAACTGCATTATTAAAGATGGCAAGAGAAGTTGGATGTAAGACTATAAATGGTTTAGGAATGATGTTATTCCAAGGAGCAGCTGCTTTTAAGATGTGGACAGGTGAAGAAATGCCTATAGAATACATGAAAGAAATTTTAGATATTAAATAATATTTTAATTATAGGAGAGTTTTACTAATGAAAAATGATAACAAAAAGATACTTTATATAACAGCTTTTTGTATATATATAAATTATTTTATACATGGTATAGGAGCATCTATACTATCACAAAATACCAATTCATTACAAAAGTTATGGAGTACAGATGCAGCAGCAATATTATATGTAATTTCAGCACTTGGAATAGGGCGTTTTATAGCCCTTCCTGTATCCGGATACATGTCAGATAAATTTGGTAGAAGACCAACTATATTAACAGGAATGATTATTTATATTTTATTCTTTGCAGGAATATTAGTAGCACCAAATGCTCAAGTAGGTTTCATGGTTGCATTACTTGCAGGGATTGCTAACTCTTTCTTAGATTCAGGATGTATTCCAGCAGCTATGGAGATATTAACTGAATCAACAGGACTAGCAAGTATATTAACGAAGTTATTTATATCAGGAGGTCAATATTTACTTCCGGTTATGATAGGTTTCTTTGTAGGAAATAATATGTATTTTGGATACTCATTTATATTCTGTATAGTAGTTCTATTTATAAATGGATTAGTATTGCTTAAGTTACCATTCCCTCAAGGAGTAACTAAGGTAGAAAAGACAGAAGATAATGTTGTAGAAGAAAAAGTAAAAGCAAACTTCTTAATAGAAGGGATTGCATTGATAATAATAGGATTTACATCAACAGCAACATTCCAAATATTCCTAAACGTTAATAAATCTTTTGGAACAGATGTTGTAAAAATGAGTGAAGCTGCAGCTGGAAAAATTCAATCTAATTATGCTTTGGGTTCAATATGTGCAGTTGTTTTGACAGCTATATTAGTTAAGAAATTAATCAAACCAGCTAGATTCTTAATAATATATCCAGCTATATCAGTAGCTACTTTAGTAGCAATGTTTATATTAAAGAATGAAACAATATCAATAATTGGAGGATTCTTAGTAGGATTTAGTGCAGCTGGTGGAGTATTACAACTTGCAGTATCAACTATGTCAGATTTATTCCCAGTATCAAAAGGAAAAATTACTAGTATGGTAATGATGTCATCTAGTATAGCTACATTTAGCGTAACTGCTATTGCAGGATTTATAACTAAAACTATGGGGACTGAGTATACATTATTATTAGCTGGGATAGTAGCAGCTATAGGTGTAATTTTAGCTGTAATAGTTAATATAAGATATAACAAGTTAGAAAGATTAAAGGCTAATGTTTAGTCATAGAGATTGAAAAAACTTAAGATGAGGTTTTAAGGAGAATATATAATGAAAAAGTATAATAATTTATTTACGCCGTTAACAGTAAGAAGCATGACAATGAAAAATAGAATAGCAATGACACCAATGGGAACTAACTTTGGTGGAGAAGGTGGAGATTTCACTGAAGAACATATGCAGTACTATGAACAAAGAGCTATGGGAGGTGTTGGGTTAATTATCGTAGAAAATGCTTGTGTGGATTTTCCTTTAGGGTCTAACGGGACAACTCAAATAAGACTTACGGAAGATAGATTTATTCCAGCTTTATATGAATTAACAGAAAGAATTCATAAGCATGGGGCTTGTGCTGCTATACAGATAAATCATTCAGGTGCTTCAGCGGTACCAAGTAGAATAGGTGGGCTTACTCCAGTTTCTGCGTCAAATATACCATCAAAGACAGGTGGAGCTATTCCAAGACCTTTAACTAAAGAAGAAATTGTTGAAATATCTGAAAAATATGCACAAGCTGCTAGAAGAGCACAAATGGCAGGATTTGATGCAGTAGAAATTCATGGAGGTCATTCATATTTATTATGTCAGTTCTTATCACCAATTTATAATAATAGAACAGATGAATTTGGTGGAAGCTTAGAAAATAGAGCTAGATTTGCAAGATTAGTAATAGATAAGGTAAGGGAAGCAGTTGGGCCTTTCTTTCCAATAATGTTAAGAATAAGTGCGGATGAATTTGTAAAAGGCGGAAATACTTTAGAAGATACTTTAAAAACTTTAGAATATTTAAATGAAGAGGTTGATATATTTAATGTTTCTTCAGCCTTAAATGATAGTATTCAATTCCAAATAGATGCTATGCATTTAGAAGATGGATGGAGAGCTTATATGGCTGAAGCTGTTAAAAAGAAATTTAATAAACCAACTATAACTACGGGGAATATCAGAAGTCCTAAAATTGCTGATGAAATATTAGGATTAGAAAAAGCAGATATTATAGGTATGGGAAGAGGTCTTATTGCAGAACCTAATTGGGTTAATAAGGTAATGGCTGGTAAAGAAGAAACCTTAAGAAAATGTATATCATGTAATATAGGATGTGCAGATAATAGAATAGCAAAAAATAGAGGAATTAGATGTACTATTAATCCTGATGTTATATATGAAGATTCTTACAAGAATAAAAAAGTAAAGAAGGCAATTAATGTTGTAGTTATTGGTGGAGGTACAGCAGGACTTGAAGCAGCATGTACAGCAGCAGAAGTAGGATGCACAACTTTCTTATTAGAAGAAAGGCCTTATTTAGGAGGATTAGCTAGAGAAATAGCTAAGTTACCAGAAAAGGATAGAATAAATGATTTTCCGGATTATTTAATAGATAGAGCCAATAAATTAAAGAACTTAATAGTATTTACTAATACTAAAGCTAATACTGAAGTAGTTGCAAATTTAAAACCAGATGTAATAGTTAATGCTACAGGATCAACTCCTTTATTACCACCTATCAAAGGTTTACTTGAAAACATTGATAAAGAAAACGGAAAAGTAAATTCTATTTTTGGATTAATGAAAGATGTTAATAGATTTGATTTTGAAGGTAAAAAGGTAGCAGTTATTGGAGGAGGAGCTGTAGGACTAGATGTAGTAGAACTATTCGCTACAAGAGGTGCTGAAGTTTCTATAGTAGAAAGATTACCAATGCTTGGACGTGACTTAGATATAGTAACAAAGATTGGTATGTTATCTATGGTAAAAGAAAATAACGTAAATGTATTAACTAGTACATCATTACTTGAAGTTAAAGAAAATAGTTTTGTAGTTGAAAAAGATGCAGTACAAGAAGAATTAGAATTTGATTACGGATTTGTATGTTTAGGTATGAGAAATTATGCTCCGATATTAGGTGAATTACAAGAATATTTCTTAGGAACAGATGTAGAAATAATTAATATTGGTGATAGTGTTAGAGCTAGAAGAATAATCGATGGAATAAAAGAAGGAAGAAATATAGTAACTACATTAGAAAAAATAGGTGCTTTTAATTAATAAAAAATTATCGTTAGCAAAAAAGCTAACGATATTTTTTTGCAATAAAAGTAAGAAAGAGAAGTGTAAGGTTTATACGGTTAATTGAGTAATGAGCAATTTTAATAAAATATTTTGTGATAGAAGAAAATTTGAAAAATAATTATATAAAGAAGGGTTAAGGAGGTAGGATTTATATGAGAAAAAATTTAATTATCTATGAAACTAATTATGGGACTTCTAAAAAGGTAGGAAAAATATTTTCTTTACTTTTAGGAGCAAGTAAATTAGTAGATATTAATGATAATCCAAGTAATGTGAATTTATATGAAAATATAGTTTTTGTTTTTGGTTTTCATGGTTTTACCACAGCAGAAAAAATAGAAAAATATATAAAAGATAATAGAGAGGAACTTTTAAAAAAGAAAATAGCCATAATTGGTGTTGGAATAGCAAAGCAAGATTTGGATAAATATTCAGAAAAGCTAACTACTGCTTTTCAGAAAGATGTTAATTTTAAAGGATTTATTGAAGGAGAATTAAGAATAAATAAATTAACAGATAAAGATAAAGAAGATTTAGAAAAATTTTTAACAAAAGTAAATATGCCTTTTATAGATATGGGAAAATTCAAACCAGAGCAAGCACATGATTTAGCAAAAAAGTGTACTGAAGTAGTTAATAAGCCAATGAAAACTATGGATGATAAATTACTTATGGAAGAAATAAAAAGATTTATTTTGAGCCATAATACTTGTGCATTAGCTACAGGTGTACAAGATTTTATTAGATGTACACCTATAGAATATGCTTACTTTAATGAAAAGTTTTATTTTATAACAGAAGGTGGATTAAAGTTTAAAGGAATATTACAAAATCCTAATGTTTCTATAGGAATTTTTGATGGTTATACAGGTATGGATAAATTAATGGGATTACAAGTAACAGGAAGGGCTGAAATTGTTAATAGAGATACTTATGAATATGAAGAGGTTATGAAGTTAAAGGGAGTACAATTAAAAGCCCTTGCTAATCTTCCCATAAACTTAAACATAGTGAAAGTTAGTGCAGATAAATATGAATTTTTAAATTCTGATTTTAAAAAGATAGGACTTGATTCTAAACAAATATTAATTAATATCTAGTATAAGTAAAAGGTTGTTTCAATAATATAAATTATCTTGAAATGACCTTTTTGTACTTTTAGTATAAAAGCTAATAATTAAAGATAAATCAATACTTAATTATGAAAAAAAGTTAAAATATTCAATATATATGATAAAATATACTTGAGAATGGAGGGGGAGTATGAAAAGTTTAAAAGGTAGCATAATTTTGATAAATATCATACTAGCAATATTAATATCTTTTACTGTAGGAGGTTTATGTATTATTGGTTTAAATAGAAGCAATAAATATTCAATAGTAGAATATGAAAGATTGTTAAGAGCAGATTATGATAAGAATATAAAAAATCAAGTAGAAAATATATTGTCATTAATGAAATCAGTATACAATAAACAACTTAGTGGAGTTATTACAGAAGAGCAAGCGAAAGATGAATGCAAAAACTTAGTTAAGGATATAAGATACAATAAAGAAGGATATTTTTGGATTGATGATCTTGATGCCTATTTAATAGCTCATCCTATATTGCAAGAGAAAGAAGGAGAAAATAGGATAAATGAGACAGATAAAAAAGGAGTAAAGTTAATTCAAAATATTATAAAAGTAGCAAAAGAAGAAGGTGGTGGCTTTACAGATTTTTATTATATGAAACCAGGTGAAGAGGAAGTAGCATCTAAGAGAGCTTATTCTGAGCTTTTTGAGCCTTATGGATGGATAGTAAGTACAGGAAATTATGTAGATGATATTGATAAATTAGTAGAAGAAAAAACAGAAAATCTAATTGCTAAAGAGAGGGAAACAACTATAAATATAATAATAGCTACAATAATATTATCAGTTATATCAATAATTGTAGCAGTAAAAACCTCAAGTAAATTACTTAAACCAATTAATAAAATTAGATTATTAGCAAAGAGGTTATCTAGTTATGATTTTTCAGAAGATATTAATGTTGAAGATAAAACAGAATTAGGGCAAACAGCAAAAGATTTGAATTTAGCTCAAAATAATGTAAAAGAATTAATAAGTAATATTAGATCAAGCATAACAGATTTAACTTCATCTACAGAGGAATTAGCTACTTTAACAAGTGAAGTTAATCAGAGAGTAAAAAATATAAATGAATCTACAGAAGAAATAGTAGAAAATATGAGTGAGTCTAGTCAATCAGCTGATAATGTGCAAGATTATATGAAGGAAATAACAGTAAGTGTTAATAAATTAGCTGAAAAGTCTTTAGATAGCAATGGTATTTCTTTAGATTTCAAAAAAAGGTCATCACAGTTAAAAGAAAATACTGATTTAGCCTTAGGACATACACGAAGTATATATGAAAGTAAAGAAGAAAAAATATTAGAAGCTATAAAAGAAGCGGATGTAGTTAAGGAAGTATCTAAGAATATAAATAATATTTCCAATATTGCAGAACAAACAAATATGCTTGCTTTAAATGCGGCTATAGAAGCAGCTAGAGCAGGGGAACAAGGAAAGGGATTTGTTGTTGTTGCGGAAGAAGTAAGAAAGCTTGCAGAAGAATCTTCAGAATCTACTGTTTTAATTGAGGATACTGTATCTAAGATTCAAGATGCTTTAGATAAATTATCAACTAATAGTAGTGAAGTTCTTGAATTTATGAATAAAGATGTAGTAAATGAATTTAATTCATTCATAGAATCTGGTGAGTATTATTATAAAAATGCAGAAAAAATAAATAATATCTCAGAAGAAATTAAAGATATGTCTAATAAATTATTTGAAGCTATAAGTAGAATTAGTGAAGCTATAAAGGTTATGGCTAAAAATTCAGCTAAATCTGATAGAAGCTCTAAGGAAATATTAAAAGAAATATCTGAAACAAGTCATAGTATAAGTGAAGTTAATGAAACAGCTAGGATTCAAGAAGAACTATCTCAAAAACTAAGTGAACTTATTGAAGGGTTTAAAATATAAAGATTTAGTATATTTATGTCGATAATAATAGTAAATATTTTTTTTGAAAAGGTATTAAAAATATAATATTAAGAATCGTAAATTGAATAATAAAAAACTAGTATTATGGAATAGGAGTAGATAGAATGAGTGATGATAAGATATTACTAGAATCAGGAACTGGGGAATTAGAAATAATTGAGTTTGTAGTAAATGGAAATCGTTATGCGATAAATGTAGTAAAGGTTAAGGAAGTTATAGAAATGCCAAATAAGATAACTACATTACCTGAACCACAACCAGAAATTGCTGGACTTATATTATGTAGAAATGAAATACTTACATTAGTTGACTTAAAATATATAATTTCAAAAAAGAACACTAAAAAGTTGGGGAATAAGGTTATAATATGTCAATTTAATAAAATAAAAGTTGCCTTTAATATTGATGATATAATAGGTGTTCATAGAATTAAGTGGAATGAAATAAGAAAGCCTGATGATTTATCAGAAAGCTCATTATCTGTAGGAAACATTCTTATAGATGATAATGTTATATTGATGTTAGACTTTGAAAAGATAGTAACTGATATTTGTCCAAGCGCTGGTATAAGTGAAGATAGACTTGTAAAAGTAGAATATAAAGATAGATCTAACATAAAAGTAGTTTTAGCAGATGATTCTGCTTTAATAAGAAAGCTTTTAAAGGAAACTCTTACAAAGGCTGGCTTTAAAAATTTAACAATATTTGATGATGGTGAACAAGCCTTGAATTACCTTTTATCTATAGTAGAAAGAAAAGGGGAAAACTTTAAAGAAGAAGCGGAACTTCTTATAACAGATATTGAAATGCCACAAATGGATGGATTAACTCTTACTAGAAAGGTTAAAGAACATAATATATTAAATTCTTTACCAGTTATAATATTCTCTTCTTTAATAACTGATGAATTAAGACATAAAGGAGAATCAGTAAAAGCAGATGCTCAATTAAGCAAGCCAGAAGTAGAACAATTAATTGAAGTAGTGGATAAATTACTTGCAAGATAATAAAAGGGGGCTGTTGCATTAAAAATAGTGTGACGCCTTTTTTTAACGTAAAGGAATTTATAAATTTTTTTTGATAGTGAATACTGAATATTACAGGCTTTCAGTTATGTAAGATGGCAAATACGTTAAAAATAATTATAGTGCCTCAAAAGAACCAAAAAGAAAAATAATTAAATGGTATTTTTATAAGGTATTATTTTTCTTTTAGAACCTTTTGAATGGCTAAAAAAAGTGACTTCAGTGAAGATTAAATATACTAAAAATGCTTTTATAAAATTAAGATGTAATTTAGTTAAGATAAGCGTGGTGAAGCCACTTTTTTATGAAAAAATAATTAACTTGAATATGAAAAAAAGGAGCTTGTAGCTAACGATTTTTAAACGTTAATGTGACAGCTCCTTTTTATATTATCTAATTTTTTTATTTTGTTTTCTTTTTGATAAAAAAGTTGAAATTAAGTCACTAAGTATGAATAAAATTATGGATAAAATAAGTATTGTAATAGGACCATATTCTTCTATGTTAAGTAATAACATAGAGTAACCTAAGATAATCCAGTGTATAAAATAAATATATGTGGTATTTTTACTCCATATAGTAAAAGCATTACTAATTTTTTCTGGAATATATTTTGTTATATAGAATATAATGCTTGTCCATAGCACGGCAAATGCTATTAATATAATGTTACCTATAATATCATGGTGATAGTATGTTTCTTGATATAATTCCCCAAAAGCTCCAAAATGAATATCATTCATATAAGCAAAGCTTACAAAAGGTATTAAAGTTATTAAAGATATTAAAAAGCAATTTTTATAAAATCTTGTTTTATCTGTACACCTAATAAGAAGTTGCCCGAAGAAATATCCAGCCATAGGGAAAGCAATCCATGTTAAAAATGGGAACCATGAATAATCAGTTGTGCCCCAAAATAAGCCTAAGATGGAATCTAGAACTTCATTATCAGTGGAGGTACCTCTTAAAAATATATTTAAAGTTGCAAAA
This sequence comes from uncultured Clostridium sp., assembly GCA_934755305.1. GTDB lineage: Bacteria > Bacillota > Clostridia > Clostridiales > Clostridiaceae > Clostridium. The sequence continues at coordinate 94,509 of CAKVLD010000003.1, read as the reverse complement.
CCAACCCATATTATTGGTAGAAACTTATCTTTTATGTTAAATTTCTTTATAAGTCCAAAGAATATCATAGTTAAACCTGAAAATTGTAGTATGTCTATTCCAAATAATGATTGCCATGCTTCTATTTTATAACTTGCATCATCTTCTAGGATTGCAAGTATACTATAAGGTATAAAATCTCTAATAAAATTTAATATATATGCACCAACAAATAAAAATAAACCTCTTTTAATTAATGCTTTAGGGTTATTATTTTTAGAATATACTAAACCAACCCCAAGTAGTAACATAAAAATTGGTGCCGCAGGAGGGCTACCTATAAATTCTATTATTCGTTCATATAATCCACCTTCAAAATCAGCTGATTGATAAACTTCATTTACATGAACTATTACCATAAAGAGTATAGCTAATCCTTTTGCTATATCTAATTCCTTTTGTCTTCCTAAATTTACTTTTTTGTTATTAAATAAGCTATTCATTAAAATTTCTCCTAAAGTCATTTTTTATATAAATTTATCATAATATTAAAAATAAATCCACATATTTCTACAAAGATAGCTATAAAAAATGAATTGATGGTTAAAAATAAGACGAATATTTAGTTACATTTACATTTCGACTACAAAAATATATGAATAATAATTTAAATTATTTAATAAATAAATTCAAATTTAGGTTATAATAAGTGATGAAAAAAAATAAATAATTTAAGAAAGGAAAATTTTAAATATTTAGTATTTAAAATTTTAAGTTAAACAAATGTTAAATATAGGATGTCATTTATCAACAACAAAAGGTTTTGAAAATATGGGAAAAGAAATATTAGAAGCTGGAGGCAATACTTTTCAGTTTTTTACTCGTAATCCTAGAGGTGGAAAAGCAAAAGATATAGATGAAAAAGATATTGAAAGACTATTAGAAATAGCAAAGAAAAATAATTTTGCAAAGTTATTAGCTCATGCACCATATACATTAAATCCTTGTTCAGCTGATGAAAAAACAAGAAACTTTGCAAAAGAGATGATGGAAGATGATTTAAGAAGAATGGAGTATTTACCTAATAACTTATATAACTTCCATCCGGGAAGTCATGTTAAGCAAGGAGTGGAAGTTGGAATAAATTATATAGTAGAACTTTTAAATTCTGTTATTAAGCCAGAACAAACTACAAAGATTTTACTAGAAACTATGGCTGGTAAAGGTACTGAAATTGGAAGAACATTTGAGGAAATTGCTGAAATCATAGACAAAGTTCAATTAAAAGATCATATAGGTGTATGTCTTGATACTTGTCATGTTTATGATGCAGGATATGATATAGTAAATGATTTAGATGGCGTATTAGAGGAATTTGATAAAATTATAGGATTAGAAAAATTATATGCAGTACATTTAAATGATAGTAAAAATCCATTTAATAGTCATAAGGATAGACATGAAACTATTGGAGAAGGAACTATAGGCTTAGAAGCTATCACTAGAATAATTAATCATCCAAAGCTAAGGCATTTACCATTTTATCTTGAAACACCTAATGAATTAGAAGGTCATGCAAAAGAAATAGAGTTATTAAAAAGTAAATATACAGATTAGTGTATCAAAGCTAGATTTAGACATAAATATTCTATATCTAGCTTTTTAAGTTATAAAGGAGAAATCTTATGAAATATTTATTTATTATAAATCCTTCAGCAGGAAAAGGTAAACCATTAAATTATATAGAAAAAATAAAAAAGTTGTTTGCAGGAGAAGAATATTATATTGAGTTAACTAAGAGAAAGGGACATGCTACAGAAATAGTAAGAGAATATTCAGTTAAAGAAAAGTATATTATATATGCAATAGGTGGAGATGGAACTATAAATGAAGTGGTAAATGGAATTATAGGAACCACTAGTTTATTAGTAATAATTCCAGCAGGAAGTGGAAATGATTTTATACGAAGTATATATCCAAATTATAAAAATAGAGAATTCTTAAAAAAGTATAATGAAGAAGAAATAAATTATGTGGACGTTGTTAAGATAAATAATACACATTTTATAAATATTGCTTCAGTAGGATTAGATGCTGAAGTTGTATATAATGCTACTAGATTAAAAAAGAGTAAATATATAAAAGGAGATTTGTCTTATATTTTAAGTTTAATAAAAACTACTTTTAAAAGAAAAACGATAAATATTATTGTAAAAATAGACAAAAAAGAAGTTTGGAATGGGGAAATATTATTAATATGTATGGCTAATGGAAAATATTATGGAGGTGGGGTGAAAATAATGCCAGTAGCAAAAATAAATGATGAAAAAATTGATGTGTGTATCATAAAAAATATAAGTATATTTGAAATAATAAAAATAGTGCCAAGCTTAATAAAAAGTACACATCTTAAGGAAAAAGCTATAACAACATATAAGGGGTGTGAAATTAGTATAAAAAGTACGGAGTTATTAAGAGTTAATATAGATGGAGAAATAGTTGAAGAGAAAGAATTAAATGCAAAGATTATTCCTAAAGCAATTAAGTTATTAATATAACACTTGGGAAATAATTGTTGTAAAAAGTTACAAAAAATATAAAAAGAAATAAAAGTCAAAACAAATATGTTAAAATATTCATGGAAAACGATTACAAAAAATTAGGGGGAATAGTAATGAATTTTAGAAAAGTAAAAAGTATTATTGCGACTGTTTTGGCTTTTATGACATTAACTAGTACAAGCATGGTAAATGCTTATACAAAAGCAAGTACAAATGATAATGTAATTAAGATAGAATCAACAATAAGTAACGAAAAGAAACCATTTTCTTGGGATAATGCAACAGTCTATTTTGCGTTAACAGATAGGTTTAATAATGGAGATACAAGTAACGATCATTCATATGGACGTGGATTAGACAAAAACGGAAATGTACAAGCTGGTTATAGTGGAAATCCAGGCGCATTTCAAGGAGGAGATTTAAAAGGATTAACTCAAAAAGTCAATGAAGGATATTTTTCGGACTTAGGAGTTAATGCAATTTGGATTACTGCACCTTATGAACAAGTACATGGTTTTACTTCAGGAAATTTTGATGGTGGCTCTGTAACAGAGCAAAATGGAAAAGGATTTCCTTATTATGGTTATCACGGCTATTGGGCATTAGATTATAGTAATATAGATGCGAATATGGGAACTGCAGAAGATCTTAAAAATTTCGTTGATGCTGCTCATGCTAAAGGAATTCGTGTAGTTATGGATATAGTATTAAATCATCTAGGTTATACAAGTATGAAAGATGCTAGCGAATATGGTTTTGGAGGATTAGCTGCAGGATGGGAAAATTATTATTATGGTCCTATATCTAATCTTATAGGTGGAGATGGAGAAGATCAAAAATATTATGATAAAAGCAGCTCTAATTGGGTTAATAAGTGGTGGGGACCTGATTTTGTAAGAACTTCAGCAGGATATGCTGGATATCCTGTAGCTCCAAAAGGAGATGGATATACTTGTTCCCTTTGTGGCTTGCCAGATGTTAAAACTGAGAGTACTAAAGAAGTAGGTGTTCCACCATTACTTGAAACTAAGTGGAAGAGAGAAGGACGATATGAAAAAGAGGTTCAGAGTTTAAATGATTTCTTTACAAAGAGAGGTTTACCTAAGACTCCTAGAAATTATATTATAAAATGGTTAACTGATTATATAAGGGAATATGGAATAGATGGATTCAGATGTGATACAGCAAAAGAAGTCGATAAGGAATCATGGGGAGCATTAAATAAAGAAGCAGATATTGCTTTTGAAGAATATAAAGCTAATAATCCAGATAAAGTTTTAGATAAAAATGCAGAGTTCTGGAGTACTGGAGAAGATTGGGGACATGGAGTTGGTAAGGATACTTACTTTACAGATGGTGGATTTAGTTCAATGATAAACTTTACTTTTAAAGGTGCTAATTTATCAAATATTAAAGATAAATACAATGAATTAAGTAAAGTAAATGACGATGATAATTTCAATGTATTAAGTTATATATCATCTCATGATGATGTTCTACATGATAGAAACAATTTAATTGATGGTGGTACTTGTTTATTATTAGCACCAGGTGGAGTTCAGATATTCTATGGTGATGAATCAGCAAGACCACTAGCTTGGACAGATTTATTTACTAACGATTATAAAGATCAACGTTATCGTAGTTTTATGAATTGGGATGAGTTAAATAATCCTAATAGTAATGCATCAAAGGTACATGCTCACTGGGCTAAGTTAGGTATTTTCAGAAATAATCATTTATCAGTTGGTGCAGGTAAGAATATTACATTAGAAAATAGTCCATATACTTTTGGTAGAACGTATAATAAAGATGGTATATCAGATAAAGTGGTATGTGCAGTAGGGGTACAAGGTACAGTAGATGTTAATGTATCAGGAGTATTCAATGATGGTTCAAAAGTTAGAGATGCTTACACTGGAAATTATGCTATTGTATCTAATGGTAAAGCTAAATTTACAGCAGATTCTAATGGGGTAATTCTAATAGAAAAAGGTGATAATAGCCCTGAAGTAGGTGTAAATGTAACTAAGAAAAATTACTTTGGTGATAGTTTAGATTTAAACTTATATGTAACAGGAGTAGATAAAGGAACTTATAGTATTAATGGCGGTGAAGAAAAGGAATTTGTAAATGGAGAATCTATTACAATAGGGAAAGATGCAGCTTATGAAGAAACAACAAAAATTACATTAAAAGCTGTAAATTCAGATGGAAAAGCTGAACAAACTTATAGTTTCACTAAGAAAGATCCTAACTTCTATACTAATGTATACTTTAAGAAACCAAGTGACTGGAATACTCCTAAAATATATGCATATAGTGATGAAAGTGAAATAGCAAAATGGCCAGGAGTAGAAATGGAGAATATAGGAGATGATATTTACAAGTTTACTTCACCTAAGGGATTCCATGATATGAAAGTAATATTTACTGATGGAACTAGACAAACTCCAGGTCAAGGACAAGAGGGAATGACTATCGAAGATGCAGCTTCGGTAATTTATGAAGGTGGAGTATGGAAAGATTATAATGAAGGACCAGCTGCCACTATTTCAAAACAAGGTGGTAAGTATGTTGATTATTTAGAATTAACTTTAGGAAGCAATAAGGCTACAAAAGAAGTTTATTATTCAATTGATAATGGAGAGTTTGTAAAATATACAAATGGACAAACTTTAGTTATAGGTAAAGACAAAAATTTAGGTGATAAAACAAAGATTACTTTGAAAGCTGTAGATGGAAATAACATTAATACTGTAAGCTATACATTTATAAAAGTTGATAAAAATACATCTAAGATTTATTGTAAGAAACCAGCTGGATGGGGAGAATTAAAAGCTTATATTTATAATGAAGATGTTACTCCTAAGAAAGAATTAGCAGCATGGCCAGGAGTTAATATGGTTGATGAAGGTAATGGAACTTATAGCTATACTTTAGAAGATTGGGAAGGAGATGCTTACGTAATATTTACAGATGGTAAGAATCAAATTCCAGCTCAGAAGCAAAAAGGATATAAAGTTGAAGAAGGCAAAATAATGAAGTATGCTGATGGAATCTTTACAGAAATACAAGAAGAAAAGAAAGAACCAACTGCATCAATTTCAAAAGACAGTTGTACATTTACTGGAACTTTAGAGTTAATTTTAGGAGCTAAGAATTATACTGAAGCGACTTATTCAATTAATGATAATAAAGAAGTAAGTTATAGGGATGGAGATAAGATAACAATAGGTAAGGATGTATTAGAGGGATCAGAAGTAAGAGTTGTATTAAAGGTTACTGATGGTACTAAAGTAGATACTAAAACTTACACATATAGAAAAGAAAAAATGAATCTTACTACAAAAGTATACTTTAAGAATTCGAATAATTGGAGTAATCCTACTGTATATATCTATAATGATAGTTCAGCTCAAGTGAAAACAATATCTAAGTGGCCAGGAGTACCAATGGTAAAAGAAAGTAATGGCTTATATAGTTATTCAATTCCTATAACATTTGGTGATGCGAAAGTAATATTTAGTGACGGTGGAAACAATCAAATTCCAGCTAGTGGTAAAGAAGGATATTTTATTACTGCAGGTACATCTATGGAGTTTGACAATGGAAATTGGAGTGTATATAAGGAACAAGATACTGAAGAAGATACAATTGTATACTTTGATAATGTAGATAATTGGATAAAACCAACAGTGTATATTTATAGAGAAGGCGAAAATGGCGTAGAATCATTAGGTGCATGGCCGGGAATAGTTATGACATTAAGTTCTAGAGGATTATATGCATTTACAGTACCTAAGGAGTTTGAAGATGGTAAGGTAATATTTAGTGATAACGGAAGAAAACAGGTTCCGGAAGTTGGTAAAGACGGATTTGAAATTGAAAAAGGAAAAAGTATGATATATCTAGATGGTAATTGGACTTTGTTGAAATAATGTAAGATTAAAAAAGTACCATAGAGCATGAATATGCTTTATGGTACTTTTTTATGAATTTTAATATTGTTATGTTAAGTAAATGTTAAGTTTATTAGAAAAAAATATTAGTAAAGAAATGTTAAATTTATGTTAAATAAAGATATTTTAGAATCCGCAATAATACATATAGTTTATAAATATAATTTATATGTATAAATTTCTATTAGTGAAGGGAAGAGTATACTTGGATGTTTGTAATATTTTAATTAATCTATTTGGAGGATTAGGACTATTCCTATTTGGTATGAAATTAATGGGAGAAGGTCTTGAAAATGCAACAGGTGAAAAACTAAAAGGTGTATTAGAAAAAGTAACTAATAATAAATATCTAGGAGTAGCAGTAGGAATCCTTGTTACAGCTATTATTCAAAGTTCGAGTGCAACTACAGTAATGGTTGTAAGCTTTGTTAATGCAGGGTTAATGACCTTGATTCAAGCAGTTGGAGTTATAATGGGTGCTAATATAGGAACTACAGTTACAGCACAATTAGTTTCTTTTAATTTGGAAAAGATAGCTCCTTTATTTATTGGAATTGGTGCCATTATAATGATGATTTCTAAGAAAAAGAGGATAAAGGATATAGCATCTATAGCTTTAGGTTTTGGAATACTATTTTCAGGTATGAATATGATGTCTGAATCAATGCAACCTTTAGCAGAATCAGAGAGGATAAAAGATGTTCTGTATATTATAGGTGATAATCCTATTTTAGGAGTATTAACAGGATTAGTTATGACGGCTTTAGTTCAAAGTTCATCTGCTACAACAGGAATATTAGTAGCTTTAGCAATTACCAAAACTATAACTTTACAGATTGCTTTACCTATAATTTTTGGTTGTAATATTGGAACCTGCATTACAGCATTACTAGCATCTGTAGGATCTAATAAAACTGCTAAGAAAGCTGCTTTGATACATTTAATATTTAATGTGGTTGGAGTAATTATGTTTTTACCTTTTACTAATTTACTTGTTGAAATAGTTGAAAAAACAAATACTTATGATGTGGCTAGACAAGTAGCTAATGCACATACTATTTTTAATGTTTCGGTAACTATAGTATTATTACCTTTATCAAAATATTTAGTTAAGTTAGTAAATAAGATATTACCAGGAAAAGATCCTATGAAGCATGTTGGTGCATTATATTTAGATAAAAAGTTATTAGAAACTCCTATAGTAGCTACAGGGCAAGTTTTTAAAGAAACAATTAGAATGGGGGAAATTGCAAAAAAAAATGTGGAACTTGCTATGAGAGCTTTATTAGAAGAGGATGAGGATGCAATAAAAGAAGTTTATAGTAATGAAGAAATAATTAATTCTTTAGAGAAAGAAATAGTTGATTATTTAGTTTTATTATCATCTCATGAGCTTCCAGATGAAGACAGTAAAATTTTAAGTGTAACATTTCATATAACTAATGATATAGAGAGGATAGGAGATCACGCGAAAAATATTATAGAACTTGCTATAGAAAAGCAAAAATATAATGCAAAAATAGAAGGTGAAGTAAAAGAAGAAGCTATGAATATGTATAGAAAAACTTTAGAGGCTGTTACAGTAGCGTTAGATTGTTATAGTAAAAAAGATATTATAGAAGCAAAGAAAATAAAAGAAATAGAAGAGAGTATAAATGAATATGAAAGGAAGCTTAGGGAAAATAATATATTGAGATTAAATAAGCGTGTATGTTCAGCTAATGTAAGTGCTATTTTTTTGGATTTGATAAGTAATTTAGAAAGAATAGGGGATCATTCAACCAATATAGCAGAGAGGGTATTATAATAGTTTTATAAGATAAAAATAAGGAGGGGTAAAAAACTCCTTATTTTTATTGTATAAAAATATATAAATTGAAGAAGATAAGTTAAATTTGAGTTAAACAATTGTTAAACTTGAAGAAAAAAATATATTATTAATAAAGAATATAATAAAATATATGTGGACAGGTTAATAATTGATTAAGAAAATTTAAAGAAGGTAAAAATATCATAATGAAAATGTAATATAGAATTGAAGGAGAGATAAGCGTGAATGTAGTTAACGTTATTGTCGAATTACTTGGGGGTTTAGGACTATTACTATTTGGGATGAAATTAATGGGGGATGGTTTAGAAAATGCAGCTGGTGAAAAACTTAAAGTTATTTTAGAAAAGGTAACTAGCAACAAATACATGGGCGTTTTAGTTGGCGCATTTGTAACTGCTGTAATTCAAAGCTCAGGTGCAACAACTGTAATGGTGGTTAGTTTTGTTAATTCTGGTCTTATGACATTAATGCAAGCAACAGGTGTTATCATGGGAGCTAATATTGGTACAACTATTACAGCTCAAATGGTGTCTTTTAAATTAGATGGAATTGCACCTTTATTTATAGGTCTTGGAGCAATTATATTACTAGTTGCTAAGAAAAAAAGAGTTAAGGATATTTCATACATAATTTTAGGATTTGGGTTATTATTTCTAGGTATGGGAACTATGTCAAGTGCTATGAAACCTTTAGCAAATTCAGAAGAATTTAAGGCTGCTATTCAAGTTATAGGAAGTAACAAATTCTTAGGTATAATGGTTGGACTTGGGATAACTGCGATATCACAAAGTTCATCAGTAACAACAGGAGTATTAGTTGCCTTGGCTAATACAGGAAATATAGATATGACAGTAGCTTTACCAATAATTTTTGGTGGAAATATAGGTAGTTGTGTAACTGCATTTTTAGCATCAATAAGTTCAAGTAAAACAGCAAAAAAAGCAGCAATAATACATATATTATTTAACGTTATAGGAGTAATAATATTTGTGCCATTTATGGGAGTATTGAGTGATTTAGTTCAAAACATAAGTCCAGATGATGTTGCAAGACAAGTAGCAAATTCACATACAATATTCAATGTTATAGTTACATTATTGTTATTACCATTATCAAAATACTTAGTAATGCTTGCAAATAAAATTTTACCAGGTGAAGATTCAATAGAAAGTACAGGAGCATTATATTTAGATAAAAAGTTATTAGAAACACCAATTGTTGCAACAGGGCAAGTATTTAAAGAAACTGCAAGAATGGGAGAATTAGCTAAGAAAAATGTAAGTTTAGCTATGAAAGCTTTATTAGAAGATGATGAGAAGGCTATTGAAGAAGCTTATTATAACGAAGATATAATAAATACTCTTGAAAGAGAAATAACGAACTATTTAGTTCTATTATCTTCACATGAATTGCCTGATGAAGATAGTAAGATATTAAGCGTAACTTTCCATATAATAAACGATATAGAGAGAATAGGAGACCATGCTAAAAACATTATTGAATTAGCTGTAGAAAAGCAAAAGAATAATATAGTGATTGAAGGAGAAGCTAGGGAAGAAGTATTAAATATGTATAATAAAACAATTGAAGGTGTTGAATTAGCTTTAGATTGTTATAATAAAAAAGATCCCGTAGGAGCTAAAGAAATAAGAGCTATAGAAGAAAGTATTGATAGATACGAAAAAGAACTCAGAGAAAGCAATATCTCAAGATTAAATAAAAAAGTATGCTCTGCAAATGCTAGTGCTATATTCCTAGACTTAATAAGTAACTTAGAAAGAATAGGAGATCATTCAACAAATATAGCAGAAAGAGTAATATAAAAAGCACGATTATCCTGTCAATTAGAAGGACTACCACTATTTAAAGTGATAGTCCTTTTTTTAAGGCTTAGGAAATTATAAAATTTTTTAACACACGAATACTGATAAATATAGGAGGTTTTGGTATTTAAGAAGTTCAAGCTTTAAAAAATAAATATAATACTAATTAAACATTTGTTTTTTATAATCAGCCTTTAAAGCTTCAAGTCTAGTAGCATCTTCTTTTCTTTTAACCCTAGCTTGTTCTTCAATTTGCTTAGTTTCTTCAATACCATTAACAATGGTTCTCCAAGTTTGCTCTAAAGTTTCAATTTTAATTGAACTACCAGAAGCAAGTTGAGCAGTAAGTTTTGATTGAGCTACTGTATTTTGAGCATTTTTAATTAACATTTCATTAGTTCTATCATCAAGAGCTTTTAAAGCATCGGCTTGAATTTTTTGTCTCTTAAGTAAAATAGCTTGAGTTAAAGCTTGTTTAAATACTGGTAATGTAATAATAAATGCAGAATTTATTTTGCGAATTAGATTCAGATTACTATATTGCATAGTTTTAATCATAGGAATAGATTGCATTGCTACATTTTCAGCTATTTTAAGGTCTTGAGTACGTCCTTCTAAAAGATTTCTAGCTTGTTCTAAGTTATTTATATCAAGTTGAAGCTCATTATTACCTGTTTGGGCAAATTCATTATTTAAATTTACAAGATAATCATCAATTTCTTGTAAGCCTCTTTCGCCTGCAACTATATATTTAACTAAGGTTTGATAATATGTTACGTTAGTTTCAAACATAGTTTGAAGCTTTTTGTTAGAAGCTATAATTTCAGTTTCATATTGTTTCAATTGAACATGAATTTTATCAACTTCTTCTCCCATAGTGTGATATTTAGCTAATATCTTATCTAATTGCTTTTTAGCATTTCCAAGTAACTTGGAAAATAAGCCTTGTTTTCCGTCAGTAGCTATTTCTGTTGGATCAAATTGATCCATAATCTTACCTAAAGCAATAAGGAGATCGCCAGAATCATTTATTTGTTGCATGTTCATACTATTTAATACAGTATCAGAACATCTTGAAATATCTTCAGTAACAGATCCACCAAAGTTAACTATAGTTTGAGGATCACTTACATCTATTTCAGCAGTTAAAGCTTCTATTTCAGGTGAGCATAGAAGTTCATCTTTGATTTCTTGTCTTTTTTCTACTATATCAAAACTTTCAACTTCCATTATTTCTTGATTATTGTCATTATAAGTTTCATTAGCAACTCTATTGTTAGAGCTTGAAGAATTAAATTGTAATGCCATAAAAGTTCCCCCTATAAATTAATTTCTAAAAAATCTAGAAAAGAAGCCTGGTGAGTTCTTTTCTTTTAAATTTGTATATAAATGTGGCAATCTAACATTAAATATATATTCACCTATAATATGGTTTTCAAATACATCTTCTTTTATATAGTTTTCAATATTTCTATATCCAGTAGGAGTAAAAATTAGTATATCAAAACCAACTAAGTTTAAGAATAATAAATAAATACAATCTGTTATATCAGCCATTGTCTCATCAGTATCAATTACTATAATTTTCGGTATAGTTTTAGTAAAATCAAACTGTTGAAGTAACATTAATGTTTGCTTATCTAAATTAAGAAGAGTATTTAAAAGAACATAATAAATATTAAATTCATTAGTATTTTTTAACCAATTTAAGTTTATTAATTCTTGTATTTTCTCAACAATTAACCTTTGAGTATCTTCATTTAAATAACTGTATTTATAATCTCTAGAGCATCGCAACTTTTCAAAAGATATAGTATTTCCAGTTATAAACTTTTGTATACTTTCCCATGATAAATTTGAATATCTATTAATAAAAGGAAATTTCTCATATACTAAAGTATCTTTAATTATTAAGTTTTTTATATCTTTAATATATTTATTTAAATCTCCATCTTTAATTCCATTAATCTTAGCAAAAATATTAGGAACATAAACTTTGTGGTCATCTGTTTTAAAAGATGGCCTATATTTAGCTTCTTTATCCCATAGTATAGCTATTTCATCATAAGTGGTCTTTAATGTTACTGATGTAGATTTAGAATACTGTTGTTCTCTATAAAGACCAGTATCAGTATATAAAACAGAGTTAAGTTCCTTTTCTGCTGAATATGCGGTAGTAGCTACTTTAACCTTAAGTTCAGTTTTAGGAAAAGGTTTAATTTCCATAGTATTATTTAAAATTATAGTTTTTCCACTATCTATAGTCTTAGCATCTTTCTTGGGACAAAAATATAAAATATCTAAAGGTAATGAAGAAAGCATATTTAAGAATATTAATTCATTTGAGCTACATTCTCCATAATACAAGACTAAAGGTAAAACTTCGTTTTTATAAGTTAAAACAGAAGTTACTCTTTTGGCCCAACATATAAGTTTTATGCCGAGATTGTATAGTTTTGGGAGGTTTAAATCTTTCTCATTAATTAATGTATTGTTAAAAGAATTTAATAAGTAAGGTTTATAGAAAGAATCAAAATTATCATTTATTACTTTTAGCAAGCCATTTATTAATTCATCTTTATTAGAAAAATTAAAGCGTCCTATCTCAGATACTTCTTTCATTGATGGATTTTCAATAGAATTATCAAATAAAATATATGGTTTATTTGATTTATCTAAATCTTTTTTTAGAGAATAAAGTCTATTATTATATAAACCTTCTTCATCAATACCAAGACACTGAATAAACATAGTATGAATTTTAGTAAATTTAGCTGTAGATACAGCTCTTAAATTATTAGGTTTAAAAACACTTTCTAAAAAGTCTTCAGTAAGCCAACTATTGAAAATAATATTTTCATTATTATTTAATAAAGATTTTTCTAAAACTTCTTTTTCATTAACTACATTTAAATCAATATTTGAGAAGTGAGTAGGTAATTTACCTGTTTTTTCTCCATATATAACCTTAGAAAAAGTATTATCGTATTTTACAAAGGAATCTTCATTTTCAAAATTAATATAGACTACATCGCAACCTGATTTGGCTAATATCATTAAAAAGTAAACTTCATATTTTGAAATATCGCCTTCATATAATATTTTAGGAGGTATATTTTCTCCTATATTTTTTAAAAGATTTTTATAAGTAGTTAACCAGCAGAAAAATTTCACAGTAGAATTTTTTATTATATTAATATTTGCTCCTTTATTATTTAACTCAGTTAATACATCAAAAATAGCTTCACTTAATAAATCTATTTTGTTTTTTGGTAAAAAGTCAAATATCCTTTTGGTAGTATCTTTGATGTAAGGAAGGTTGAAAGAAAAATTAGGATTTGATCTAAACTTAAAAAATTTAACGTCATTTTCTGAAGGATTTGCAATAGTACTTCTAAAATAATATCCATTAGATTGAGTTTCTTTTAAATAACGTTGCAAAAAACTAATTATGTTGTTATCGAATCCAATAAATCTATAAAAGTACACTCCACTTGAATTTCTTTCGTTAAGAGGAAGAAAGTAATCTTTATTTTCCTTTAAAAGAAGTGTATTATACATATTCCATTCCACCTCACTTTAGAGAATAAATTTGCATTTTAATTATAGAACATTTTGTGTTTATTAGCAATAAAGTAGATAAATAATAAAAAAAGGTGTTATTGAAAAAATATGATATAGTTGGTATAATTTTTAATAAAACTTAAAGGGAGTGAGATAGTATGGCAGTTGTTTTAAGAAAAGGTCAAAAAGTTGACTTGACAAAAGGAAATGCTGGATTAAAAAAAGTTATTGTTGGTTTAGGCTGGGATACAAATAAATATGATGGAAGAGCAGATTTTGATTTAGATAGTGCTGCTTTTTGTTTAGGGGAAAACGGATTAGTAAAAAGTGATTTGGATTTTGTTTTTTATAATAATTTAGAACATCCATCAAAAGGTGTTATTCATTTAGGAGATAATTTAACTGGTGCTGGAGAAGGTGATGATGAACAAATAATGATCGACTTATCTTTAATACCAAGTGATATATGTAAAATTGATTTTACAGTAACTATTAATGATGCTGAATCAAGAGGGCAAAACTTTGGTCAAGTATCTAATTCTTATGTAAGAGTTGTTAATTCAGAAAATAATGAAGAGTTAATTAGATATGATTTAGGCGAAGATTATTCTATAGAAACTGCAGTTGTAGTGGCGGAATTATATAGGTATGGAAACGAATGGAAGTTTAATGCTATAGGTAATGGGTTCCAAGGTGGACTTGCAGCTTTATGTAATAATTTTGGAATTCAAGTAGGATAGAATTAGAAGTTAATAGTTTTTACTTAAGAGAGAAAGTATTTTGTAGTATTAAAAAAAACTATAAAATTCTAATCTCTCTATTTTTATATTTTTATAAATATATATTTATATAATAAAACATATATTTTAGTCAAAAAGTATTATAAAAATTAGAGAGGGTATAGGTGTGAGATATTATAGCTATTTAGATAAATCAGATGAAGAAAGAATGTTTTATAAGTTACCTAAAGAATTTAATAAGGATTCTAGTAAAGAAATTTTAAAATATGCAATAGGGGGATTATTATATGTTCCTGCCAATAGAAAAGATAAAATTCTAAAATGTATAAATAAAGAGCTAAAAGGGATAGTAAGTTTAGCCATATGTCTTGAAGATGCAGTAGGACCTTATGGTGAATTAGAAGGAATAAAAACTTTAGAAGAGATATTTGAAATAGTAAGGGAAAATACGATTAAGGATATACCTTTAATTTTTATAAGAACTAAAGATATTGATCAAACTAGAAAGATTAGAAATATTATTGATAAGAATTCAGACTTTATAAAGGGAATAATTATAGCTAAGGCTGATGGAAATAAGATTAAAGAATATACGGAGTTCATAAATAGCCTAAATAATAAAAATTTATTTATAATGCCTATATTAGAAAGTAAAGAATTTGTTCAATACAAGGTTAAAGATAAGTATTTTGAAGAGTTATATGATTCCATAAAAGTTTATAAGGATAAGATATTAAGTATTAGAATAGGGGTAACTGATTTGCTGGGCCTTTTTTCAGTTAGAAGAAATAAAGTTTTAACTATATATGATAATGTTGTTTATAATAAGTTTGTTTCTGATGTATTAAGTTTAGTTGGAAATATGGATATGCCTATAAGTGGCGGTGTATCAGAATTTTATAATATGAAAGATAGTAAAATACTAAGTAATTATATTAAAGAAATAAAAATAGATAAGTTAAATGGCTTTATTGGAAAAACTATAATACATCCTATGCAACTAAAGGTAGTACAAAGTATGAGTGTAGTGTCTTATGAAGATTATATGGATGCAAAAAGTATTATAACTAGTGTTGATACTGATAATTATGTTAGTGCAAGTTCAAATTTAGAAAAGATGAATGAAGTAAGTCCTCATTTAAAGTGGGCAAAAAAGACTATGGCTATGGCTGAAGTTTATGGAGTACTAAATAAAGGAGTAGAGTTTAATGAGTTATATGAACTTTCAATGTGATATAGATTTAAAGGAAAATCCTTTGGATTTAGATATGAAAGAATTTTTTAATGTGGCTTTAAGGCAAAATAAAAAAAGAAGATTTTTATTTGTTTCTAAGGTTTTAGGAAAGCATATTTCAGTTGATCCTAAAAAATGTTTAGAACTTGGTGAACTTTTAGTTAAAGAATATAAAAGAAAAACAGTGAAAGGTACAGAAAGTCCTATGGTAATTGGATTTGCAGAAACAGCAACAGCTTTGGGACATAGTTTTTTTGATAACCTTAAGGAAGCAAAATATTTTATGCATACAACTAGGGAAGAAATAGAAGACTTAAGAAAATTAGAATTTAAAGAAGAACATTCTCATGCCACAGAACAAATATTATATTATGATAGACCATTAGATAAGTATGGAGATAAGATTATTTTAGTTGATGATGAAATAACCACTGCAAAAACTTGTCTTAATATAATAGAAAAGCTAAATGAAGTTAGTAAGATTAAAAAATATACAATAGTCTCTATTTTAAATTGGATAGATGAAGATAGAGAAAAGGAAATAAACAAAAGGGCTAAGGAATTAGGTTGCAGCATAGATTTTGTATATCTTTTTAGAGGAAAATTTAACTTTAAATATAATGAAGAAATCCTAGAAGATAATATAGAAGAATTACCTGAAAACTATAATAATATAGAAGTAAATTATATTGATTTGTATATGGACAAATATCCTTTAAGTTCTAATTATCTAAAGGAAACTGGGAGATTTGGGTTAAGTAGAAAAGAACATGAAAAATTAAAAAAAGTTATAGAAGAGCTTTCAAATAAGTTAAATATAAATTGCGTAGATGGGAATATATTAGCTTTAGGGGTAGAGGAATTTATGTACATTCCAATGCTTTTAAGTAGTAGGCTAAAGGGAAATGTTTATTTTCAATCAATAACTAGAAGTCCAATAATTCCTTGTAAGGATTATTGCATAAAGAGTAAATATAGATTTGAAAGTTTATATAATGATAATGAAACTTATCTATATAATTTAAATATCAGACAATATGAAGAATGTTATATATTCTTAGAAATGTGTAAATGTGAAGATAGATTGAAAAATATAATAGATATACTTAAAAAATTAAATATACCTAAGATTAATATAGTTAGGTGCTAGGGGGGAGTATGGAAAGTAAATTTAGTTCTTATTCAAAGGAAGATGTAGTATTTTTACTTAAAGATATATCTAACTTTGTTATAGAGCAAGGGACTATTGAAAGAGAAAAGGCAATTCAAGGGGGAAGACATTATTCAGAAATGTTACCAGTAGAGTATCAAGTAAGTGATGTATATTTAGATTTATATAAAAGTCAACTTGAAATTTCTAAAAAGAAACTTGCTTTTGCAGTAGGTGTAATGTGTGAAAAAATTTTAAAAAGAAAAGAAAAAAATATAGTATTAGTATCACTAGCAAGAGCTGGGACACCTATAGGAATTCTAGCTAAAAGATATATAAAAAAGCGTTATAATTTAGATTTATCTCATTATACTATTTCAATTATTAGAGATAAGGGAATTGATAAAAATGCTATCAAATATATTATAAAACATCATCCTGGCATGAAAATTCAATTTATAGATGGATGGACCGGAAAAGGCACTATAAGTGGAGTGTTAGAAGAAGCTTGTGAAGAATTAAAAAAACATAATATATATTTAGATAATAGTTTAGCAGTTTTAGCAGATCCAGCAGGATGTTCAAATTTGTTTGGAGTTAGAGAAGATTTTTTAATTCCTAGCGCTTGCCTTAATTCTACAATATCTGGGCTTGTTAGTAGAACTGTATTAAGGGATGATATTATAGGAAAAGATGATTTTCATGGAGCTAAGTTTTATAAAGAATTAGAACCCTTTGATTTATCTAATGAATATGTAGATATAATAAGTAATGAATTTGAGCATGTCTATACTGATATAGAAAAAGAAATGAAGCTTTGGAAAGAAGATGTAGTAACTAAAATAGGTTTAAAGGATGTTAAAGAAATAAGAGATAGATATGATGTACAAGATATAAACTATATAAAACCTGGAATAGGTGAAACTACAAGAGTTTTATTAAGAAGGGTTCCGTATAAAATATTAGTAAGAGATTTAAAAGATAAAAGTTTAGAACATATTTTTATATTGGCAAGAGAAAAGAGTGTACAAGTTGAACAATATGATTTAAAGGCATATAGGTGTTGTGGAATAATAAAAAATATGAAGGAGATATAATGATATATTTTACTGATTTAGATAGAACTTTAATTTATTCAAAAAAATTTATTTGTAGAGATATAGATGAAGTACCAATAGAAAGGTATAAGGGAGAATATATTTCTTATATGACTAATAAATCTATAGAAAGTATAAAGAACATAATAAAAAAACATATAGTGGTTCCTACAACAACTAGGACTATAGAACAATATAACAGAATAGAATTTAATGAAAAAGATATAAACTTTACTTGGGCTATAGTATGTAATGGTGGACATATACTTTATAAGGGTGAACCCTTAAAGTTGTGGGAAGATAAAGTTTTAGAAGAATTAAAGAAAAGTTTTGATTTTAATGAAGTTAGAGAGAAATTTAAAGAGTGGGAAAATAATGAGGGGGTAATTAAAGTTAGAGAAGTAGAAAAATTATTTTTTTATGGAATTCTAGATGTAGATAAATATAAAGAAGAATCTTTAGATGTATTTAAAGAGTATTTATTAGAAGCAAAATGGAATGTATATAGAACTGGTAGAAAAATATATTTTTTACCTGATATATTGCAAAAGGAAAAGGCAGTGAAGTTTTTATGTGAATATTTAAATTATGAAAGATATAATGCTTTAGGAGATTCAATAATGGATTTAAATATGCTAAAAAGAGCTGATAAAGCATATATACCAAATGGTTCATATATATACGAAAATTATAAAAGCAATAGTTTTTTTATATCTGAAAATATTGGTTTAAAAGGGGGAGAAGAAATTTTAAAAAATATAGATAATGATTAAATTGGTTTTTGTTAAAAAAAATTAAATATATGTCAAAATTTAATTAAATGTGGTAGAATGAAATAAAAAATATTGGGAGTGACTAAGTATGGCAATAGTGTTACAAAAGGGTCAAAAGATAGATTTAACAAAAAATAATTCATCATTAAGAAAGGTATTAATAGGTTTAGGTTGGGACACAAATAAATATGATGGAGGGTATGATTTCGATTTAGATGCAGCAGCTTTTTGTTGTGGAGATGATTCTAAAGTTCATAATGATCTAGAGTTTGTATTTTATAATAATTTAACTGATCCATCAGGAGCTATAGTACACATGGGGGATAATTTAACGGGAGAAGGAGATGGAGATGATGAACAAATTACTATTGATTTAAAAGAAGTACCATCTCATATTTCAAGAATCAATTTTACTGTTACAATTCATGAGGCTGATATAAGAAAACAAAATTTTGGACAGGTATCTAATGCATATGTTAGAGTGGTAGATGCAGAAACTGATAAAGAATTGGTACGTTATGATTTAGGTGAAGATTTCTCTATAGAAACAGCTATCGTAGTAGCAGAATTATATAAATATAACGGACAATGGAAATTTAATGCTATAGGAAGTGGATTCCAAGGTGGACTAGCAGCTTTATGTAAGAATTTTGGTTTAAATGTTTAATTTCTAATAGATATAATATAAGGGGGATTTAAAATGGCGATAAATTTAGCTAAAGGTCAAAGAGTTGATCTTACTAAAAATAATGCAGGTCTAAACAATATTTTAGTGGGTCTTGGATGGGATCCTATAAAGCAAAAGGGGCTTTTTGGAATGTTTAAATCATCTAATATGGATTTAGATGCATCAGTTTTTGCTTTAAAAGGAGACAAGTTGCTTGATAAAAAAGATATCATATACTTTGGAAACTTAAAAAGTGAAAATGGTTCAATTAAGCATACAGGAGATAACTTAACTGGTGATGGAGCTGGTGATGATGAACAAATATTAGTATCTTTAAAAAGTGTACCAAGTGAAGTAAATAGATTAGTCTTTGTAATAAATATTTATCATTGCAAAGAAAGAAAACAAGATTTTGGTATGGTTAATAATGCATATATAAGAGTAGTTGATAATTCCAATGGTACAGAGCTTGTAAGATACAATTTAAGCGAAGATTATTCGGGAAAAACTGGAATGATAGTTGGAGAGGTTTATAGAAGTGGTTCAGATTGGAAGTTTGCAGCTATAGGTGAAGGAACATATGATACTGGAATAAATGACATGATTAAAAAATATCGTTAAGGAAAAAGGAGATAGTATGAAGTATTTTAAAGAAAGTATTGAAGATGGGCTGAAGGAATTAGAAGTAAATCCTGAAGAAGGACTTAAGTCGACTCAAGTAAAAGAAAGACTTGAGAAGTATGGTAAAAATGAATTTACAACAAAAGAAGAAGGAAGTATCTTTGAAGATATAAAAGATGCTTTATTAGAACCTATGATGATAATTCTTCTTGTAGCAGCATTAGTAAGTGCTATAATAGGTGAATATTATGATGCCATAGGTATAGTGTGTGCTGTAGCTATAGGAATTGCTATTGGAATAATAACAGAAGGACGTTCAAAAAAGGCAGCAGAAGCTTTAGCTAAGATGACAGAAGATATTGAAGTTAAGGTTTTAAGGGATGGTAAAATTTTAAATGTATCAAAAAGTGAATTAGTTCCTGGTGATATATTATACTTAGAAACTGGAGATATGGTACCAGCTGATGGTAGACTTATAGATACAGTAGATTTAAAGATAAGAGAAGATATGTTAACTGGTGAGTCTGATGATGTAAAAAAGGATGCAAAACTTATAGTTGATTTAGAAGAAATAGATGTTAAAGGTAAAAAACAAGTTCAAGATCCTATTCCGGCTAAACAATTAAACATGGCTTTTACTGGTACATTAGTTGCATATGGTAAAGCAACTATGCTTGTAACTGGTACTGGGGATAATACTGAAATGGGTAAAATTGCAGAAACTCTTCAAATGGATGAAGAAGAAACACCATTACAAATTAAACTTGGTAATTTAGGTGGAACTATTGCAAAAATATCTAGTATAATTGCAGCTTTATTATTTGTATTTATGACAGTTAAAATAGTAATGGGTGGTATAGATATAGACACATCAGGAATTGTTCCGTTTCTAGATTCTATAGGACCTATAAAAACAGCATTTGTTGTTTGTATTGCTTTAATAGTAGCAGCAGTTCCAGAAGGACTACCTACTATGATTAATATGACATTAGCTTTAACTATGCAAAAGATGGCAAAAATCAATGCTTTAGTTACAAAGAAGGAAGCTTGTGAAACCATAGGTTCTGTAAGTGTAATATGTTCAGATAAAACAGGTACATTAACACAAAATAGAATGACTGTAGAAAAGGTTTATTTAAATGGTGAATTTAATGATACTAATAAGATAGAAGATGGAAACTTCATAAATAACTGTTTATTAAATTCAACAGCAGATATAAGTTTTGATGGAGATAAGTGTAATTACTTGGGAAATTCAACTGAATGTGCCCTATTATTATGCTTAAAAGAATATGATTATAAACATGAAAGAAAGACTAAAAATATAGTACATCAAATTCCATTTAGTTCAATGAACAAATACATGGCTACTATTATAGAGGAAAATGGTAAAAATATAGTATTTGTTAAAGGTGCACCAGAAATAATTTTAGATAGATGTATAAATGAAATACAAAATGGAGAAATGAAGTTAATAACTAAAGAAAGAAGAGAAGAAATTCTTTCTGAAATTCAAAAGTTACAAGCAAAATCTATGAGAATTTTAGGGTTTGGCTATAGAACTATAGAAGAAGCAGAAGTAGAAGCAGCAGCTACTGCTCAAGCTGATATATTACAAAATCCTGATAATCAAGAAAATGGATTTATATTTAATGGATTTGTTGCTATAAAAGATCCATTAAGACCAGATGTTAAACATGCTATAGAAACAGCTAAAGCAGCTGGTGTTAGTACAAAGATGCTTACAGGTGATAATATAAATACTGCAAGAGCTATAGGTGAAGAGCTTGGAATGCTTGAAAATAACATGAGAGCTGTTGAAGCTACTTATATTGATACTTTAACTGATGATGAATTAAGGGATGAGATTAAGACTATATCAATAGTTGCAAGAAGTAAACCAGAAACTAAAATGAGAATAGTTAATGCTCTTCAAGCTAATGGGGAAGTAGTTGGTGTTACAGGAGATGGTATAAATGATGCTCCAGCTTTAACTAAGGCAGATGTTGGTATAGCTATGGGAATTACTGGCTCAGAAGTTTCTAAAAATGCAGCAGATATTATTCTTACTGATGATAACTTTGCTACAATAATTAATGGTATTAAGTGGGGAAGAGGAGTATATGAAAACTTCCAAAGATTCATTCAATTCCAACTTACAGTTAATATTATTGCTTTCTTAGTTGCTATTGTTTCACAAGTTTTAGATATGGAAATGCCATTTACAACAATTCAATTGTTATGGGTTAATATAATAATGGATGGGCCTCCAGCTCTAGCTTTAGGATTAGAACCTATAAGAGAAGCGGTATTTAATAAGAAACCAGTTAATAGAAATGCTAGTATAATTACTAAGTCTATGATTACTACAATTGTTTTAAATGCTATATACGTAACTAGTATATTACTTATCCAAATGAAGTTTAATATCTTAGGTGCTTCAGAAGAAATGATAGGTACTTCAAGTGAAATGGAAACAGTTTTATTTGCATTGTTTGCATTTAGTGCTTTATTTAATGCATTTAACTGTAGAGAATTTGGTACAGACAGTATATTACCAAGCTTTACAAAGAATAAAACTGCACTTACTATAATTAGTGTTACAGCAGTAGCACAACTTATATTTACAGAAGTATTCTCTAAATTCTTTGATTCAGTTCCATTATCTGCCATGATGTGGATAAAGGTAATTTTATTAGCCTTCATGGTTATTGTAGTTAATGAAGTGGTTAAGTTTACATTGAGATTATTTAAAAAATAAATATTAATATAAGAAAAGCCTGTATCTGAATGACTTTAAAGTTACTCAGATACAGGTTTTTTAATAAAAATATATGCATTATATAATGCAAAAAAATATATGATGCATATATTTATATGACGTAAAAGAATATATGATGCAAAAATATATATTAATGTATATATTTTTTATGCTGCTTATATTAAGTTAGCAGGATTTAAACATTTCAATTCCTCTATAACAAATAACCCATCTTTTCTAATTAATACATCGTCAAAATAAATTTCCCCTCCACCATATTCTGGTCTTTGGATTAATACTAAATCCCAGTGAAGAGCAGATATATTTCCATTGTATGCATCATCATAACAACAACCTGGAGTAAAGTGAATTGATCCAGTTATTTTTTCATCAAATAAAGTATCTTTCATTGGTTCTAAGATATAAGGATTAACGCCTATAGCAAATTCACCAACATACCTCGCACCTTCATCCATATCAAAAATTTTATTAATTCTTTCTGTATCATTAGCAGTAGCTTCGATAATTTTTCCATCTTTAAAAGTAAGTTTTATATTTTCAAAAGTATATCCTTCACGTAATGATGGTGTGTTATAAGATATTGTTCCGTTAATTGATTCCTTTACTGGGGCTGTATATACTTCTCCGTCTGGTATATTAGCTTCACCTGCACATTTTATTGCAGGAATATCTTTTATAGAAAAGCTAATGTCAGTATCTTTTGCAACTAATCTTACTTTATCAGTTTTATTCATCAATTCTACTAAATTATCCATTGCTTTAGACATTTTTGAATAATCAAGATTGCATACATTAAAATAATAATCTTCAAAAGCTTCTGTGCTCATATTAGCAGCTTGTGCCATGGCGTAATTAGGATATCTAAGAACAACCCATTTTGTATGTGGCACTCTGATTTTACTATGAACTGGTTCAGAAAAGTGTTTGCTATATAAGGAAAGTTTTTCTGATGGAACATCTGATAATTCTGAAGAGTTAGAACCTGAACGTATTCCAATGTAAGCGTCCATATCTTTCATTCTTAAAGCTTCATATTTTGCCATAAGCTCTAATTGTTCCTTAGAGGCTCCCATTAATAGTTCTCTATCCACTTCTTTATCTTTTAAAGTTACTAATGGAATAGCTTTAGCTTTATAAGCTTCTTTAACTAATTCTTTAATTAATGATTTACATTCACCAATTCCTTCTATTAAGACCTTTTCTCCTTCTTTTAAATTACAAGAATAATTTATTAAGTTTTTAGCTAAAGTACTAAATCTTTCATCTTTCATGTTATATACCTCCTGTAAAATATAGTTACATTTAGTATAACATTGTAGATTGATTTTTCAAGGAAGTGTAATATTTTTTAGGCGACAAAATATAAATTAAATAGAGGAATAAAAGGAGGTTACTATGAAGAAATTTTTTAGGGATATATTAATGATTATATTAATTGTAACTTTAGCCTTTTCCGTATATAAAATATCTAGCAAATATAAATTTGATACTTTAAAAGATAATATAGAGTGTAATGTTATTTTAAAAAATTGTGGAGAAGCTAGAGCTATAACAGTTGATAATAATAATTATAAGTATATTGCCTATAAGGAAAGTATAAAATCTATAGATAACTTAGGAAAAGAAAAAGTATTATATAAAAATGAAGAATGTGACATTGAAGACATAGTTTATTGGAATAATAAATTAATATATATATCTGATGATTCAATTCAAAGTTTTTCATTAGAAGATTCTGCTGTTGAAACTTTATATTGTGGAATTCCTAGTGGTGGTAATGGTATAAATAGAAAGTTGGAAGTTAAAGAAGATAAGCTTTTTATTACAATAGGTGCTGCAACTAATTCAGGAATAGCAGAAGGGGATAATATAGATATTTCTCCCATAGATTTGGTTTTAAATGAAGTTAATTATGGCGATTTTCAAACTGGTATTTTTAAAAGAGTTGGAGCAAAAAATAAAGATGGTGAAAAAATCTCAGCTTCAAAGGTTGGTAATGGAGCAATATATACATTAAATCTAAATAAGAATGAAATAAATTTATTTTCAAGTGGAATAAGAGGAATAACTGGATTTGGATTTAATAGTGAAGGGAATATGTATGGTATTTTTTCAGGAATGAAGAATGAAGGTTTAAGACCTATAAATAGGGATAAGGATTATATATATGAAATAAAAGGTGGCGGATGGTATGGATGGCCAGATTATAGTGGTGGTGATCCTATAAATTCACCAAGGTTTAAAGGAGAAACTTTAGTAAAACCATTAATAAAAAAAGCACCAGTAAGATATAAAGAGTCTCCATTATATCAGCATGATACTGTAGATTCTTTGAGGGAATTTTCTATAGATATAGACGGTGAAATTTTAGAAAAAGATAGTATGGTATTTTGGGATAGAAGTAAGCAAATGATTTCTGTATTTAATAATAAAGGTGTTTTTTATAATCTTTTAAAACTTAAAGAAAATAGTAATATAAGTGATATTATTTATAAAAATAAGGAATTTTTAATATTGGATAGTAATATAGGATGTATTTATAGTGTTCATGAAAAAGAAGGATTCTTAGGATTTAAGTTACCTTTATCTATATGGATATTTATATTTTCTTTATGCTTTTTATTATTAGTAATATGTATGTTGAAATTAAATAAAGGTAAAGAAAAATAATTTATTATATAATTTAGAAGACAAGTTCTCATTTATTCTGAATAAGGTGGACTTGTTTTTTATTGTTATGGTAAAATATGGGAAAGGGAGGCGGTTGTTATGAATAAGAGGATAGTAATTAATATGAATGATATAGAGATTAAAGGAGATATTTTAGATGTATCTAGAAAGAATTCAGGTATAATATATAAATTATCTAAAGATATACAGGAAGAGATATCAGTTGATTATGTAAGTGAGGAAACTAAAAATATATTAAAACCTAAAACTTATGATGCATGTACTTTTTTCTTTAATTTAAGTAGTTTGCTAACAAATAGAAAAAAAGAATATTTAATTAAAGATGTTATAAACTATTTAAAAGATAATGGAGAAATATATATATGGGATATAAATAAAGAAAGTAATGGATTTTTGGATTATAATATAGAGGTGGCTTTACCAGATGGAGAATTAAAAAAGGTTATGTTTAATAAATATAATCCTTTTATATCCTGTAAATTTGAAGAGATAAAGAAAATTCTTCAAAAGTATTCTATAATAGAAGAAACAAAGCTATGGGAGGATATTTTTTATATAAAAGCTATAAAGAATAATAGTTAACAAAAGAAAGGAAGAAAAGTATGAAGATTTTGCTTGCAGCAATTAATTCTAAGTTTGTTCATAGTAATTTAGCAGTTAGATATTTAAGAGCTTATACAAAAGATTTAGATTATGATTGTAAAATAAGAGAATTCTCTATAAATGATAGAGAGGAGCATATATTAAAAGAAATTATTGAAGAAAAACCAGATGTAGTGGCTATATCAACATATATATGGAATGTAGAGATGGCTATAAGATTAGCTAATTTAATTAAGTTAGTAGATAAAAATATTGAAATACTTTATGGAGGTCCTGAAGTATCATATGATTCAAGATTATTCTTAAAAGATAATGTTGGTGAATATGTTATAGAAGGTGAAGGAGAAAAAACTTATAGAGAGTTTGTGGAATATAAATTAGGCACTAAAAAGGTAGAGGATATTAAAGGGCTACATTATAAAAAAGATGGGGAAGTACACTCTAATGGAAGTAGACCTTTAATGTCATTAGATGAAGTAGTGTTCCCCTATGAGGAAGATGAAGATCTAAATAATAAGATAGTTTATTATGAAGGAAGTAGAGGATGTCCTTTTAATTGTAAATATTGTTTATCTTCAACTACTCATGGAGTTAGATTTCATTCTATAGATAGAGTTTTAAGAGAATTGCAATTTTTTATAGATAAAAAAGTAAAACTTGTAAAGTTTGTTGATAGAACTTTTAATTGCAATCATAAATATTCAATGGCTATCTGGGATTTTTTAATTAAAGCAGATACAAATACTAAGTTTCACTTTGAAATATCAGCAGATATATTAAGAAATGATGAAATAGAATTATTAAGAAATGCTCCTATAGATAGATTTCAGTTTGAAGTTGGTGTACAAACAACTAATGATGAGGTTTTAAATAATATTAATAGATTTGTTAATTTTAGCGATATTAAAGAAAAGGTGGAGGAGCTTTTATCTTTAAGAAATATAAAACAACACTTGGATTTAATAGCGGGACTTCCTGGAGAAGATTATAATTCTTTTGTTAATTCTTTTAATGATGTACATAGTATAAGACCAGAAGAAATACAATTAGGGTTTTTAAAGTTATTAAAGGGTTCTGCAATGAGAGAAGAAGGAGAAAAATATAAAATGGTATATTCTCCATATCCACCTTATGAAATACTAAAAACTGACAAGATATCTTACGAAGAAATATTAGTATTAAAGAAAGTTGAGAATGTGGTCGATAAATATTATAACAGTCAGAAATTTAATAATATACTTAACTACTTTTATAGCAAGTTTGATACTCCTTACGAGTTTTTTTATGAACTTGGTAATTTTTTCGAGAAAAAAGGATATTTTAATAGAAATATTGGTAATTCTGAATATTATAAAGTATTTTTAGATTTCAATATGGAAATATTAAAAAGTGATAATAAGTATTTAAGAGATATTATAAAATATGACTACCTTAGCTTTAATAAAAAGAGAGGCATTCCTGAATATTTAAAAAATAGTATTGATAAGTCTATTGAAGAAAAGATAAAAGATAAGTATAGAGAAGAGTATTCTTTTAGAGAATATAGCGTAGACTGTTTTAACTTAGATATGGAAGTATATGAAAATAATCAAAGAGTAGTAGAAAAGGATACGTATTATTTAATAGGTAATGAGGGAAACAAAATAAAAGTTGAACTTTAAAAATATTAAGTTTATGATTGACTTATTTTACATAAAGAATACAATTTAACATTTTTGATAAAATAAGTATGGATTTTTAATAAGGTGTTAAAAAAGATTAAAATTATAAAGAATCATAAATGTATTTATGAAATCGGGATAATTTTGTTGAAAAAAATATTAAATAGTGTATAATAAAAGAGAATAAAAAGTAATCGATACTACATAAAGTATTAATACATATTTTATTCGAATTTTATTCATATAAAAAACAGATTGATGGCATAGAAGGTGGTGATATTTTGGCATTAGATGCAATTAAAGAAATCAAGGATGCTGAAGCTAAAGCAGATGAAATAATAAAAAATGCAGAAGTTAAGGCGAGAGAAATTGTTCAATTAGCGGTATCTGAAGCAGATAAAAATTACAATACTGTAATAGAAAACGCTAAGGAAAAGTGTAAGAGTATCTTAGATAAAGCTATAAATGAAGGTAATAAGGCTGCAGAGCCTATA
This sequence comes from uncultured Clostridium sp., assembly GCA_934755305.1. Taxonomy (GTDB): domain Bacteria; phylum Bacillota; class Clostridia; order Clostridiales; family Clostridiaceae; genus Clostridium. The sequence goes on along the minus strand of CAKVLD010000003.1, from coordinate 66,276 downwards.
TTAGCTAAAGGAAGTACTGATTCTAAAGATATCTTAAACCTTTCTGGAACAAAAAAAGATAATGCTGTTAAATTAGTGGTTGAGAGGATAGTGAAAGTAAATGGCAATAGTTAAGATGAATAAGTTCACCTTGCTAGGATTTGAATCTCAAAAAGCTACACTGCTAGAAAAACTTCAAAACTTTTCAGAAGTAGAATTCATTAACTTACAAAATGAAGAACTTTTAGAAAAGCACGAAGAATTAGCAGATCTTATGAAAGCTGAATCAGGTTCAGAATTTGCAGGGTGCGAAGACAAATTATCTATGGCTAAATCTGCTCTAAACTTTTTAGGAGAGTATGTTCCTCAAAAATCAGGATTAAAAGCAATGAAGGAAGGAAAGAGAGAATTAACTTTTAAGGAATTAGAAGAAAAAGTTATGAATAGTAACTGGGAAGCTATTTGCGAGAAAGTTAAGGAAAAAGAATCTCAAATAGCTAGTCTTGAAAATCAAAAGACTAAGCTTGAAGGAATAATTGAGTCTATGAAACCATGGGAACAATTAGATGCTTCATTTGAAGATTTAAACTCAATGAAAACTCCTCATTTCTTAGGAACTGTACCTAAGCAATATGAAGAAGAAATAACTTCTGCATTAGGTGAATTCTACTTCGAAATAATTTCTAGAGGTAATCAAGATATTAATTTCTTGGTTATTTGTGGAAAAGAAAGAGAAGAAGAAGTAACTGAAATTTTAAGAGGATTTGGATTTAGTCAATTCAAAACAGATTTAACTGATGTTCCACTAAAGATAGTACATGAAAGTAGGGACACAATAGAAAAGCTTCAGTCAAAGAAATTCTTTGTATGTGAAGAGTTAGCAGCTTTAGAAGAAGATTATAAGACTTTAGAGCTTGTTAATGAGTATTATGGAAATGAAGCCATAAGAAAGAACGCTGTAAGTAATTTCTTAAAGACAAAAAGTATTATGGTTATCCAAGGATGGGTTCCTGTTGAAGAAAATGATAAGTTAACTTCAATAGTTAAAGAAGTTCTTGGAGAAGATGGTGTTATTTCATTTGAAGAAGTTAAAGATGAGGAAATAGATGATGTTCCTGTAAAACTTAAGAATAATGAAATAAATCAATCATTTGAGAGTATTACACAAATGTTTAGTACACCTAAATATGATGATATTGATCCAACTCCATATGTCACACCATTCTTCATATTATTCTTCGGAATGATGGTTGCAGATATTGGATATGGATTATTAATGTTAATTGGTACACTTGTTGCTTTAAAAGTATTTAAGTTTGATGAAGATACTAAGAAGTTTGTTAAGTTCTTCTTCTACTTAAGCTTCCCAACTATAGCATTTGGTGCTGTATATGGTGCTTTCTTTGGAGATTTGATAGAACTACCAAAATTATTAGATACTAATAAGGACATTATGACTATACTTGTTGTATCAGTAGTATTTGGTGTGATTCAAATATTTATGGGATTAGCTATTAAAGCAGCTGTACTTATAAAGGCTGGTAAACCAAAAGATGCATTCTACGATGTTGGTGCATGGGTAATTACTCTTGTGTCAGTAGCGTGTGTTTTAGGTTCAAGTGCTATAGGTTTATCACCACTTGGAAAAAATATTGCTATTGGATTTATGATATTTGGTATGATTGTAATAGTATTAACAGGTGGTAGACAAGAAAAGACTACAGGTGCTAGATTAGGTCAAGGTGCTTATGCTCTTTATGGTATAACAGGTTATGTAGGAGACCTTGTTTCTTACACAAGACTTATGGCATTAGGTTTAGCTGGTGGATCATTAGCTGGAGCATTTAACCTTATAATAGGAATGTTACCTGCAGGAATAGCAATGATTATATTTGGACCAGTTATATTTATAATTGGACATATATTTAACTTAGCTCTATCATTACTTGGAGCGTATGTTCATACATGTAGATTACAATATGTAGAATACTTCGGTAAATTCTACGAAGGTGGAGGAAGAGCTTTCTCACCATTTAAAACACAAAATAAATTTATTAACACAAAAAGAAATTAGGAGGATTTTATAATGGAAATGAATTGGGTTCAATTTTTAGCAGAAAATTATGGAGGGTTTATATTTGGTGCTTTAGGTGTAGCATTAGCAGTTGGTTTAGCTGGTATAGGTTCAGCTAAAGGTGTTGGTTTAGCAGGAGAAGCTGTTTCAGGTCTTTTAACAGAACAACCAGAAAAGTTTGGTAAAGCGTTAATTCTTGAATTATTACCAGGTACACAAGGTTTATACGGATTCGTTGTTGGTCTTATGATTTTAACTAACTTAACTACTTCAACAACTTTAGCACAAGGTTTATATTTATTATTTGCTTCATTACCAGTAGCTATTGCAGGTTTATTCTCAGGTATCGCTCAAGGTAGATGTGCTGCTTCTTCAGTTGCTATATTAGCTAAGAAACCAGAACACAACACTAAGGGTATCGTATTAACAGCGATGGTTGAAACTTACGCATTATTAGGATTCGTTATATCATTATTATTAGTAGTTCAAGGATTCTAGGACTAGGATTGGAGAAGAGAAACTATGGCAAATGTAAGTAATCTGACTTCTAAAATCCTTAAGGATGCAGAAGAAAGAAAGGAAAGTATTTTAGCAGCAGCTGAAAATGAAAAAGCTAAGATTCTTGATAAGAAGAATAATGAAGCTAAAGCATTAGAAGCTACAATGTTAGAAAAAGCTGAAAGTGAAGCTAAGACAAGTAAAGAAAGAGTTATTTCTGGAGCTGAACTTAAGGCAAGAAACGAAAAACTTAAAGCAAAGCAAGCAGTAATCAAAGAAGTTTTTGAAAAAAGCATTGAAGAACTTTGTAACTTAGATGACGATAAGTATGTAGCATTTATAAAAGACAGTATTCTTTCATTAGGTTTAGCTGGTGATGAAAAGTTAATCTTAAATGAAAGAGGAATGAAATTAGTTACTGATGCTGTATTAACTGAAATAAATGCAGGACTTGTTTCTAACGGTAAAAAGGGTGCAATAACTCTAGTAAAAGAAGCAAGAAGCTTTAAGGGTGGATTCATACTAGAAAAAGATGGCATTGAAATAAATAATACTTTTGAAGCTTTAGTAAACTCAGTAAAAGAAGAATTGGAGTTCGAAGTAGCAAGAGAATTATTTAATTAAGGAGGTTAACTATGGATAAAATGAAATTTACTCAAGTTATTCCAAGACTAAGAGTATTAGAAACCAGACTCCTTGATAAGGCAAAAATTGACAGAATGATAGATTCAAATTCTGCAGAAGAAGCATTAAAAGTGCTTCAGGAAACAGAGTATGCCAATGTAATGTCTGATGTTAAGAGAGCAGAAGATTATGATAATATGCTAAGTGATGAGCTTAAGAGAGTTTATCATGAAGTATATGATATGTCACCATCAAAGGCTCTTGTAGATATAATGAGTATCAAGTATGATTACCATAATATTAAGGTAATATTAAAGGGAAAATTCCTTCAAAAAGATTTCTCAGACCTTTTAATGTCAGTTGGAATGGTAGATGTTAATAAGCTAAAAAATAGCATAGAGACAGAAAGTCTTTCAGATTTAAATCCAATAATGAGAAATGCAATAGTAGAAGTAATAGAAGACTTTAATTCAAAGAAAGATCCTCAAAGAATCGATATTATTTTAGACAAAGCTATGTTTGAAAATATGAGAGCTATTGCTAAAGAATTAGAAGATGGATTTGTAAATAAGTTTGTTTCTGCTTCAATAGACTTAACTAACTTAAAGAGTTTATTAAGAGTTAAGAAACAAAATAAAGATAGAGATTTCTTCTTATCTTTAGTAATTGATGGCGGATTTATAGATAAAGATACATTAGTAGCATTACTAAATGATGCTGTAGAAAATATTGCAAGTAAGCTTGATTACACTAACTATGCAGAAGTACTAAAGTTAGGAGTAGAAGATTATTCAGCAACTGGATCAGCTGGTCTTTTAGAAAAGTTAGTAGATAACTACATAATGGATTTAATGAAAGACGCAAAGATGATTGCATTTGGTGGAGAACCTTTATTAGCTTATATTTATGCAAAAGAAACAGAAATAAAAGTTATAAGAATTATAATGGTTGGCAAGCTCAATAATATTGCTGAAGAAGTAATTAGAGAAAGGCTGCGTGATATTTATGTTTAAGAAGATAGGTGTAGTTGGAGATAAGGATTCTGTATTAGCATTTAAGGCTTTAGGAATAGATGTATTTCCAGTGGTAGAACCAAGTGAAGCTAAGAAAACTATTGATACAATGGCAAGAAATAATTACGCAGTAATCTTTGTTACAGAACATGTTGCAAAAGATATAGAAGAAACTATTGAAAGATACAATAAAGAAGTACTTCCAGCAGTAATATTAATTCCAAGCAATCAAGGAACATTAAATATAGGTATGCAAAGAATTAGCGATAATGTAGAAAAAGCTGTAGGCGTTAATATCTTATAGAGAAAGGTAGGTTGGTAAGGTGAAGACCGGAAAGATAATTAAAGTTTCTGGACCTTTAGTTGTTGCTGAAGGTATGGACGAAGCTAATATATATGACGTATGTAAGGTTGGACAAAAGGGTCTTATCGGAGAAATCATCGAAATGAGAGGCGATAAGGCATCAATCCAAGTATATGAAGAAACATCAGGAATAGGACCTGGAGACCCAGTTGTAACTACTGGAGAACCACTAAGTGTAGAATTAGGACCAGGACTTATGGAAGCCATGTTCGATGGTATCCAAAGACCACTAGATGCATTTATGGAGGCAGCTCAATCTGCATTCTTATCAAAGGGTATCTCTGTTCCATCATTAAATAGAGAAAAGAAATGGGACTTTAAAGCAACTGCAAAGGTTGGAGATAAAGTAGCACCAGGATATATTATAGGTACAGTTCAAGAAACACCAGTTGTTGAACAAAAAATAATGATACCAGTAGGTATTGAAGGAACTATCAAAGAAATCAAAGAAGGTAGCTTTACAGTTGTTGATACAGTAGCTGTAGTTGAAACTGCTAACGGAGATAGAGAAGTTCAATTAATGCAAAAATGGCCTGTAAGAAAAGGTAGACCATATGCATCAAAAATAAATCCTGTTGAACCAATGTTAACAGGACAAAGAGTTATAGATACTTTCTTCCCTGTAGCTAAGGGTGGAGCTGCTGCTATACCAGGACCATTCGGAGCTGGTAAAACAGTTACTCAACATCAAATTGCTAAGTGGGGAGATGCTGAAATAGTTGTTTACGTTGGATGTGGAGAACGTGGTAACGAAATGACAGACGTTCTTAACGAATTCCCAGAACTAATCGACCCTAAAACTGGTCAAAGCTTAATGAAGAGAACAGTTCTTATAGCTAATACTTCAAACATGCCAGTTGCAGCGAGAGAAGCTTCTATATATACAGGTATAACAATAGCTGAATACTTCAGAGATATGGGATATTCTGTATCAATTATGGCGGATTCTACTTCAAGATGGGCAGAAGCTTTAAGAGAAATGTCTGGTAGACTTGAAGAAATGCCAGGGGATGAAGGATACCCAGCATACTTAGGATCAAGACTTGCTGATTACTATGAAAGAGCTGGTAAGGTTAATTGTTTAGGAAACGATGGTAGAGTTGGATCAATTACAGCTATCGGGGCCGTATCACCTCCAGGAGGAGATATTTCAGAACCAGTATCACAATCTACATTAAGAATAGTTAAGGTATTCTGGGGACTAGATGCACAACTTGCATACCAAAGACACTTCCCAACTATTAACTGGTTAACTTCATACTCACTATATCAAGATTCAATTGATAGATGGATGAATGAAAATGTAGCAGATAACTGGGGAGCATTAAGACAAGAAGCTATGTCAATTCTTCAAGATGAAGCTAGCTTACAAGAAATCGTAAGACTTGTTGGTATAGATGCATTATCAGAAAAAGATAGATTAAAATTAGACGTTGCTAAGTCAATCAGAGAAGATTACTTACAACAAAATGGTTTCCATGAAGTTGATACATATACTTCATTAAAGAAACAATATAAGATGTTAAGCTTAATTAGCTTCTATAGAGCTGAAGCTGAAAGAGCATTAGATGCAGGTGTTTACTTAAATGATATCTTAGCTATGGAAGATTTAAAGGATAGAATTGCAAGAAGTAAGTATATCCATGAAGATGAATTAGATAAGATGGATCAAATATTCGTAGACCTAAAGGCTGCAATAGATGACCTAATAAGCAAGGGAGGGGTAGCAAATGCTTAAGGAATATAGAACTGTTACAGAAGTTGTTGGCCCTTTAATGGTTGTTGAAGGCGTTGAAGGTGTTAAATACGACGAACTAGTTGAAATAGAACTTCAAACTGGTGAAAAAAGAAGAGGTAAGGTTCTAGAAGTTAATGGATCTAAAGCAATGGTTCAAATCTTCGAAGGATCTTCAGGAATTAACTTAAAGGGAACTAAGGCTAAATTCTTAGGTAGACCACTTGAAATTGGTGTATCTGAAGACATGTTAGGAAGAGTTTTCGATGGTATGGGTAGAGCTAACGATAATGGCCCAGACATAATACCAGAAAAAAGATTAGACATAAACGGTGAAGCTATTAACCCAATGGCAAGAGACTTCCCATCAGAATTCATTCAAACAGGGGTTTCTGCAATTGACGGACTTAATACTCTAGTTAGAGGACAAAAGTTACCTGTTTTCTCAGCATCAGGTCTTCCTCACCAAGAGCTTGCTGCACAAATCGCAAGACAAGCAAGAGTTTTAAATTCTGATTCTAAGTTTGCCATAGTTTTCGCAGCTATAGGTATAACATTCGAAGAAGCTCAATTCTTCGTTGAAGAATTTAATAAAACAGGTGCCATAGATAGATCAGTTCTATTTATGAACTTAGCATCTGACCCAGCTATCGAAAGAATAGCTACTCCAAGAATGGCATTAACTACAGCTGAATACTTAGCTTATGAAAAGGGAATGCAAGTTCTTGTTATCATGACTGATATTACTAACTATGCTGAAGCATTAAGAGAAATATCAGCAGCTAGAAAAGAAGTTCCAGGAAGAAGAGGATATCCAGGATACCTATATACTGACCTTTCTACATTATATGAAAGAGCAGGAAGACTTAGAGGTAAAGAAGGATCAATCACACAAATTCCTATACTTACAATGCCTGAAGATGATAAGACACATCCAATTCCAGACTTAACTGGATATATTACAGAAGGTCAAATTATCCTTTCAAGAGAATTATATAAGAAAGGTATAATGCCACCTATCGATGTTTTACCATCACTTTCAAGACTTAAAGATAAAGGTATAGGTAAAGGAAAGACTAGAGAAGACCATGCAGATACTATGAACCAATTATTCGCAGCATACTCTCAAGGTAAGCAAGCTAAAGAATTATCAGCAATCTTAGGAGAATCAGCTCTTTCAGAAACTGATAAGAAATTAGCTAAATTTGCAGAAGCTTTTGAAGCAGAATATGTATCACAAGGCTTTACTACAAATAGAACTATAGAAGAAACTCTAGACTTAGGATGGAAGTTATTAAAGATGATTCCAAGAACTGAGCTTAAGAGAATTAGAGATGAGTACCTTGAAAAATATCTGCCAAGAGAGGAAGAATAGTCTATGGCAAAGTTAAACGTCAATCCTACTAGAATGGAGCTCTCTAGACTTAAGAAAAGATTAGCAACATCAACTAGAAGTCATAAGTTACTTAAGGATAAGCAAGACGAGTTAATGAGACAATTCATTAACCTAGTTAAATATAACAACCAACTAAGAAAAGAAGTAGAAGAAAAACTTTCAAGTTCTTTAAAAGATTTTGTTATGGCTAGAGCTGTAATGAGTTCAGAATTCTTAGAAGAAGCTATAGCTTATCCAAAGGAACATATTTCTGTTGAAGTAGGCGAAAAGAATGTAATGAGTGTATCTGTTCCTGTAATGAACTTCAAGAGACAACTTGAAGGAGATGAAGGAAGTATATATCCATACGGATTCGCTAATACATCTTCAGAACTTGACGATACACTTTCTAAGCTTTATGGAATCTTACCACAGCTTCTAGAACTTGCAGAAGTTGAAAAGTCATGCCAACTTATGGCTGATGAAATAGAAAGCACTAGAAGAAGAGTTAACGCTCTTGAATATATGACTATTCCACAACTTCAAGAAACTATAAAGTATATTAGAATGAGACTTGATGAAAATGAAAGATCAGCTACAACTAGATTAATGAAGGTTAAGAGCATGATCGAACAAAGAGCTTAAAATATATAAAACTCCTAAGTAATAGAAAATAGATTAATGTTTTATTTTCTATGAAAGGGAGTTTTTTATATTTATTAATGATTTTGCAATATTAATATTTTTGTAATTGATAAAAAAAGTCGATAATAGTATAATTCATATAGGGAAAAAGAATAATGTAATGGACAGAGAATTTTAAGGAGTAGATTCAAGATGCAATATTTAGTACCATATATAAGTACATTTTTAATTGTATACTTTCTTATGCCTTTAATAATAAAGTTAGCTCACAAGTTGGAGTTTACTGACAAGCCTACTAAAAGAAAAGCCCACAAAGGTGCTATACCTTTATGTGGTGGAATAGGTATGTATATAGGATTTTGTATAATTTATTTTTTAACTGTACAAGATACTGATAATGAAAAAATATGGATTTTTATCGCAGGAACATTAATATTTTTAATTGGACTAGTAGATGATTATTATAAAACAAAAGGAAAGGAATTTCCTATTTATCCTAGATTGATAATTCAAATTTTTTCAGCTATATTAATATTTAATGCTGGTATAGCATTTAAAGGGTTTACAAATCCTTTTACAGGGCAATATATATTATTAGCTACAAGTGTACAATTTATTTTGACAATAACCTGGATATTTGGCGTTACAACTGTTATAAACTGGTCAGATGGAATGGATGGATTAGCTGGAGGTATATCCTTAATATCAGCAGGAACATTTTTCTTTGTAGCAATTATAATGAATCAACCGTCACAAGCAGTTTTCTCAATAATATTAGCAGGAGCATTAACAGGTTTTCTAATGTTTAATAAGCATCCGGCAAGGGTGTTTATGGGGGATTCAGGAGCGAATTTTGTAGGATTTTTATTGAGTATAATAGCAATAGATGGGGCATTTAAACAAGCTACTGTTATGAGTATATTTATTCCTATATTAGCTTTAGCTGTTCCTATATTTGATAATATCTTTGTGATAATAAAGAGATTTAGAGAAGGAAAGCCTATATACCAAGCAGATAGAAGTCAAATGCATTTTAGATTATCAGAACGAGGTTTTACTGTAAATCAGGTAGTAAGTTTTATCCTTACGATAAGTTTAGTTTGTAGTGCGGCATCTATATTTTTATTGCTAATAAAAAAATAAAAACTATTCACATTTTTTTAAAAATAGTATATAATGTATAAAAATGAATATTTTACTTATCATGAGAGGTGGAGGGACTGGCCCGATGAAACCCAGCAACCGATAAACTATGATTTATTTGGTGCTAAATCCTGCAGCAAAAGCTGAAAGATAAGGGTTATTAATTAAGTATGTTACATACCTAAAGGAATAAACCCTTTAGGTATTTTTTTTGAGGGGGGCATTTGTAAATGAATATTAAAGAAATATTTGATAGGAAGAAAACTGTTTTTTCTTTTGAGATATTTCCGCCGAAAACAACATCATCTATTGAAACAATATATAATACATTAGATGAATTAAAGGGATTAAATCCAGATTATATTAGTGTAACTTATGGGGCAGGTGGAAGTGTTAAAAACAATAAAACAGTTGAACTTTCATCTTTAGTAAAAAATAAATATGGTGTAGAGGCTGTTGCACATTTAACCTGTATAAGTTCTACAAAACAGGATATAGATTCATATTTAGAATCTCTAAAAGCAAATAATATAGAGAATATTTTAGCTTTAAGAGGAGATTTACCTTTAGATGGTAGTGTAGTGAGGCAATTCAATTATGCATCTGAGTTAATAAGATATATAAAAGAATACGATAATAGCTTTAATATAGCAGCAGCATGTTATCCAGAAGGTCATATAGAAACTAAGAGCGTAACTAAAGAAGTAGAAAATATGAAAAGAAAAGAAGAAGCTGGAGCTTCATATTTTATATCACAATTATTCTTTGATAATGAAGCGTATTATAGATTTTTAAATGAGGTGAATAGAAAAAATATTAAAGCACCAATAGAGGCAGGTATTATGCCGGTTACTAATAGAAAGCAAATAGAAAGAATGGTTGCGTTAAGTGGAGCAACTCTTCCTAATAAGTTTAAGAAGATAATTGATAAATATGAACATAGTCCAGAAGCATTAAGAGATGCAGGAATTGCTTATTCTGTAGAACAAATTGTTGATTTGGTATCTACTGGTGTAGATGGAATACATTTATATGTTATGAATAATTCATATTTGGGGAAAAAGATTAGTGGCAGTATAGAAAATATTTTAAATATAGAAAATAAGATTTTATAGGGAGATGGATAGGATGGAAAAAGTAGAAAGTTTTGAATTGGATCATAGAAAAGTAAAGGCACCATATATAAGAAAGTGCTGTATATTAGAAGGAAAAAATGGGGATAAGGTAACAAAGTTTGATTTGAGATTTTTACAGCCAAATAAGGAATCGTTTGGAACTGCAGCAATGCATGCATTAGAACATATACTAGCTCATGAATTAAGAAATAGATTAGAAGGTATTATTGATTTATCACCTATGGGTTGTAGAACAGGTTTCTATTTGAGTATTTTTGGAGATAGGGACGTAAAAGAAATAAAAGAAGCTTTAGAGACATCATTAAAAGTTGTTTATGATTACACAGAAGTTCCAGCTGCAAATGAAGTTCAGTGTGGTAATTATAGAGATCTATCTTTATTTGGCGCTAAGGAATATGCAAGAGAAGCTCTAGAAAGAGGCTTTTCACTTAATATATTTGGAGAGTAGAATGAGTGATATAAATAAATTATATATACCTAAAGAAGAGGTTCTTAGATATTTAGGATATAAGGCTCAAAATATAGATAGTACTTTAGATAAAATTATAGATGAAACTATTAAAGAAAGTAAAAGTCTTATATTACCTAGATATGTTTATGCTAAATATGATAAGAAAAATGAAGAAGAAAATTTAATCCTTAAGGGAACTAGTTTATTATTATTAGGAAATGATATAAAAGAACACTTAAAAGATTCTAAAGAAGTAATTTTATTAGCAGCAACAATAGGTAATAAAATAGAAAAAAAGATAAGTTTATATCAAAGAACAAACTTAACTAAAGCTTTGATATTAGACTCTTGCGCTACTACTGCAGTAGAGGAGTTATGTGATTTAATTGAAAATAAGATTAAAGAAGAAGCTCATAGTGAGAATAAAGGAATAACTTTTAGATATAGTCCAGGGTATGGGGATTTACCCTTAAGTCTCCAAAAACCCATTCTAGATACTTTAAAGGCTGACAAGATAATAGGTTTGACTACTTCTGATAAACATTTATTATTTCCTAGGAAATCAGTAACAGCTATAATTGGAATTATTGAGAGAGAGCAAGAGACAAATAGTAAAGGGTGCGAAGTTTGTAAAAATTACGAAAACTGTAGCTTTAGAAAAGAGGGGATTAGATGTGGAAATTAAAGAGTTTATAAAAGAAAATATTCTAGTTATAGATGGAGCTATGGGGACTATGCTTCAAAAAGCAGGATTAAAACTTGGAGAAAATCCAGAACTTATAAATATAAATGCGCCAGAAACATTAAAGGAGATTTATGAAGCGTACATAGAAGCAGGTGCAAATGTTATTACCACTAATACTTTTGGGGCAAATGAATTAAAACTAGAGGGGACAGGTTTTACAGTAGAAGAAATAATAGCTGCATCTGTAAATATTGCAAAGAAATGTGCAAATAAAAATGGAGCATATGTTGCTTTAGATGTAGGGCCAATAGGCCAATTACTTGAGCCAATGGGGACATTAAGCTTTGATAGAGCTTATGAAATATTTAAAAGACAAGTAATTCAAGGAGAAAAGTCAGGAGCAGATTTAATTCTTATAGAAACAATGACTGATTTATATGAAGCAAAAATAGCGTTACTAGCAGCTAAAGAAAATACAAGCCTGCCTATATTTGTAACTATGTCTTTTGAGGAAAACGGAAGAACATTTACTGGTTGTACTCCTGAAAGTATGGCCACAGTATTAGAAGGATTAGGAGCAGATGCAATAGGAGTAAATTGTTCATTAGGTCCACAGGAATTGCTACCAATAGTAGAAAGAATAATAAAATCTACTAATTTACCAGTAATAACTCAACCTAATGCAGGTCTTCCAAAAATAGTTGATGGAGAAGCAGTTTATGATTTAAAGAGTGAAGAGTTTGCTTTTTGGGTAGAAAAGTTTGTATCTTTAGGGGTAAGTATAATTGGTGGATGCTGCGGAACAACTCCAGAGTTTACAAAAAGGTTAAGGGATATAGCTGATAGGAATAAAGTGATTAAAAGGAAACAAATTAATTATTCATGCATATGTACACCAACTAAAATGTTAAAGATAGATGGAATAAAAGTAGTTGGAGAAAGAATTAATCCTACTGGTAAAAAGTTATTTAAGCAAGCATTAAGAGATAATAACTTGGACTATATTTTAAAGCAAGCTATTGAGCAGGTAGAAGCAGGAGCTGATTTATTAGATGTTAATGTAGGTCTTCCAGAAATAAATGAAGTAGAAATGATGATTAAGGTAGTTAAAGAGATTCAAGGAATTTTAGATATACCATTACAAATAGACTCATCAGATCCAAGAGCCTTAGAAGCAGCTTTAAGGGTTTATAATGGTAAAGCTTGTGTTAATTCAGTTAATGCAGAGGATGAGGTTTTAGATAAAATTCTTCCTATCATAAAGAAATATGGTGCAAGTGTTGTAGGTCTTACTTTGGACAAAAATGGGATACCAGCCACAGCAGATGAGCGTTTTGAAAAAGCAAAGAAAATTATAAATAGAGCAGCTGAATATGGAATAGAAAAGAAGGATGTGTTTATAGACTGTTTAGTACTTACAGCATCAGCTGAACAAAGTAAGGTACAGGAAACTTTAAAGGCGGTAAGAAGAGTTCATGAAGAATTAGGAGTAAAAACTTTATTAGGTGTATCTAATATATCTTTTGGATTACCTTGTAGAGAAATAATTAATGAAACTTTTTTAGCTTCAGCTTTAGCTAATGGATTAGATTTGCCTATTATGAACCCAAATAGTCAAGGAATGATGGATGTAGTTAATGCTTATAAAGTGTTAGCTAATATAGATAAAGGATCAGAAAATTATATAAAACTTTATGGAAATACAAAGATAGAAAGAGGCAGAATATCCTCTAATGATGGAAATAAAATAGTAGAGAATATAAAAAATAAAGATTTAAGGTATATAGTCATTAAAGGTTTAAGAGACGATGCTGCAAAAGAAACTTTAAGATTACTAGAAGAAAAAAGTGAACTTGAATTAGTAAATGAGGTCCTTATACCTGCTTTGGATGAGGTTGGGAAAAAGTATGAGGTAGGAGAGATATTTTTACCACAATTAATTCAATCAGCAGAAACAGTAAAAGAAGCTTTTGAAGTAATAAAAGAAAGACTTGTCAAGAATAATGCAAATTCTATTTCAAAAGGTAGATTAATTTTGGCTACTGTTGAAGGTGATATTCACGATATAGGAAAAAATATAGTCAAAGTAATCTTGGAGAATTATGGATACGAGGTGTTGGATTTAGGTAAGGATGTCCCTGTTGAAAAAGTAGTAGAGGAAACATTAAAGAATGATATACAATTAGTAGGTCTTAGTGCTTTAATGACTACTACCATAAAGAGTATGGAAAGAACAATATCTGCTTTAAGAAAAGCAGGGTTTAAAGGTAAGGTTTTTGTTGGAGGTGCGGTGCTTACGCCAGAATATGCTGATAGCATGAAAGCAGATTTTTATTGTAAAGATGCTAAAGAATCTGTAGAAGTGGCAAAGCAATTTTTTAATAAATAATAAAGTTATATATAAATCGAGAATTAAAAGTTTAGGATTTAGAGATGAATCATAAGTTTTTATTCTCGATTTTTTATTATTTACATTAGAAAATAGTGATGATATACTTGTGTATATACAGAAGAAAACGGGGGAGTTATTATGAATAATAAAATAAAACAAATGGTATATGCAGCATTATTAACAGCTTTAGCAATAATAATACCAATACAATTTTCTTTTTTAAGAGTATATATACCACCTTTTAGTGCAACTCTTGCAGCACATGTTCCTATGTTTATAGCAATGTTAATATCACCAATGACTGCAGTTGTAGTTGGAGTAGGTTCAACTTTAGGTTTTTTATTTACAGGTTTAGATATAGCAGTAGTTTGTAGAGCAGCTACACATATATTAGTAGGTTTTGTAGGGGCAAAGGTAATACAAAAATCAAATAATTATACAAAGGCGGCTATAATAACAGCACCTATACATGGTTTAGCAGAAGCTTTAGTAGTAATACCTTTTGTAGGATTAGATATATATCAATTAGTAATAGTAACTGGTGTTTGTGGTATGATACATCATTTCATAGATAGCATTTTAGCTGGAATTTTAGTACAGGCTATTTCAAAGGCTAAGAGAACTAGTTTTTATGATACTTTTAAATGTTATAATAATTAAAAAATATTAATAAATTAATTAAAAGTGTTTTGATTGTCAATTTTGTTTGACAGTTAAAACACTTTTTTTATTTTAATTAAGGTCTTAAGCTAGATCTACCTTTAAGTAAAAAATATAAATATGGCAGTATAGATTTAGTTATATGTTGAAAATATAAAGATAATAATTGTTTATTATTACTTATATGGAATAATATGTTTTGAATTAAGGTTCTTTGTGATATAATTATAAAATTGACTATTTTGGAGGTGAATTTAGTGAAAAGTGAGATAATAGAAGAAAATAAGATATTGAGAAATAAAAAACATTTAATAGCTAATGAAATTAATATTAAAAAAGAAAGTCTGGGAAATATAGAAATAAAGAGAAAAGAATTATTAAAAAAACCAGGATACAATGTAGAAAAAGAAACAACTGAAAAAATTTATGAAGTATTAACAAGAGATATAAAATCTTATGAAGAAAGCATAGAAGAGCCTTACTTTGGAAGAATAGATTTTAGAGAATATAGATCTCTTCCAGAAAGCTTGTATATAGGCAAAAAAGGTATAACTAATTCAAAGGATTGTGAAGAAATAGTCATAGATTGGAGAGCACCAGTAGCTGATCTTTATTATAGTGGTACAGGAGGAGAAGCCTCCTATAAGGCCCCAGGGGGAATAATTGAAGGAGAGCTTAGTTTAAAAAGAAAATTTATATTTAGAGATGGTACTATAAAAGAAATTTTTGATGAAGGAATTAATGAACTTATGATTAATGGAGAAGAGGGGCAAGAGCTAGTAGACGAATTTCTTAAAGTTAATCTAGAAGAAAGTAGAGGTAAGAAACTGAAGGAAGTTGTAGCTACCATTCAAAAGGAGCAAAATGATATAATAAGATGGCCTAAAAATTTACCTATAATAGTTCAAGGTTCAGCTGGTTCGGGAAAAACAACAATAGCTTTGCATAGATTAGCATATTTAATATATAGATATAAGGAAGCAATGTCTGGGGAAGATATATTGGTTTTAGCTCCTAATAAGCTATTTTTAGACTATATATCAGATACTTTACCTAGCCTTGGAGCTAACGAAGTTAAGCAACAAACATTTGAAGAATTAGTTTTAGAAAAGTTAAAAATAAAAAGTAAGATTTTTAATAAGGATGAAAAGTTAAAGAGTATATTAGAAGAAGAGAGCTTAGAAAAACGTAAGCTTATATCTAATGCAAGTAAAGTTAAGGGGACTTTAATATATAAAATGATGTTAGACAGGTATATTGCATTAGTTGAACATAATGATGTTGAATTTAAGGATATAACGGTAGAAGGTAGAGTGCTTTTTAGTAAAAGAGAAATATTAAGATTATATAGAAATGATTTGAAAAATTATCCTATAAATAAAAGAAAAAATGAAATAAAAAGATATTTAAATTTAAAGATTAAGGATAAAATAAAAAAGGTATTACAGGAAGTTGATGAAGAGTGGGATTTAAAAATACATGAAATAAAAAGAAAGCAAGAAGACTCACCTGAAAGAAGAGAACTTTTAATTAAAGAATATGAAGCAAGGGATACTCTTAAAAATAGTATTTCTAAAAATGCTAAGAAGGATTTTAATAATTTTTTTAAATCATGGAAAGATATAAAGTCAAAAGATTTATATTATAACTTTTTCAATGATAAAGAACTATTTAGAATGGCAACAGATAATAAAATTCCTGATATATTAGAGGAGTTTATTAGAGATGAATATAATAAAAATCATGATAACAAAATTATTGATGAAGATGATTTAGCAGCATTGCTGTATATAAAGATACTAATAGATGGTCTAGATGAAGGAGAGAAATTCCAACATATTGTAGTGGATGAAGCTCAAGATTATAGTCCTTTCCAAGTTTATCTTGTTAATAAATTAGCTAAGGGTAATTCTATTACTTTAGTAGGAGATTTAGCTCAAGGAATATATTATTATAAAGGTGTTAATAGGTGGGAAGATATAACAGAAGGATTGTTTAAAGGGGAAGCTACATATATTCAATTAACACAAAGTTATAGATCAACAGTAGAAATAATAGATTTTGCAGAAAAAGTTTTATTAGCACAAAATTTAGGTTTAAAAAGTGCGAAACCTGTATTAAGACATGGTGAAAAACCAAAGATAATAGAAATTAATAAAGAGAGCATAGTTATAGAAATTGATAGAATCATAGAAGAAGTTCATAAAAAAGAAAAGAATACTATAGCTATAATTACTAAAAATATAAAGGAAGCAGAAGATCTTTATAAAGTGTTAAAAAGTAAAAGTAAATATTCAATTGGTATTGTAAGAGGAAAAGAAAGTGAAGTAGAAGAGGAAATAATAGTGTTACCTTCTTATATTACTAAAGGACTAGAGTTTGACTGTACAATAATTATTAATACAAATAATTATGAAGAAAATTTGTTAGATGAGAGATTATTGTATGTTTCATTAACTAGAGCACTTCATTTTGAATATATACTATCTATTAAAGGAATAAGATCGTTAATAAAAAATAATTAGTTTTTCTTGAAAAAGGAAAATAATATTGTTATAATAATTCGTAGTAAAAAATAACTATTATTATTTAGGAGGGGATTGCTAATGTTAGCAGAGAATTTAAAAGGTAACATTTATTGGATAGGCGCAAAAGATCCGGATTTAAGAATTTTTGATATTATTATGGAAACTAAAAGAGGAACTACTTACAATTCATATGTTATTAATGATGAAAAAGTAGCAGTAGTTGATATATGTAAGAATTCATTTTATGATGAATTTAAAGAAAGATTAGTTAATGTAATTGGAAATAAAAAGGTTGACTATATAATAGTACAACATACTGAGTTAGATCATAGTGGAGCTATAGTTAAGTTAATAAAAGATTATCCAGAAGCTAAGGTTGTTGGAACTAGAATAGCATTAAATTATTTGAAAAATATAATAAATGCTCCATTTAATGAAGTAGAAGCTAAGGGTGAATTATCTTTAGGAAAGTTAACGTTACAATTTATACAATCTCCAAATCTACACTGGCCAGATACAATGTTCACTTATGTAAAAGAAGAAAATTTCTTATTTACATGTGATTTTACAGGTTGTCATTACTGTCCTAATGAATCTATAAAAGAATCAGGACAATCAGATTATTTAGAAGAAATGAAATATTATTTTGATTGTATAATGGGACCATTTAAACAATTTGTATTAAAAGGATTAGATAATATAAAAGATTTAGAAATAGATATGATAGGAACAAGTCATGGTCCTGTACATGAAGGAGAAAATGTACAAAAAGCTTTAGATTTATATAGAGAATGGTCTAAGGAAGAGCCAGTAGATCCTAAGAAGGTAGAGGTATTCTTCATGACTGCTTACGGAAACACAGGAGATATGGCAAGATACTTAAAGAGTAAGCTAGAGGAAAAAGGGTTCGTTGTAGGTTTACATGAATTAAACTTAATGAAAACAGAAGAGGCAGTAGCGTTAATAAATGGAGCTAAAGGTTTTATGATAGGTTCTCCAACTTTAAACGGTGATGCTGTTAAACCTGCTTGGGATTTATTATCATCAATTTGTGTGCCTGTAAATAAAGGAAAGGTAGCAGCTGCTTTTGGTTCTTATGGATGGAGCGGTGAATCAGTGCCAATGTTAACTGATAGATTAAAATCTTTAAAGTTTAAAACTGTAGAGGGTGGACTTAAATTTGCTTTTGTACCATCAGAAGATGATTATAAAAATGCAGATAAAATGGTTGAGAATTTTATAAACTTAATGTAAAATTAAAGGCACTTATGTAATAATAAGTGCCTTTATTAAATTTAAAAGAAAGAAGTGTATACTATGGAAGATAGAGAAATAATGTCCTTCAGAGATGAAGATGGAAATAAAGTTGATTTTGAAGCGGTAGCAAGAATATATATTGAAAAGAAAGAATACTTATTATTAGCACCACTTGAAGATAAAGAAAGCGAAGATGTTTTTGTTTTTAGAATTGATACTGTAGATGGTAAAGAAGAGTTAAACTTAGTAGAAGATGATGAAGAATTTTTAGCAGTAAAGAAAGAATACAAGAAGCTTTTATATTAGGAGGAAGATATAATGGATTTTGTTAAGTTTACTGATTTTTTAGAGGATAATGGATTATCTGAAATAAAAGAGATAAAAGCAGAAGATAATTATTATATAATAAAATTTTATTATGATTTTGATAAAGAAGAATTAGAAGCTGCAAGAGTATATGCAAATGAAGAAAGCGATGTAGAAGAGGAAAGTGATGAATGGTATAGGGATTGGTATCTTTCATATCTTTATGATATAGCAAAGGATAATGTAGAAGATATTTTAGAAGATATGAATGAAGAACTAATGTGTGGAAGTTTTTTTAAGATGTTAAGCAATGATGCAAGTAACTCAGACTATGTAAAGTTTTTAGCTGTCATATGTGAAGAAGATTTTAATGAAGATTTAGAAGAGGTTTTAAACGATTACTTATAAAGTGATAAGTTATTTCTAATGTTTATGTATTATTGGAAGGTAGTCTACAAATTATGATGTTAATTAAGTATTGCAATGTATAGATAATATGCTATAATGTAGCTATAATGAATCCTGAGATGTGCGCCTAGCTTACTATATTCAACCTACATAACATAAACGGGATTTGCAACATAGTTATGGATGTCGCGCTTCCATTTTTTAATGCTAGAAGATGGTTGAAGTAATTTGAGCTTAACCCACCTGCGAGAGGCAGGTCTGAATATATAAGCAAACGGCATGTTGGGGCATTATATTAAGAATTAGATTTTATACAAATCTATTTGTTTAGGAAGAAGTGAATTTTATTATTCACTTCTTTTATTTTTTTCTGATTTAGTAATGTTCTTTTGCAGCACTACAATTACTTTTTAACGTATTTGACAACTTACATATCAGAAAGCTAGTAATAATCAGTGCTCGCTCTCAAAAAAGTTTTTAAATTTTCTGTACGTTAAAATAAAAACAAACAGTATTTAATACTGTTTGTTAATAATAAATTTTTTATTTTTATGTAGGGCATAAAAATAAAAATTAATTTGCTTAAATTTTGTGGGGACTAAAATTTAAGCTGATACTTCAAGATAGCCTAGAATTGGTCTAGAATTCGAGTAATTTTTGTATATATTTTTCTGGTACTCAAAAATAAGCTTGTCTAAGTTTTTGGATAATTTTACCATTATGCTATTTGTTGGGGAAAGAAAAGTAATTAATAGATTAATTAATTGTTTTCTTCTAGCTATTTTGTTTAAAAGTTCATCATTGTACATAAAATCACCTCTTTTTACATCAAAAATAATTTATTCTGTGGAATAATTATAACATATTGGAGAAAAATGTAAATTACAACTTTTTAGCAAATAAATACAATAAAAAACAAATTTACTTACTAAAAGAATGAATATGATAAATATTTATAAAATATACAGTAGATAAAAAGATTAAAATGACGAACGAATAGTTAAAATGAATAAGAATCATAAAAAATAAAATACTAGCTAATGTAGAGAAAGGTTGATAATGTAAGAGAATATAGGTAAAATAATCTTAAGATGTAACAAAAGGAGAAAAAGTTATGAATATAGATAAAATGAAGATTGAAGAAGTTATAGAAAAAATAAATATGTTATATAAGAAAAGTCAAGAAGAAGGATTATCTGATAAAGAAAAAGAACTTCAACAAAAGTTGAGACAAAGATATATAGATAATGTAAAAAGAAATTTTAGGGCACAATTAGATGGAATTGAGCCAAAGAAGAAATGATTTTATTATAGATAGGGGGAATTATAATTGTCAGTAAAAGTAGATAAGCTTATAAAAGATTTAGGTTTAGAAGTTTTAGTTGAAGGTAAACCCGAAAGAGAGATTAAAGTAAATGATATAAATAGACCTGGGTTGCAACTGTCAGGTTTTTATAATTATTTTGCGCCAGATAGGTTACAGGTTATAGGAAAAGCAGAATGGAGTTTTCTAGATAATATGCAACTAGAAGTTAGAAAGAAAAGATTAAAAAAATACTTTTCTTTTGATATGAGTTGTATAATTATATCGAGAAATTTAGATCCACATGAAGATTTTATTGAATTAGCTAGAAAGAAAAAAATATGGGTTTTAAGAAGTGGTTTAGTAACTACTCAGCTTATGAGTAAAATAACTATATACCTTGCAGATAAGTTAGCACCAGAAACAAGATTACATGGTGTTTTAGTAGATGTTTATGGAATAGGTATATTAATTACTGGCGAAAGTGGAATCGGTAAAAGTGAAACTGCACTAGAGCTTATAAAGAGAGGACATAGGCTAGTTACAGATGATGCTGTAGATATTAGAGAAATTGATGGAGAGCTTATAGGAAGTTCACCAAATGTTACTATAGGTATGCTAGAAGTAAGAGGAATTGGTATAATTGATGTATCAGCTTTATATGGTTTAAGTTCAGTACAACAAAAGAAAAAAATTACTTTAGTAATGCACTTTGAACACTGGAGAGATGATAATGATTATGATAGGCTTGGAATTAACAACGAATACATGGAGATATTAGGAGTTAATATAAGAAAGCTTACAGTTCCAGTTAGACCAGGACGTAATATAGCTGTAATAATTGAGGCGGCTGCTGTTAACTATAGACATCAATTAATGTCTAAAGTTTTACCAGTTGATATAATAGAAAAAAGAATGGAAGAAGAAGCTAATCGCTAAATAAATGTTTTGACGATTACTAAACAATTCTAAGACTTAGGGGAGGATTTAAAATGGAAAGAAAAAATGCATGGCAAAAATATGATGATGAAGGAATAAAAAAGATATTTGACTTCAATGAAGGTTATAAGGAGTTTATGTCAAAATGTAAGACAGAAAGAGAATGCGTTAAAGAGGTTATAAGAATAGCTGAAGAGAAGGGATACAGAAATCTTGATACTGTTATAAAGAATAACGAAACTCTTAAAGCTGGAGATAAGGTATATGCTAACAATATGGATAAGGCAATAGCTTTATTTTTAATAGGGGAAGAAGACTTACAAAATGGATTAAAAATTCTTGGAGCACATATAGATTCTCCAAGATTAGATTTAAAACAAAATCCATTATATGAAGACACAGAAATGGCTCTTTTAGATACTCACTACTATGGTGGAGTAAAAAAATATCAATGGGTTACACTTCCATTAGCTATGCATGGAGTAGTAGTTAAGAAAGATGGAACTAAGATTGATGTAGTGGTAGGAGAAGATGAAAATGATCCTGTAATAGGAATTACAGATTTATTAGTACATCTTTCTCAAACACAATTAGATAAAAAAGGTGCTAAGGTAATTGAAGGTGAAGATCTTAATGTGCTAGTTGGAAGTATGCCATTAAAAGGTGAAGAAAAAGATGCTGTAAAAGCTAATGTTCTTAAGATATTGAAAGAAAAATATGATTTTGAAGAAGAAGATTTCTTATCAGCAGAAATAGAAATAGTGCCAGCAGGAAAAGCAAGAGACTATGGTTTAGATAGAAGTATGGTTATGGCTTATGGTCATGATGATAGAGTTTGTTCATATACTTCACTTATGGCTATGTTAGATGTAGAAAAAGTAGATAAAACTTGTTGTTGTTTATTAGTAGACAAAGAAGAAGTAGGTAGTATAGGAGCAACAGGAATGCATTCAAAGTTCTTTGAAAACATAGTTGCTGAAGTAATGGATCTTACAGGAAATTATTCAGATATTAAACTTAGAAGATGCTTAAAGAATTCTAAAATGTTATCATCAGATGTTAGTGCTGCTTTCGATCCAAATTATCCATCAGTTATGGAAAAGAAAAACTCAGCATACTTTGGCAAAGGGATAGTATACAATAAGTATACTGGAGCTAGAGGAAAATCAGGATGTAATGATGCAAATGCTGAATATATGGCAGAACTTAGAAATATGATGGATAAATATGATGTTTCATTCCAAACAGCTGAACTTGGAAAGGTAGATCAAGGAGGCGGTGGAACTATCGCTTATATTTTAGCTCAATACAATATGAATGTAATAGATTGTGGTGTTGCTGTTCTTAATATGCATGCTCCATGGGAAATTGTAAGTAAGGTGGATGTTTACGAAACAATGAGAGGATATTATGCATTCTTAATGGAAGCTTAAAAAATATTATTAATACATATAAGGCTATATTAAATAAAAATATATAGCCTTATTTTTATTTATCTTAAATTAATGATATATTATAATAATAAAAATAACTTTCTTTAAATTGGAGTGATGATAAATGATGGATGAATTTTCAAAGTTACATCCAATAGTGAATTTCATATATTTTGTAGCTATAATAGGATTTACTATGTTTTTTATGCATCCTATATTTTTAGGTATATCATTAATTTCAGCTATAATATATGTAGCATATTTACAAGGTTTAAATGGAATAAAAAATAATTTGTTAATGAGTATATATATAATAGTAATGGTAGTATTAGTTAATATGTTGGTTAGTAGCAATGGAGAGACCATTTTATTTTATATAGCTAATAAATCAATATCTTTAGAATCAATATATTATTCTATAGCATCTTCTGTAATGTTTATTACAGTTTTTATGTGGTTTTCTTGCTACAATAAAATAATGACTTCAGATAAATTTATATATTTGTTTGGAAAGAGATTTCCTTCATTATCATTAATAATATCCATGGTATTTAGACTTATTCCAAACTTTAAAATCCAGACAAAAAAGATTAAGGATGCCCAAAAAGCTATGGGAAGGAATTTTGATGAAGGAACTGTACTAGAAAAAATAAAGAATGGAATAAAATTGATATCTATTCTTATAACTTGGGCTTTAGAAAATTCTATAGAGACTGTAGATTCTATGAAAGCTAGGGGATATGGTCTAGATGGAAGGAGTAATTTTTCTATTTACAAATTTAAAAAAAGGGATAAAATTTATTTAAGTATCTTATTACTTTTATTAGGTATAATTATAAGTGGAGTATTTTATGGGGAAAGTTACATTAATTACTTTCCAAGTTTTATAATGAGAGATAGGAACTTATATAGTTACGTAATATATACAACTTATGGAATTTTGGGGATATTTCCTATAATAATAAATGTCCAAAGAAATTTTCTTTGGAAAAAGATTTAACTAAATGTTGATATACACAACTGAATAATATTTTATTGACATAAAATAAATGTCATAATTATAATGTAATAAAGAAATAATTAAGGTGGAAATTTGGTGAGATTCCAATACTGTCCCGCAACAGTAATGAGCTATAAAGCTACAAGTCTGGTCTTCCTATAGTGATATTAATTTCGAGGCAAGATTAATATCTTTAATTGTTGAGCCTTAAGGCTCTTTTTTAATGTCTAGAAAATATAATTAATAGAAGTGTTGCGAAGCTACTTTTTTATATAAAAGACAAAAATTAAGATTAACTTTTAGAGAGGGATAATAATGGTAAAAATAGAAAATGTATCTTTTAAATATCCTGATTCAGAAAATATAGTTTTAAATAATGTTAATTTGAGCATAAAAAAAGGTGAATTTATAACTATTTGTGGCAAATCAGGATGTGGAAAAAGCACCTTATTAAGACATCTAAAACCTGTTTTAATGCCTTATGGAATTTTTGAAGGAAAAATATTATTTCAAAATAGGAATTTGAAAGATTTAACCAATAGGGAACAAGCTGAAAAAATAGGATATGTTTTTCAAAGTCCTGATAATCAAATAGTTACAGATAAAGTATGGCATGAGTTAGCTTTTGGATTAGAGAATTTAGGATATAGTAAAGAAGTAATAAGGTTAAGGGTTTCGGAAATGGCTTCTTTCTTTGGTATTCAAGATTGGTTTGAAAAAGATATATCTGAATTATCAGGCGGGCAAAAGCAATTATTAAATTTAGCGGCTATTATGGTAATGGAACCAGAAGTATTAATATTAGATGAACCTACATCTCAACTTGATCCTATTGCAGCAGATAATTTCTTGGAAATCTTAAAAAAAGTTAACAGAGATATAGGAACAACTATCATAATAGCTGAGCATAGATTAGAGAATTTATTTACTATGTCAGATAAGGTGGTAGTAATGGAGGATGGGAAGGTAATATCTAATGGAAGTCCATCTTTTGTAGGATACGAATTAAAAGAGAAAAAGAATGATATGTTTAAAGCCTTACCAACAGCTATGAAGGTGTATTCTGAAATTGATGTAGATGGAGAATGTCCTATTACAATAAGAGAAGGAAGAAAGATGTTAGATAAATATTTTCTAGATAGAGAATTAAAGGTAACTAAGCTAGAAGAAGATGTAGTAGAAGAATATAAAAACAAAAAAGTGTTAGAATTCAAAAATATATGGTTTAGGTATGATAAAAAAGGTTTAGATATAATAAAGGATTTAAGCTTTTCTGTTAATAAAGGGGAAATATATTCTATTTTAGGGGGGAACGGTACAGGAAAAACAACAACTTTATCTTTAATAAATAGGCTAAATAAACCTTATAGAGGAACTATCAAAATTAATGATAAGAATATAAATAATTTAAGTAGTAAGGAGTTATATGATTCAAATGTAATCACGTTGCCTCAGAATCCACAATCTATATTTGTAGAAAAGACTTTAAAAGAAGATTTAATAGAAGTATTTCAAGGGAAAAATATAGATAAAGAAGAGATTTTAGAAAAGATAAGAGCTGTAGCAGAATTTTTAGAGATTAGTAATTTATTAGGGATGCATCCATATGACTTAAGTGGAGGAGAACAACAAAGGGCAGCTTTGGGAAAAATATTATTATTAGAGCCTAAAATACTTCTTTTAGATGAACCTACTAAGGGAATTGATAACTTCTTTAAAGAAAGATTAGGAAGGTACCTAAAAGAATTATGTAATAAAGGTATGACTGTAATAATGGTATCTCATGATATAGAATTTTGTGCAAAGTTTTCTACAAGGTGTGCTATGTTTTTTAATGGTAGTATAGTTACTACAAATTATGCAAAAAAGTTTTTTGTGGGAAATAACTTTTATACGACAGCTGCAAATAAGATGTCTAGGCATAAATTTATTAATGCTGTTACAAGTGAGGAGGTGATAAAGTTATGCAAAATGAATCAGTAAATATAAAAAAAATTAACTTTAAGAAGTTAATTTCTTATTTAATTATTGTAATTGTAATTCCTTTAACAATATTATTTGGAGCTATATTTTTACAAGATAAGAAATATTATTTTATAAGTCTTTTGGTAATAATTTATTCTATGATTCCTTTTCTATTTTTATTTGAAAAAAGTAAACCTAAGGCTAGAGAGATAGTGTTAATTGCAGTGATGTCAGCCATAGCAGTAGTAGGAAGAGCAGCTTTCTTTATGATACCTCAATTTAAACCAGTAGTAGCTATAGTTATTATTACTGGGGTGAGTTTAGGAGCAGAAGCAGGATTCTTAACAGGAGCGATAGCAGGTTTTGTATCTAATTTTTTCTTTGGTCAAGGGCCATGGACACCTTGGCAAATGTTTTGTTTTGGTATAATAGGATTTTTAGCAGGAATTTTATTTGAGAAGAATATCTTAAAGAAAAATAAGCTTACTTTATGTATTTTTGGAGGTTTAACAACATTAATTGTATATGGTGGAATAATAAACTTTGCATCATTACTAATGATGACATCTACAATTAATATGGAAAATTTAATAGCTATATATGCATCAGGGTTACCATTTGATGTAGTTCATGCATTTTCAACAGTAGTGTTTTTATTTTTAATATCTAATACAATGTTAGAAAAGCTTGATAGGGTGAAAAATAAATATGGAATTATTTAAATTTAGGAGGATGTTAGTAAAATGAAGAAATTGATGTGGAGAATGATTACCGGAGTACTTTTATTAGCAATTACTATTGTTATACCAGTAAAGGCAGTAGTAAGTAGAAATGATATAGATAGTATGGTAGATTCAACTGTATCATATTTGTTATCAGCAAAGCCAGAGCCGGTGTATGGAGATGAATGGAGTATAATAGCTATGGCTAGATCTAATAGAGTAGTACCACAAGATTATTACCAAAAGTATTATGCAAGTGTAGAAAGAAAAGTTAAAGAAGAATTAAAAAAAGCAGATCCTTTTACACCAGATTATGCAAACAATGATTATACTAGTAATACTGATTTAGAAAAGATAATAATAGCTCTAAATGCTATTGGAAAAGATACTACAAATGTAGCTGGAGTTAACTTAAATGAATTATTATTAAATAAAGAAGATCTTGGAAATAACGGAGTAAGTGAATTGACTTATGCTTTAATAGCCCTAGATTCAAAGAACTATAAAGACTCTGCTACTTCTATTAATACTAGAGAATCAATAATAAATAAGATGCTTTCTTTAAGAACACAAGATGGGGGATTTTCTTGGGACAGTACAGCAGCTATTGCAGATAATGATACTACAGCGATGGCAGTACAAGCTTTATCAAGATATACAGATAAACCAGAAGTTAAGGCAGTTGTAGATAAATGTGTAGACATATTAAAGAATGCTCAAACTACAAAAGGTGATTATGAAGGATCATATATGGGAAGTACATATGAAAGCCCATGTACAACAGCTCAAGTAATAGTTATGTTATCTACTTTAAATATTGATGCTACAAAATCAGAAAATGGTTTTGTAAAACAAGTTGATTTAATTGATGTAATAAAGGAATACTATTTTGCGGGTGGAGGATTCAAAAACTCAAGTTATGATACTGCTCCTGATTCATATGCAACTGATCAATTACTATATTCTTTAGTTGCTTATTTAAGATTAATAGATGGAAAAAATTCATTATATGATATGACAGATGTTAAAGCATTAGTAAATAAACCAAATACAGAAAACAATACTCAAGAAAATAATACTAATTTAGGAGAGAATAATATTCAAATAGAAGAAAGTCAAAAGAGCGAAGCAGTAGGATACGTAGATTCAAATGAAACTACTGAAAAAGAAAGTGACGATGTTAAGACAGGAGATGAAAGTATTATATATGCATTATTAGTGATTGCTGCTATGACAAATATGTATATGTTAAGTTATAAGAATTATAAGAAGGTAGATTAATGTTAGAATTTATAAAAAAGTATAAAAATAAAATCTTAATAACTATTGGAATTGTATGTACTATAGCTTTACTTGTTGTAGTTTATAATTTAGAAGATTCAAGTACTGTTACAACAAATACTCATAATGAGGTAATAAGTACTGGAGATGGTCTAGATGTAGAAGATATAGATACAAACACAGATGGGGAAGAGGCAAAAGAAGATACTACAGAGAGAAATGAAGCTACTAATAATGAAACTACTGCTACTAGTAGTGATGCAGTAGCATCAAAAGCTAATGCAGATAGTGATGCTGTAGTTAAATCTTCAACTAACTCCAATACAACAAGCCAATTCTCTGATATAAAAAATGAAAAGACTGATGCTTTTAATAATAAAGCTGAAGTTATTCAATCTGAAATTTCAGTTGAGCAAGAAAAGCCAGTAGAAGTTCCAAAATTTAATTCTATCTTTTTAATTGATTGTAGTACTGTTTATAATAATATGGGGGAATTAAAGAAAGAAAAAGAAAGTACCCTAGGGAATAATGGAGTTATATTTTCAGGTAAAATTGAATTTACAGAAGGAGAAACAGTCCTTGATGTACTAAAAAAAATAGGATCTAATAATGGAATATCCATAGCTAATAACGGTGGATATATTACAGGTATAAATGGCTTGAATCAAAAAGATTGTGGTGTTCAAAGTGGATGGATGTATTCTGTAAATGGAACTTTTCCTTCAAAGTCAGCTGATAAATATGTACTTTCAAATGGTGATAAAGTGAAATTTTTATATACATGTAGTTTAGGAAAAGACTTAAATTAATATTTCTCTTAAAGGGAGTTTGTTGCTAACGATTTTTAAAGGTTAATGCAACAGCTCTTTTTTTTGTATCCAATATTTAAAAAAAGTAAAAAGTATAGTAATATATTACAAAGGAGGTGTTTATTGTCGCTAAATTATGAGGAATATTTACAAATGAACAAAAAAATATATTTTCTGAAAAACTTCTATATATTAAAATTTTGACTATTAGTCAGAAAAAGGGAAATAAAATGAGAAAGAGTAATTATATTTACACTAGTTTACAAAAACTGAAAGATTTTGAAGGTAGTTAATTACAAATTATGGTGATAAACTATACTTGTTAGTATAAAAATAGAGGGGAGATAAAAAAGGTGAAAAAAAGTTTGGTTACAAAATCGATTTTAGCAATATTAATGACAAGTATCCTTGTATTACCTGTAAGTACATCAGCAGCAACAAAGTATACAGATGGAAATTATGGTAGAGAAGATATTGTGGAAACTAAAGAAGATAAAATTTTAGAAGAGTCAATAAATGAGAAATCGAATACGGCTGGAAATAAGTATCCAATAATATTTGTTCATGGATTAATGGGGTGGGGAGGCAATGAACTACTTGGAATAAATTATTGGGGGGGCTTTAATAGCTTGCACAACATTCTAACTAAAGATGGTTATGAAGTATATATGCCTACTATAAGTCCAGTATCAAGTAACTGGGATAGAGCTTGTGAGTTATATGCTTACTTAAAAGGTGGTACTGTAGATTATGGTGAAGCTCACTCTAGAAAAGAAGGACATGCTAGATTTGGAGCAACTTATCCAGGGGTTTTACCTAAGCTTGGAACTTACGGAGAAGATGGACAAGTATTAAAGATGCATTTATTTGGTCACAGTATGGGAGGTCAAACTAGTAGAGTTTTATCAGAGCTTTTAGAAAATGGGGTACCAGAAGAAGTTGCAGCTACAGGAGAGAAGACAAGTCCTTTATTTACTGGTGGTAAGCATTGGATAGAAAGTATTACTACTTTATGCACTCCTCATGATGGAAGTAGTGAGGCAGCAGTTCAAGAAAAGTTTGAGCCATATGTACATCGTTTCTTTGCAGCTATGGCAGCTCAAGCAGGATTTAAAGATGTTAATAAAGTGCTACGTTATAGCTTAAAACTAGATCAATGGGGAGTAAAACAAGAACCAGATGAATCTTGCATGGATTATATAAAGAGAGTATTTAAGAGCAATCTTTGGAAGGAAACAAAAGATTTAAGTATTTGGGATTTGACACCAGAAGGATCAGAAGAAATTAATAAATGGGCTAATAATAAAGATGACATTTATTATTTCTCAATAGCATGTTCAGATACTCATAAGAGTTTAATTAAGGGATATCAAGTTCCTAATATAAATATGAATCCTCTGATGTTAGGCTCAGCATTTACTATAGGACATTATACTCAAAGTGGTGCTGGTAAGGTATTAGTAGACAAAACTTGGTGGGAAAATGATGGTTTAGTAAGCGTTGTATCTGCCATAGGACCACATTCAGGATCAACTGATAGAATTGTAAATTATGATGGTACCCCTGAAAAAGGAGAATGGAACTACTTAGGTAAGATTAGTAATATTGATCATCTTCAAGTTATATTCCAAAATGAACCTATATATACTAAATCACTTCAAAATAGATATAAAAATTGGTGTCAAATGTTATGGAAACTTGAAGGTTAATAAATTGTAGATGATAAAAAGTAATAATGGGTAAATTTTAGAACGGTAAGTAGATTAAGGGGAAATCTACTTTATAAATAATATCTAAGGATAATAATAAAAAATTACCGGAATAATTTCGGATAAATTGTAAGCAGGTAATAAAAAAGAGAATTCGAGTTAACTTGAATTCTCTTTTTAAGTATTATGAAACACACTGTATAGAAAATTTATATATCATATAAGTTTTCGCTAAATAGTTTTAGCAGTTAAATAAAAAATATACTTAATTCTTATAAATTTCTATAATCTCCACGAAAGCTATATAAAAATTTATCAAATAATTCTTTTGATATACTCATGCAGCCTATATCACCATGTCTTTTGTCATTTTCAAAATCTCCATGACAATCAGAACCAGCACTTACCAGTAAGTTATTATCTTTTGCAAATTTAAGAAGCCTTTCTTCATCTTGAGGTGAATTTTGAAAGTAAATAGCTTCTATCCCATCTAAGCCTATATTTAAAAAGTCTGTTAAGGGTGAATTTTTAATTAAAACAGGGTGAGCAAGGAATACTTTAGCATTATACTTTTTTAATAGAGCAATTCCATCTTCTGTACTCATTCTAGTAGTAGGAACAAAAGCAGGACAATCTTTTCCAATAAAGTTATCAAAGATATAATCAATATCATAAGGATAACCAGCACTAATTATTTCTTGAGCTATATGAGGTCTTGCAACTACGTCTTTACCTCTTTTAAGAACATTTTCAAAACTGATTTCAATATTAAATGTTTCCTTTAATTTTTCTGTAATCTGTTGAGCTCTTATAACTCTTCTGTTTTTTATAGCATCTAATTTTTCTTTAAGTTCAGGATTGTTGTAGCTATCATCTGTGAAGAAACCTAAAATATGAATACTTTCTTTATTATGAGTTGTTGATAATTCTATGCCAGGTATTAAGGTAAGAGTTGAGTTTTTAGCTTCAAAAATTGCTTCATCCAGTCCTGAGGTAGTGTCATGATCTGTTATGGCTAGGTACTTAACGCCATTTTTCTTGGCTCTACGTACTACTTCCCTTGGTGATAGAAGACCATCAGAAGAGGTTGTATGGGTGTGTAAGTCGATGTTTAACAATAAAATCTACTCCTTCCATATTAGATAAATGTATGAATGGGTTATTATGTATTAGTATCATTTTACTATAGTTTATTACAACAGACAATAAATATTCTTTTGTAACACATAACTTTAAAGAAAATATGGAAGTGATAATAATTTTAGGTGGGAATATATAAAGAGAATAAAATAAATTATAAGATTTCAAAAATACTATATAGATTAATTTCATATGAGCTTTTAGAACTTATATTATTTACAAGGTGCTGTGAGATAATTTTAATCATTACAGCACCTTGCACTTTAGAATGTTTTACTCTGGATAGTATTTGTCAAATGCTGCCCAAGTTTGTGGTCCAACTATTCCATCAGCTTTTAAACCGCAATCTCTTTGGAATCTTTTTACTGCTTCTTCTGTTTCTTTACCAAAAATACCATCTGCTACTGAATCAAAATCGTATTTTCCAGGATAATATCCACCAATAACTAATTTTCTTTGAACTGCTTTTACAATTTCGCCTCTTGATCCTCTACGTAAAGTAGGACGAGATTCACCTCTCATAGCTATAACTTTTGTATTATTAGTAGAATTTGTAGTTACAGCTTGTACACTGTTACAAGTAAATACTCCACTAAAAATAATAGCTGATAATAAAATTGCTAAACTTGCTTTTTTCATAAAAACATCACCTCGTTATATAAAAATTTTATACATATTATAACATAAAAGTTTATATATGTGAAAATATGAGCGGTAGAATTTATGTGGAGATAACATGAAAAAAACAGTGTGGAAATAATATTTGGTTGTGTTATTATTATTCTATTGATAATATTTTAAACAAATTAGAATGAAAAATTAAAGTAATTATATGGAGGAATTAGATGTTATTAATGATAGATAATTATGATTCTTTTGTTTACAATCTAGTTAGATATTTTAATGAATTAGATGAAGAGATTGAAGTATATAGAAATGATAAAATAGATTTAGATTTTATAGAAAGTAAAAATTATGATGGTATTGTAATTTCTCCAGGACCTAAAAATCCAAAAGAAGCAGGTTTATGCTTAGATGTAATAGATAGATTCAAAGGGGTAACTCCAATACTTGGAATATGTTTGGGGCATCAATGTATCGGGCATTATTTTGGGTCAGAAATAGTTAAAGGCAAAGAGCCAGTTCATGGAAAACTTAGTTTGGTAAAACATAATGGACAAGGCATATTTAAAGGTATAAAAAATCCTTTAAAGGTAACAAGATATCACTCTTTAATAGTAGATAAAGCTACTTTGTCAAAAGATCTTAGAGTAATAGCAGAAACAGACGATGGCGTTATTATGGGCATAGAACATAAAGAATATCCTATCTATGGAGTGCAGTTTCATCCAGAGGCAGAGCTTACAGAGGAAGGACATAAGTTATTATATAATTTTATAAAGGAATGTAAAAGATGATAAATTTTGAGATAAAAGAATTAAGCAAATATTATAATCCCTTAGATGTGTATAGACTTTTTAAATATAGCAAAGATAGTGCTTTTCTTGATAGTTCAAAGGAAGATAGTCCTTATTCTAACTATTCATTTATAGGAATAAACCCAATATGGAATTTTAAATCTAAAGGACATAAGTGTTATTTAAATAATCAAATGTTAGAAGGAAAAGATCCTTTTAAATTAATAGAAGAACTTGTATATAAAAATAAAATAGAATATGATGGTGATTTACCTTTTGTAGGAGGAGTAATTGGATATTTTTCTTATGATACAGGAAGGATATTAGAAAAGTTACCAGATACATCAAAGGTAGATTTTGAAATACCTGATAGTAATTTTATATTGTATGAAAATGTAATAATATTCGATTTAAAAAATAAAAAAACATATATTTCTGCTTTAACTAAAGATACTAAAGAAAGTATACATAATATAGAAGAAAAGTTAAAAGATTATTTTATAAAAGAGGAAGTTATATTTAAAGGAAATAGTAACAAAACAATATTTTCTTCTAACTTTAAAAAAGAAGAATATGAAAAAAGTATTTCAACTCTTAAAGAATATATTAGAAGCGGTGACGTATATATAGCTAATATGACTAGAAGAATATGCTGTGAAAGTTTAGAAGAACCTTTTAAAATATATGAGAATCTTAGAAGTATAAATAAAGCTCCTTTTTCTGCATATATAAATTATGAAGATTTTCAAATAATAAGTTCTTCACCAGAAAGATTTTTATCTATAAATAAGGGGCATGTAGTTACTAGACCTATAAAAGGAACTAGACCTAGAGGAAAAGACTTAGAAGAGGATAATAAAAATCGTGAAGAATTAAGAAACTCAGAAAAAGATAAATCAGAGCTTTTAATGATAGTAGATTTAGAGCGCAATGATTTAAGTAAGGTGTGTAAAAAGAATACTGTAAAAGTAAGTGAACTTTTTAAGATAGAAGAGTATGCTACAGTGTTTCATTTAGTATCAACAGTTGAGGGGGATCTTAAGGAAGGGGTATCTTCAGTCAAATGTATGAAAGAATGTTTTCCAGGTGGCTCTATAACAGGTGCTCCTAAAATTAGAGCTATGGAAATTATAGAAGAGCTAGAAGGGTTAAAAAGAAACCTTTATACTGGAGCAATAGGTTATTTTGATTTAAGAGGAAATTGTGATTTTAATATAGTAATAAGAACAATAATAAAGAAGGGGGATAAGGCTTACTTTGGAGTAGGTGGGGGGATAACTTGGGATTCTGTAGAAGAGGATGAATGGTTTGAAACTTGCGATAAAGCAAAAGCCTTAATGAAAGTATTGTAAAATGAGAAGAATAGTGTATGAGGAAGATAAAGTTTTATTAGACGAAGGAAGTTTTTTTGGTAAAAGTGTTTTTGAAACTATACTATATTTAAATAAACCTGTATTTTTAGAAGAGCATTTAAAAAGACTTAAGGAAGGTATGAGTGTACTTAATCTTGCACCTTTAGAAGAAGGTGAACTTAAGGCATTTTTAAAGAAGTTACAAATAAAAAATAAGGCTTTAAAGATAATGGTTACTCCATTAAATATAGTTATTACTAAAAGAGAAATTCCTTACACTAAAGAAGATTTTAATAAAGGTATGAATTTAACATTAAGCAGTGTAATAAGAAATAGCACTTCAAGGTTAACCTCAATAAAATCTACTTGTTACATAGAAAATATATTAGAAAAACAAAAAGCAAAATCAGAAGGCTTTGATGATGCATTATTTATTAATGAAAAGGGATATTTAGCAGAAACAAGCTGTAGCAATATATTTATAGTAAAAAATAATAGAATTTTAACTCCAAAAAGTGATAATGGGCTATTACGTGGTATAATAAGAGAATGGATTATGAAGAATTTTGTAGTTGAGGAATGTAATTTAACATATTACGACTTAAAAGATGCTGAAGAAGTGTTTATAACTAATAGTTTAATGGGGGTAATGAAGGTAAACAAAATAGATAAATTTACATATAGACGAGAAGAAATAACATTAGGTATATTTAATAAATATGTTGAAGTTATTTCAGGATTGGGGGATAAAATTTAATGATAAATAAAGAGAAAATAATAGAAGGTGTTAAGCTTATACTTGAAGGGATAGGAGAAGATCCAACTAGAGAAGGCTTAATAGAAACACCTGATAGAATAGCAAGAATGTATGAAGAAATATTTGAAGGACTAGGAAAAACAGCTAAGGACCATTTATCCAAAACTTTTACAGTAGAAGGTGAAGAGGATGTAGTAATAGAAAAGGATATAACTTTTTATTCAACTTGTGAACACCACTTAGTACCTTTCTATGGTAAAGCTCATATTGCATATATACCAAATGGAAAAGTTGTAGGTTTATCAAAGCTTGCAAGAACAGTAGAAGTATATGCTAAGAAGCCTCAATTACAAGAGAGATTAACTACAGAAATAGCAGATGCTATTATGAAATATCTTGGTGCAAAAGGTGTTATGGTATATGTTGAAGCTGAACATATGTGTATGACGATGAGAGGGATAAAGAAACCTGGTACAAGAACTATAACTACATCTTATAGAGGAGTATTTAAGGAAGATGCAACTTTAAGACAAGAGGTACTTGCTTTAATAAAATAGTATAAGGAGAGCTAATTTGCTTTGAAAAAGGTTAATGAAATATTGAAGAATAGTAAGTATAAAGAATATTTAACTAAACTTGAGGTTTTAGAAAAAGATAGAAAGTTCTGTAAGCATGGCATGAATCATTTTATGGATGTTGCAAGAATTGCTTATATAATTAATCTAGAAGAAGGTTTAGGCCATGCTAAGGAAATAATATATGCTATAGCATTATTACATGATATGGGAAGAGTTTTAGAATATGAAAAAGGTGTTCCTCATCATGAAGGGAGCGTAATAATAGCTAATTTTATATTAAATGAAACAACTTTTACAAGAGATGAAAGAAATAAGATATTAAAAGCCATTGATGAGCATAGAAGTGGCAGTGAAGATAGTCTATCTAAACTTATATATAAAGCAGATAAATTATCAAGAAGATGTTTTGAATGCAAAGCAAAAAAGGAATGTTATTGGCCAAAGGAAAAAAGAAATTTAACTATTAATTATTAGAAAGTAAGTGATTAGTATGAAAATAGGAAATAAAGAATTTATTCTAGGAGAAAGAACTTATATAATGGGGATTTTAAATGCAACTCCAGATTCTTTTTCTGATGGAGGAAAATTTAATACTGTAGATTTAGCAGTAAAAAGGGCTGAACAATTAATAAAAGATGGTGCTGACATAATAGATGTTGGTGGGGAGTCTACTAGACCAAACTTTGAGGCAGTAAGTGTAGAAGATGAAATTTCAAGAGTAGTACCAGTTATTAAAGCTATAAAGGAAAAATTTGATATAACAATTTCAATAGATACATATAAAGCAGCAACAGCAGAAGCTGCAATTAAGGCTGGAGCAGACATAATAAATGATGTTTGGGGCTTTAAGAAAGATAAGGATATGGCAAGAGTTGCAGCAAAGTATGATGTGCCATGTATTCTTATGCATAATAGAGAACCTAAAGCTTATGAAAATCTAATGGGGGAAGTATTAAGTGATTTAGTAGAAAGTATAAATATTGCTTTAGAAGCTGGAGTTAAGAGAGAAAATATTATCTTAGATCCAGGTATAGGTTTTGCAAAGACTTACGAAGAAAACTTAATTGTTATGAATAATGTAGAAAAGATTAAGGATTTAGGATATCCAGTACTTTTAGGTACTTCTAGAAAGTCTATGATAGGTCTCACTTTAGATTTGCCAGTAGACCAAAGGGTAGAAGGAACTTTAGCTACTACAGTTATGGGTATTATGAAAGGTTGTGAATTTATCAGAGTTCATGATGTGTTAGAAAATAAGAGAGTAGCTGTAATGACTGATAAAATATTAGGAGCTAAATAATATGGATAAAATTTATATAAATAATTTTGAGATTTTTGCAAATCATGGTGTTTTTCAAGAGGAAAAGAACTTAGGACAAAAATTTATATTAGACATAGAAGCTAGTCTTTCATTAGAAGAGGCAGGTAAAACAGGTGACTTAACTAAGTCAGTTCATTATGGGGAACTAGCATTAGCTATAGAAAAAGTATTTACAGAAAAAAGTTATGATCTAATAGAAACTGCAGCAGAAGTTGTAGCAAATTATGTTTTAAGTAATTATGAACTTATAGATAGTATTAAAGTAAAGGTTAAAAAACCTTGGGCACCTATAGGAAGACATTTAGAATATGCAGCTGTGGAAATAGAAAGAAGCTGGCATGAAGCATATATATCTATAGGTAGTAACATGGGAAATAAAGAAGAAAACTTAAATAAAGCTATTGAATTATTAAAGGAAGAAAAAGATATTAAGATAGAAAAAATATCAACTTTCATAGTTACAGAGCCTTGGGGAAAACTAGACCAAGATGAATTTGTAAATGGTGCTTTAAAGATAAAAACTTTATTATCTCCAAAAGATTTATTAACTAAAATGCTTGCAATAGAAGAAAAAATGCATAGAGTAAGAGTGGTTAAATGGGGACCAAGAATCATAGATTTAGATTTAATATTTTATGATGATTTAGTTTTAGAAGATGATTTTTTAACCTTACCTCATCCAAGGATGGAAGAGAGAGAATTTGTATTAAAACCATTAGCTGAAATTGCACCTAATAAAGTACATCCTTTACTTAAAAAGAGAGTATTTAAATTACTGGAGGAACTTAAATAGTTTATTGATAAAGAGACTATAAAAGTATAGTTTTAAGCTTTTATAGTCTTTTTTTTATGTAAAGGAATTTATAAATTTTTTTGATAGTGAATACTGAATATTACAGGCTTTCAGTTATGTAAGATAGCAAATACGTTAAAAATAATTATAGTGCTTCAAAAGAACCAAAAAGAAAAATAATTAAATGGTATTTTTATAAGGTATTATTTTTCTTTTAGAACCTTTTGAATGGCTAAAAAAAGTAGCTTACAGCAATATGTGTTAATGGTGAAGATTTATTTATATATTTAAGAAAAGTTAACTTATATAAGCGTGGCGTAAGCCACTTTTTTATTTAAAAAGATTTTAGAAAAACGCATTTTATATTATATTATTATATCTTTTGCACAAGCTAAGAATAGTAGACAAGATAAATTAATTTTTAACATAATAGGTAAAGAGGGATATAGTATGGATAATAGAATAGTTATTGACAGAAAGAAAAGATTACATCAAAGAAAAAGAAGAACTAGAAGGGTTATATCATTCTTATTTCTGGTAATTATATTCATATTAATAATAAGTATTATATTGACCAAAGAAAATCTGAAACAAACAGTTCCGTTAAAGGTAGAAAGCGCTGAAGCAATGGGGAGTGAAAAGGATATAGAAGATAAAATAGAAGATGAGGTTAAACTTGATAATAGTGGATATTTACCTTTAGAAAAAGATATAAATGCAGAAGATGCTATGAAAGTTTATGAAGTAACAGAAGCTTTATTAAAAGGAGAAAGAGGATATCCAGTAAGATCAGATGGGAATAAGGTAGTATATTTAACATTTGATGATGGACCATCTACCCAGAATACAGCTAATATTTTAGATATATTAAAAGAATATGGAATTAAGGCAACCTTTTTTGTTACAGGTACTTCTATAGAAAAAACAGAAGAATCAAAAAAGCTATTAAAAAGAATTGCAAGAGAAGGGCATGCAATAGGTAATCATACTTATAGTCATGATTATGATTATTTATATCCAGATAATGTTGTAAATGTGGAAAATTTTAAGTCTGATGTGGAAAAAAATAATAAATTAATTAAATCAGTTTTAGGAAAAGATTTTTCTACAAGGATAATTAGGTTTCCAGGAGGTTCTTGGAGCTGGAAAGGAAAGTCATCAATTCAGCCTATATTAGATGAAGAGGGATATGCAATAATAGATTGGAATGCTTTAAATGAAGATGCACAAGGGGAATATAAAGATTCAGCAAAATTAATAGAAAGAACAAGGAGTAATGTAGAAAGACTAGGGAATAATGCAGATAGTATAGTATTCTTAATGCATGATACTTACGGAAAAGAAGAAACAGTAAAAGCCTTGCCAGAAATAATTGAATATTTTAAATGTAGTAATTTTGTTTTTAAAACTATTAAATGAGCTTATATAAGGAGCTATCGCACTAAGGTTTAAAAGTTTTTAGCTTGTGTATAACATTAATTTAACACCTATAGATGCAAATATTTTTTTGATGCATATGATGCAAATATTTTTATGTGTATTTAATGTAAATATTTTTTTGATGTGTTTAATGCACATATTTTTAGTGCGACAGCCCTTAATATTTAGCTATCTTTAATAGCTCTAGACTCATTTTGAATATGCTTACAAAAATCATAAAGATTATAGTGAATAGGTAAACCTTCCATAGAAATAATATCTTCTTTATAATTACCATCCCAAGGGTTAATAGAGATAATTTTATCATTAAAAACTTTAATTATAAATTTACTACCATCTTTAAAAGTAACTCTTATTTGAAAAGGCTCCCTATCAGGTGGAATATCTTCTTCTTTGAAATTTTCAGTAGATAATGAAGTAATAAAATTGTTAAGTATGTTGTTTTCTTCATTAGAAATAGAAATATCTTTATAAAGGTTTGTATCAAATAATTCTAAAGAAAACATCTCTTTATTTTGTAATTTGGTTTTTAGTTCTTTTGTATAAAGTGCAATATCATTTTTTTCTGATAAGTGAAGATACTTAGGATCATCAAAGGCACAACCTGGTAATAAAAAGATGCATAATAAAATAATTAATATATTTAATTTCTTCAAAAGAAAAACCTCCATAATTAGTATAAGTACCCTAATAGTTTATTCAATTTAGTTATTTTTAGAACAAAAAATATGTGAAAGGTTTAAAGTTATTAAGTTATGGAAAATATAACAGTATAGGACTAATTTGGAGGTGTTTTTTATGGAAGATAAATTAAAAAGGGTAAGTTATGTTTTAAGTTCATTTTTGGTAGGATATTTTATTTATATAATATCAATTATGTTTTTAAAGATAGGTTTAGATAGTGCATCTAGAGAGTTATTTTTTGTGACTTTATCTCTTTATTTATGTGTATCACTTATTAAATATTTAAAAATAAAAAGTGATATTGTAAAAAATAATATAGAGGAAAATTTTAGAATAAGTAATGAAGATAAAAAATTAAAAAATATTTGTGATATTATGGAGGGATTAGAACTAAAAATAAATGATGAGGTAGTTCATATAGAAAATTTAATTATAGCTAATAATGGTGTGTTTAATATAATAAAAAGTAATTATACTGGAAATATAAAAATAGAAAAAGGTAATAGGTGGTATAATGTTTCCAATAGAAAGAGAAATGAATTGATTTCTCCTATAACTGAACTTCGAGAAAATAGAAAAAGGTTAGCTACTATATTTAATGAAGATGAAATAGTAGATTTAATAGTTATGGTTAAGGATAGAGTTTATGTAGAGGGGGAAGAGAATTCTGATGTAGCTATAATAAGATATGAAGAATTATATAATTATTTAAATAATTATATATCAGAAGAAATATTAGATAAAGAAGATTTGTATAATAAAATATATTCTAGGTTAGTTAAAGTAAATAATTTAGAAGAAAACAAGAAATTATATAATCAGTTTATTAATGATAGATGGATGTTTAGAAGTAGATTGACATGTATTAGTGCCTTTTTCATTCTTTATATATTGAATGTAATTTATAAATAAAAAAGATGTTTTAAGTTAAAACTTAAAACATCTTTTTTTATTGGTGCCGGTAGCCGGAGTCGAACCGGCACGGTATTTCTACCGGCGGATTTTGAGTCCGCTACGTCTGCCAATTCCATCATACCGGCACATGACAATAACATATTAACATAAATGCAAATTTAATTCAATACTAAATTGGAAAAAATAATTTAATATTTATGAGAGTGGAATATATATAATTGAAATAAATACACTAAAAGTAAATTAAGTAAAAAGTAAGGTGGGGGGATTTTGATATTTGTTACAGAATAATTACTTTCAAAGATATTTTTTCTTTGAAAGTAAAAAAAATTTGTTTAGAAGGTTGTTATAAAGGGTTTCATTTGCTAGAATAGATGTAGGATAAAATTATCCCCAGTGGGACAATTTTTGACCTAGTATATAATATAGCATTCTAATAGCTATAGTAATTAGGGAGGAGCAAAATATATGATGTATTCAAAAGAAGTTGAAGAAATGTGTGTAGTTGCTAAAGGTGCTAATCATGGACCAGCACCAATTCCTGAAGAAGGAAAATGGGTACAATCTAGAGAAATCAAAGATGTATCAGGCTTAACTCACGGTATAGGTTGGTGTGCACCACAACAAGGGGCATGTAAGCTAACATTAAACGTTAAAGACGGTATAATTCAAGAAGCATTAGTTGAAACAATAGGATGTTCAGGTATGACTCATTCAGCTGCTATGGCTTCAGAAATATTACCAGGTAAAACAATATTAGAAGCATTAAACACAGACTTAGTTTGTGATGCTATAAACACAGCTATGAGAGAATTATTCTTACAAATAGTTTACGGAAGAACTCAAACTGCTTTCTCAGAAGGTGGACTACCTATAGGAGCAGGTCTTGAAGACTTAGGTAAGGGATTAAGATCTCAAGTTGGTACAATGTACGGAACTCTTGCAAAAGGACCTAGATACTTAGAAATGGCTGAAGGTTATGTAACTGATATAGCTTTAGACGAAGACAAAGAAATCATCGGATACAAGTTTGTTAACTTAGGTAAGATGATGGAAAGCATCGCTAAGGGTGTAGACGCTAACGAAGCTTTAGAAGCTGCTAAGGGACAATACGGTAGAGTTAATGACGCTGCTGAATTAATAGACCCAAGACATAAGTAATTATAGGTAAAGGAGGAAATTATATTATGGCATTATTTGAAAGTTATGAAAGAAGAATAAATCAAATCACTCCTGTATTAGAAAAGTACGGAATGAAGACTCTAGAAGATGCAAAGGCAGTATGTGCTGAAAAAGGTGTTGATCCTTATACAATAGCTAAAGAAACTCAACCAATCGCATTCGAAAACGCAGGGTGGGCTTACACTTTAGGTGCTGCTATAGCAATAAAGAAAGGATGCAAGAAAGCTGCTGAAGCTGCTGAAGCAATCGGTGAAGGTTTACAAGCATTCTGTATCCCAGGTTCAGTTGCTG
The DNA here is from genome assembly GCA_934755305.1 of uncultured Clostridium sp. Classification (GTDB taxonomy): domain Bacteria; phylum Bacillota; class Clostridia; order Clostridiales; family Clostridiaceae; genus Clostridium. The sequence continues at coordinate 23,971 of CAKVLD010000003.1, read as the reverse complement.
ACGATAGAAAAGTTGGTTTAGGACATGGTAACTTAGGAGCTATGCTTTTAAGAGAAGAAACTAAATGTTTCGCATTCTTAGCAGGACACGAATCTTTCGCTGCTGCTGAAGGTGCTATAAAGATAGCTGAAAAAGCTAACAGAGTAAGAAAAGAACCTTTAAGAGTAATCCTTAACGGTCTTGGAAAAGATGCTGCTCAAATCATCTCAAGAATCAACGGATTTACTTACGTTCAAACTCAATTCGATTACTACACTGGAGAAGTTAAAGTAGTAAGAGAAAAAGCTTACTCAAATGGAGAAAGAGCTAAAGTTAGATGCTACGGTTCTGACGACGTTAGAGAAGGTGTTGCTATAATGCATATGGAAGGTGTTGACGTATCAATCACTGGTAACTCAACTAACCCAACAAGATTCCAACATCCAGTTGCTGGAACATACAAGAAAGAATGTTTAGAACAAGGTAAGAAATACTTCTCAGTAGCATCAGGTGGTGGTACAGGAAGAACTCTTCACCCAGATAACATGGCAGCAGGTCCAGCTTCTTACGGTATGACTGATACTATGGGAAGAATGCACTCAGATGCACAATTCGCTGGATCATCATCAGTTCCTGCTCACGTTGAAATGATGGGTCTTATCGGTATGGGTAACAACCCAATGGTAGGATGCACAGTTGCTACTGCAGTTGCTGTTGAAGAAGCTATGAACAAATAGTATTTTCAATACTTTGAAAGGATTTGTACAAGCCACGTGCTTGTATGAATCTTTTTTTATTTCCTTAAAAAATAGTGTTTTGTCAACGATTTGTCAACGGAATTTTTACAAGTTGACAATCGTTGAATGCAAAACTAACTTCCGTTTTTACTAAAACCTTGTATTTGCAAGAGTAAAGTCAGTTTTTTATCTGAAATTTATGGCTAAAATATTTAAAATAAGATATAATTTTTATAAAATAATCATTTTCCAGGGTATTTTAAGCATGCTTAATAAGCCCACGGAATTCCTTTGCAAAATTAAGTTCCGTTTGCTGTATTTTTGCAAGATTAAGTTCCGCTGATATTTGCCCTAGAATTTTAATATCTTATTTTTTAAACAGTGCAGGTTTTAAATGCACTTCATCTGCCGGAATATGTTTAAGGCCTAAACTTTCTAGCAGAGATCTATCTAGTAGCATTTGAGCCAGTTTGAATGGTGTATTTCCATTTAAGCTGGCTCTTGCTGTACTATTTATATGATTCATCATTAGTGTTATATCTTCTTGAGTACGATTATCAAAAGAAATTCCTTTTGGTATTATGTATCGTATGTACTGGTGATTTTTTTCAACGTGTGGCTTCTGGAAGCCATTGGATTACAATAAAATATTTTTGTCCTTTGTACTCCATTTGAATCTAATTCAAAAGTTTCTGGCTTTGTAAATTCTGACCCGTTATCTGTTAATATAACAGGAAATGAACGAGTAAAAGTTTCATGTCCTAATAGTGCATACAGCTTGTCTATGGTCTCTCTTACATTATTTTGACTGCAACTATCCATAATAAAAGCAAGCATTAATGCACAATTTCTAAAATGCAGTGTAAGAAGCACTTTGCCACTTCGTGTGCCGTGAACTGTATCCATTTCAACAACCTGAGCATTGGGGTTTTCTTCAATATATTTTACAAAATCATTAAATGTCCTATTGGCTTTATCAGAAGAATCTTTGACTATAGGTTGTGAATGTTTCTTTCTTGGCTTATATTTTACTTTCCTAAGTAAATCGATATTTCTAGCAGTAAATGCATTCTTATCAAAATAATAATATAGTGTCCTTTCAGAACAATTGATCTCGTTTTTATGATGTGTAAAAATATGAGATATTGATTGTCCTTTAAAGATAAGAGGAGATACTATATCATCTATTTTTTTAAGTCTGTTGATGTCGTATTAATGCCTTCTCTAGATGATACAAGTATTTCTTTATACTTTGACTCCGCAACTTTAGCCTTATAATAGCTTTTTGTTACAGTACACGTAGTGACTTTGTCACAACCGTTGCAAACATATGGGTAGCGGTTAAGTTTAAGACATTCTTTAACAGAGTAATCCTTACAAAACCTATAGCAGTTTATAAAGCTACACTTTTTACACTGCTTACCGCAGCTATCGTTACATAAATTTTTCTTGGTGCAACTTCTACGATGCTTGCATGGTTTAATATCATATTCTTTGCGCTTGCTTGTTTTTATAAACCTATTTCTTTAGAAATAGTTGTAGGATCTTTTCCGAGCCTTTTAGCAATTTCTTTTAGCGAGTAATTTTGATCTAATCCATATTCAATGATAAGTCTGTCTTCAATTCTAAGATGTTTCCCTTTGCATAAATTTATATTTGACATAATTAATCCTCCTAATATGCTCAGGACAAATATCAAATTAATTATATCAAACTCTTTGCAAGACTAAATTCTGTTATGTTAAAAAAGCGGAATTTACTTTTTCAATTAACATAAAATAAATGAGATACAAAAGTCATGGCAGGAGATTTCTTTGCAGAACTTAACCATGTTGTTTAGCACAAACTATTAGTAATCCATTATAATCATTAAAAAGTAAGCCACACCTAATAAAAATTAACTCTTATACACATGATAAATTGGTAATTAAAATGTGTATAAGAAGATGATGTCATTTAGGATTGCGCAACATTAACATGTAATCCTTTGCATTTTAGAACATAATTCAAACTTAACAGAATATCCTTAATATATTTAAAGGCTTTAAATTAGCAGTAATGTCTTGCGTATTAATTATATTTATAGCTTGTACTTAATATTTTTCCATAAGTTATTCCTATTTAAATTGAAATTTATTTTTACTTTAAATAATTTATAAAAAAACGATTTATTAATGAAGAAATATTTATTAAGATGATTATATTTATAATAAATTTTCTTTTAGCCCAATTACTTAAAGTTTTTATTGTTTCTAATATTTCAGCATATTTATCCGAATACAAATATATCATTTCCCAATAATCATTTGTTATAATGATTAACATTATTTATCACTTTTATCCATAACACAGCCTATATAAATATGTATTCGAATAAAAAATAAAATATGAAATTTTATTGACTTAAAAAGTAAGTTAAGGTAAAATTAACATAATTATAAATTATTATGATAAACTGTAAAAATACAAAAAATTCAATGGAATTAGTAAAGGAAAAAATGAAAAAACAAAAGTTTTTTACATTTCATATATAGAATTTTGTAGTATAATATTTAAAAAATAGAGAAAATATAAAAATAATAATATTAAAATTATTTCATTGAACTTAATGTAAGAGAAAATTTATTTGATTTTGATTATTATGCTAATTTCAATGAGTTGCTTGAGGATTTATATAAAAGGATAAAGAATTAATTAGGATGTGGAGAAGAATTTATTATATTTGTTCATAGTATGGATGCTTATGCAGCATATTTTTTAGAAAATATTATTGAGGAGAAGCTGTCGAAAAATGCAAAATGTATTTTTGTTTCAGCAAAGAAGTACCACAACTTTGGAAAAATTATACTAAAATGTTATTAAATTTAAATGGTGAAGATTTCTTAAAAGAAATAGTATCATTTGGTGGAATACAAGAGGAAGTATTGAATGCTAAGGAAATTATGGAGATGTTTCTTTCTATTTTAAAAAGTGATTTTAAGCTTGTTGAATCAATTGATTTTGAACAAAGTAATAAAACGTTAAATTGTAGGAGCATTGCCATGAATGAAACAAAGGACAAGTTATTAAAAGAGTATGCAGATCTATGGAGAAAATTTACTACAAAAGCTTTTAAAAGTAAATATCTTTATGGAGTATATTTCCATATAAATAAGTAATAGTGCAAATAGTAAATTATATCAATAAGGAGTGTAGAGAGGAATGATTGAAAAACAAGCCAAGGAAGTAGATAAATCAAAGTTAGCAGAAGTATTTACAGGTGAAGTTGAAAATATAAATGCAAATTATCTTACATTAGTGAAAATATTTTTGAAGAGTGCAAAAGAGAATAAGGATTCTGGAGTTCGTTTTTATGATAGAAATGGGAAAACAACATATAGTTCTTATGGTGAAATAAGAGATAAAGCAAAAAAAATAGTAACAGGATTGTTAAAAAACAATATAAAACCTAAGGAAGTAGTAATTTTTCAATTTTCAAGTTCAAGAGATTATTTAGAAACTTTCTGGGCATGTATGTTTGCTGGCATAGTTCCTGCACCAATTACAATTCCTAAGGTATTTGATACTGAAAATCTTGAATGTAAGGTAGTTTATAACACATGGAATATGATTGGAAAAGTAAAGATAATTGTAAGTGATGATATATATGAAGAGTATGTTTCATTGTGTAAAAAGTTTGGTATAGATAAAAAATATGTTATTAATGCTAAAGACTTAAAAGATAATGAACCTAATGAAGAAGTTCATGATACTAAACCAGAAGATCCAGCAATCATGTTTTTTACTTCAGGAAGTACTGGAATGCCAAAGGGAGTAGTTTAAAGTAATCAGGCTGTTATTAAAAGAGAATTAGGTGAAATACAGTTAATTAAAGCAACAAAGGATGTATCATTAAACTGGATGCCTCTTGAACATGCTGGAGGAATTCTAATGTCTCACTTTAGGGGGGTATTACTAGGGGATTTACAAATACAAGTTGAAACTGATTATATATTAGAAGATCCATTTAGATGGCTAGATTTAATTGATAAATACAGGGTTTCTTATACATGGGCACCACATTTTGCTTATGCTTTAATTGACGAAAAATTAAAACGAGAAGATATTAGAAGAAATTGGGACTTATCATGTGTTAGATACTTTCTAGACGGTGGAGAGATGATTAATGCTAAATCAGCTAAGAATTTTCTTAAATCATTGGAAAAGTATAAATTAAAAGGTAATGTTATTATTCCAGTATGGGGAATGGCTGAAACTTGTTCTGGAACAATATATAGTTTAAGGTTTACAAGTGAAACGTTTACAGGAGTGCAGATTATTAATAAGTCTAAAGGAAATATAATCAACAAAGATGAAGAATTCTCCATGGAAGGTGCAGATATAATGACTGAAATTGGAGTACCTATTCCAGGAATGACTGTAAGAGTTACAGATAGAGAAAATAATGTATTAAAAGAAGATGAAATTGGAAGAGTTTTAATTAAAGGGTACCCAGTGACAAAAAGTTATTATAACAATCCTAAGGCAAATGCAGAAAATTTCACAGAAGACGGATGGTTTATTACTGGTGACTTAGGGATGATACATGATGGTCAATTGTTATTAACTGGAAGAGAGAAAGATGTAATTATAGTTAATGGTTTAAATTATTATAATGTTGAAATTGAGACTATAATTGATGAATTAGAAGAAGTTGAAACATCATATACAGCAGTGTGTGCAGTTCAAAATGATACAACAAAGGAAGATGAAATAATTGTATTCTTTGTTTGTAAGGATGAATTTAATAAAGATTCTATAGCTGATAAAATAGCAAAATGCGTATTAGAAAAGATGCGACTAAAGGTTAATTATGTAATTCCAGTAGAAAGGGATGAAATTCCAAAAACGAATTTAGGTAAAATACAACGTGCTAAATTAGGAAAGAGATTTAAGGAAGGATATTTTAATAATCTCCTTGTTAAAAAGATAGATAAATATAATTTAGAAATAGAAAAGATTGAAGAAAGCTTAAAAACTAATAACAAAGTTAATAAGATGGCTTTATTAGTAGAAAAGATTGAAGAAGAGATTGAAAATATTAATTTAAGTGATGTGGGTATCTTTAAAGACGAAGAAAAAATCAAATGCCTAGAAGAAAATAAATGGTATGAGGAAGTTAATGAGATTGTAAGCAATGTTTATGGAGTAAAAGATGGACTTGTAGAAAATGTATTAGTACAGGATAACATATTAAACATACTATTTGTTTCTCAAGTTGATGATTTTAGATTTAGTATGCTGACTTCTCAGGATATAAAGAATGCAGTAAATGAAAAGTTGGATTTAAATATTGATAATATAATTCCAATTGATGAAAAGTATTTTAATGATGGTGATATTAAAAAGTTATATGAAGATGGGGAATTTAATGAAATTATAAAGAAGGCAGATTTATATTTTGGAAATGATAAGACATTACCTAACTGGTTCTACAAAGAAAGACTATCTGAATGTGAAATAAGCCCAAATGATACAATAGACAAACCTTATTTAATCTTTATAGATGAAGATGAATATTTTAATGAAATAAGCAAAAAAGTTGCAGATAAGAAGAATATTATAAAGGTTTCTCACGGTGAAAAATTTGAAAATATAGCTGAAAACAAGTATTGTATAAATCAATTTTCTAAGGAAGATTATTTTAATCTATTTAAGGATTTAAGTAATAAGGGAATTAATGAAGTAAGTGTTATTCATTTATGGAATCTAAGAAACTTAGATATTAATAGCGTTGATGAGTTAAAGAATGCTCAATATGATGGACCTATAAGTATACAATATTTAGTTCAAGAAAGTAATAAAAATTCAATTGAATTATCCAATATTACTGTGGCTACTCTTAAATCTTTAGCAATAGGACTAGAAGAGGATGTTAATTATTATAATTCAACATTATCAGGATACATAAAGGCAGCTGCATGTGAAGAAATATCTATTAAGCATGTAGATTTAGATGGCATTGATATAGGCATAGTTATGGATGAAGCAAATTGTGCTGATAAAATAAATCAAATTGTATACAGAAACAATAAGAGATACAAGATTATGCTTGAAAAAGTTGATGTTAGAGATTGCTCTGAAAATAAAATTCATTTTAATGAAAATGGATTCTATGCAATCACAGGAGGTCTTGGAGGAGTTGCTTATGAAGTTGTAAGTCATATTTTAACAAAGTATAATTTAAATATTTTACTAATAGGAAGATCTGATATTTCAAATAATGAAGCTAAATTAGAAATGTTAGAGAAGTTAAATAATATTTCGGAAGGAAGCAAGGTAAAATATGTAGCTTGTAACTTAACAGATATGGCATCTTTAGAAGAAACTATAAAGATGTTTGAAAATGAGTTTAATAAGAAATTAAGTGGTGTTTTACATTTTGCAGGTATAATACAAGAAAATTTAATAAAGGATCAAACTCCAGATGATTTATTTGAAATGTATAATGCAAAAGTCTTTGGAACATGGGTTTTAGGTAAGATTTGTAGTAAGTACGATGATTGTATATTGGTTACAAGTTCTTCTGCAAGAACAGTTTCTCCAGGTGTTACAGTTTCATCTTATACAAGTGCAAATGAATTTATGGCTAATTATATTCAAGGATTAAATAAATCTAATAATAGTAATAATTACTGTTTAGCATGGTCTATTTGGGATGAAATAGGAATGAGTACAGATCTTGTAGTTAAGAAATTTATGGAAGAAAAGGGATTTAAGGCGATGAAGTCATTATTTGGTGTTAATTCCTTACTTGCTGTTTTACAAACAAATATACCTTATTTATTTGTAGGGTTAGATAATACAAAAGCAGCTATAAAGAAATTATTAGATAGTAAAGTTTTAGATGAATATCAAGTATCAGTATATATTGATTATCATGATATTGTTAAAGATAAGGACATAGTACAAAAGGCTATTGAAGCTATAGAAAATAGTAGTTTAAAGGATATGCCTATTGAAGTAAATTATATGTTGGATATTCCTTTAGATAAGAATAACTCAGTTGATAAGAATGTTTTATTAAATAGAAAAAATATATTAAGAGGGAAAGCGGAAATAGTAAAGCCAACTACAGAAAATGAAAAATCTATTTTTGCTATTTGGGAAGGAATATTTAATAATTCAAATTTTGGAATAGAAGATAGTTTCTTTGAACTTGGTGGAGATTCAATAAAAATAATTCAATTAAGTTCTGCATTAAAGGATAAGTTTAATTCTAAGATTACTTATAATAATTTGTTTGCAAATAATACTATAAAACTTCAAGCTAAGTTATTTGAGAATGAATCAGTAAAAGTAGAAGAAAACAATGTTATAGAAACTAAAGAAATTGAAGAAGCTAAAACATTAGGAAATAGTGATTTAGGGGACAATGTATATGCTTTATCATCTTCTCAAAAGAGACAATGGATAATGTATGAATTAGAACCAGATAGCCCTTATTATAATAATACAATTTCTATAACAATAAACGGACAAGTTATAGTTCCGTGCTTAAAAATGGCTATATATAGTCTTATAGATAGACATGATTCCTTAAGAAGTAAATTTAATATATTGGATAGAACTCCTTATCAAGTTGTTGATGAATTTATTGATATAAATATTGAAGAATTTGATTTAAGAGATTTAAGTGAAGGTGAAAGAGAAGAAAAGCTTAAGGAAATACATTATGAAGAAGTAAATAAAGTTATAAATATTACAAAGGAATATCCAATAAGAGCTTCTATTATTTACTTAAATGATAGCGTTCAATTATTAATGTCTTTACATCATATAGTTTCAGATGGATGGTCAATGAGAGTGCTTTTACAGGATTTATCAAGTAGTTATAAAGACATAATTAAATATGGACGTAGTAAGCTTCCAGAATTAAATAAAAATTATTTTGATTTTATTTCATTACAGGAAAAATTCTTAGTAAGTGATGAATTCCAAGAACAACTATCTTATTGGAAATCAGAATTTGATGATGAAATATCAAACTTAGATTTACCTTTAGATAAAAAGAGACCTGAAGAAGGTAGTAATTTAGGTAAGAGATTAATATTTGATATTAATCAAGAAGTTACAACTAAGTTAAAAGATTTAGCTACTGAGAAGGGCTGTACTTTATACATGCTATTAATGTCAGCATTTTCATGTATGATGCAAAGATACACATTACAAAATGATATTGTTTTAGGTACATTAATTGCCAATAGAAATGATTCGGATTTTGAAAAGATGATAGGTTTATTTGTAAATACATTGCCAATTAGAATTAATGTAGAGTCAACAATGGAATTTGAAAGTTTAATTAATGGTGTAAAGGATAAAGTATTGAAGATGTATGATAATCAAGATGTTCCATTTGATGTTTTAATAGATGAATTACAAATAAAGAGAGAAGCTAATAAAAATCCATTATTCCAAGTATTATTTGTAGTACAAAATGCACAGCTTGAATCTATTCAAACAAGTAATTTATCATGGAATTTAGAAATAGAAGATAGTGAAACTAGTAAGTTTGATTTCTTAGTTCAAATATTCCAAATAAATAATAAATTATCTGTAAAGTATGAGTATGATAGTGATTTATTTGAGGATGAAACAATAGAAAGATGGAAAGAACATTTTACACTTTTACTAGAGGAAATAGTTAAGGATCCTAATAAAAAAGTTGGTGAATATGATTTTATTTCGCAAGGTGAAAGAGAATTAGTAAGAAACGTTAATGATACTAAAACAGTATATGAATCTGAATTGAGCTTATACGAAGTATTTAGTAAGGCAAAAAATAATAATGCAGATAAGATAGCTATAGAATTTAATGGTGAAAAGTTAACTTATGAAGAATTAGATAATGAAGTTAATAAATTTGCAGCATACCTTATTGATTCAGGAGTAGGAAAAGGTGATGTTATTGCCTTAGTTGCTGAAAAATCAATAAAGCTTGTAACTGCAATGTTAGCAATACTTAAAATAGGAGCAGCATATGTACCTATTAATGAAAAGTATCCTAATGATATGGTTGATTATATAGTTAAAGATTCAAATGCTTCTTTAATGATATGTAGCAATGAATATGATAAATATAATTCAATAGAAAGATTAGATATAAATAATGTTTATTCAGGAAATGTAGATAACGTAAAGGTAGAAGCAACATTTGATGCATCAACATTTGAAGTATGGGGAGCATTATTAAATGGACTGAAGCTACATTTGGTTGAAGAAGATAAATTATTAGATGTGGACTTATTAAGAAATGAAATAAGGAAATCTAAAGCATCTATTATGTGGGTTAGTTCCCCATTATTTAATCAATTATCACAAACTGATGAAAAATTATTTGATGGAGTAAGAGTTTTATTAGTAGGTGGAGATGTTTTATCACCAAAGAACATTAATGTAGTAAAGAATGCTTGTAAGGGAATTACTATAATTAATGGATATGGACCTACTGAAAATACAACATTCTCTACAACACATAAAATAGAGAAGGAGTATAAGAATTCAATTCCAATAGGTAAGCCAATAGCTAACTCTACTGCATATATTTTAAATGATTTTAATAGAATTCAGCCAATAGGAACTTTAGGTGAATTATGTGTAGGTGGAGATGGTATTGCCAAGGGGTATTTAAATAGAGAAGATTTAAGTAAGGAAAGGTTTATTGAAAATCCATTTTCAAAAGGTGGAGTATTATACAAAACTGGTGACTATGCAAAGCTTATGAAAGACGGAAATATTTATTTTATAGGAAGAATGGATAATCAAGTTAAGGTACGTGGCTTTAGAATTGAGCTTCAAGCAATAACAGAAGAAATTAATAATATAGAAGGCATTGAAAATTGTGTAGTATGTTGTAAAAAAGAAGGAAGCGGCGATAAAAAGATAATTGCTTATGTAATAGGTAGAAATAAGGATGATATTTTAGATGAATTAAATGAAAAATTACCTGATTATATGATTCCTCACTATATTATTGAAGTGGATAAAATACCATTAAATAAAAATGGTAAGGTTAATTTTAAGCTTCTTCCTGATATATCAGAGTATAAAGAAGCTAAGGGTAGTAAGAAGGTTAAATTACCTGAGACAGAAGTAGAAATAATGCTTTATGAAATATGGAGAGAAGTGTTAAATATTGATGAATTTGGTGTTGATGATAACTTCTTTAAACTTGGAGGGGATTCTATATTAGTAATTCAACTTACTAATAACATTAAGCAAAAAGGATATGAAGTTACAACTAAGACTATATTTAAGAATCAGACTATAGAAGAATTAGCTTTACACATTAAGAAAAAGGAAGTTATTACTGTGATTAATGAAAAGGTTAGTGGTTCAAGTGAATTAATACCAATTCAGAAGTGGTTCTTTGAAGATGAACACGAAGAAATTAATTTCTGGAATTTGCCAGCTGTAATGCATTTTGAAGAGAACCATAGTTGTGAAGTTATAGAAAAGGCAGTTAACTTTGTTATTGAGTATCATGATTCATTAAATAGTAGATTTGTAAATAATGAAGGTGAATATCTACAATCTTTTGATAATGAAGAATACAAAGTAACATTAAAACAAATTTCTATGGATACAGAAGATAAAGCTAAGATAGAAGAAGCTTGTGAGGCATGTGAAAAGGAAATTGATATTGAAAAAGGAAGATTGCTTCAAGGTGTATTATTCAATATTGGAAATGAACAAAGATTATATATTTCTGTACACCATTTAGTAGTGGATGGAGTATCATGGAGAATAATTCATGAAGATATTTTAAGTGCAATAAAGGCAATTGAAAATAATGAAGAGATTTCGTTAATGAATAAAACAACTTCTTACAAGGAATGGTCAAATTCTCTTAAGAAATATGCAGTTAGCAATAAGTTGTTAGATGAATATAGCTATTGGAATGATGTAAATTCTAATATAGATAATATCTTTAATCTTAAGGATGTAGTTAATAGTGAAGAGAATTCAATAACTATTGAAAAAGTATTAGATAAAAATAATACATCATTGTTATTAAAGACAGCTGGAAATAAGTTGAATACAGAAATAAATGATTTATTATTAGCTGCTCTTTATAAGACTTTCAAAACTGAATTCAATATAGATAAGGTAGCAATTACATTAGAAGGTCATGGAAGAGAAGATATTATAGATTATGTAGATATATCAAGAACTGTAGGGTGGTTTACAACAGCATTTCCAATAGTATTAGAATCAGGCAGTGAAGATATTGATGATATAGTACTAGACGTTAAAGAAATTCTAAGAAATATACCTAAAAAGGGTATTGGATATGGAATCTTAAAATATACAACTAAAGAAATTGATGGACAAAGTATTGAATTTAACAATACACCAGACATAGCTTTCAATTATCTAGGGGATTTTGATGATGAATTAGAAATAGGTAGCAGAGAATATGGAAAATTCCATTCTGAAAGTTCTAAAAGAGATAATTTAATAGAGTTTAATATAGTTTTAGTTCATGGAGAATTAAAGATATATATGACTTATTTAAAGAATCTCGAAGAAAATATTAACGAAATAAATTTATTAGATAAGTATAAAGATAATTTACTTAAGGTAATAGAATACTGTTCTAATATGAAGGAAGTTAAATATTCTGAATCAGATTTCCCACTAATTAATCTAGATAGAAACGAGATTAATAAGATATTTGAAGAAAATAATAATGTTTCGGATATTTATGCTTTAGCACCAGTACAAAAGGGTATGCTATATCATTACATGGTTAATAGTGAGTCAGAAGCATACTTTGGTCAAATATGCTGTGACTTAAATGGTGTTTTAAATAAAAAAGTATTTGAAGAAGCGTGGTTAGTAGTAATAAATAATAATAAGATTTTATCAACTATTTACAAATGGGAAGAAATAAAGGAACCTGTTCAAATAGTAATTAATAATATGGACTTTAAGGTTAATTATATTGATATGCCTTTAGGTGAGGATGAAGAGGAATATATAAATAAGTTATTAGATGAAGATAAGAGCAAAGTATTTGATTTAACTAAAGCTCCATTATTAAGAGTTAAGGTGGTTTCTACTGGATTAGATAAAAATAAACTTATTGTAAGTTTCCCTCATATTTCTTTAGATGGATGGAGTGTCTTTGTAATATTAAGTGAAGTTATTAAGGCATATAAGCAAATTTTACAAAATGGTGATGCTGAAAGAATATTAAATAAGGGAATATATAAGGATTATATAAATTGGATTTATCAAAAGGATGAAGGGGAAGATAAGTTATTCTGGAAGAACTATTTAGAAGGATTTAAAAATGATAATACAATATGGGGAACAATGAATGAAGAACTCTATGATGAAGAGGAAGAAGAATTTATTCAAGATTTATGTGTATTTAGCAAAGAAGAAACAGAAGAAATTAATAAGTTCGTTAAGGAAAGTGGAAGAACTTTAAATACAATAATGCAAGGAGCATTAGCATTAACATTAAAAGAATTTGCTGATACAGAAGATGTTGTATTTGGTATGACAACATCAGGTAGAAATCCAGAGATAGAAAATGTTGATTCTATTTGTGGATTGTTAATAAATACATTACCTGTTAGAGTAAAGATAGATAATGAAGCAAAAGTTGATGAGTTCTTAGAAAAAATTCAATTAAATGCATTTGAAATTAAGAATTATGAAACTACTTTATTAACTGATATCAAGGAAGTTAGTAAGGTGAAGAATTCAGAGGATTTATTTAAAGTGATTTTAGTATTTGAAAATTATCCTGTTGATGAAGATATTTATAATAATTCGCAATTATATTTAGGCGAATTTAGAAGCCATGAAAGAACAAATTATGATTTAACTATAGTTGTATTACCTGAGGGTGATTTAAAAATAAGATTCTCTTATGTAAATAAGACATTTAATAGAGACATATTACAGATGTTAGAACATTATTTAAAATTGATTGTAATGCAATTAGTAAGAAACTCTGGTAACTTGTCAGAATTATCTTTAATGAATGATGAGTTAAGGGAAACTATTTTAAATAAATGGAGTACAAACTTTAAGATTGATACTATGTATGAAGATCAAGATGAATTATATGGTGTTATAGCATTAGATGAAAATGAGGGCGAAATTTATCTTTTAGATGAAAATCATGAATTAGTATTACCAGGATTCCCAGGTGAAGTATATGTAAGTATTAAGGATATTAATAATATAGATAGTGAGTGGAATGATTATCTTATGGAAAATTCTATTGAAAGTCCATTTAGTAAACATGAAAACAAGGTACTTTATAAAACAGGGGATATAGGATTTTGGAATAAAGATGGAGAAATAAAATTAATTGAACTATAGATTCATGAGAGGAGTTAAAGATAAATGTTAAAGAGTTCTTTAAAGTCAAGCATTGTTAGAATAAACGGAAAAAGAATTGATATTTCTAAGATTGAAAATAGCTTATATCAATATGAGTTCATTGAAGAAGCAGTTGTTATATTGAAGAAATATAATAGAAATAATAATTATTTAGTTGCCTTCGTTACATGTGTAGAAAATCACGAAATAACATTAGATGAAATAAAAGAAAAAGTAGATTTATGTGAAGTGATTGATTCATTAGTAGTTCTTTCAACATTACCCTTAAATAAGGAAGGGGATATTGATAGGAATTTGTTAACATCATTTCCCGTTTTGAGTAATGATGAGATGGAGAATATAAAAGGTAAAATAAATAATGTAGGAGATGCGATAGTTATTTATAATGAGGAATTTGAAAAGTATTATCCATTTAAAATAGAGGATAATACTAATAATTCGAACTTAGATAATGTCATTTCTCATAAGGAAATTATTGAAGCTTCAAGTAAAAAGGCTTATGTATCAGGAGGAAAAATAGAAGAAGTTGATGATAATGTTAGCAATTTAATAGATATATTAGTCAATGCAGCAAGGAATAATCCTGATAATGGTATAACTAATATTGATAAAGAGGGAAAAGAAAACTTCATATCATATTTGGATTTATTAGATAAGTCATCAGTTGTATTAAACGGATTAAGAAAAAAAGGGTTAAAGAATAAAGAAAATGTTATCTTACTTTTAGATGATAATGAAAAATATTATTACGCTTTCTGGGGATGTATATTAGGGGGGTATGTACCTGCACCTATGACAGCTATAAAGAATTGCGAAAGTAATAGTAATGAGATGAAGGTATTAAATAGTGTATGTGATACCTTAGAAAATCCATATATTATATCAACAAAGAGCCAAATAGATAATATTACAAGTGAAAATGATGGCTTTAAAATGATAGATATAGATAGCTTATTGTTAGGTGATAAGGATGAGAATTTCGCAAAGGTTAATAATGAGGATGCAGCTGTATTATTATTTACTTCAGGAAGTACAGGAAAACCAAAGGGAGTTGTACAATCACATATAAACATAGTAAGAAGACAAAGAGCTGCTGTACAATTTAGCCAATATAACAACAAGGATATGATTATAAACTGGCTATCATTAGAACACGTAGTTGGATTGCTTGCTTTTCATATTATGCCTATGTATTTAGGATCTATGCAGATTCAAATAGCAACAAATTATATATTAGAATCTCCACTTAGATGGTTAGATATAATAACAAAATATAAAGGAACAATAACTTGGGCACCTAACTCATTATTTGCATTATTGAATGATTATGTTGATGATGATAAGAAATATAATTGGGATCTAAGCACAATTAAGAGATTTATTAATGCAGGAGAATCTGTTAATAATGAAACTTGTAGAAAGCTTCTTTCAAATCTAGTACCATATGGATTACCAAAAGATGCAATTAAGCCTGAATGGGGTATGTCTGAAACATGTTGTATGACAATAGCTTCAGATACATTTAATGCAGATAATATTGAGGGAATTCAGATATTAAATAAAAATTATTTAGATAAAGAGATTCTTCATTGTCAAGAGGATGATACAGATAAAGTAGTCTTTGTAGAGTGTGGCAATATATATCCTGGACTTGAAATGAGAATTGTAGATAATGATTATAATTTACTTAATGAAGGTGAAATTGGAAGATTCCAAATAAAAGGAGAGACAGTTTTACCAGGCTATTATAGAAATCCTGAAGTAAATAAGGCATCATTTACGGATGATGGATGGTTTGATACTGGAGATTTAGCATTCATTTATAATGATTCAGTTATTTTCACTGGAAGAATAAAAGATGTAATAATAATCAACGGTATCAATTATCAAAATGTAGATGTAGAAACTTGTGTAGAAGAAATCGAAGGGATCGATGTAAGCTATACAGCAGCTGTAGCAATAAAAGAAGAAAATGATAATACTGATAAATTAGCTGTATTTTTTGTACCAGTTAATGATGATGATGAATTCATAAAGGATAAGATATATAAGATTACAGATCATGTACGTAAAGTTATGGATTTAAATGTTGACTATGTAATACCTGTAAAGAAAGATGCTATCCCTAAAACTAATATAGGTAAGATACAGCGTTCTCAATTAGTAAATAGATTTGCCAAAGGAGAATTTAGAGACATTATTTCTAAGTATGATGGAAAGAAAGAATCAGGACTAGTTCAACAATGGTTTTATGAAGATACTTTTTCAAAAAAGATTTCTAAGGGAAAGGAGTTATTAAATAATAAGAATATTGTTATCTATGGAGATAATGAGCTTAAAGATAAATTAGTTTCTATCATAGAAGAGAATGGTGGGAAAGCTTATAGTATTTCAAATATCTTAGAGTTAAAAAACTTAGATGAAATAACTGCTATTGTAAATTTAAAAGTTTATAGAGTTAATTCATTAGATAAGAGTATTGAAGAAAAAATAGATTTAGTCAATAAAGCTATTTATGCAAGCAATGAAATCTTAAGGCTTGTAGGTGAACGTAAGGCATTAAATTATTATATTGTAACTAATAATTCATTAATGTCTAATTTAAGTGATGAAAGCTATATTTATGGAACTTTAGAGGGTTATATTAGAAGTTTAAATGAAGAAGAAGATAGTATTAATGCTAGAATTATTGATTTAGATTCTAAAGATGATGAAAATTATAATTCAATATTTAATGAATTATGTAATGTAAGCTTAGATAAAATTGTTGTTTATAGAGAAAATGAAAGATATATAAAGCATTTGAATTTATGTGATATTAAAAATCACATGAATGAAGATATTAATATAATAAAAGACAAGGTTTATGTCGTTACTGGTGCATTAGGTGGAATAGGTATTGAACTATCTAATTATCTTGCATCTAATTTTAATTCAAAATTAATACTTATAGGTAGAACAAGTGAGAATAAGTTAAGTGCTGATAAAAAGAATAACTTAGAAAAGTTAAAAGCCATGAATGTTGATATTACATATTTAGATGTAGATATATCAAGGAAAGATGAAATAAATAAATTAAATGAGCTAATAGAAAATAAGTATAATGGACATATTGAAGGAATATTCAATTTAGCAGGTGTAGGAAGTTTCGGTGGTGATTATAACCATGTAGAACATTTATGTAAAAATGAACAAAGGGATTATTATGAGGAATTATTTAAGTCAAAGGTATTTGGAACAATTAATTTACTTTCATTAGTAGAAAAGGATACTTTATTTGTTAACTTTAGTTCAATAAATAGTTACTTTGGAGGAGTATCATATAGTGCATACTCAGCAGCTAATAGTTTCTTAAATGCTTTAGTAAATAATTTAAGAATTCAAGGATATATGAATAGTTATAGTATTAACTGGAGTTCTTGGAATGGAATAGGTATGTCTAAGGAGGATATGTATTCTGTTGCTATAAAGAATAAGGGATTTAATAAGATAAGCCTAAATGAAGGATTTGACTTATTAAAGGTCTTATTAAAATCAGATTTAGGAATATCTTATATAGGATTGGATTCAAATAATAACAATATTAAAAAAGAATTATACAAAAAGAATGAACTTAGATTAAAGAGAAGTTTCTTCTACGAAGGAAATAAAGTAGATGAAACAACTATTATTAACAATATGTTTGATAATGTAATTTATGTCGAGAAATTACCAAGGGACGATAACAATAAGATTGATGTTAAAAAACTTAGCAATATGTATTTAGAAAATGAAAGACAAGAATTAATTGAACCTAAGACAGAAACAGAAAAAGCTATGGCAGCTATATGGAATAAAGTTTTAGGCGTAAAAGAAATAGGTAAAAATAGTGATTTCTTCAATATTGGAGGACATTCATTAAATGCTGCTAAATTGATAGCTTTAATTAGAGAAGAATTTTTAATCAAAATATCATTAAACGTAATCTTTAAGAATTCAACTTTAGAAAAGTTATCTAAGGAAATTGATGGGAGGAAAAAAGTATCTTCAGATTCAGAAAAAGCTGAAGTATATAAAATACCTAATATTAAAAAAGATTATTATGATTTATCATTCTCACAAAGAAGAATTTATTTCTTAGAGATGATGGAAAAACAAAAGGGTCTATATAATATTCTGGGTGCATGGAATATAAAGGGAGACATTGATCTTGGAATATTGAGAATTTCTATAGATGAATTAGTAAAACGTCATGAAATGTTAAGAGCAACATATAGCATAATTGATGGAAAGCCTATGCAATATATACATGAATTTTTAAATATACCGATTAATATTATTAATATTGAAGGTTTATCAGAAAATATGAAATCTGAGAAGATCGAAGATGTAATAGATTCTGAAGCTAACAGAAGATATAACTTAGAAAGTGGGCCATTAATGTTCTGCACATATATTAAGGCAGGAAAGAATAGGAATATACTATTAATAAGCAAACACCATCTTATCACAGATGGATGGTCA
This sequence comes from uncultured Clostridium sp., assembly GCA_934755305.1. Classification (GTDB taxonomy): domain Bacteria; phylum Bacillota; class Clostridia; order Clostridiales; family Clostridiaceae; genus Clostridium. The sequence continues at coordinate 5,348 of CAKVLD010000003.1, read as the reverse complement.
TTAGGAATACTTATTAGTGAATTAAATGAAATATATAATGCATTAAGAGAAGATAGAGAATTTAATTTACCTGAAATAAGTGTAAATACTACAAGTTTTATAGAATGGAATAATAAATTAATATCAGATAATTCAATTGACAAAGAATATTGGATAGAAAAGATGAAGGGAGATTTACAGGTATTAGATTTACCAATAGATAAGGAAAGACCTTCATATCAAACTTATAATGGAAATACATTGTTTTTTGATATTGATGGAAACTTAAGAGAAAAATTATATTTATTTAACAAAAATAATGAAAGTACTATGTTTATAACTCTACTAACTGCATATTATATTATGTTAAATAAACTTACTTCTCAGGAGGATATTATCGTTGGAGTACCAGTGGCAGCGAGAGATGAAGAAGAATCTAAAAAACTTATTGGAATGTTTGTAAATTCATTACCTATAAAAGTGAAGGTTAACAAAACTAGTACGGTTAATAATCTATTATCCAATGTAAAAGAAGTTTTACTTGAAGCATATGAACATGAAAGTTATCCTTTTGATAAATTAGTTGAAGATGTCAATCCAGAAAGAGATATGAGCCATTCACCAATAATTCAAACTATGTTTAATTATTTAGATATTCCAATTCAAATAAACTTTAATAATGTACAAGCTTCACAACGTATTATAAATCATAAGATTGCAAAATTTGATTTAAGTATTAACATACTTAATCTAGAAGATTCTATTAATATTTCATTTGAATATAATACAGATTTATTTGAAGATGATACTATCTTAAGATGGCAAAAATATTATAAGAGAATACTAGAACAATTTATTAAGTGTGAAGAAGGTCCTATTTCGAATATAGAATTAATATCTAATGAAGAAAAAAGTGAAATCTTAAGTATAAACACTAAGACTAATTATCCAAGAAATGCTGATTTGGTAAGTCTATTTAAAGAAGTAGTTAAGGTATATGGAGGTAAAGTGGCTGTAAAACTAAAAGACAAAGCATTTACTTATGAACAATTAAATAAGAAATCAGATGAAATTGCATCAGAACTTTTAAGAAGAGGTGTTGCAAAAGGTGATATGGTAGCTATCATAGCTAATAGATCATTAGAAACTATAGTTGGTATACTTGGAATAATAAAAGCTGGATGTGCATATATTCCTATAAATAAAAAGTATCCTTCTGGAATGATAAATAATATGATTACTGAAGGAAACTGTAAGGTGATTCTTGGCGAAGGTGCGGAAAGAGAAATTGAGTCAGATATTGATTATATTAATCTTTTAAATAGCTATGAATCTATAGATTTAAGTAATAATTGCATTTCAGAAGATTTAGCATATGTTATATTCACATCAGGTACAACAGGAAAACCAAAAGGGGTCAAGGTTAACCACAGAAATATAATAAGATTAGTTAAGAATTGTGAGTGGATAGAATTACATCCAGAAGATACTATATTACAAACTGGAGCTATCTCATTTGATGCATCTACATTTGAAATATGGGGAGCTTTATTAAATGGATTAACCCTATGTTTAATAGATGAACAAGAGATGCTAGATACAGAATGTTTATGTACTGAAATAAGCAATAATAATGTATCTATTATGTGGGTAAGTTCACCTTTATTTAACCAATTAATTGAAAGTAAAAATGATGTATTTAAGAGTTGTAGAACACTTGTTGTTGGAGGAGATAAACTTTCAGAAAAACATATTAATTTAGCAAGAAAGTCTTGCTCAGGAATAGTTATTATAAATGGATATGGTCCAACAGAAAATACTACATTCTCTACAACTTATAAAATAAATAGAGATTATAATGATTCAATACCAATAGGAAAACCTATAAGTAATTCAACAGCATATATTCTAAATGAGCAGTTAGCTTTACAACCAATAGGAGTCATTGGAGAATTATATGTTGGTGGAGATGGAGTTAGTGAAGGTTATTTATGTAATGAAAAGTTGAGTAATGAAAGGTTTATTAATGATCCATTCAATAATGGGATGAAGATGTACAAGACTGGTGATTACGCAAGATTATTAAAGGATGGCAACATTCAATTCATAGGAAGAGTAGATAACCAAGTTAAAATAAGAGGTTTTAGAATTGAAATAAATGCTATTGAACTTGCTTTAAAGGAAAATGAAGAAATCAAAGATGCTATTATTAGAGTAGTAGTTGATGGAAAAAGTAAATATCTAGCAGCATATATAGTTAGTGATAATAAGCAATTAACACAAAAGGAAATTATAAGGTATCTAAAGACAAGGTTAGCAGAATATATGATTCCTACCCAATATGTATTTATAGATAAGCTGCCACTAAATCAAAATGGAAAAGTAGATGTCAAAAAGTTACCTAAGGTGGTACAAAATAATCAACATAATAAGTCAGTGGTAGATCCAGAAACTAAGGATGAAACAGAAATCTTACAAGCTTTTAAGGATGTATTAGAAAATAATGAAATTGGAGTAACAGACTCATTTTTTGAAAATGGAGGAGATTCATTACTTACAATTAAGTTATCATCAAAACTTAATAATATGGGGTATAAAGCTGATCCAAAGTTAATATTCATGTATCCAAATACAAGAGAATTAACAAGGGAATTATTAAATATAAAATCTGAAGTAGTTGGACAAAGAACAGAGAAGGATTATTTAATAAAGCTTCATAATGGAGATGAAGAAAAGAGTAGAATTTTCTTTGAACCACCAGCAGGGGGAACAGTATTAGGATATATTGAATTATCAAGACACTTTACTGATACTGGTTCAACTTATGGAATTCAGTCGCCAGGATTATATGAAGATGAGGATACAACATATTTAGGATATGATGAAATGGTTGATTTTTCCATAAAGGTTATTGATGACTATTATAGACCTGGAATAGATTATTTGGCAGGACATTCATTAGGTGGACATTTTGCATTTGGAGTATGTAATAAGTTAATTCAAGAGGGAAGAGCACCTAAGGGATTGATAATATTGGATACTATACCAGAATTAAATATTATTGAAACAGATGAAAATAAAGATATAAATGAAGAAGAATTCAAATTGTTTGTTTTAGCAATGGGGATAGGTAATATGTTAGATTTTGATCCAGATGAATTAAGAAATATGGATTATGAAGATGCTAAAAGAAAGATAATTGAGAAATCAAAGAATAATGATAAAGTTAAAGGATTTATGAATGAAAACTATTTGGATAAGTATTTAAAGATGCAACTTCACCATATGCTATTATCTAGAGATATTAAGCTACCTAATATTAAGCTTGATATACCAATATATGCATTTAGAACTTTAGAAAATGATAGTAAGGTAATAGAGTCATTTAATGAATGGGCTGATTATACTAGTAATCAATTTAACATAATTGATATAGATGGAAATCATACAACTATGATGAGATTACCTCATGTGAAAACATTAGCAGCTAAGATACAAAATGCTTGTTTTAAGTAAGGATTGGAGGAGTAAAATTGATAAAAGTTACAAATTTAACTAAGAAATTTAAAAATGGAAAAGGGATATTTGATCTTAATTTTGAAGTAAAAAAGGGAGAAGTATTTGCATTTATTGGGCCAAATGGTGCAGGTAAATCAACAACAATAAGACATTTAATGGGATTTTTAAAGGCTGATGAAGGTAATGCAGAAATTCTTGGATATGACTGTTGGAAAGAGCCTGAAAAGATAAAGGAAAGTATTGGATATCTGCCTGGAGAAATAGTATTCCCAGAAGGAATGTCAGCTAAAGATTTCTTAGCTTTTCAAAGAAAAATAAGAAATATTGATAGTGAGGAGTCTGTACAAAAGCTTGTAAAAAGGTTCAAGTTAAATATAGATATTCCAATAAAAAAGATGTCAAAAGGTATGAAGCAGAAGTTAGCTATAGTTGCAGCATTTATGGGAGATCCTGAAATAATATTTTTAGATGAACCAAGTACTGGATTAGATCCATTAATGCAAGATGAACTTATTAAGTTATTTACAGAAAAGAAAAAAGAAGGTAAAACAATATTCTTATCATCACATATATTTGAAGAGATAGAAACTATAGCAGATACTATTTGCATAATTAAGAATGGTAAAATAGTTGAATATACTAAGTTAAATGATATAAGTGAAGAGATACATTCAAAGGCTATTGTAACATTTATTAATGAAGAAGATATTAAAAATTTAAAGATGAATTACAAGAAAGTAAAAGGTAATGTAATTGAAATTGATATAAATAATAATATTAATAAGATTATAAAGAATCTAGCTAATTGTGATGTAGAAAAATTAGAAATAAAGCAAGCTACGCTTAGAGATATTTTTAAGAAATACTATGAAGAAGAATACAAATAAATTTATTGGTAGGGGTGAAAATAAATGAACAAAGATATAATAAAATCGTCGATAAAAACAAATAGTAGATTTTTAAGCATAATAGTAGGGACTGTTATATGTATGGTTATATGTATAGCAGCTATATTCCCAAGTGTACAAGCTAATAATTCATATGCTGATTTATTAAATTCTATGCCACAAGGTATGTTAGATGCCTTTGGAATGAAGGGAGAAATGAGCAATTTAAATGATTTTTTTAATGTTAACTTCTATAATTCGTTATATTTATATATAATTATGGCTTTTTCAATTATACTTTCAAGCAAACTAATTACAAAACATATTGAATCTACATCGCTTGTATATTATCTAAATTCAAAGGTAACAAGAAAGCAATATTTAATGAGCCAAGTTTCAGTTTATTTATTGGGCTTAGTATCTATATATGTTTCTTCAATATTATCAGGTGTTTTAGGAAAAGTTATTTTTGCTAGTGATTATAATTTTGACTATGGAAAATTTATAGGTATTAATACAATGATTATATTTGTATTCTTATTTCTAAGTTCTATATGTGTATTATTTTCTTGTATATCAAATACAGTAAGCCAAGCAATAACTTGGAGTTCTGTGGTAATTGGAGTAGAATATATATTAAATATGATTAGCAATATTAGTAAAGATTTTGATGTATTAGGTAATTTAAGTGTATTTACATTGATTCAAAAAGACTCAATAATGAATGACAGTACTAATTTTATAATAACAATTATTATATTAGCAGTTGTGTCTGTTATAGTATTGTTTGTATCTAATGTAATATTTAAAGAAAGAGATTTAAATCTATAATATTATTTAAATAAATTAAGCTTCCTTCTAAATAGAAAGATTTGTATTTAGAAGGGTAAGAGTCAAAGATTTGGTATCTAGAAATCAAGAGTATTACATTGATAGAATTTAAGAAAAACATAAATTTTATCT
>CAKVLD010000002.1 GCA_934755305.1 uncultured Clostridium sp. | reverse complement strand
CCAAGAGGTATATTTTTAGAAATAAATAAAATTAAATCATAAATAATTTTATGTAAGTATTGAATATATAAGATTAAATGAGTTATAATTGAATCCACAATAACGACATCCTTTCGTGTTTTATTTGTTTTGTTGTAGATTCAATTTTAACATGAAATTAGGGGGTCGTTGTTTTTTTATGCAAAAAAACTTTCGAAACCTTGATATATAAAGAAAATTTTTAAAAAGAATAGTGTATAAACTTTACACTATCTTTTTAATGGTAGGGGGAAAATAATGAATTTTAGAATACAGATGTTTTTTGGAATAGCTATTATTTTATATTTAATATTAATAGTATATTTATTAAAGAAGAAGAAATTAGAATTAAAATACACTTTGTTATGGTTAATAGCTGGTGTTGTGTTATTATTTGTTACTATATTTCCAGGATCAGTTTACTTAATATCAGAAATTTTAGGAATACAAACACCCATAAATAGTGCATTAGTATTAGGAGGAATGTTTATAGTAATTATTTTAATTACTATAACTTCTATAGTATCGTCTTTAAATAAAAGATTAAGAGTATTAACACAAGAAGTGGCATTATTACAAAAAAAGATATATGAATTATCTAAAAAAGAGGAAGGTTAAAACTTATGAATAATGATACAAATAAGGAGGAAATGAAAATGGGGAATATTATACTTATAGCTCTTTATTTAATATTTAGTGTGTCCGGAGTAGTATTATTCAAATTAGGAACAGATAAAGGTTTTGTAGTTTCTGTTTCAACTGGAGTTTTTAATCTTAAAATTAGCCTTATTTCTATTTTAGGATTAATTTGTTATGTATGTAGTTTTCTTATGTATATGTTTCTTATAGCGAAGTTTGATATGAGCTATATAGTTCCTGTAACTACAGCTATAGTACAAGTAGCAACTTTTATATTAGCTATTGTTATATTTAAGGAATCACTAACAATAACAAAAGTAATTGCTATAGCCTTAATAGTATTAGGTGTAGGGATTATGAATATAAAATAAAAAACAAATAAGTAAAAAACATGTTATTCTTATAATTGAGGGATCTTGTCACATTAGTGGTTAAAAAATGCTAATGACAAGTTCTCTTTTTGTAAGAGTCAAAGAGGTTCTTTCCAAAGTTATTGGAATTACGAATAAAGATAATGTATAATTGTGTCTATATATGAATTGGGAGGACATCAATGGAAAGCATAATAAAAATGTTAGATACATCACTAGAATATGTATCTCATGAATTAATAGATAAAACATTATATATAACTGTAGCTTCAACTAAAAAAGATTTACAATGCCCTATTTGCGGAACCGTAACAAATAAAGTACATTGTCGTTATTCTAAAAGCTTTCAGGACTTGCCTATCCAAGGAAAAAAAGTAATTATATTATTAAAAAATCGCAATATGTTTTGTGTTAATAAAAGCTGTCCTAAATATACATTTTCAGAAACCTTTACTTTTTTGGATTCAAAAGCTAAAAAAACTAAGAGACTTATAGAAGAAATTATACGCGTTTCATTAACTCAAAGCTCCATTTCAGCTAGTAATTATTTAAGTGAAGGAACAGTAGAGATAAAGAAAAGTTCTATATGTAATTACTTAAAAAAAAAACAATAAAAATAGATAAGGAAAAAATAACTCATATATGCATTGATGATTTTGCTACTAAAAAGAGACATGCATATGGGACTATTATGATTGATATAAATACTAGGTGTATTATTGATATTTTAAATTCAAGAGATTCCCAAGATGTAGTTAAATGGCTAAAAGAATATCCTAATTTAAAGGTTATTGTAAGAGATGGATTAACTAGTTTTAAAGCAGCTATAGAAACTGCACATCCAGATGCAATCCAAGTAAATGACAGATTTTATATGCTTAAGAATTTGATTAAATCATTAAAAAAAGTACTTCAAAGATTAATCGTTGGAAGAATTGAGATACCTCTAACATCTGACGAGGCGAAGCAACGTTATATGTATTTAACAGGCTTAACAAGAAGAGAAAAGATAATTGAAGCAAAAAAATTACGCAAAGAAGGACTATCATTTGAAAAAATAGCCAAACAACTACATATAAGCACAAGTACAGCTAATAAATACGTAAAAATAGATGTCTCAGAGATAAAAGATAATTATATTACCAAAAGAGAAAAAGAACATATAGATGCTGTTAATAAAGTAAAGTATAAAGTTGAACGAGTTCATATGTCACATAAACAAGGGTTGCAAATAGAGGAAATATCAAGTATTACCGGTTATAGCAATTCAAGTATTTCTAAATATCTTTCTGAAAATTATAATGTAGTTAATGGTCACTATGGAGTAAGCAAACCTGGTCCATTAGCTCCATATAGGAATGAAATATTAACTCTTAGAGCTCAAGGGATTACATATGAAAAAATTACTGCTACACTACGAGAAAAAGGATATTCTGGTAGTGTAGCAGCATTAAGAATGTTTGTATCTAAAGAAAGAAGAATTGCTAGAGATTTACTTAAAGATAAAGAACCACATGAATTCATTGATAAAAAGTGGATATTAAAACTGTTATATAAACCTATTGATAAAATAGAGGTACTTCATCAAAATCAGTTTGATGAAGTAATAAAAAAGTATCCGTTAATAGGAGAAGTATTTAAAATAATATCAGATTTTAAGAATATATTAAACAAAAAAGATTTAAGCAAATTTGATAAGTGGATAGATTACGTAAGTAAATTAAAAATCAAGGAATTAGATGGTTATATTAAAGGTGTTAAAAGCGATTATAATTCAATAATTAATGCAATTATACTTGATTATAATAATGGACTAGCAGAAGGAAGTGTAAATAAGTTAAAAACTATAAAAAGAATAATGTATGGACGTAATAATTTTGATTTGTTACGATCTAAAATTATTCATTTAGAAAACCTAAAAAGGATTAACAGAATTTAGAATTAGATCTGTTAATCCAATAACTTTGGAAAGAACCACTTTGACGCTTACCTTTTGCCTGGATAAAATAAGTATCTGATTTCATAACTTCACTTCCTTAGTTCTTTAATAAATCATTTATTTCATTAAGCATGCTAATTGAATTAGTAGTTATATCATCATTATAATCCGCAAGATAGATAACTTTGTTATCATCCTTTCTAGTACAAATAAATTCAATTTTATCTACGCTAATATTATTAGGACAAACATCTTTTATATGTTTTATAGCTTCATCAACAGCTTTTAAACCATATTTCCCAACACAATCAAGTAGTAGTATAAATTCCTTTTCATTATCTTTGAAATAATTATTATAGATATTTTTTAGAATATTATCCATTTGTTTAAAAGCAGTACTATTTACAAGCGCCTTTGGTTTTCGGAATAAAGTATATGTAAAATGAGCTATGTCAATTTTCCACTTATTAAAACCTAATATTTTATCATGTTTAGCAATAAGCTTATCATTATCAAATACTAGAATCTTGTTAGTATATACTTTGCAAATTAAAAGTTTATCCACATACATATCAGGTACTGAGTATTGACAGGAATCAATCATAATAGTGGAATATTTACTTACTCTAACTTCTGTAAGCGTAGCAGTTTCATAAAGTGGCATATCAGGCAATAAGTTATTTTTTTCTTCTTCCAATAATTCTTTAGCTGTTTTATTTTTTCCATAAGATACTTTATCATTGATTTCAGTTAGTATATTTATTAAGTGCTTATTTGCAGCTTCTAAAGAATCAAAAGATGTATGCTTTGAAAAAGCTTTTCGTCTTACAACTTCTACACTTCTTTCAATATGACCTTTTTCATTTCCACTATATGCATTACAAAATCTAAAATTAAACTTATAGTATAAAGATAATTTTAATAATGCATCTGTAGGTTCCTTATCTGATCTACCAATAAATTTCTTAACTGCAACTCTTGTATTATCATATACTACAGTTCTAAATGCTCCTTTAATTTTTTTAAAAAATTCCGCATGAGCTTCAAGGAAGCATGCCGTATTTTGCTTTGGAAATAATCTAGCCCATCTATAATTACTATAAGCGCTTGTAAATACAGCTAATTGATAGTCTCTTAATATTCCATCTTCTGTGTATAATTTAACTGTACCAAAATCAAATTCAACAACATCTCCCGGAACATATTCTTGCCTAATATAAGCTTCTTTTCTGCTCTTTTCAAGCTTATTAACAGTATTAATTACGGATGAATAACTTATATTAAAACCTTCTTTTTTTAGAGCTTCATACATATCTACTTTTTTCATCTGTTGTTTAGAGAAACCTGTTAATCTTTTATTTTCATTCTCTTTTAAGAAAGTTTTAATACGTTCTTTTACTTCATCGGTAACAGCTGTCTTCACTCTTTCTGATGATTTGTACTTAGGCTTATTTGTAATTTCTTCGATTAAATCTACTTTTTCTATATCCGATAATTCACATCCTAGTTCTTGTAGTTTTGATTCATATTCTCTTATATATTTTCTAATGGTGTCCCTGGCTACGCCAGTTACCCGATGTATTTCTCTCTGAGACATATTGTCTTTTATATAATAAAGAATTATTTTTTGTTTTTCATTCAATGTTATCACCTTCCACACAACCGTTATACACATATTATTTCCATATTAGTATGTGTATAAATCCAATGGAAAATTATCGGTGGAAGAATTTTTAATTATTTCTTTGGTACACTATTAGTTTGTGTTAAACAGAAAGAACTTCTTATTTGCAAATACTGCTAAAGGTGCAACTGCTAGTAGCTATTTATATAGTATTATAGAAACTGCCAAGGCTAATAAGTTAGTTATAGAAAGGTATTTAGTTTATCTTTTTGATAATTTAATAAATATAGATATAACCGATAGCGAAAGCTTGGAGAATCTGATGCCTTGGTCAGATCAGATACCGGATAATCTAAAAATTAGAAAATAAAAAAATTATAAAATCCCTATAAAGAATTTTGAGGAACTGTACAGCCCCAAGAATCTTTATAGGGATATTTTATTACTATTTTTGAATCAGTAAAAGACGCCAAAATTTTTACTCTTACCTCTTTTTGCATTAAGGAGATTGTTCTACATATAAATAAAATGGTACCTATAAACTGTACTTGTATTATGTCTTGTTTATAGATACCATTTTATAATTTAAAAGATTAAATATCCATGTTTATAGAGATGCTTTATGTGGAATTTAATGTATAATTCTTCTTGCTCTCCAAAATCCATATATAGGAGAAATCTTTACTACATCTCCTGTTTGAGGGGCATGAATCATTTGGTTATTTCCTATATAAATGCAAACATGTCCTGAATGAGGGAATATTAAATCTCCAGGTAGTAATTCATTTCTAGACACTTCAATTCCAGCGTTGATTTGTTGATAAGTTGAAGGTCCAATATCGATATTTAAAACTTGCTTATAAACATAATTTGTTAATCCAGAACAGTCAAAGTAATCAGGACCTTTTGCACCATAAACATAAGATTTTCCTAAATGTCTTTTAGCTTCATTGACTATAGCTTGTCTTTTGACTTCAAGAGGATCTACATCTTTATAACCAAATTTGTGTAGCTCAGTCTTTTTGCTACTTGTTCCATGCTTTTTAAAACAATATATATTTAAAGCGCCTTTTCCAACTGCAAATTCAGTGTTTTCACCTGTAGCATGTAATATTGTAGGAATTTGTAATAAAAAAGATTGGTATTTATCATCACCTAATATGTGTATATTAGTACTAGTTCCACAATTTTTTTTTATGCAATATAAATCGGGTTTTTTATCGCCATTATAATCTCCTAATCCGAATTCCCAGTTTTCATCTGTATTTTCTATTGGTAATGCAACTTGAAGTGAAAAATTTTGAAAAGCACTTGCACCACTTAATATGTGTAAGTTTGTATGGTCTTGTGCATTTTTCTTTAAACAATATAAATCTGAAATACCATCTCCATCATAATCGGCTACTTTAAAGTCCCAATTAGAATCTGTATTTTCTATTGGTAATATTACTTGTTTTAAGAAAGATTTATAATTATCTGCTCCATTTAAAATGTGTAAGTTAGTGTGATTACCTGCATTCTTTTTTATACAAAATAAATCAGGTATTCCATCTTTATTGTAATCGCCAACTTCAAAATCCCAATTAATATCAGTATTTTCTATTGGCAATTCTGTTTGCATTATAAAGTTTTCATATTCACCTTCACCATTTAAAATGTGTAAGTTAGTGTGATTACCGGAGTCCTTTTTTATGCAAAATAAGTCTTCCTTACCATCTCTGTTGAAATCACCTACTCTAAATTGCCAATTTGAGTATGTTTCTTCTATTGGCAAAGCTTTTTGAGTTTTCCATTCCATTTTGTTATTTGTTGCTGCTTGAATATTTGAGTTTAATTGTAATGTGCTTATTAGCCCTATTAAAAACGCTAATTTTTTTGTATGTTTCATAACTTTATTCTCCCCCTATTTTCTAAATATGTATTATTATAACATACTGTATAGAAAAAAAGAAAATATATGAAAAATACTATGTAATAATACGAAAAAATATAAATAAATGGTAGAAGAATGTTAAAAAAAGTGTTATCCTATTTTAGAAAATAAATAGAATGGAGGAGAAATAAAATGAAAAAAAATAAAAATAAATTAGCATGGATGCTTATATTGACATTAATTTTAAGCTTTTTACCAATTAATGTTGCTAGTAGCACTAGCGATGACTTAAATATAGTTTCTACAACTAATATAACAGTTGATTCAGCTAAGAACTGGGCTAAGGAAAGAGGAGCAACTCAAACTTTTATAAACTTAGCTGATTTGTATTGGAAATATGCGGCTTCTCATGGAGGAGTGAATCCAGGAGTAGCTTATGTTCAAGCAGCTAAAGAAACAGGTTATGGTAAGTTTGGTGGTGTTATCAATGAGTCTTATAATAATCCATGTGGATTAAAAACTAATAAAGGTGGAAATGATAGTGATCCAAATGCTCATATGAAGTTTAGTAATTGGGATGAAGGTGTACAAGCACACTTAGACCATTTGGCATTATATGCAGGTGCAAATGGTTATCCTAGACAAAATACTTATGATCCAAGACATTTTGCATCAATAAAAGGTTCTGCATCTACAGTTGTAAGCCTTGGGGGTAAGTGGGCACCAAGTTCTACGTATGGTACTGAGCTATTAGGTATGTATAGACAATTAGAATACAATGATATTAATAAAAATATGTACGCTAATATAGAGGAGCCAGCAGAGAATTCAACTGTATATGGAGAAACATTAAATGTAAGTGGATGGGCTTTAAGTCCAGCAGGTGTAGACAGAATTAATGTTTATATAGATGGTATTTTACAAGGAAATGCAACTATTGGACAATCTAGACCAGATGTACAGAGAGTATTCCCATCATATTTAGGTGCTTCAAATAGTGGTTTTAGTATGAAATTAAATGTAAATAATTTATCTGCAGGTATAAAAGAACTCAAGGTTGTAGTTATAGGTAAAGATGGGAAAACTAATATTGTTACAACTAAATTTAATATTGAAAAAGTATGTTCAGTTCAAAATGTTGATACACCAAGTAACGGTGCAATAATAACAGGAAATATTATAGATGTATCAGGGTGGTCTTTAGCTGGATGTGATATAAAAAATATTAATTTTTATATTGATAATACTTTAATAGGAAGTACAAATGTAGGAATAACAAGAGAAGATGTTGGTAAGATATATTCTTATTATCCTAATGCTAATAAGAGTGGATTTAGTAAAAGATTAGATATTTCTAAGATATCAAATGGTGATAAAATTCTTAGGGTAGAACAAGTAAAGAATACTAATGCAACATATAGTTCAGAGGTAAAAATAAAAATTAATAAACTTAGTCCAATTACTACACTAGAAGTTCCTAAAAATAATCAATTAATAGATGGTGACTCTATGGAAATAGAAGGCTGGGCATTAAATGGTAGTAGAGTAAAAACTATAAATATATATGTAGATGATGTTTTAGTAAAGACAACTACTACTGGACGAGAAAGATTAGATGTTAATAATGCATATCCAAATTTTAAGGATAAAAATAGTGGATTTAAAGAAGTAATTGATGTTACATCTTTGAGTGGCGGCAATAAAATTTTAAAAATTGAACAAATAGGAGAAGATGGAACATCAGATGTACATGAGTCGCTAATTACTATAAATAAATTAGTGTCAATAAGTAATATAGAATCACCAGCATATAATAGCCAGGTAAAAGGAAATAAAATAAATTTATCAGGATGGGCAATAAGTGATAGTGGAGTAAGTGAAGTAAAGGCATATATTGATGGAAAAGAAGTAGGATCAGGAAAAGTAGGAATAGAGAGAAAAGATGTAAAAAATGCATATCCTAATTATAATAATGCTAATAAAAGTGGATTTAGTATAGATTTAGATATTAGTAAGTGCAAAGCAGAGGAACAAATTATAGAAGTGGTAGAAATAAGTAATGATGGAAGTATATACAAGGATTTTGTTCGAATAACAATAAGTAAGCCAAATCCAATAACAACTATAGATATTCCATATGTTAACTCAAAAATTAAGGGTGACTCATTATCTTTACAAGGATGGGCTTTAAATTATAGTGGAGTTAAAGCCATAAATATATATATAGGCAATGAGTTAGTAAAAACAATTACTACAGGAATGGAAAGAGCAGATGTTATGAAAATATATCCTCAATTTAATGATAAAAATAGTGGTTTTGAAACTACTATAGATATAAGTAAATTAAATGCTGGATATAAAAACATAGTAGTAGAACAAATAGGGAAAGATGATTCAAAGGATTATTATTCACGTAAAATATATATTGATAAATTAGAAGCTAAGAGTAATATAGAGACTCCTACATCAGGATCTAATATTAATAGTAAAGAAATAAATGTAGAAGGCTGGGCTATAAGCGATAGTGGAGTAAAAGAAGTACAAGTTTATGTTGATGGAAAAGAAAAAGGTAAGACACAAGTGAACTTAGCTAGAGAAGATTTAAAAGCTGTTTTCTCTAATTATCCTAATGTAACTAAGGCTGGATTTTCTTTAAAGATAAACATTAATGATATAGCTCCAGGAAATAAGGAGATTAAGATAAAAGAAATTAGTAATAATGGTAGTGAACATTGGAACAGTGTTAGAGTAAATATTGTTAAAAAGAGTCCTATAACTGTAGTTGATGCTCCAATTAATGGATATATTGAAAAGAACGATACATTAAATATTTCAGGTTGGGCTTTAAATCCTTCTGGGGTTAAAGTAGTAAAAGTTTATGTTGATGGAAAAGAAGTTGGTTCTACAAAAGTTACTGTAGCTAGACAAGATGTTGTAAATGTATATCCTGGATATCAAACTACTAATGTTTGTGGATATGAAACATCTATAGTTTTAGCAGGATTACTATTTGGTAGACATGAAGTTAGAGTAGATGCAATAGGTGTAGATGGAACAATAAGCTCAGAGGCTAAGGAAATATTTTATAAAGAAAAGCCTTCTAAATTAGTAGTGGTAGACCCAGGTCATAATTATGGTGGCGATGATGGTGCCTATGCAACTGTTAATGGAATTAAGTATTGTGAAAGAGATCTAAATATGGCTATTGCTATAAAAACAAAAGTGGCATTAGAAGATAAGGGCTATAGAGTAGTATTAACTAGAAAATTAGGAGATAGGGAAGTTTTATCAGAAAAAGAAAGTTTGTCTAATAGGGTGAATATTGCTAATTCTCTAAATGCTGATTTATTTATAAGTATACATGAAAATAAGTTTGAACAAGAATCAGCTTGTGGTACAGAAGTATATTATAGTACTAATAATAATGATAATAAATTTCCTCAAAGTCCTAATAAAGCAGTTAAGATAGAAACTTCTAAATCATTAGCAACTAGAGTTGTTAATAATGTATCAAAAGTTGGATTTAGAAATAGAGGTGCTAAAGATGGGAATCTTTTTGTACTTAGAAATACTATGATGCCATCTATATTAGTTGAATGTGGGTTTATAAGTAATTTAGGGGATGTAACTAAGTTATCTAATTCAAGTATACAAAATCAAATAGCTGTAGCTATATCTAATGGTGTTTATAATAATTTCTAATATTTATTGTGATATATGATTTAAATATGCAAAGTTGTTTTATAGAGATATAAAGATATTTATTTATATCTCTATTTTAGGTGTGCTCAGAATAGGAGGGTACTTAATGTGATAAATTTAAAATTATATAATACAAGAAATTAGTATACATATATTTGTCTATGTATATATGAAAATTTTGTGGCTACGTTAAATATTTTTGAGGTTTTTTATAAGAAATTGGTGTTTAATAAATAAAGTGGTAAAAAATATACACAAATGTAAATAAGGTTCATTTTGAAAACGTTAAAATTTTACCTAACTTACAAAAATGAGAAATAAAGGGTATTTGTGGTAGAATAATAAAGAAAATAGTATTATAATAATTATTGCACTACAACAAATATAATAAATGTAAATAACAAGGAAGGTGAAAAAATGAAAAAAGTAAAAAATCTATTCAAAAAATGCTTATCGTTATTTGTAACAGGAGCTTTATGTAGTTCTATGTTATGTGTTAATGCAAAAGCAGATGTAGATTCTAATTCTACAGAAAATACAAACATAACATATAAGGCTCATGTTGAGAATATTGGTTGGCAAAATGCAGTAAGTAATGGTGAGACAGCAGGAACAATAGGACAAAATTTAACAATGCAAGCAATTCAAATTGATTATCCTAATAATGAAGGATTAAAATTAGAATATCAAGTTCATGTACAAGATAAAGGTTGGTTAGATGTAGCAAAAAGTGGTGAAATAGCAGGAACAGTAGGAGAAAATAGACCTATGGAAGCTATAAGTATTGCTTTAAAGGATGCAAGTGGAAAAGATTCAACTAATTATTCTGTTTACTATAGAACTCATGTATCAGAAAAAGGTTGGACAACTTGGTCTAAGAATGGTAGCATTTCGGGTACAGTAGGAGAAAATTTAGCAATGCAAGCAATTCAAGTATGTGTTGCAAAAGTAGGAACAAGCAAGTATGCTGAAATGGAATCATTAATTAGTGATACAGAAAATTTAGATATATCATATAAAGCACATGTTGAAAATGAAGGATGGCAAGGTGCTGTAAGTAATGGTGAAACAGCAGGAACAACAGGTAAACTATTGAAAATGCAAGCTATTCAAATTGATTATCCAAATAAAGCTGGATTAAAATTAGAATATCAAGTTCATGTACAAGATAAAGGTTGGTTAGATGTATCAAAAGGTGGAGAAGTAGCAGGAACAGTAGGAGAAAATAGACCTATGGAAGCTATAAGTATTGCTTTAAAGGATGCAAGTGGAAAAGATTCAACTAATTATTCTGTATATTATAGAACTCATCTTAGAGATTTAGGATGGACAGTTTGGAGTAAAGATGGAAATATTTCGGGAACAGTAGGAGAAAATATACCTATGGAAGCAATTCAAATATGCGTTGCAAAAGTAGGGACAAGCAAATACGCTGAAATGGAATCATTAGTTAGTGATACAGAAAATATAAGTTTAACTTATAGAGCTCATGTAACTAATGAAGGATGGCAATCAGAAGTAACAACTGGTTATACAGCAGGAACAACAGGTAAAAATTTATCTATGCAAGCAATTCAAATCAATTATCCAAATAAAGCAGGATTAAATATAGAATATGCAGTTCATGTACAAGATTTAGGATGGCTTCAAACAGTTAGAAATGGTGAAGTGGCAGGAACAGTAGGTAGAAATTTACCTATAGAAGGAATATGTATTGCATTAAAAGATGCAAATGGTAAAGATTCAACTAATTATTCAGTATTTTATAGAACTTATGTTAGAGAAGTTGGTTGGACAAACTGGGGTAAAGATGGCGATATAGCAGGAACAGTAGGTAAAAACTTAGCTGTAGAAGGTGTTCAAATAACTGTATGTAAAGTTGGTACACAAGATTATTATAATATGAAATATAAGGTGGATCATCCAGAACCTATAAAATTCCCTTCAGCAACTCCAAAACAAATAGAAAAGATTATTAATATAGCAGCAGGAGAAGTTGGATATAGAGAAGGCGCTGGTAACTTTACTAAGTATGGAACATGGTTTGGTATGCAAGATGAATGGTGTGCAATCTTCGTAAGCTGGTGTGCTAATCAAGCTGGAATTTCAACAGATATCATTCCTAAACATTCACTTTGCTCAAGTGGAGCTAATTGGTTTAAAAATAGAGGATTATGGGTAGCTGGTGGAAATACACCTAATCCTGGAGATATAATATATTTTTACCGTAGAGGAGACATTAATCATGTTGGAATTGTAAAATCAGTATCTGGCGGAATTGTTACAACAATAGAAGGTAATAGTTCTAATATGGTTGCAGAAAGAACACACAAGGTAAGTGATAGTGACATAGCAGGTTATGGTCGTCCTAAATATCAATAATAATTAATAATAATTAATAATAATTATAAGATAAAAGTCATAGAAAGTTAAATTGAACTTTCTATGGCTTTTTTAAATTTAAAAAATCAATAAGAAATTAGATAAAATGTTAAATAATATAATTAGATGGATATAGAAAAAGAAAAAAGACATTTTTTATAATATAAAAATATTAAAAAAAATGTCTTTTTTCTTTTTATATGATAGAATATATAAGATAAATAGGGTAAGGAGGGGAAAGATGTATAAACAAAAAAAGATAGTTACTTGGCTACTTATTCTAGCTTTTACTATAAGTTTTTTACCTAGTATTACAGTTAAAGCTACCGATAATATGAAAATAATATCTACAACTAATATAACAGTTGCAGAAGCTAAAGCATGGGCTAAGGAAAGAGGTGCAACGAATACCTTTATAAGTTTGGCAGATTTATATTGGAAATATGCTGCTTCTCGTGGAAATGTAAATCCAGCTGTTGCATATGTACAAGCTGCTAAGGAAACAGGTTATGGTAAATTTGGTGGTGTAATTAATGAATCATATCATAATCCTTGTGGTTTAAAAACTACTCAAGGAGGTAGTGATACTGATCCAAATGCACATATGAAGTTTAACAGTTGGGATGAAGGTGTACAAGCACACTTGGATCATTTAGCTTTATATGCAGGTGCAAGTGGGTATCCAAGAAGTGATACTTATGATCCAAGACATTTTTCATCTATAAAGGGAAAAGCTACAACAGTAGTATCTCTTGGTGGTAATTGGGCTCCTAGTTCTACATATGGTAGTGATATATTATTTATGTATAGACAAATGGAGTTTGCTGAAAGAAACAAGAAGATGTATGGAAATATTGATGAGCCAGTAGCAAATTCTACAGTATATTCTACTACTATAAATGTAAGAGGATGGGCTTTAAATCCTTCTGGTATATCTAAGGTAAATGTATATATTGATGATGTATTAAAAGGAAATGCAACTATTGGACAATCAAGAGAAGATGTTGCAAATACATATTTAGGATATGCAGGAGCATCAACTAGTGGTTTTAGTATGAAGGTGGATATAAGTGGTTTATCTGTAGGTACTAAGACACTTAAGGTGGAGCAAATAGGTAAGGATGGAACTAAGAATGTTATAACAACTAAGTTTAATGTTGCAAAATTAAGTTCTATTCAAAATATAGATACACCTTCTAATGGATCTACTGTAACATCTAACTTATTAACTGTAAGTGGATGGTCATTAAGTAGAGATACTATAAAGAATATTAATTTTTATATTGATGGTAAATTAAAAGATAGTACTACAACTGGTATATCAAGAAAAGATGTAGCAAATGTATACCCACAATATCCAAATGCATCAACTAGTGGTTTTAGTAAAACTTTAAATTTATCAGATGTAAGTAATGGGTCAAGAGTGCTTAAGGTAGAGCAAGTAACATCTAATGGGGAAAAATATAGTACAGAATTAAAAATTAATGTACAAAAACTTAATCCAATTACGGTTATAGATGAACCTGTAAATGGGAGTAACATTACTAAAAGCTCATTAAATATAAAAGGATGGGCTTTAAACGGAAGTGGTGTTAAATCTATAAATATATATGTAGATTCTAATTTGGTAAAAACGATTAGTACAGGCATAGAAAGAGCTGACGTCAAGTCTGTGTATCCTCAATATAATGATGGGAAAAGTGGTTATAATACTACAATTGATTTATCATCATTACCAAATGGAACTAAAACTATAAAAGTTGAACAAGTGGGTAAAGATGGTAGTACCAATAGTATAACTAAAACTATAAATTTGAAATTACCTAAGTTGGATTCAATTGGAAATATAGATGCACCTGTTAATAATTCTGATATAACTTCTGATAAGGTAACTGTTTCAGGATGGGCTATAAGTGATAGTGGAGTAAAAGAAGTAAAAGTATATATTGATGGTAAGGAAAAAGGAAGTACTACAGTGAATGGTTCAAGACCAGATGTAGGTAAGGTTTATCCTCAATATAAGAATTCTAGTAAAAGTGGTTTTTCTTTAGATGTTGATATTAGCGATATAGCTTCAGGTACTAAAACTATTGAAGTAAAAGGAATTAGCAATGATGGAAGTATTCATTCTATTTATTCTAAAATCAATATAGTAAGACTTAGTTCAATACAAAATATTGATACTCCAATTAATAATGCAAGTATTACAGGAAGTACTTTAGAAGTAAGCGGATGGTCATTAAGTGGAAATGATATAAAAAGTATTAACTTATATATTGATGGAATCCTTATGGGAAGCACAATTCCAAATATATCAAGAAAAGATGTTGCGAAAGTATATCCACAATATCCAAATGCATCAACTAGTGGTTTTAAGAAAACTTTAGATATTTCCCAATTAAGTAGTGGAACTAAAACACTTAAAGTAGAACAAGTAACATCTAGTGGAGCAAAGTATAGTAGTGAAGTTAAGATTAATATTAGATCACTTAATCCAATAACAGTTATAGATGTACCTTCAAATGATAGTACTATAACTAAGACATCACTAGAGATAAGTGGATGGGCTTTAAATGGTAAAGGAGTAAAAACTATAAATATATATATAGATTCTGCTTTAGTAAAAACAACTACTACAGGTATTTCTAGAATAGATGTTAATAATGTTTATCCACAATATAATGATTCTAAGAGTGGTTATAAAGAAACAATTGATTTAACAGGAGTAGGAAATGGTAAGAGGACTATAAAAGTTGAACAAGTAGGAACAGATGGTAGTAAAGCAACTGCGGTTACGACTATAAATTTAAATGTTTCTAAATTAGCTCCAATAAGTAATATAGATACACCAGTTGCTAATTCTAACATTAATAGTACTAAGGTTAATGTATCAGGATGGGCTATAAGTGATAGCGGAGTGAAAGAAGTAAAAGTATATGTTGAGGGAATAGAAAAAGGAAGTACTGCAGTAGGACTTTCAAGAACAGATGTAGCTAAAGTTTATCCACAATATAAAAATTCAGATAAAAGTGGTTTTTCTGTAGATATAGATATAAACAATATACCTCCTGGAAGTAAAACTTTTGAGATAAGACAGCTAAGTAATGATGGAACTATTAGTACAACTTCTATTAAAGCTAACATAGTTAAAAAATCTCCTATTACAGTTATTGATACTCCAACAGACTATTATTTAGAAAAAGGTGATACAATAAATGTTGTTGGGTGGGCATTAAATGCTTCAGGAATAAGTAATATAAATGTTTATGTTGATGGTAATAAGAAAGCTTCAGTAAAACCTACAATTAGTAGACAAGATGTAATTAATGTTTATCCAGGATATCAAACAAATAATGTTTGTGGGTACACTACTTCTGTTAGTTTAGCAGGGTTAGTAGCTGGATCACATAAAATTTTAGTTGAAGCTGTAGGTGTAGATGGAACTATAAATACTGTATCTAAGAATATTTATTATAAAGAAAATCCATCAAAACTAATAGTATTAGATCCAGGGCATAATCATGGTGGAGATGATGGTGCTTACTCAACTCATAATGGAGTTAGATATAGTGAAAGAGATATAAACATGGATATTGCTATGAAAACAAAGGCAGCTTTAGAAGCTAAGGGATACAGAGTAGTATTAACTAGAACGCCTTTTGATATAGAGTATTTATCGGTAAATGATAGTCTAACTAAGAGAGTAGAACTTGCTAATAGTTTAAATGCAGATTTATTTATAAGTATTCATCAAAATTCATTTGATAAGGAATCTGCCAATGGAACAGAAGTATACTATACAACAAAGTCAAATGATAGTGGTTTTCCGGCAAGTCCTAATAAAGCTTATAAGTTATCAACTTCTAAGACTTTAGCAAATAACATTGTTAACAATATATCTTCTATTGGATTTACTAATAGAGGAGCAAAGGATGGAAATCTGTTTGTAGTTAGAAATACTATAATGCCAGCAGTATTAGTTGAATGTGGATTTATTAGTAATTTAAAAGATGTAACTAATTTAACTAATTCTAATATTCAAGAAAAAATAGCAACAGCAATTGCAAATGGAGTTTACGGTAATTTCTAGTTAGAGGTTGCTTTAGTAGTTCTTTCATATAGGATAAAATTTGTATAAAATTTTATTCTAGTGGAAGAACTATTTTTTTAAAAAAATTGAATTATGTAATAACAGAATAAGTAAAATTACATGAATATATAAATAACTTTTAGATAAAAAATAATAATAAAATATGAATATATTAAGAAAAAAAGTAAGGTTATACTATTAAAATATAATATGTTAACATAAAACTATAAGTGTGTTAAAATATATATATTAAGATGGATATGGATAAGGAGAGTCTAAATATGAAAGTGAAAAAGGCTATAATTCCAGCTGCTGGGCTTGGAACAAGGTTTTTACCAGCTACCAAGGCACAACCAAAGGAAATGCTACCAATAGTAGATAAACCAACAATACAATATATAATAGAGGAAGCTATAGCTTCAGGGATAGAAGAAATACTAATAATAACAGGAAGAAATAAAAAATGTATTGAAGACCATTTTGATAAATCTGTAGAGTTAGAAATGGAACTAGAGAAAGCGGGAAAGTCAGATTTATTAGAAGTTGTTAGAGATATATCTGATATGGTAGATATACATTACATTAGACAAAAGGAACCAAAAGGATTAGGGCATGCAATACATTGCGCAAAAACTTTTGTTGGAAACGAACCTTTTGCTGTATTACTAGGAGATGACGTAGTACATAGTGAGGTGCCTTGCTTAAAGCAACTTATTGATTGTTATGATGAATATAAAACTACAATACTAGGCGTTCAAAAGGTTCCAGAAGAAAATGTATCGAAGTATGGAATTGTTGAAGGAATTCATATAGAAGATAGGGTTTATAAGGTAAAAGATCTTATAGAAAAACCTTCTATAGAAGATGCACCAAGTAATATAGCTATATTAGGTAGATACATTATAACACCTCAAATATTTGAAATATTAGAGAATACTGAACCGGGAAAAAATGGAGAAATTCAATTGACAGATGCTCTTAAAACTTTAATAAGTCAAGAAGCTATGTATGCTTATGATTTTGAAGGTAAAAGATATGATGTAGGGGATAAATTAGGATTTTTACAAGCAACAATAGAATATGCTTTAAGAAAACCAGAATTAAGAGATGAATTTATAAATTATCTAAATACAATGCCATGGGAAAAATAATTAGAAAGTGGATTTTTTAAAATCCACTTTTTTCTTTGCATTAAAACTTTTTACTAATGTGTGAAATAAAGTTACTTATTCTTTATTAAGTTTTATAGAAATGAAATAGCCTAAGTAAGTCCAAAAGATTATAGATATAAAACTAACTATATATATTAAATTACTTTCGAAAAGATTAACAAATACTATTCCAACTACTAGAGATAATAAAACTAAATCCAGTCTTCTTTCTTTAGCATAAGAAAAGTCAACTTTTTTAACTATAAAACTAAAAGCAAAATATAAGATAGATATAAATAGAATAAGAACTATAAATCCATTAGCGGTAAGAATTTGAAGAAATATATTATGAAGACCTCCATCTTCTATTCCAGGTAGAACAACACCAGGTCTCATAGAATAAACATTTTCTACTAAAGAATCATTACCTACACCAAAGAAAAAGTTTTGTTTTATTAATAACCAAGCTGAATACCATAATTCATTTCTTGCTGATAAAAAATTGTATAATCTTTCATGAAAAGCTGCAAATCCAGCAATGCAAGCTATAGATGGAATAATTATCATTGCTTTTCTAATCCATTTATTTTTTAACCACATAAATATAAGTACAAAAGGTATTGCTATTACAAGGAAGTAAGCACTTCTCCCTTTTGAGAAAAGTAATGATATAGATTGAATTAATATATTAAATCTAAAAAATGTTTTTAATTTTATAGAAGCATTATTATTTTCAAATAATAAATAAACAGTAACTAAGATACCTATTCCTGATGCAATTGCTAAGGCATTTTTGTATATATAAAGACCAGGATATAGATTTTTTACAGTATCATATCCATATAATATATTATTAATTACAAATGATTTTTTTAGTATTAATAATACATTAGATATAAATGAGAATATGAATGTAAATATTGATATAGAGTAAGAAGTAATAGATAATTCTTTTTTTAATGTTTTTATATCTTTTTCTAAGTTTACATGAAATAAACCAAGTAAGAATATAAAATTAATTATCCATATTTTTAGATTCTCAACAGAATGATAAAATATTAAATTAATTAGTAAGGTGAAGCCTAAAAATATAATTATAGATAATTCCACCATTGTAGGTTTTCTTTTTATTATTTTAATTGTATGATAAAGAGCTAATATTCCTCCCCATACAATGGCCAGTTTAGATAGTATATTTATGAAAGGAAGTTCCTTTAATATACTAGTAAAACATAAACTTATAAATAAATAAAATAAACAAAAATAAAGATTATTACTTAAAATAGCAGTTATTTTTTTAAACATAGTTAATCTCTCTTTCTAAAATTTTTACAAACATAATTATACTTTAGTAACAAGTAATTGGCAATTTAGCATTAAGAATAATGCAAAGTAAAAGAAGATAGAAATTAATTTATATCTTAAAAATATAAATTATAACTATCTTCATTAAAATATTATTTACTTATTATCTTGGAATCATACCAACTTTCTTTTGAACTTTTCTAAGAGTTTTATTGGCTACATAAGAAGCTTTTTGAGCACCTTCTTTGTAGATTGATTCTAAGTATTTTTTATCTTTTAAAAGCTCTTTAACTTTATCTTGAATTGGAGTAAGCTCTTCTATTAAAGCATCTGCAACGTCAGCTTTAAGTTCAGCATATCCTTTGTCTTCATAGTTCTTAACTAAATTTTCGGGTGAAGTACCTTTTATAGCAGAAAGAATATTTAAAAGATTTTTAACTCCAGGTTGTTCATCGGTATAATTAACAACACCTAAACTATCAGTTACAGCTCTACTAATTTTCTTTCTGATAACTTCAGGAGGATCCATAATTAATATGAAAGAGTTAGGATTATCTGAAGATTTAGACATCTTTTTAGTAGGTTCTTGTAAGTCCATAATCTTTGCTCCTTCTTTAGGGATATATCCTTCTGGTAAGATAAAGGTATCACTATAGGTATTGTTAAATCTAATAGCTAAATCTCTTGTAAGTTCAAGATGTTGAGTTTGATCTTTTCCTACAGGAACTAAATTAGCATTATATAATAAAATATCTGCTGCCATTAAGCTAGGGTAGTTAAATAATCCTGCACCTATTGAATTTCCGTACTTTTGGCTTTTATCTTTATATTGAGTCATTCTGCTAAGTTCACCCATATAAGTATTACATGTTAAAATCCATGAAAGCTCTGCATGTGCTGGTACATGAGATTGTATAAATAAAGTATTTTTTTCAGGTGAAATACCTGATGCTATATATATTGATAATAATTCAAGACTTCTTCTTCTTAAATCAGCTGGTTTTTGACGAACAGTTATTGCATGTAAATCAACTATGCAGAAATAACAATCGTATTCATCTTGAAGTTTAACCCAATTCTTTAGCGCCCCTAAATAATTTCCAATAGTTAAATCACCAGATGGTTGAATTCCACTAAAAATTATTTTTTTAGCTTTATTATTAACGTTCTCTGACATTAAAAACACCTCTTCCTATATCTTGTGTATATTAATTATATTATAGGATTTACCATTTTAACTGTCAATTTATAAGTACAAAAGTAGTATACCATTTTATGGTTGATAAGTAACTAATAATGTCTATTTTTTTCTTTATAAGATAATAAAAAATATATTATAGAAGATAAGGATAAAATTATAAACATAGCATATTCTCCATAGTATAAAATTAGTAAAGAAAAACTTAAGAAAACAAGCAATTCTATTATCCATTTCATAAGTTTCATTATAAATACCTCCACTTAGTAGTTTATATTTAGTATTACCAAGTATTTAATAATAAAACATACATAATTGTATCGCTATAGTTGATAAGAAATTTGCAATTGAATATAATTTACTGTAAAAGGGGGCGAATATATATATGTTAAATGAAAAAAGATTAATATCTACAAGAGATTTAGTACTTACTGCACTTATGATTGCATTAGTATTTTTAGCAGGAAGCGTTATTAAAGTTCCATCTTTAGGAGGTTTTATTCATATAGGAGATACAATGGTATTTCTATCTGTAGTAGTTTTAGGAAGAAGAAAAGGAACTATAGCTAGTTCAATTGGAATGTTTTTGGTTGATGTATTTGCAGGATATTATATGTGGGCACCATTTACCTTAGTTATAAAAGGGGTTATGGCATATATAGTGGGAACATGTATGGAAAAGATAAATAGTAATGATAAACTGACTAAAGAATTTAAGCCAGGTTATATAGTAGCATTTATTTTAGGTGGAATATTTATGGTAATAGGATATTTTCTTGCTGGTACAGTTCTTGCAGCTTTTTTAACAGAAAAGATTGGTTTAATTCAAGGTATAGTATATGCTTCAAAAGATATAGTAGGCAATATAATTCAAGTTGTAACTGGAATTATTCTTGCAATACCTTTATCAACAATAGTAATTTCAGCTAAAAGAAAGGTTTTTAATTAATATAAAGGGATATCAAGATAATTATATTAATTCTTGATATCCCTTATTTAAGTCTTATCTGTAATTATTTGATTTTTGAGCTTTTCTAGCTTTTCTACATTCAGGACAACGTACAGGATCATTTTCAAATCCTTTTTCTTTAAAGAATTCTTGTTCACCTACTGAAAATATAAATTCTTTACCACAGTCTTTACAAATTATTTTTTTGTCTTCCAAACTAAGTTACCTCCTTAAAATTCATGGGTAAATTGACTTTCATAACACTAACCTTACCTGAATTTTAAGGAGCGGGTTAGGATAAAAAAGAATTACCTTATATATTTATAACTCATATAACACTATATGCTAAGTAAAGTTATTTTGTGCTTTTTATAGTTTTATTATTTCTAAAATAATAAAGGCTAAAGCAGATAGCAGGGATTAATAGATATATAAATCCATTAACTATTTGCAATATCTTTAAAATATAGAATAAGAAAAATTGATTTTGAGTTAATATATAAGATGCTATAAAAATTATTGTGTTATATAGAACTATAAACAACTTCGTATTATTAATTTTATCCTTATATATAAATAATATTCCATATGAACATAAAATATATTTAATAAACCACATACAAGTACTTCTGAATATATAAAATAATTCTCCAAATTCTAAAAAAGAGGCTATTTGTACTCTTTGTGATTGTACATATTCAGGATAAAATATATTAGCTCCTCTTTCGGGACCAAAGAAAGTAATGATTGATAAGAAAGAAAAAGTAACTAATAAACCTGAAATAATTATTGCAAAGGAACTATATCTTACTAAATATTTTTTCAAATCTAAGTTTCTTAAATATAGAAGTGATATTGATACTGCTGATAGAGAACCTATAATTTCTAATAAACACATCCATATATTTTGGTTAAATCCATCTTTTAACAAAGGTAATAAATTTTTAAAATCTAAATATTTAGAAACTAAAGCAAAAAGAATAATATCACCTATAAGAACAAAAAATACAGTAATAACTACAAGTATAATAATAGAATTAAATCTTCTATTTAAAACATATCCACTAGCTATTAAGAAAAATATTAAACAATACCAAGTAGGTGTGGATAAGAAAAAGTTAGTATGTATAGAACTACACTCTACTGAAGCAGATTCGATAGATGATATAAATAATCCTATAGAGAATATTAGTAATAGAAGTTTTCCTATAATATTGGAAGTAGAATTTTTAACTATATATATAAAATCATATGTCTTAGTCTTCTCACAGATATGCATTAAGGCTAAAAAATATAAGAATATAAAAGTTGAGGCTAAGATAGAAACAATCCAACTATCACTTCCCCCGTAAGATATAAAAATTGATGAGTAACTTCTTAAAGCAATAGTACAAGTAGCTATAATAAAAAACATAAAATGTTTTGTTGACATCTTATTCATAAAAATCTTCCCTTCATCTTAAGTACTAATTAGTTAATTTATTATTAGTATTTACAAATAAGAGGAATATTAAACCTTTTTAGAGGAATAATATTTTTAGGTGATGTTTGTGATGAATAATTTAGAAAAAATAAAAGAAACATTTGAAGGGAATTTTGATGTTAAATATAGGGATGTAGTTACTAGTTATGGAAAGTGTACATTGGTATTTATTGATGATATATGTAGTACACAGTTTATAAGTGAGTACATAATTACTCCTTTAAGAAAATCAACATATAAAAGTGAAAATATACAAGATGTATTAACAAAAGTTCTAGATATAAATATTGAGGGATTAGCTAAAGATGTTAATGATGGTATAACTCATGTTTTATCAGGAGATGTAATTTTAGTATTTGAAGAATATGAGCAAATACTTTTTTGTGAAGTTAAAGGATATGTAAGAAGAGGGGTATCCATACCTGTTACTGAAGCAGTAGTAAAGGGACCAAGAGAAGGATTTACTGAAGCAATAGTTGATAATGTTTCATTAATAAGAAGAAAAATAAAAAATCCTAACCTAAAGTTTGAAGCTGTAATAGTAGGTGAAAAAAGTAATACTTCAGTTTGTATAGCTTATTTAAAAGGAATTGCACCTGATTATTTAATTAATCATGTAAAATCTGTAGTAAAGAAGTTAGATTTAAATTTTATACTAGACACAAATTATATAGAAGATGCATTAAGAGATAGAAAATCTGCTTTTGATACTGTTGGATATACAGAGAAACCAGATGAAGCAGCAGTAAAAATATTAGAGGGAAGAGTAGCAGTGATAGTAGATGGAACACCTTTTACAATAACAGTACCATATTTCTTTTTAGAAAATTTTCAAGCACCTGATGATTATTACCTTAACAAATATCTTGCAGACTTTACTAGAGTATTGAGGTGGATTTCATTTTGTTTAGCAACATTTTTACCAGGCTTATATGTGGCTATATTAACTTATCATTTTTCTATGATACCGTCCTTATTTATATTTAGATTAGCTGTTTCTAGGGCAGGAGTACCACTTCCTACAATAGTTGAAGTTATAATTATGATGATGGCTTTTCAACTTATAAAAGAAGCAGGACTTAGATTACCACAACCAATTGGAGGAGCTATGAGTATT
This sequence comes from uncultured Clostridium sp., assembly GCA_934755305.1. Lineage (GTDB taxonomy): Bacteria > Bacillota > Clostridia > Clostridiales > Clostridiaceae > Clostridium. The sequence goes on along the minus strand of CAKVLD010000002.1, from coordinate 145,097 downwards.
GTAGCAGGGCTTATTTTAGGTGATGCAGTAGTAGGTGCAGGAATAGCATCAAGAATTACTATTATAGTAGTAGCTATGAGTACTTTAAGTTATTTCTTAACTCCAAAGTTATATGGTGCTATGTCAATTTGGTCTATGATTATAACAATTATTAGTGGATTGTTTGGACTTCCAGGATTTTTCTTATCAGTTTTAGTATTATTGTCTAACATTGGTGATTTAAGAACAGGAGGATATTCTTATCTGTTCCCAGTAGGAAGTACTGTTACATATAAATTTAAGGATCTTATATTTAGAGGAAATTTAAATAGGATATCTAATCAAATTATTTTTAATGGAGGAGAAAATCATCATGAAAGCAAAAATAAGAAGAGGAAGTAGTATATTATTCATTTTTCTTTTAGCCATAAGTTTAGGTGGTTGTTTTAATTATAGAGAAATTAATAAAATGACTTTCGCTACTTCAATTATTTTTGATGTAGATGAACATGATAATACAATTTTGTACTTAGATTGTGTTAGACCATATAGAAATGCAAATGAAAGTTCAGATAAAGGGAGAAGAATAATGTTTGAAGGCAGGGGAAAAACTGCTCTTGAAGCTTTGAGAGATGTAAATGTAGTATCTAGTAATGATTTGAACTTTAGCCAAGTCAGAGCATATATATTTACAGAAGAGGCAGCAAGGAAAAGTGTAAAAAAATATTTAGATTTAATAAATAATGATCAACAATTTAGTTTTAAACCATATATGTTTGTATTTAAGGGAGATGTAAAGTCATTATTAGATTTAACTAATGATGATGAAGAATATTTAGGGTTATATTTAAATGAGCTTATAGAGAATAATTATAAAAATGGAAAAGTTATAAAGGCGAATGTGAATGATTATTTAAGTCATAGTTTATCATATAATAATTATAGTTTTATGAGTGTAATAGAACTAAAAAAAGATGATGTAGATACTAAATTAGAATTAAATGGTGGAGCTATTATGAGAGATAATCATATGATAGCAACATTAGATGCAGAAGATGCATTAACTTATAATATATTAATGAGAAAGGTAAAGGAAGGTACCTTTGAAATGGCAAATCCAAAGGAAAGTGATAAGTTTATTACTTTAGATATATTAGAAGAAACTAATAGTACTCATGTAGAAGTATCTGGAGATAATATAATTCTAAAAAAGGATTTAAATATAAGAGTATCAATAGGAGAAATACAAGATAAATTAATTATTAATAATGAAGTTCTTAGTGAAATTAAAGCTAATGAAGAATGGAGAATAAAAAAGTATGAAGAAGAATTTTTTGAAAAGTATAAGGAAAAAGGTATTGATGTATTAGGTGTAGGTAAACTTTTAGCAGAAAAATATCCTGATATAAATATAGATAAAGAAGACTTTTTAAAGAATACAACATTAGAAACAAATATTAATTTAATAATAGAAGGAAGTAGTTTAGTTAAAAATAGTTTATAAACATTTTTACATAATTAATAAATAGTAAATAGGAAAGTTAAGATTTTGAATATTTAATTAATCATTAAAAAGTACAAAAAACATAGCTATAATTTTTGTGTGTAAAGAATATATATTTATCAAGATGGTATAATTAATAGAGGAGTGGTCCTGATGATACAAATATTCTGCAATAAGAGAGGGTCTGGTAAGACTAAAAGGTTAATTAAATTGGCAAATGATAGATTAACTATATCTCAAGGTGATTCCGTTTACATTGATGATGATGCTAGTTATGTAAGGCAAATAGATAGAAAAATTAGATTTATAGCAGCTAAAGATTTTTATATAAATGATTATGAAGGAATTTATGGACTATTATGTGGAGTAATTTCAGGAAATTATGATATAGAAAACATTTATATTGATGGAATCTTCAATTTAGAAGAGAATAGTCTAAAAGAATCAGAAGGATGTTTTAAAAAGATACATGATTTAGCCACAACTTTTAAAATAAATATTTATATTAATGTTAATTATGAAGAAGAGGAAGTGCCTAATTTTATGAAGAAGTTTGTAGCCTAGAATATTAATAATATTAATTATAAATAAGGGGTTATATTTGTTTGATGTAGACTTACAAATATAGCCCTTATATTAGTTTGAGAGATAAGTATATATGTTGATAAAAGTTAGGTGAGAAGGTATACTATATAGTATATGTTAAAATGAATAGAGTATAAAAATAGGAGGTAGAAAAATGGCGAACGTATTAGATGAGTTATTAGAACGTGGATACATAAAACAATTCACTCATGAAGAAGAAACTAGAGAATTGTTAGAAAAGGAGAAAATAACTTTTTATATAGGCTTTGATCCAACAGCTGATAGTTTACATGTTGGACATTTTATAGCGATGATGTTCATGGCTCATATGCAAAAGGCTGGTCATAGACCAATAGCTTTACTTGGGGGAGGTACAGCTATGGTTGGAGATCCAAGTGGAAAGACAGATATGAGAAAGATGCTTACTAAAGAGCAAATTGAACATAATGTTGCTTGTATAAAGAAACAAATGGAGAAATTTATAGATTTTTCAGATGGTAAAGCAATACTTGCCAACAATGCAGATTGGTTGTTAGACCTTAATTATGTTGATTTCTTAAGAGATGTGGGAAGCCACTTTTCAGTAAATAAGATGTTAACAGCAGAATGTTTTAAACAAAGAATGGAAAAAGGGTTAACATTCTTAGAATTTAACTATATGTTAATGCAAGGATATGATTTTTACGTATTAAATCAAAAATATAACTGTAAAATGGAACTTGGTGGAGATGACCAATGGTCTAATATGATAGCTGGTGTTAACTTAGTTAGAAAGAAAGCTCAAGGGCAAGCTTTTGCTATGACTTGTACATTATTAACTAATAGTCAAGGTCAAAAGATGGGTAAAACTGTAGGAGGAGCTTTATGGTTAGATCCAGAAAAGACTTCACCATATGATTTCTACCAATACTGGAGAAATGTTGATGATGCAGATGTTGAGAAATGTTTAGCTTTATTAACTTTTTTACCAATGGATGAAGTAAGAAGATTAGGTGCATTAGAAGGATCTGAAATTAATCAAGCTAAGAAAGTATTAGCTTATGAAATAACTAAGCTTGTACATGGGGAAGAAGAAGCTAAGAAAGCAGAAGAAGCAGCAACAGCTTTATTTGCTGGTGGAGTAAATATGGATAATGTTCCAAGTGTTACAATATCAAAAGATAAATTAGGTTCGGATTTACTTGAAATTTTAGCAGAAAATAAAATAGTTCCATCAAAAGCAGAAGGAAGAAGATTAATTCAACAAGGGGGATTATCTTTAAATGGAGAAAAGGTTACTGATATTAAGAGAGCTTTAACTAGTGAAGATTTCAAAGATGGTTCTGCTTTAGTTAAAAGAGGAAAGAAGAACTATAATAAAATTGAAATAGAATAATATTTTGTTTGAAAAAATTGTTGTATTAATTTGTGAATTAATACAACAATTTTTTTTTTTGATTTTTAGTATAAAATAAGAATGTAAGAAGTAAGATTAATTTTTTTTACTATTTGCACGATAAATAAAGTAAGGAATAAATAATAAGTAAAGGAGTTTTAGTATGCCAGCAATTTGGAATGTGGGGAATTACAATTCAATTAATGATAAAAAGATATTAAGTAAATTAACTTTTAAGGTTGGAGAATCATTTAAAGGCCAAATAGTAAGTAAGGGAGACGGAAATAGTATTACTATAAAATTGACTGATGGATGGGAATTTCCTGCAGAATTACTTGGTGAAATTACTTCTGATGTAGAAGGTTTATTGCAATTTAAAGTAGAGGGATTTAAGGATGGAAAACTAGAAATAAAAATTCTAGAGCAAACGGTAGAACAAAATGCTGCAAAAGGAGAAGAAGCAGTAGGTGAATTTGTAAGGCAAGAAGGATTATCTTTAGATGATAAAGAAATCTTAAATGCTATGATTAAACATAAAATTCCTTTAACTAAAGAGAACATTAGTTTTGTAAAAAGTGTTATTAACTTTAATGAAAAAATAAATATTAATCCTCAAGAAGCAGATAAATTTATAGAGAACTTTTTATTAAGCAAAGGTATTGATTCTAAGAGTATTGAAGGTCAACAAATTAAGAATACTCTTATTGACTTTTTCAATAAATTTAAAGATATGAATACAAAAGATATATTTATATTTTTAGAAAATGGAATAGATTTTAATGAAGAAAATATAGATAGTTATAATAAATTGTTTAAACAAGATATTAATTTTAAGGAATACTTTAATTCTATATTTAAAGAGTTAAAAGATTTAAATTTGCCAGAAATAAAGGGTGCAAATATTGAAAGTGAAGTTACTCCTAAAACAGTAGAAGCAAATAAAAGTAATAAAGCACAAACATTTAGACAAAATATGGCTATTAAGATCTATGATGATAATAGTAATGCTAAAGCAAAAGTAAGTGTAACATCTTTAATTAAATCATTAGCAATGGAAGATGGAGAAACTATTAAAAATAATATTAAAGATGTGTTAATATCTAATAAAGATAATTTTAATGGAAGTGAATTTAGGGCTGCCTTTTCAAAACTAGATTCATTAAGTGAGCAGGAACTTGTGAATGCATTAAGAAATGCTATAAATAAAGAAAGTTCAGATAATGTAGAGAATGAATTAAGAAAAACAATAAGTAATTTAGCAGGAAAAGAAATTTCATTATCTAAAGAAGATGCAAATAAGTTAGTGGATTTTATTAATTTAAAGTATGGAACTGAATCAACAGGAGAAAAAACTACTAATGAAGCCGCTAAAATGAATGCAGAGAATGCTCAAAATAAAGAAGGTATACAAAATAAAGAGATTATAAAAAATCAAGTTAATCAAACTGTTTTAAATAAGAATACTGATTCTATAGATAAAGAATTATTAAAGAATACAATAAAGACAGCTACAGGAGAAGTAATAAAAGGAGAAGTAAATAATAAATTAGAAGGGTTAAAGGAAGTAATAAAAGACATTATGATTCAATCTAAAAACTTTACTAATGAGGGAATAGAGAAATCTTTAAACTTTATAAAAAGTAATTTAAATGATTTTAAGTTGTTTAATTCTATAAGTAATGAATATTATTATGTAGATGTGCCTATAAATAAAAGTGGGAATGAATATCCATGTAAACTTATTATAAAAGATGATAGAAAAGATAATAAGAAAATAGATAAAAGTAATGTGAAAATAGTTGTAGCTGTAAAAACTATAAACTTAGGAACTGTAGATAGTTATTTAACTGTACATGGTAATAATATAACTGTAAATATAAAATGTGAAGAAGAGTTTACTAAAGTATTAAGCGTGGCTAAGGAAAAGTTAATTTTAAAGTTGCAAGAAGTTGGATACTTAGCCAATGTAACTGTATCTCCAAAAGTAGAAGATGTAAATTTAAGTTCATGTAGAGAATTTTTTGATGATAAGGATCAAGGAGTTATAAATATAAAGGTATAATAATTATTGACCTAGAGAAAGATAGGTTATAATATATAAAGAGAATTAGCAAAATAAGGAGGTTAACATGAATCAAAGAAAAAAAGCAGCTGCATTAAAGTATGAACAAAATTCTGATGCTCCAGTAGTTACAGCAGCAGGTATGGGGTTAATTGCAGATAAAATTATAGAAAAAGCAGAAGATAATGATGTTCCGGTTGTATATAATAAAGAGCTTACAGATTTGTTGTGTAATGTAGATGTTGGAGATTCAATTCCTCCAGAATTATATGAAGCTGTTGCTCATGTAATTGCGTATGTTACGGATTTAGATAAAATAAGATGAAAGGTGATATAATTAATGGCACTATATGCTATATCAGATTTACATTTAGCATTTAATGATGATAAGCCTATGGATATTTTTGGCGAAAAGTGGAGTAGGCATGATGAAAAGATTAAGAATAATTGGATTAAAAAAATTAATAAAGATGATACTATATTGATTGCAGGAGATATATCTTGGGCTATGAGAGCAGAAGATAGTATGTTAGATCTTCAATGGATTGAAGATTTACCAGGCAAAAAGATAATATCAAAAGGAAACCATGATTATTGGTGGGGAAGTATAACTAAGTTAAATTCTAAGTTTGAAAATACGAAATTTCTACAAAATAATTTTTATGAATATGGTGAATATGCTATTTGTGGTACAAGAGGATGGATATGTCCAGGAACAGATAGATTTAATGAAAAAGATAAAAAGATATATTTACGAGAATTAATAAGATTAAGGTTATCATTAGATTCGGCTAAAAAAGCAGGGTTTAATAAATTTATTGTAATGTTACATTATCCACCAACTAATGAGAAATTTGAAGAATCAGGTTTCGTAGAAATGCTTAAAGAGTATGAAGTAGAAAAGGTTATATATGGACATTTACATGGGCCATCATTAAGCAGAGTTTTAAATGGAATGAGAGATGGAATTGAATATATAATGACATCTGCTGATTTTATAGATTTTAATCCAAAATTTATTATGGAATAAAGGATATATCAAAATAATACTTCACATATTATTTTGATATATTTTTTTTTACGTATAGGAAATATTTAAGAGTTCTACTTAGATACTCTATTAATTATTGAAGTTAAAGTTGAATCAAATTCACGTATATTATTAGCTTGTAATTCCATATTAGCTGAAATTTCTTCTGCTAGTGCTGTATGTTCTTGTGAAATAGAATTAGCTACTTCAACTGAATTAAGCACATGTTCCTTTTGAGCTGAAGCTGTTGCTAAATGCTCTATACAGGTATTAATTTCTGTACTAGCTGAATCTATTGAGTTTTTTATACTATTAAAACTATTTTTTGTTTCGTTTAATGTATTTTCTTGAGTAGCTAAAGCGTCATTACCTTTTATCATGGCTGAAGAAGCTTTTAATATATCTTTTTTTATTTCATCCAGTATAGAGGTTATACTTTCTACAGCAAGTTTAGAATTTTCAGCAAGTTTTCTAACTTCTCCAGCTACAACCGAAAATCCTTTACCAGCTTCTCCAGCTCTTGCAGCTTCTATAGCAGCATTTAATGATAAAAGATTAGTTTGAGTAGCAATACTACTAATTGAATCTGTAATAGTATTAACTGATTCTAGTTTTTCAACTAATTTATTTACAGTATTATTAGAGGAGGTAAAAGCATCCTTTAATGATACTAAAGAAGAGTCTAGTTCATCAATTCTATTAATACCAGCATTAGATAAGGATTCTGTATCTAATATAGCAATGTGAACATTATTTATATTTGAAGCCAAGTTCTCCATATTAGAACTAAAATCATGAAGAGTTTTAGTGGCATTGTCCATTTCTTGACTTTGCGTAATTGCAGCAGAACTAAAAGTGCTTATTGAATTAGTTACTTGAGTTATTGAGTGTGAGATGTTATTACTAGTGTTTTTTAGCAAATTAATTTCATTAGATATTTCATCAGAAATTTTTTTGGGATTATTTGGAGTAATTTCTTCTTCTGAAGTAATCTTATCTGTAGAAATATCAATGTTATTTATATCATCTTCTTGTGAAGATTTTTTACGATTTTTTCCCCTGGTGAATAAACCCATAATAAAAGACCTCCTATCTGTTTATTACAATAATTATAACATATGATATATATTTCAATAAATAGTAAAAAAAGAATTTGCACCAATAAGTTATTTTATGTTATTAGTGTGATATTTATTATAGAAGGTAAAACTATTGTAATATACTTTAATATTTATTTAAAAAAATACACATGATTTAAATAAGTATGAGTTTTTGATATAATATAGATATAAGCAGAATGTTAAGGGTGATTGTAATGGCAAATATTAATTGGAAGAGCTTTCTTATGCCTTATGAACAAGCTGTTGAAGAACTGAAGGTAAAATTAAAAAGCATAAGAAAAGAATTTAGAAGAAGAAATGAATATTCTCCAGTAGAATTTGTTACAGGGAGAGTAAAAGAAGTTTCAAGTATATTAGAAAAAGCAAATAAGTTTGGGATACCTATAAATAGAGTTGGATATGAGCTTGAAGATATAGCAGGAATAAGAATAATGTGTCAATTTGTTGATGATATTGATACAGTTGTAGAAATATTAAGAGGCAGAAAAGATATGCAAATTCTTTATGAAAAAGATTATGTAAGAGGAGTTAAGCCTAGTGGTTATAGAAGTTATCATATGATAATAAAATATCCAGTAAACATGGCAACGGGACCAGTTGAAATTTTAGCTGAATTTCAAATAAGAACTTTAGCAATGAATTTTTGGGCAACTATAGAACATTCTTTAAATTATAAATATAAACAACAAATTCCTGGCGAATTAAAAGATAAGCTAAAAAGTGCAGCAGATGCAGCTTTTAAGTTAGATGAAGAAATGCTAGAAATAAAAGATGAAATAAAGGATGCTCAAAAACTGTTTGAAGTTAAATCTGATATAATTTCTACAATAATGAGTAAAATACTTACCCTTAGAGCACTTGGAAGATTAGGAGAAGCTAGTAGATATGAAAAATCACTGAATAAACTAATTGAAGAAGGGGAAGTATGGGAGCTTAACAATTTATTGTTTGCTATAAAGAAGGAAATTGAAAAGTTTAAGGAGAGCTAGAATTATAATTTTAATGCATAAGAGAAAATTAGGAGATAAAATATGAATCAAATAATAAGAAGGCATAAAAACTTATTTATAATAGCAGGAACTTTATTTGCAATAAGTATAGTATTCAATATATCTATGTTAATAAGAATTAATAAATATAAATATAAAGTAGGAACGGAATCTTATAATTATATAGAAAATATAAGAACATTAAATAAAAGTAGTTTTGATTTAATAACTTCAGCAATTGATATAGGTTCTATAGAAAATATGGAGATATTAAAGTTGTACGAAAATTATAATAATATATCTACTAATAACATTAATTTATGGAATGAATATTTATACTATAAAGATAATAGTCATTTAATTATGAAAATTAAAGAAGTTAATACTGATGAAAGTATTTTAAATAATGTTGATGAAAAGATAGCTTTATTTTTTAAAAATATACTAGAAGAGGAAATGAAAACTCAAACTTATAAATTAGTGATAGAGGATCATATATTAGAACAATTTTTGCAAATACAAAACCTTTGTAAAAATATAGATGAATATTATACTAAGTTTTATGATGAAAATTTAAAAGGTGCAGTTCAAGAAGAAAAGAAAAAGAAAATAATATCTAAATATTATTGGATAGATATGTTAGAAGGAATAAATCGTATTAATAAGAAATATATAGATGTTGAATTTAGTTTACAAGGAAATTAAAAATAGAGAAAAGGATATAGAAAAACTTTTCATATAAGTTTTTCTATATCCTTTATAATTTTATAAAGAAAAATTTTAGTGACATCCGCCACCACAGCTACCACATCCACCTTCTGGAGCAATAACAGGTTTTAAAGAAAGACCTCTACCTTCATTTTCTTCAGTTGAAAGAATTATAAATCCTCCAAATTCATCTATTAAGGATTTTTCTACTATAAAAGTTATATCATTAACAACTTCAGTCACATCTGAATCAGTAGCTTCACTAATAGAAATGTTAAAAGCTGGACCACTACAAGCATATCCTGCTAAATTAATTCTTATGTTATAACCTTCTACTTTATTTTCGTCTAAGAAATCTTTAAATTCCTTGTAAGCTTCTTCACTTATAGTTACATTTTTCATTAATCTCACCTACTTTTTATTAATTTTTGATTGTTGAATACAGTATAACATAACAATTTTTAATTTCAAGAAGTTTTTATAAAGGGTATTCAGAATATAAAGTTATGGGTATAATAGATAATGTTAAACAAAATTAAATAAGGGGATAAGAAAATGAGACCGTATGATGGTAATTTTATCAAAGAAAAACTTGAAGAATATAATAAAATAATAAATGAAATTAAAATAAAGGATTATGAAATAAAGAAGAGAATATCAAACTCTAAAAATGATATAGGATATCTTTATGAAAAAGATGATAATATAAAGGAAGAATGTATAGATCTTATTAAATCTAAAAATGTATATATGACATTAAGCAGCAGGGAAATTCAAGGAAGCTATGAATTTATTAAATATGCTAAAGGCAAAGTTGGAGTAGTTGGATTAGGTCTTGGATATACTGTGGAAGAACTTGCAAAAAAAGAAGATATTACAGAAGTTGTAGTCTATGAAATAAGTTCTGAAATAATTCAAATGTATAAAAATAATTTTCAAGAAAATAAAAAAATAAGAATAATTCAAGGAGATGCTTATAAGGCAAAAGGAGAAAAGTTTGACTTTTTCTTTGTAGACATATATGAATATAAACTAAGCAAAAAGGTAGTTGAAGACTATAAATTTTTTAATGAACTACATAAAATAGAAGAATATTCTTTCTGGGGAGTTGAACACTTCCTTTTAAGTTGTAGGTATGAAGAGATAGTATGGGTATTTATTCCTGAACTTTGGATGGATATAAGTAAGGAATTATCTAGAACGCTAGGTGAATCAGGATATATAGAATATTATAAGAAATTAGATGAAAATTTAGTTAGTGATGTATTAAAAGAGTTTAAAGTTATTTTAAATGAAGGTGAAGAAGACTATATAGATTAAATGTTTTAATTAAAAGTTAAAAAACTATAGAGTAGTATATTAATCATATCTACTCTATAGTTTTTTAGAATTATTTAAAACAATCTATTTAACAACTATATTAACAAGTCTACCTTTAATAACAATTACTTTAATAATATTTTTGCCTTCAGTATTAGCTTTAATAGTTTCATCTTCTAAAGCAGCAGTCTTAATACCTTCTTCGTCTAAGTTTGAAGGAACGTTTATTCTGTTTTTAATTTTTCCGTTAATTTGAATAGCTATTTCAACTTCATCCTTAACTAAAGCAGTAGGATCAAATTCTGGCCATTTTTCGTTAAATACAGAAGTATTATTACCAAGTAAACTCCATTCTTCTTCTGAGAAGTGAGGAGCAAATGGTGCTAATAATTTTATAAAGTCAGTACATACATCTTTTAAGAAGTCTAAGTTCTTAACTTCTAATTGAAGATATTTAGATAGAGCATTAACAAACTCCATCATTCTAGCGATAGCAGTGTTAAATTGCATCTTATCGCCATCATCAGTAACTCCTTTAATAGCAGTATGTCGCCAGAAGTTTAATTCTTTTTCATCTTTATCTATAGTAGTTTTTCCATTTCCAGAGCCTATAGCCTCTTTAGCAATTTCAAGAGTTCTTTCTATTCTATCTACGAATCTAGCAACAGATTTAACTCCATCATCACTCCAAGCTCCACCTTCTGTATAAGCAAAACCAAACATTAAGTACATTCTAAATACGTCAGAACCGTACTTGCTTACATAATCATCAGGAGAAATAGTGTTTCCCTTTGATTTACTCATTTTTAATCCATCAGGTCCTAAGATAAGTCCTTGGTGAGTTAATGATTTAAATGGTTCATCAAATTTTAAGTATCCCATATCTCTTAATGCTTTAGTTATAAATCTAGCATAAAGAAGGTGCATACATGCATGTTCAGGACCACCAACATATTTATCTACAGGAAGCATTTTATTAATTACTTCTGGATCAAAAGGTTTTTCTGAATTTTTATTATCAGGGTATCTTAAATAATACCATGAAGAACATACAAATGTATCTAAAGTATCACATTCTCTTTTAGCAGGACCACCACAGTGAGGACATGTAGTATTTAAGAATTCTTCACTCTTAGCAAGTGGTGATTTACCATCTGGAGCAAATTCAACATTGTATGGTAATTCTACTGGAAGATCTTTTTCAGGTACAGGAACTGTTCCACATTTATCACAGTAGATAACAGGAATTGGAGCTCCCCAATATCTTTGTCTAGATACTAACCAATCTCTTAATCTATAATTAACTTTTTGAGAACCAAGGTTATTTTCTGCTAATTTTTCTACTATTCTAACTTTTGCTTCAGCAGTAGTTAAACCATCGAATTCACCTGAGTTTACTAAAATTCCATGTTCACAATAAGGAAGTTCTACTTCTTCACCTTTTTTATTAGTTATAACTCTTTCTATTGGTAGGTTAAACTTAGTAGCAAAAGCAAAATCCCTTTCATCATGAGCAGGAACTGCCATAACACAACCAGTACCATAAGTTGCAAGTACGTAATCAGAAATCCATATTGGAACTACTTTTCCGTTAATAGGGTTTATAGCATATGAACCAGTGAATACCCCTGTCTTTTCTTTAGAATTAGATTGTCTTTCTATTTCAGATTGTTTAGCAGCTTCTTCTTTATAAGCTTCAACAGCAGCTTTATTTTCTTCAGTAGTTAAGCTATCTACTAACTTATTTTCAGGAGCTAAAACTACATAAGTAACACCATTTAAAGTATCAACTCTTGTAGTAAATACATTAAAGCTAAGATCTGAATCTTTTACTTTGAAAGTAACTTCAGCACCAGTAGATTTTCCTATCCAGTGTTTTTGCATAGCTACTGTTTTTTCAGGCCAATCTAAATCATCTAATTTTTCAAGTAATTCATCAGCATATTCAGTTATTTTAAAGAACCATTGAGTAAGTTCTTTCTTAGTAACTTCGCTTCCACATCTTTCACATTCACCATCAACAACTTGTTCATTAGCTAGAACAGTATTACAAGATGGACACCAGTTAACAGGTGCTTTCTTTCTATAAGCTAATCCTTTCTTATATAATTGTAAGAATACCCATTGAGTCCATTTGTAGTAATCAGGATCACAAGTAATAACTTCATTTTCCCAATTAAACATAGCTCCCATAGCTTTTAATTGTTTTTCCATAGTTTCTATGTTTTTGTAAGTAGAATCTTTAGGATGTATTCCTGTTTTTATAGCATAATTTTCAGCTGGTAGACCAAATGCATCAAATCCCATTGGTTGGAATACATTGTATCCTTGCATTCTTTTAAGTCTTGCCCATGAATCAACTGGTCCGTAATTAAACCAGTGTCCAGCATGAAGTTGGCTTCCTGATGGGTAAGAAAACATTTCAAGAGTATAAAGTTTTTTATCTAAATTTGATGGATCAAATTTATAAGTTTCGTTCTTTTCCCATATTTCTTGCCACTTTTTATCGATATTAGTTCCGTAGTTTCCCATGATTTATTCCTCCTTAAATTTATTGTAAATAATAAAAAACCTTTCATCTCTATGGGAAGAGACGAAAGGTGTATTTCCGTGGTACCACTCTTATTAGGATATAAAAATCCTCACTCAAAACTATAACGGGTTATCCGTACTTGCTTCTAAACAAGTAAGCTCCTAGATAAGTTCCTATACTATCAACGTTATCTTACAGCAACCGATAACTCTCTATAGATGAAGTCATATAGTACTACTTCTATTCAACGCAATTTATATAATTATTAACAATATAAGTAATTATATAAGTTTAAAGAATTAAAGTCAATATTATACCTTATTTTAATACTTATCTTGAATCTTCTTATAGCAGTAAAATGGTATACCAATTAACATTAAAATAAATATCCACATAGCACTTTCAGAACCAGATCCGTAAATTATGTAAATTGAATAAACAAAAGCTAAAAGCGAAAAGAAACTATGTTTAAAGAATCTTCCTAATGATAATTTTTTACCATTTTTATATGTAAGAATTATTTCTGCACAAGCGCTTAAAGCATAAGCAGGAATAAATGATAAAGTTGCTAAGTTTATCATAAAATCAAAAGCTTCAGTCAAATTTGAAATATAATTAAGAATAAGTAGTAAATTAGTGCATAAACTTGAAAATATAAGCGCAACTACAGGTGTTTTAAATTTAGGATGAACTTTACTAAAGAATTTAGGAAATAATCCATCTTCTCCTGCAGCATAAGCAACTCTAGCAGTAGTTAAAATCCAACCACTACAAGCACCAGCAGCAGATATTACAATTCCTAATGAAATAAAACTACCACCCCATGAAGCGCCTGTAATATTATTAATAATATCAGCTAAAGGTGCATCAGATATAGCTAGATCAGCTTGAGATAATCCACCCATAGCAAGTAAAGATAATACTACATAAAGTATAGCAGCAAAAATAGTTCCAAGTATTGTACTTCTCTTTACATTAACTTCAGGATTTTTGATTTCGCCTGCAGATATAGCAGCGCCTTCAAGTCCAATAAAGGACCATAAAGTAACAGCAATAGCGTTAGGTAATGAACCAAATCCTTGAACTTCAATAGAAGAATAAGTTTTTAAATATTCTGGATTAAATCCATAAAGTGCTATTATTAAAAATACAAGCATAACTCCTAATTTTAGTGTAGTTGTAATAACTCCAACAATACCAGCTTCTTTAACACCTCTATAATTAATATAAGTAACTAGCCATAAAAAAGCTGATGAAACTAAAAATGCTATTAAACCATTTTCGGATAAAATAGGAAAGAATGGAGTTAGATATCTTATAATAGCAGTTATAATTGCAGCATTACCAATCCAAGAACCAATCCAAAAGGTCCATGCTATTGAAAAGGCAGTGTATTCACCAAAGGCTTTATTTACATATACAATAGGGCCACCAGTTGAAGGATATTTAGTACCTAAATTAGCAAAACTTAAAGCAATGAATACTGAACCAATACCAGTAATTATCCAAGCAAGTATAGTAACTAATGGATTTGATACTTGAGCTAGACTTTGAGGAGCAGTAAATATACCAGATCCCATCATATTACCAACAACAATAGCAGTTGCTGATGCAAGACCAAGTTCACGTTTTAAATTATTATTATCCATTTTCTTGTCTCCTTATTTATAAAAAGTTTTATAGTCTAATTATAAATTAAAGAGGAATACGATACAAATAAGTAAAAAATAAAAAGTAAATTAAAATAAAAAGTCAAAAATAAGAATTAAATTATTAGGAAAGTACCTATATATATATGAAGTTGAAAATTAAAAAAAATTCAGGAAAATACTTTACAACTAATAATAATTATTATATAATAATTTATGTGATGAAGGAAATCATAGGAAAATTAAATTGATAAAAATGTTATAAGATTAATAAATAGTTGAAAAATGTGTTTAAATAAAAGGAGGATATAAAATATGAAAAAATATGTGTGTACAGTATGTGGATATATTCATGAAGGAGAAACAGCACCAGAAAAGTGCCCAACTTGTGGAGTGGGACCAGAAAAATTTGTTTTACAAACATCAGGACAAAGAGTATGGGCTTGTGAACATACAGTAGGAGTAGCTCAAGGATCTCCAGAAGATATAATGGCAGATTTAAGAGCTAACTTTGAAGGAGAATGTTGTGAAGTTGGTATGTACTTAGCAATGGCTAGAGTTGCTCATAGAGAAGGATATCCTGAAATAGGTTTATACTGGGAAAAGGCAGCTTGGGAAGAAGCAGAACATGCTTCAAAGTTCGCTGAATTATTAGGTGAAGTAGTTACAGATTCAACTAAGAAGAACTTAGAAATGAGAGTAGAAGCAGAAAACGGAGCTACAGCTGGTAAGTTTGATTTAGCTAAGAGAGCTAAAGAATTAAACTTAGATGCTATCCATGATACAGTTCATGAAATGGCTAAGGATGAAGCCAGACACGGAAGAGCTTTCGAAGGTTTATTAAACAGATACTTCGGTAAATAATTATAGATGTATTGAGATTAATAAGGTGTGTAAGAAATGAGTTACACACCTTATTTTTTTGATGCAAAAAAATATATAAATATTTAATGTAAAAACATATATATTTTCGCTAGGGCAATTAATCATATTAGGAGAAATAATGAAAAGCCAACTATTTTACATGTGGTAAAGTGGAATGAAAAGTCATTAAACTTATATAAAAAGTTGGCTTTACAATTACTAAAATTGAAAAGTTAAGTAAGTTGATTTGGCATTATTGAATTGAATTTTTTCTTATCTAACAAAATTTTAAACTTATTAATAAGAAAAGAATCTAGTCTATAAAGTACTTCTGCCAATATTATACTTATAAATATAATTAATAGAGAATAAATAATATCATTATTTATAAACAAAAGACTTTTACTACGGAAAATTAATATAGGAATTTCTTGTGCTAAATATATTTCGTAAGAGCGTGTGCCAAGATAATTTAGTAGTTTATTATTAACTTTAATCTTTCTACATATCGTTAGTACAAGTAAAGAAAATAAGCAAGAAGATGCTTCTTCGAAAAATAATCTTAAAACTTTAATATTTAATAAGTGACATGCTCCAAAACAAAATATAAATGAAAATAACACTATTAATATTTTTAGATATATGTTTAACTTTTGTAATTTAAAGTTAGGTTTAACTTTATAAAAATAGTATAATAGACCGAATAAAAAGGAAAAGATTGAATTATACCACCAGACATTGAATCCTCTTAAATAGCAAAATAAACAATATAGACATGTTCCCAAAAATACAGATAGTAATAGCTGGAAGTTTTTATTAAATAATTTGCAAGATATAAGAAATAGTAGATAGAAGTAACAAAGTGCTAATACATACCACGAAAAGCTAACTATAGGTGCCCCGTTAATTAAGCCTAAAAATACATCTTTTACATTTGTTTTAATATCTAATACATTTCGTAATATAAAATATAAAAAGCTGATAATTACATAAGGTATTAGGATAGATGTAAATCTTTTTGATAAAAAATCATCAAGATATTTCTTTCCTTTATTTTTATATTGATGTAATAAACCATATCCAGATAAAGTAAAGAAAATAGACACGTTTAAAAAACCGAAGTATGATAAAGTTTTAAATATATTTCCACAAGATGTTCTTTGGGAAATGTGGTGAAATATGATTAATATAGCAAAAATGCCTCTCAATGGAATGGTTGATTCTCTATCCATGTAATCTAGGTATTCATCATTAAGGTTTAAATGTGATTTATAAAGTATACATGCTATAAATAAGATAAGAATATAGTCCATAAAAGTTCCTCCTTCAAAGATAAATGTAACAATATTACAGAAAAGTAAATAAATAACGAGTACAATTTTATCATTACTTATGATTAATGTCCATAAGTATTATTATTTGGAAAGTTCTATTTTTATGATTGATTAGGCAAAAAATGGAGATTTGACAACAAAATGTAGAAACTATAATATTATAAAATATAAAACTAGGAGGAAAGGCTATGAAAAATAAATACATTAGAAAAGTTTTATGTAAAATATTTATGACTTCACTAGTATTAATTGGAAGTTCATATGGATTAGAAACAAAAGCTATTTCTAAGTACTGGGATGGTGTTGATACTAAAGTAATGTATTCAGCTCATGTGCAGGATATAGGATGGCAATATGGGGTGAAAAATGGAGATTTATCAGGAACAACTGGACAAGTTAAAAATCTTGAGTCAATACAAATAAAGGTAGATGATTCGGCACCTTTTAACATTGAATATACTGTTCAAGTGAATGGTGGCGAATGGGTTGAAGTTAGAAAAAATGGGCAGATTGCAGGAACGGTTGGTAAAAATATTCCTATAACTAATATGTGTATAGCAATCAAAGATAAATCTAATAATGAAGATTCAGTTAATTATGATGTATATTATAGATTACATATTAGAAATATTGGTTGGTCTTCTTGGGTTAAAAATGGTAGCATTCCTAATAGCACTACAAACGTTATAGAAGCTTATGAAGTTCAAATAAGACCAAAGGGAGTGGGGATAGTAAATTCAAACACTGATTCTATATCATATAGTGCACATGTACAAGATATAGGTTGGCAATCAAGTGTTAGTAATAATATGACTTCTGGAACAACTGGAATGAATAAGAAAGTAGAAGCTATAAAAATAGCTAATAATACATATTCACCATATGATATAGAATATACTACATATTCGAAAGTAAATGGTTGGTCAGATGTTTCAAAAAATGGAGAGATTTCAGGAACTACAGGACAAAATATTCCATTAACGAATATGTGTATAGCAATTAAAGACAAGGAAGATAGAAAATATTTTGCAGGATATGATGTATATTATAGAGTACATGTAAGTGATTATGGATGGAGACCTTGGGTTAGAAATGGAAGCCTTGCAAATGATACTGATAAAATTATAGAAGCATTTGAAATTAAGATGGTTGAAAATGGGGTTAAAGAAAATATTGTTATAGAAGAGCCTGTTATTAGTGAAGAAATAGATGATGATGTATTTGATGATTATGACATAAATGGTCTTATTACTTTATTAAAGGCTCAACTAGGAAAATCTTATGTATATGGAGCTGCTGGACCTAACGCATTTGATTGTTCTGGTTTAACTAGCTATGTATACAAAAATGCTTTAGGAATAGATATTGGAAGAACCACTTATGATCAATTAAATGCTGGAATAGAAGTATCCCAAAGTGAACTAAAAGTAGGAGACTTGGTTTTCCCACATTCAGGACATGTTGGAATATATATTGGAAATGGACAAATGATTCATGCACCACAAACAGGTGATGTGGTAAAGATATCACCTGTATATAAATTCTGGAAAGGTGTAAGAGTAATTTATTAATAAAAAGTTGTTAAATATACTGTTTAGTATATTTAACAACTTTTTATTTATGGAATAAATCTTTCTGTTTTTAATAATTCTTTAATAGTTTTTATAAATATATCCTTATCATATCTATGGACAAAGTTCTTGTGGTTTTTGACTACTATTTGTGAAGAGTTATTAGACCAAGTAAGCATATCTTCTTGTGATTCTAACCAAACTTTCTCATTAAGGAAAAAGTTTTTATTTAATGAAGTAATAATTCTTATTGGGATTTTCTCTAAATCAATTTTATCTTTTAGTATAAGTGTAGAATTATTTTTTATATTATAAATTTCTTGAAGTATATTTTCATTTAATATATTTTTTATGAATAAAGTTTTGTTAATTTTATTCATTTTTTTATCATTAAATTCCATCAATACTTTTCTATTTATTATAGGAATCATAAGTAATAGTCTTATTATTCCAGTATATTTACAGAATGTAATAATTCTTAAAAATATTTTAGGAGGAATTTTTAGAAAGTTAGTATAGGCAGGATTAATAGCATCTTCAAATATTATTCCGATGACTTCTTTTGGATAAAGTTTATAATAATGTAAAACTTGCAAGCTGCTTGTAGAATGACAAACAAATATATATGGAGGGGTATGTCCACATCTTTTTAAGAAATATCTAAGGTTGTCTATATATTCATCTAAAGAAGTATAATTTTTTGAATCATCACTAAAACCATATCCATAACTTTCATATAAAGCTGTTTTTGTAAATTTAGCTACTTCTTTTTGGAGGTTATAAAAATCGCAATAGGGACTAGTAAGGCTTACGCTAGGTAAAAAAATTACAGTAGTATTACTATTTCCTTTAGAATAAAGAAAAGTATTTCCCTTGGGAGAAGTCATCATAGTGTCAGGAGGAGATATCTTTTTTATTTCTTTAAAAGTAAAAATATCTTCTAATACTGAACCTACTATTAAGAGACACACAATAACAAGTAAAATTATATATATATTCACATTATCACCTCGTTTCAATGATTAATAATATTAAATATAAAACAAAAATAAATAATAGTCAAATAATGGAAAGTCATTGATAAAAGTATACATAATGATATAATTAAAAATAATGTTAATTTTAATATGAAAATTATAGTATAGTGTTAGAGTTTCAGAAGTTATTTACTATATTAAAGGTAGATTATTTGAGATTAGTTGTACTAAAAAGAGTGGGAGTAATTATAAAAAAGAAGGGTAGCAATTATACATGTATATTTTATCAATTATAATAATATTGTTGTTAATTACTAATGTAATATTTTCTTTATCACTTATATTTATTGAAAGAAAAAATCCTACGACTACATGGGCATGGCTATTAATAATGATAATGTTACCTGGATTAGGTTTTATAATATATTTATTAATTGGTCAAAATTTTAGCAGAGAAAAATTATTTAAAGATAAAAGAAAAAATGATAAACAAAAAAGAAAAGAATTATCTAACAGTTATTTAAAGAATAAACCTGGTCATCATGGAGTTGAAGCATGTTGGGATTTAATTAGAATGAATTATAATTATTGTGATGCAAAGTATACTACTGGTAATTCTATAGAGATATATTATGATGGAAGAGATAAGTTTAAACAATTAATTGAAGATTTGAATAATGCAAAAAAATTTATACATATGCAATACTACATATTTAGAAGAGATAAATTAGGAAAAAAGATAATAAGTATACTAGAGAAAAAAGTAAATGAAGGAGTAACTGTAAGATTTTTAGTTGATAGTATGGGCTCTTATACAATAACTAAAAGGTCTATGAAAAAATTTATAGATAGTGGTGGAAAGTTTGAAATATTTTTTCCAGGGATTCTACCTCATGTTAATACTCGAATTAATTATAGAAATCATAGAAAAATAGTAATTATAGACGGAGAATATGGATACATTGGTGGCTTTAATGTAGGTGATGAATATATAAATAGAGATAAAAAAATAGGTTTTTGGAGAGATACTCATATACGAATAAGAGGAGAAGCAGTAAATGATTTATCAGATAGATTTTTGTTAGATTGGTGTTATGCTTCAGGAGAAGATATAGAAGACTTTAGTAGCTATTATCCTAAATATATTTATGATAAAGGTGATATTGGAATACAGATAGTTACAAGTGGTCCTGATCATAATGAAGAGTATATAAAGCATGCTTATTTGAAAATGATTAATAATGCTAAGAAAAATATATATTTAGAAACCCCTTATTTTGTACCAGATAATCCTATGTTGGAAGCGTTAAAGTTATCAGCTTTATCAGGAGTGAATGTAAATATAATTATTCCGGGCAAACCAGATCATGTTTTTATGAAATGGGCTGCTAGTGCATATATAGGAGATTTATTGGATGTAGGAGTAAATATATATCTATATGAAGAGGGATTTATTCATGCTAAAACTATTACTGTAGATGGAATTGTATCTTCTATTGGGACAGCGAATATGGATATTAGAAGTTTTAAACTTAATTTTGAAGCTAATGCTTTAATTTATGATAATAGAGTAGCTCAAGATTTAGAGAGACAATTTGCAATTGATGTATCAAAATCTAAAATAATGACTAGGGAGGATTACCACAAAAGAGGAAAGCTTTTAAGAATACAAGAATCATTAATAAGATTACTTTCGCCAATATTATAAAAAACATTGACAGTAAATGAGAGTTTGATATAATTATTTTAAAAGAATATAATTTTTGGAAATGTGTTAGAGAAAATGTAATATAATTTACGATTTGATACTGGAGGATATTATGAAAGGAATTATTAATAAATTTATTGTAAAATATTATAGCTTTTTTTACTTTAGATTCTGGGGCTTTTATTTTAGTGCTGGCTATTTATTTTGCAAAAAAAAGAATAATTCATTTCTAATGGGTATAGTATAGAAATAAAAATATATTTAGTTAATTTATTTTAGTTATTATTTAAGAGAACTCATTAGGGGTTCTCTTTTTTAATATAAAGAAGCAAATAAAAATTAGGGGGCAAAAAAATATGATAGTAATTTTAAAACCAGGTACAACTAAAAAGCAAATTGATGACTTAACAAATGCAATACAAAAGAAAGGAGTTCAAGTTAATCCTGTAATAGGTAAAGATCTTATTATATTAGGATTAGTTGGAGATACTAGTAAGATAGATCATACTCAAATAGAAGCTAATGGTAATGTTGAGCGAGTTATGCATGTAGCAGAGCCTTTTAAGAAAGCAAACAAGATGTTTCATCCAGATCCAACTATAATAGATGTTGATGGAAATAAAATTGGTGGAAATAAGCTAGCTATGATTGCAGGACCTTGTTCAGTAGAAAATGAAGAACAAATAGTATTTATAGCGCAAGAAGTAAAGAAAAGTGGGGCAAATTTCTTACGTGGTGGTGCATTTAAACCTAGAACTTCACCTTATTCCTTCCAAGGATTAAAATATGAAGGATTAGAATTATTAAAGATTGCAAAGGAAAAGACAGGACTTCCAATTGTTACAGAGTTAATGTCACCATATGATATTGAAAAATTTGTTGAAGATGTTGATGTAATTCAGGTTGGTGCAAGAAATATGCAAAACTTTGATTTATTAAAGGAACTTGGAAAAACTAATAAGACAATACTCTTAAAAAGAGGTTTATCAGCAACTATAGAAGAATGGTTAATGTCAGCTGAATACATAATGGCTGGTGGAAATGAAAATATAGTTCTTTGCGAAAGAGGGATAAGAACATTTGAAACATATACAAGAAATACATTAGATTTAAGTGCAATTCCAGCTGTTAAAAAGCTTAGTCATTTACCAGTAGTAGTAGATCCAAGTCATGCTGCAGGTAAGTGGTGGATGGTAGATCCATTATCAAAGGCAGCAGTGGCTATTGGAGCTGATGGGCTTATAATAGAAGTTCATAATGATCCAGCCAATGCACTTTGTGATGGTCAACAATCTATAAAACCTAGTGTATATGAAAAGTTATTAGAGGAACTTAGAGTAATAGCAGGTGCTGTTGGAAGAGAAATTTAATTATAAAGGATGATTAATGTGGGAAGAAATTTATATGTTGATTTAGGTGAAAATAGTTATAATATTTTAATTGAAAAAGGCCTATTAAATAGGATTGGTAAAGAGATTAAAAATATTTATAATGGAAAAAAGATATTCATAATAACAGATGAAAATGTCAATAAATACTATGGAGAAAAAGTTGAAAATTCATTAGAAGAATTAGGCTTTATTACAAAAAAGTTAGTTTTAAAGGCAGGAGAAGAAACAAAGTCTTTTCAAACTCTTCCTACTATATATAATGAATTATTAGATTTCAAATTAACTAGAAAAGACTTAATTATTACCTTAGGAGGAGGAGTAATAGGAGATCTTGGAGGTTTTGCTGCCTCCTCCTTTCTAAGAGGTGTTGCATTTGTGCAAATTCCTACTTCTTTATTAGCACAAGTAGATAGTTCTGTAGGAGGCAAAGTTGCTGTAGATTTAGAACGAGGAAAGAATTTAGTAGGAAGCTTTTATCAACCAAAAGCTGTTTTTATAGACCCTAATGTTTTAGAGACATTATCTGAAAAATTTTATAAAGATGGTATGGGAGAAGTAATCAAGTACGGTTGTATTAAGGATAAAGATTTATTTGAAAAATTAGAAAAGTTAAATAGTAGAACAGAAGTAATGGAGCATATAGAAGAAATAATTTATACATGTTGTTTTATAAAGAAGACTGTTGTTGAGAATGATGAAAAAGATTTAGGAGAAAGAATGTTATTAAACTTTGGTCATACATTAGGTCATGCTATAGAAACTTTTTATAATTTTAAAAAGTTTAGTCATGGGGAAGCTGTAGCTATAGGAATGTACAATATTTCATTAAAAAGTGAAGCTTTAAAGATAACAGAAGAAGGGACAGCAGAAAGAATAAAAAATATTTTAATTAATTATGAATTACCTTATGAGATGCATATTGATGATAATGAATCTATCATTAATACAATAGCTCTAGATAAGAAAAATTTAGGAGAGAACTTAAAAGTGATATTATTAAAAAGAATTGGAGAAAGTATTATTTATAATACTAAACCAAATTTTTTCAAGGAGGAAGTATAGTGGGAAGCTTAAAGATAAATCCAATTAAGCTTAAAGGAAGTGTAAAGATTCCACCTTCAAAGAGCATGGCTCATAGAGCAGTAATATGTGCTTCTTTAAGTGATGGAGTAAGTAAAATCAGTAATTTAGAACTTTCAGATGATATTATAGCTACAATTAATGCAATGAGATCTTTGGGAGCTGTTATAACTGATAAGGAAGATTGTTTGGAAGTAAAAGGAATAAAATCGAAAGATTTATTAAGTGAAAGAGATTATGAAAGAGTAATAGATTGTAATGAATCAGGTTCTACTTTGAGATTTCTTATACCAATAGCTTTAGCTTTTGAAGGAGTAACTAGATTTGTTGGAAGGGGGAATCTTGGAAAGAGACCATTAGATACTTATTATGAAATCTTTGATAATCAAGGAATTCATTATGAATATAAGGAAGGAATACTTGATTTAATAGTTTCTGGATTATTAAAAAGAGATGAATTTAGAGTGAAAGGTAACATAAGCTCTCAATTTATAACAGGATTAATGTTTTCTTTACCTTTATTAGATGGAGATTCTAAAATAATAATAACTACTGAATTAGAATCTAAAGGATATATAGATTTGACTTTATCAGCATTAAAAGACTTTGGAATTGAAGTTATAAATAATGATTATAAGGAATTTATAATCAAAGGTAATCAAAAGTATAGAAGTAGAGATTATAGAGTAGAAGGAGATTATTCTCAAGGAGCATTTTTCTTATCTGCTGATGCTTTAGGTTCTGAAATTGAAATATTAGATTTAAAGAAAGAATCACTTCAAGGAGATAAAGAAGTAATAGATATATTAGAAAGAATGGGTGCTAATATTAAGGTAAA
Organism: uncultured Clostridium sp.; assembly: GCA_934755305.1. GTDB lineage: Bacteria > Bacillota > Clostridia > Clostridiales > Clostridiaceae > Clostridium. The sequence continues at coordinate 120,479 of CAKVLD010000002.1, read as the reverse complement.
TGAAAATTCATTAACAATTGATGAATGTAATTTAAAATCAACAATAATAGATGCATCACAATGTCCTGATATAATTCCAACTTTATCTGTAGTAGCAGCTTTAAGTGAAGGTAGAACTGAAATAATAAATGCAGAAAGACTTAGGATTAAGGAATGTGATAGGCTTACAGCTGTTAAAGAGGAACTTAGTAAACTAGGTGCTAAGATTGAAGAAAAAAAGGATGGATTAATTATAGATGGCATAAAGGAATTTGAAGGTGATGTAGAAGTATGGAGTCATAAAGACCACAGAATTGCTATGAGTTTAGCTATAGCTTCAACAAGATGTAAATCGCCTATAATACTTAAAGATTTTGAATGTGTATCAAAATCATATCCAAATTTCTTTAAAGATTTTAAAATGTTAGGAGGCGACTTTAGTGAGTGGAGTATGGGGGAATAATTTAAAGATTTCTATTTTTGGAGAATCTCATGGAGCTGGTATAGGAATAACTATAGATGGACTTCCTTCAGGAATAGAATTGGATTTAGAAGAAATAGATAAAGAAATGAAGAGAAGAGCTCCTGGTAGAAATAATTTGTCTACAGCTAGAAAAGAAGGAGATAAACCAGAAATATTAAGTGGATATTTTGAAGGTAAAACTACAGGAACTCCATTATGTGCAATAATAAGAAATAGTGATACTAGATCAAGGGATTATGGAAAGCTTAAAAACTTAATGAGACCAGGTCATGCAGATTATACAGGTAATATAAAATATAATAGTTTTAATGATTATAGAGGTGGAGGACATTTTTCAGGTAGAATAACTGCCCCATTAGTATTCTGTGGTGCTATTTGTAAGCAAGTTTTATCATTAAAGGGGATAGAGATAGGGGCTCATATAAAGTCCATAAAAGATATTAAAGATTCAGCATTTGATTATGTAAATATATCAAAAGAAGAATTAAAGAAACTTAAAGAAAAAGAACTACCAATAATAGATAACTCTAAGGAAGAGGAAATGAGAAATACTATTTTAGAAGCTAGAAAGCAAGGAGATTCAGTTGGAGGAGTTATAGAATGTGCTGCTATTGGAATAGAGGCAGGAATAGGTGATCCTTTCTTTGATTCTGTAGAATCTACTTTATCACACTTGTTATTCTCAGTTCCAGCTGTAAAAGGATTAGAGTTTGGTCTTGGTTTTGAATCAACTAATATTTATGGTTCGGAAAATAATGATGAATATTATTATGACAATGGAAATGTTAAAACAAGAACAAATAATAATGGAGGAATACTAGGAGGAATAACAAATGGTATGCCTATAGTATTTAAGGTTGCTATAAAACCAACTCCATCTATTAGTAAAGAACAAAAGACAATAGATATAAAAAATAAAAAAGATGATACCTTGATTATAGAAGGAAGACATGATCCTTGTATTGTTCAAAGAGCAATTCCTGTAATTGAAGCAGTAACAGCAATAGGATTACTTGATTTAATAAAGGGGAGATATGGATGTCAGATTTAGATAAATATAGAAGTGAGATAGATAAGATAGACAGTGAAATGGCTAAGCTTTTTGAAAAAAGAATGAATATGGTTCTTAAAGTAGCTGATTATAAAAAGAAAAATAATATTAATATTTTTCATAAAAATAGAGAAGATGAAGTTATAAAAAAAGCTATATCTAATATAGAAAACAAGGATTACTCAGAAGAAGTAACTAAGTTTTTCATTTCTATGATGGAAATAAGTAAAGGTAAGCAAAAAAAAGTATTAAGTTCAGAAAAGGAAGAATATTTTAAGTGCAATAGAGCTGAAATAGATAAGAGCAAAAAGATTGGATATCAAGGAGTTCAAGGATCTTTTTCAGAAGAAGCCGCTATTAAGTTTTTTGGAGAAGAAAGTAATAGAACTTCGTATGCTGAATTTGAAGATGTTTTTAAAGCTATAGAAAATGATGAAATATATTATGGAATAGTTCCTATAGAAAATTCTTCAACAGGTGCAATTTCTGCTAATTTAGATCTTTTAAGAAAATATGGTTTTTATATAGTAGGAGAAGAGTGTATAAAAATAGAACAAAATTTAGTTGGCATTAAAGGTACAAAAATAGAAGAAGTAAAAGAGGTATATTCACATATTCAGGGGTTAGAGCAAAGCAGTGAATTTTTAAAGCAATATAATGATTGGAACTTAATACCTTTTCACAACACAGCTACTAGTGCTAAGTTTGTAGAGGATATTGGAGATACATCAAAAGTTGCTATAGCTAGTAAGAGAGCAGCTAAGCTATATAACTTAGAGGTTTTAAAGGAATCTATAAATAATGAAAAGGATAATTCAACTAGGTTTATAATTATTTCTAAAGAATTAAATGTAGTTAATGAAGCTGATAAGGTAAGTGTAGTTTTTTCATTAGAAAATGAGGCTGGTACATTATATAGGCTTATTAGGCATTTTGCAGAAAATAATATAAATATGATAAAAATAGAATCAAGACCTATGAAGGGGATAACATGGAGATATTTCTTATATATAGACTTTGAAGGTTGTATAGAAAGTAGCGAGGTAGTAAATTCATTAAAGTTAATACAAAAGAGTTCTTCATATTTTGAATTATTAGGAGCTTATAAGAAAAAAATAAATTAAAAAGGGGGAAGTATAATGAATTATTTTGGAGTAGTTGGGGAAAAGTTATCACATTCACTTTCACCTGTTATTAATAAGAGAATTTTTGAACTTATAGGAGTAGAAGGTGCATATAAAACTTTTGAAATTCCAAAAGATGAGATAAAGAAATTACCAGAAGCAATAAAATTGTTAGATATAAGAGGAGTTAATATAACAATACCTTATAAGGAAGTATTAATAGAACAATTAGATTTTATATCAAAAGAAGCTAAAGATATAGGTGCAATTAATACTATATTTAATAAGGATGGTAAGCTATCAGGATATAATACCGATTATTTTGGATTTAAGAAGATGCTTGAAGTTAACAATATTGAAGTTAAAGATAAGGTATGTACTGTCCTTGGTACAGGAGGTGCGGCAAAGGCTGTTGTAACATATCTATTAGATGAAGGGGCAAAGGATATTTATTTAGTAACTAGAAATAAGGCAAAAGATATAAGTGTTAATGATAATATCAATATAATAGATTACAAAGAATTAGAAGGTGTGTATGGAGATGTTTTAATTAACACTACTCCTGTAGGTATGTATCCAAGTATTCCTAGATCACCAGTAAGTTCAGATATTATAAAGAATTTTTCTATTTTAGTTGATCTTATTTACAATCCAAAGGTTACTGAATTCTTAAAGATAGGAGAAGAATTAGGTAAAAAGACATGTGATGGATTATATATGTTAGTTGGGCAGGCTGTTAAATCAGAAGAAATATGGAACGAAAGAGAAATAAGTATTGAGGTAATAAATAAGATTTATAAAGAATTAGAAGAACGATTTATTTAGGGGGAATTATGGTGGATGGTAATAAAGAGAATATTGTGATTATAGGTATGCCAGGATGTGGAAAAAGCACTATAGGAGAATTAATTTCAAAGGACTTAAATTATAAGTTTTATGATATGGATGATTACATAGTGAAAATATCAGGGAAAACTATAAAAGAATTATTTGATGTAAGTGAAGAACATTTTAGAGAATGGGAAACTAAAGCTTGCAAAGAATTATCTAAATTAACTAATGCAATAATTGCTTCTGGGGGAGGAGTAGTTAAGAAGGCTGAAAATATAGATATATTAAGAAAAAGTTGTACTATTCTTTTTATTGATAGACCAGTTGAAGAAATAATAAAAGATATAGAAGTTGGTACAAGACCTTTATTAAAAGATGGACCACATAAAATTTATAATTTATATAATGAAAGATATGAACTTTATAAAAAAGCAGCAGATAAAATTGTAGAAAATAAGGGTACCTTAGAGAAGGTTGTGAAGACATGTGAGGATATTCTTAAATAAATTTGGGAAAAAATAGAGAAAAATAGAAAGATTTATATTATAATATATATAGTATTTAATTTTTAGTTAGTACAGTAGAACAGGAAATTTTTTTATTAGTATAGGAGGATATGAAATGATTATTATTATGAATGCAAAATGCAGTAAAGAGGAAATTAATAAGGTTAAGGAATTAGTTGAGAAGAAGGGATTACAAACTAATATATCTCAAGGAACAACTAATTGCATAATAGGGTGTATAGGAGATACATCAATATTAGATCCTGATAAACTTTTAAGAGTTGATGGAGTGGAAAAAGTATTAAAGGTTCAAGAACCTTTTAAGAAAGCAAATAAGTTATTTAAACCAGAACCTACAATAGTAGATGTTAATGGAGTTAAAGTAGGTGGAAAGAATTTGGGAATAATGGCTGGGCCTTGTTCTGTTGAATCAGAAGAGCAAATAATAGAAATAGCTAAAAGCATTAAAGCTTCTGGAGCAAATTTTTTAAGAGGTGGTGCTTTTAAGCCAAGAACTTCACCTTATAGCTTCCAAGGTTTAGAACTTGAAGGATTAAGGCTATTAAAGGAAGCAAAGAAGGAAACTGGATTGCCAATAGTTACAGAACTTATGTCTACTGACTATATTGATGAGTTTGTAGAAAATGTAGATGTAATTCAAATTGGTGCTAGAAATATGCAAAACTTTGATTTATTAAAGCAAATAGGTAGAACTAATAAACCAATACTTTTAAAAAGAGGTTTATCAGCAACTATAGAAGAATGGTTGATGTCAGCTGAATATATTATGGCTGGTGGTAATGAAAATGTTATTCTTTGTGAAAGAGGTATAAGAACTTTTGAGACTTATACAAGAAATACTTTAGATTTAAGTGCTATACCTGTAGTTAAGAGGTTATCACATTTGCCAGTAATAGTTGATCCAAGTCATGCAGGTGGTTATTGGTATTTAGTAGAACCTTTAGCTAAAGCAGCAATTATGGCAGGAGCTGATGGACTTATGATAGAAGTTCATAATGATCCAGCTAATGCTTTAAGTGATGGTCAACAATCTATAAAACCAGAAAATTTCAAGAAGTTAATGGATAAAGTTAAAGTACTAGCAAGTATGGAAGGTAAAGAAATTTAGGTGATAAAATGAATATAGTTATTGTAGGTCTTGGGGTCGTTGGAGGTTCTTTTGCTATGGCGTTAAAAAAGGCTGGTTATAATGATGTATATGGCATTGACGTTAATGAAGAGACATTAAGAAAGGCAAAAGAATTAAAGTTAATAAAAGACGGTGCTACAATTGGTAAAGATTTTTTAAAAAATGCAGACTTAACTATAATATCTATATATCCTAAGCTAGTAGTAAATTTTATTAAAGAAAACAAAGACTTTTTCAAAGCAGGTTCTGTAATTACAGATGCTACTGGAATAAAGGGAATGTTTATAGAGGAAGTAGTTAATATAAAACCAAAAGATGTGGATTTTGTTTTTGGGCATCCTATGGCAGGAAGAGAGAAAAAAGGAATAGATTTTGCAACAGATAAAGTATTCCAAGGTGCTAATTATATAATAACTCCAATTAAGGAAAATAAAGAAGAAAATCTTAATCTTATAGAAAATATAGCTAAAAGTATAGGATTTAAAAGAGTTCGTAGAATAAGTCCTGATTTTCATGATGAGATGATAGGTTATACATCTCAGTTACCTCATGCTATGGCAGTAGCCTTAGTAAATAGTGATAAAGAAGATAGAGATACAGGAAGCTTTATTGGAGATAGTTATAGAGATTTAACTCGTATAGCTAATATAAATGAAGATTTATGGAGTGAGCTTTTCCTTGGAAATAAAGAAAATTTATTAAAATCTATAAATGAATTTGAATTACAATTAGATTTAATAAAGAAAGCTATATATGAAGATGACAAAGAGAAGTTAAAAGAAATTTTTAGAAAGTCTACAAATCGTAGAGAAAACCTAGAATAAATTATGATATATTAAAAAAAGTCTTCAATTTATAGGTTCATGAATAACGTTAGAGGTTATGAGCACAAAAAATATCATTATTATTTTTAGTTAACTATAGAGTTTTGTTTTGTTATAGTTAGTGTTGTGAACAAAGAAAAAGATAGATAGTATTGGTGGAGGGACGTATTTGAATAAGCTGTAGAAATTCATCTTTAGGGAAAGTTAGTAGGACGCAAAGGCTGAAAAGTTGTTTGAGTAAAGCGAGTTTTTTTCAGACCGTCATACTAACTTTTCCTGAAGATAGAAGTTCTTAGCGCAATTCAACTAAAGTCCCCGGAACCAATACTATCTATCTTTTTCTGTTTCCATAACATCTAAACTATCTATTCTCCTCTATAAGTTCATAAATAGTTTTAGAGGTTGTGTCTTCCATTGTATAGCCCAAAAGTTTAACTATTCTCTTAAGTTTTTCTTCTGAATCTGTTTCGATTTCTATATATGGGAAAGGGCAAAAAGATGTATCATTTATATCTATTTCTACTAATCCATCTTCTAATTTATAGCTTTCTCTATATTTTTTTATAGATTCTTTAAGTTTAAGTCCAAGAGATAAAAAGATGCCTTCGCCAGCTTTTTTATCTTCTATTATTGTTTCATTTTCTTCCATTTCTTTGAAACGACCTTGAGATAACATCTTTTTTGTGGTCATATAATATACTACTTTTTTATTTAATAAATCATCTATAGTTCTTATTCTTGCATAGCCTTTATCTGCTAGTAATCTTCCATCTTCAAAGTCATATATATCATTTGTTTGATTTTCTTCCTTAACTTTTATAGCAGAATTTTCGATAAGTATATTTCTGATATTTGCAACATCAATTTTGATAATTCTTGTTTCTAATTCTTTCATATCAACAGACCTTTCTTAAATATATATATAAGATAATTTATTATATCACAAAAATATATATATAAAGTTAATTCTTTTCTTTATGTTAATTAATGAGTTATAATATAACTATAAATTCATGAATTTACTTTAAGTAGAAACCAAAGGAGGAATAATAGTATGGCTAAACACTTACACATAATGGCCGAAGAAGGATCAATAGCAGAAACAGTACTTTTACCTGGAGATCCAATGAGAGCTAAGTTTATCGCAGAAAACTATTTAGAAAATGCAGTATGTTATAACACTGTTAGAGGAATGTATGGATATACAGGAACATATAAAGGAAAAAGAATATCAGTGCAAGGAACAGGTATGGGATTACCATCTCATTCTATATATGTAAATGAACTAATTAGATTTTATGGAGCTAAGAGATTAATTAGAATTGGTTCAGCAGGTTCATTAAATAATGATGTTAATGTTAGAGATATAGTATTAGCACAAAGTGCATCTACTAATTCTGGCATTAACAAAAGAAGATTTAATGGATTAGATTATGCACCAACAGCTAATTTTGATTTATTATTAAAGGCTTATAATAAATCAATAGAAAAAGGAGCGAATGTAAAGGTTGGTAATGTGTTATCATCAGATTTATTTTATGATGATACTAATCAATCGATACAAATGTGGGTAGATTATGGATGCTTAGCAATTGAAATGGAAACAGCAGAATTATATACAGTAGCTGCAAAATATGGAGTAGAAGCATTATCAATCCTTACTATTTCAGATCATATGTTTAAGGGTGAAGAAACTACTCCTGAAGAAAGAGAAACTACATTTACTCAAATGATGGAAATAGCATTAGAATTAGCATAAGGTGAGAAAATTAAGATATGAGTAAAAAAGGGAATATAAAAGAAGTATTTAGGAAAATAATGTTCTGTATTTCATTAGTAGTCTTTATTGGTTGCAGCTTTAAGTTATACACTATATGGAGAGAGTATCATGATAATTCTAAATCATATGATGAAGTAAGAGAATTTGCACCAGAGGAAGTAGTATCAGAGAATAATGATACTCAAAATAATGAACCTAAATTTGTATTTAAAAAAGAGGATTATGATAGTCTTTTAGCAATGAATTCAGATTTCAAGGCGTGGTTATATATTCCTAATACTGAAGTTAGTTATCCAGTAGTTCAAACTAATAATAATGATTACTATTTAAAGCATAATTTTAAGAAAGAACAAAATAGTGGAGGAGCAATCTTTATATCTTCAAACAATAAAGAACCATTTGTAGAGCAGAATACAATAATTCATGGTCATCATATGAGAGATGGTAGTATGTTTGCAAGTTTAATGAAATTTAAAGAAGAAGATTTTGCAAAGGGAACTCCTATTTATGTAAATACAAAGAATGAACTTTTACAATATGAAGTATTCTCTGTATTTTATGAAACCGCAAATAATGATTCATATCAAAGTGGTTTTACAAATGAAACTCAATATGTAGATTATTTAAATAAATTAAAAGGGAAGTCTTTATTTGATTTAGGAAGATCGGAGCTTATAAAGGATGATAAAATAATAACTTTATCAACATGTGATTATGATGTAGATGATGGTAGACTTTTAGTATGTGCTAGATTAATATCTCAATCTAATTATGAATAATATAAAAATATTAGTTAAGATAACATTTTGGTATAGGTAGTAATGCTACAAAAAAGTACAAAAATGTTATCTTTTCTTTCTTTTTATATAAATTTATTGTGTATAATAAATCTAAGTGATATAATTACATAAATATAGTGTTAAATTAGCTTAAAGGGATGAGGTACTTAAATGAAAAATATAACAATTGTTTGTGATAGTTCAGCAGATTTACCTTTAGATTTTATGGAGGAAAATAATATAAAGTTTTTACCATTACTTGTTGATTTAAATGGTGATTTATATAAGGATAAAATAGATATAACTAATAAAGAATTTTTTAAAAAAATAGCAGAAAAGGATGTTATTGTTAAAAGCAGTCAGGTAACACCTTATGTATTTGAAGAATTTTTTAGAGAAGAAATAGAAAAGGGAAATGAAATAATTTGTATAACTATTTCAGGAAAGCTATCTGGAACTAATAGTGCTGCTAACATAGCTAGAGCAAGCTTAGAAGAACATAGCGATAAGATAACTATAATAGATAGTTTAACAGCTTCTGCAGGGCAAGGATATCTTGTAACTAAAGCAGCGGAACTTAGAGAAAAAGGATTACATTACAAAGAAATAGTAGAGAAAATAGAAAATATGGTTCAAAGAATGAGAACTGTAATTACGCTAGATTCTGTAGAAATGTTAAAACGTGGTGGTAGACTATCAGCAAGTAAAGCATTAGCAAGTTCTATAATGGGAATAAAACCAATTATAACAGTTAATGATGGAGCATTAGAACCTTGTGGTAAAGCAAGAGGTAGAAAGAAATCTATAAAGATGCTAGTTGAAAAGTTAGAAGAATTTAAGTTAGATAAAGAAGAAAAAATATCAATAGCTCATTCTAATTGTTTAGAAGATGTTCATGAATTCATTAATCTTGTAAAAGAGAAATTAGGAATAGAAAATTTCAATATTCAAGAGATAGGTAGTGCTGTTGGGGTTTACTCTGGATTAGGTGCTATAGCAGTTTTTTGTTTAGAAAAATAATTAATAATAGAGATGTATCAGAATTTTTATAATTATTGATACATCCTTTTTATTAATAAATTATATCTTGTTACAAAATAAATTCATTGATACAATAAGGTTGAATAAACAGAGGTGAATTAAATGGATTATATAAGTGATATAAATATAAATGAAGCAGTTATTCATATATTAGATTCAAATGGTGATGAACCTATACTTAATGAATATAAGCTTGAGCTAGAAGAGGATACATATAAGTTTCTTTATAAACATATTGAAAAGTGTTTAAAGGACGAAGAGTTAAAGTATGCTGTTTTTAATTCTGAAAGAAACATAGTTAAGGAAACAGTTCAGGACTTTTTAAGGGGAGTAGATGATGATTTAATTTCCTTATCAAAGGAACTAGCAAGACAATTGTTTTTAATTATGAAGAATAATGGTAATATACCATCTTGTGATCTTATGATAGCATCCATAATAACAGATCAAGGGCCAATGATAGCTATTTTAAAGATGGATTATGTAAAGAATTTTACTCATCAAGTAGATTTTATAGGAGATAAGATAGGAATAGGAATAGTTCCACAAGCAGCAGGATTACCAGGTAGTGGACAAAAAATTCAAAAAGCAGCTTTTATAAAGCCTATTAAAGAAGATGAAAGTTATAATTTAATGGTTTTAGATAAGCAGAAAAAAACTAAAGATGAAGATGATTATGGAACTAATTATTTTCTAAGTAGCTTTTTAGGATGTTCAGTAATTACTAATGAACGTGATATGACAAAAACTTTTTTAAAGGCTACAGAAACTTTTACAAGAAATAATTTTTCAAATGATGCTGTAAAGGCTGAATCTATAAGAACAGCTATAAAAGCTAAGTTAAAGGAAGAAGATAGTCTTAGCATTAATGAACTTTCAGAAGAATTATTTAAAGGTGAACTATTCTCAGCAGATGTTACAGCTAAAGAGGATTTTTCTAATTTTATAAAAGGTCAAGGCTTAGAAGATGAAGTTCAAGTAGATAAAACTTGGGTGGAAAAGAAGTTAAAGAGAGTTAGATTAAAAATAGATAAAGAAATTGATTTATATATTGATGAGGAAACTTATCATGATGAAAATAAGTTTGAAATTCAACGTAATGGGGACGGAAGTATAAATTTATTGATTAAACATGTTATTAATTATGTTGAAAAGTAAAAATTAATAAGAAAAGGGATGAATGTAAAAATTCATCCCTTTTTAAGTATATAATTAAGCTCTGTTTACTGAACCGAAAAGTTCCATCTTTTCTTTTACAGTAGCCTTGATAGCTTCGAAACCAGGAGCAAGAAGTTTTCTTGGGTCAAATCCCTTACCTTCTAAGTCTTTACCAGCTTCTACATACTTTCTTGTAGCTGCAGCGAATGCTAATTGACATTCAGTGTTAACGTTGATCTTAGCAACTCCTAATGAGATAGCTTTCTTAATCATGTCTTCAGGAATTCCTGTACCACCGTGAAGAACTAATGGCATATCTCCAACAGCTTTCTTTATATTTTCTAAAGCAGCAAAATCTAATCCTGCCCAGTTTTCAGGGTATTTTCCGTGAATATTTCCGATACCAGCAGCAAGCATAGTAACTCCTAAATCAGCTATTTGCTTACATTCTGCAGGATCTGCGATTTCTCCAGCTCCAACAACACCGTCTTCTTCTCCACCGATTGATCCAACTTCACATTCAACAGAGATTCCCTTAGCTGATGCGTCAGCTATGATCTTCTTACTCTTTTCGATGTTTTCATCTATTGAGTAGTGAGAACCATCAAACATTACTGATGAGAATCCAGCTTCTATACAAGCATAAGCTCCATCAAAGCTACCGTGATCTAAGTGAAGAGCAACAGGAACAGTTATCTTTAAGTCTTGGATTAAACCGTTAACCATACCTACGATTGCATGATATCCACCCATATATTTACCAGCACCTTCAGATACTCCTAAGATAACTGGTGAATTATTTTCTTGTGCAGTTAATAGAATAGCTTTTGTCCATTCTAAGTTATTGATGTTAAATTGACCTACAGCGTATTTACCTTCTCTAGCCTTGTTTAACATTTCTTTTGCTGAAACTAACATAACACGACCTCCAATAATTATATAAATATTTACTTTGGAAAATATAAAAATATATTTCCCACTAAGGCTTATTATAACTTTAATTTGTTAAAAAAGAAACATTTAAAAGAAAATTTCTTCACTATAACATAATTTTTCTTTTTTCGATTAGTTATTTTTAATAAGTTTTACTAAAATAGCTTTTTGCACATGTAATCTATTCTCGGATTCGTCAAAAATTTCATTACTATGTTCGTCTAATATTTCCTTGGTTATTTCTTTCTCTCTATTAGCAGGTAAGCAATGTAATACTATAGCATCATTTTTTGCTAATTTCATAATTTCTTTATTTATTTGATAAGGAGCAAAAACTTCTGAACGTTTTATAGCTTCATCTTCATGCCCCATGCTACACCAAGCATCTGTTATTACAATATCGGCATTTTTTATAGCTTCTTTAGGATCAGTAGTAATAGTAAATGTGGTATTTTCTAAAGCAGCTAATTCTTTGCCTCTAGCAAGGTAAGAGTCCATTGGCATATATTCAGAAGGACAGGCTATAGAAAGGTTCATACCAACCTTTAATGTACCTACTATTAAAGAATTGGCCATGTTATTTCCATCTCCAATATAGCAAACCTTTAATCCTTCTAATATATTCTTATATTCTCTAATAGTCATTAAATCAGCAAGAACTTGACAAGGATGTTCTTCATCTGTTAAACCATTAATTATAGGGACGGTAGCATATTTAGCTAATGTTTCTACTTCTCTTTGAGAATAGGTTCTTATCATAATTCCGTTAATAAATCGAGATAAAGCTCTAGCAGTATCTTCAGCAGGTTCACCTCTATCTATTTGTAAGTCATTGCCTTTTAAAAACAGAGCATTTCCACCTAACTGATACATACCTACTTCAAAAGAAACTCTAGTTCTAGTAGATTTTTTATTAAAAATCATTCCTATACTTTTTCCTTCGAGGTGTTTATGAGGAATATTATGTTTTAGCTCATATTTTAATTGATCTGCAAGATTTAATACATCTAATATTTCTTCTTTTGAAAGGTCATCTATCTTTAATAAATCCTTTTTCATAATAATCCTCCTAAGAAAGTAACTCTATTAAAATATCACAAGCTTTATTAGCATCTTCTTTAGTAATAACAATAGGTGGAAGTAACCTAATGACATTAGGACCTGCTGTTAATATAAGTAAGTCTTTTTCTATAGCTTTCTTTTGAATGTCAGAAGAGCTTCCTTTAATTTCTATACCTATCATAAGTCCCATTCCTCTAACTTCAATTATTGAATCTAAATGAGAAGTAATAAGTCTTTGTCTTATTAAAGTACCATTATCTTGAACATTTTTGTAAGTTTCTTCATTGCATATTTTATCTAAAACTACAAGAGCACCGGCACAAGCTACAGGGTTTCCACCAAAAGTGGTTCCATGATCCCCAGGTTTAAATACTGTAGATACTTTATTATTACCAAGTACTGCACCTATAGGAAGACCAGAGCCAAGACCTTTAGCTACTGTTACTATATCAGGTTCAACATCAAAATTATTAAATCCAAAAAGTTTACCAGTTCTTGAAATACCACATTGAACTTCATCAAAGATAACTAAAATATCTTTTTTATTACAAATAGAAACAACTTCTTGAACAAACTTTTTATCTAAAGGATGAACTCCACCTTCACCTTGAACTGCTTCCATAATTATTGCACATACCTTATCAGTAGCTTTATCTTTAAAATCTTCAATATTATTTGCTTCTACATAATCAAAGTCTTCAGGAAAAGGGAAGAAGTAGTTATGGAATTTTTCTTGTCCATTAAGAGTTAATGTAGCTAAAGTTCTTCCGTGAAATGATTGCTTTAAAGATAAAATAGTACTTCTACCTTTACCGTATTTATCAAAACTATATTTTCTTGCAAGTTTTAAAGCACCCTCATTAGCTTCTGCACCAGAATTACAAAAGAAGACCTTATCCATATTAGCTAAACTAGTAAGTCTATTACTAAGTTCAATTGTAGTTGGATTTACAAAGATATTAGAGCAGTGCTGCATATTAGTAGATTGAGAGCATACTGCATGTGTCCAATCTTTATCCCCATATCCCAAGGAATTTACTCCAATTCCACTAGTGAAATCTAAATATTTATTATTATCTGTATCATATAAATAAACTCCTTCTCCCTTGCAAAGAACAGGGGAAAGTGGAGCATAAGTAGTCATAAGTGAATCTTTTAGCATAGTTTTTACCTCCTAATAAATCATAGTTCCTATACCATCATCAAAGAATAATTCTAAAAGTAGAGAATGAGGAACTCTACCATCGATAATATGAGCTCTTTCTACTCCCATACGTACTGATTCAACACAACAATCAATTTTTGGAATCATACCACCCTTAATTACTCCTTCAAAAGTTAACTTAGGAACTTCATGTAATCTTAATACTGAAATTAATGAATTTATATCTTTAGGGTCCTTCATTACCCCAGGTACATCAGTAAGTAGAATTAGTTTTTCTGCTTTTAAGGCAGAGGCTATTTTAGATGCACAAAGATCTGCATTTATATTGTATAAACAATCATCATCTTCACCTAAGGCAACACTACCTATAACTGGTATGTATCCAGAATCAAGAGCTACTTTTAAGATGTCAGTATTAACTGATGTAATTTCACCAACATAACCTAAATCTACATCACCCTCTAATTTTTTAGCTTTAAGTAAAGAACCATCCATACCGCATAAGCCTAAAGCTTTACCACCATCTTTTTCTATTAAGGAAACTAAATTTTTATTAACTTTACCACCTAGAACCATTTGAACTACTTCTATAGCAGTTTTGTCAGTGTATCTTAAACCATTAATAAACTTACTCTTTTCTCCAAGGCGCTCAATAAGGTTAGTTATATCAGGACCACCACCGTGAACTACTACAGGTTTAAAACCTACACATTTCATAAGAACAATATCATTTATAACAGTTTCTTTTAGTTCTTCATTAATCATAGCATTACCACCATACTTAACCACTATTACCTTGTTATTATATTTTTGAATATAAGGTAATGCATGAACTAAGATATTTGCACGATCATCATAATTCATTTAATTTGCCTCCCTAAATTTTATAAATTAACTTCTATATTCACCATTAATTTTTACGTATTCATAGCTTAAATCACAACCCCAAGTAGATACTTCTGCATCACCCATATTAAGTTCTACTTTTATTAATATTTCATCTTCTTTAAGGATTTTTAAAGCTATATCCTCATCGAAGTTTACAGATGAACCATTTTTACAAACAAGAATTGAACCTTTAGAACTTTCAAAATATACATTGACTTTATCAGGGTCAAATGGCACATTAGCATAACCTAAGGCACAAAGTATTCTTCCCCAATTAGCATCACAACCAAACACAGCAGTTTTTACTAGACTTGAGTTAATAACACTTTTTGAAAGTTTTAAGGCATTATCTAGAGTAGTAGCACCTGTAATCTTACATTCAATAAGCTTAGTAGCGCCTTCTCCATCTTTAGCAACTTGTTTTGAAAGTTTTGTAGTTACATATTTTAAAGCTTCAAGGAATTTGTAGTAGTTATCATCTTTTTTGTTTATAGTTGAATTGTTTGCTAAACCATTAGCTAAGATAAGAACTGTATCATTAGTGCTCATATCTCCATCTACACTAACTCTGTTATAGCTAACATTAACAGCTTCAGTTAGAGCTTCTTTTAATAGAGCAGGATTTATTGAAATGTCTGTTGTTATAAATGAAAGCATGGTACACATATTTGGTTCTATCATTCCAGATCCTTTAGAAATAGAACCTATTGTAACAGTCTTATTATCAATAATAAATTGAACTGCAAGTTCTTTTTTTACAGTATCAGTAGTCATAATAGCAGTGCAAGCATCATCGGCTCCATTTTTAGATAAAGATTTTGTAAGTTCAGGAATACCTTTTTCTATAGCTTCTATATTAAGTGGTACACCAATAACGCCTGTAGATGCTACTAGTACATCTTCTGTATTTATATTCAAAGCTTTTCCTTGTAGATCAGCCATTTTTTTTGCTTTACCTAAGCCATCATCACCATTACAAGTATTTGCGTTACCGCTATTACAAATAATAGCTTGAGCAGTATTATTCTCTAAGTGTTCTTTGCAAACTAAAATAGGTGCTCCTTTTACTTTGTTACTTGTATAAACTCCAGCAGATACACAAGGTACTTCAGAGTAGATTAAAGCTAAATCTTTTTTTTTCTTTTTTAAACCACAATGTATTCCAGAGGCCAAGAAACCTTCTGGTGCTGTAATACTATTTTCAACTTCATATATATTCATAATATTTGCCCCCTTTTTAATTTGAATTTTATAATTAAAAATTGAGAATTAAGGAATAAAAATTAGAAATGATAAGTTTCTAATTTTTATTCCTTAACTTTGAAGTTTTAATTATAAATTACTAAAAATATATATTTCTAAAAGGCTGGTGAAATTAAATTTAATCCTTCAGTTTCATCAAACCCTAATATTAAGTTCATATTTTGAATTGCTTGACCTGCAGCTCCTTTAATCATGTTATCAATAGTACTAACTACTATAATTTGGTCCTTTCTATGATTTAAGTGTAATGAAATATCACAGAAGTTAGAAAATCTAACGTTTTTTGTACAAGCAATTTCTCCTAGTGGAAGTATATTTACGAAAGGTTCATCTTTATACATTTCAGTATATAAAGCATGAATTTTTTCTAATGAAACTTCTTTTGTAGGAGTACAGTAGATAGTAGAAACTATGCCCCTGTTTATTGGAAGTAGGTGAGGAGTAAAGGTAACTGTAACCTTATCCTTTGCCATAACTCCAAGTATTTCTTCTATTTCTGGTGTATGTCTATGAGCCCCAATTTTATAAGGTGCAAAGTTTTCATTAAGTTCAGCAAAATGACTACTAAGAGTTAAACCTCTACCAGCACCTGTAGCACCAGATTTAGAATCACAAATAATATTTTTTGTTTCTATTAAAGAATTTTTTAATAGAGGCATAAGCCCAAGTTCTATAGAAGTAGTGTAGCAACCTGGATTAGCTATAAGCTTAGTAGATTTTATCTTTTCTCTATTAAGTTCAGGTAATCCATATACACTAAGTTTGTGAAGTTCTGGATGAGAAAAACTTTTTCCGTACCATGTTTTATAATCTTCTTCATTAGAAAGTCTAAAATCTGCCCCCATATCTATACAGATCTTACCTGACTCTACACATTTAGCGGCTATATCTTCGCTTAAGCCATGTGGAAGAGCAGTGAATATTACTTCAGACTTTTCTAATACATCATCCATTGTTTCACATTTTAAATTTATTTTATTAATAAAATTTTTATATACAGAGCTTATTTCTTGCCCTTCAAATGATACAGAACTTAAAGCTGTTACCTTTACTTCTTTATGATTTGAAAGTAATCTAAGAAGTTCGGCTCCTACATAGCCAGTAGCCCCAATAATACCGACTTTTATCATATATTAAAGCCCCCTTTTAGTTTCACTTATAAACTTATTTAATAAATCTAATTGGATTTTTACTGAGTTAGAAGAAGGTCCACCAAATACTTTTCTTTCTTCAACACAGGTGTATAAGTCGATAGCTTTATATACATCTTCATTAAATAGAGGAGAAAATTTCTTAAGTTTATCAAGTGAAAGCTCTTCTATTGCTTTATTTTCTTGAATGCAGTATAGAACTATTTCCCCAACTATTCCATGTGCATTTCTAAAGACTTCACCTTGTTTTACTAAATAATCTGCTAAATCAGTTGCATTTGTAAAACCACCAGCAGCACCTTTTCTCATATTATTTTTATTAACGTTCATTGTATTTATCATACCAGTAAAAGTTTTTATTGCTAAATTAACAGTATCTATTGCATCAAAAAGACATTCTTTATCTTCTTGCATATCTTTGTTATATGCTAAAGGAATACCTTTCATTACAGTAAGGAGAGTCATTAAATCCCCATAAACTCTACCAGTTTTACCTCTAATAAGTTCTGCTACATCTGGATTTTTCTTTTGTGGCATTATAGAACTTCCTGTGCTGTAACCATCATCAAGTTCTACAAAATTAAATTCATTAGTACACCATAAAATTATTTCTTCAGAAAATCTAGATAAATGCATCATTATCATAGATAAAGCAGAAAGTGTTTCAATAGCATAATCTCTGTCAGATACTGAATCAAGGCTATTTGAAGTTACTTTTGAAAAGCCAAGCTCTTTAGCTACAAATTCTCTATCTATAGGATAAGTTGATGTAGCTAAAGCCCCAGAGCCTAGAGGCATTTCATCAGTTCTTTTATATGCATCCTTTAGTCTTCCAATATCTCTTTTAAACATTTCAGCATAAGCTAATAAATGATGGGCAAGAGTTATTGGTTGAGCTTTTTGCATATGAGTATAACCAGGCATAATAGTATCTATATTTTCTGTAGCCTTATTAAAAATCACTTTTTCAAGTTCAAGAATATTATTAATTATATCTATTTGAACTTTTTTTAAATGCATTCTTAAATCAAGAGTAACTTGGTCATTTCTACTTCTTCCAGTGTGAAGTTGTTTTCCAGAGTCACCTATGTAGTAGGTAAGGGTACCCTCAGTAAAACTGTGGATATCCTCTGAAGTAGTATCTACTTCTATAACTCCATTTTCCATGCGAGTTAATATCTCTTTTAATCCTTCTTGAATTTTAGTACTAGATTCTTCAGGTATAATACCTTGTTTTCCTAACATTTTTGCATGAGCTAAACTACCTTCAATATCTTCTTTAAACATTCTAGAATCAACTCTTATAGAGGAATTAAAATCATTTACTAGGTCATCTGTACCTTTTTTAAATCGCCCGCCCCAAAGCTTCATATTATTTTTCCTCACTTTTTGTAGCTGCATCCATTTTTGCTTTAACTACTGTTGGTAAACCAAATAGATTAATGAATCCAGCTGAATCTTTTTGATCATATACAGCATCTTCACCGAAGGTAGCATAGTCTTCATTATATAAAGAATATGGAGAAGTCATACCTGCATTTACTATATTTCCTTTATATAGTTTTAACTTTATTTCACCAGTTACATTTTCTTGAGTTTTACTAACAAAACTTGAAAGTGCTTCTCTAAGTGGAGTGAACCATAATCCGTTATAAACTAAATCTGCAAATTTTAAAGCAACTTGTTCTTTGTAATGAGCAGTTTCTTTGTCTAAACATAATTCTTCTAAATCTTTATGTGCTTTATAAAGAATAGTTCCACCAGGAGTTTCATAAACACCTCTAGATTTCATACCAACTAGTCTGTTTTCTACCATATCAGTAATTCCTATAGCATTTTCTCCGCCTAATTTATTTAATTCTTTTAATAACTCCACAGCAGGCATTTTCTTACCATTAAGAGCAACAGCATTACCTTTTTCAAAAGTAAGAGTAATATAAGTTGCTTTGTCAGGAGCATTTTCAAGAGTTTTTGAAAGTTCTAATATTTTTTCATAATCTGGTTCATTATTTGGATCTTCAAGATCTAATCCTTCATGGCTTAAGTGCCAGATATTCATATCTTTACTATAGTTTGTTTCGTAACTAATTTTTATAGGAACTTTTTTTTCTAATGCATAAGCAATTTCCTCATCACGAGATTTGATATCCCAGATTCTCCAAGGTGCAATAATTGGCATGTCAGGTGCAAAAGTTTTTATAGCAAGTTCAAATCTAACTTGGTCGTTACCCTTTCCAGTACAACCATGGCATATAGCATCAGCTCCTTCAGCCTTAGCTATTTCAACAATTCTTTTACCTATAAGAGGTCTCGCAAAAGAAGTACCTAATAAATATTTTCCTTCATATATTGCTCCAGCTTGAATAGTTGGAAATATATAATCATTAACAAATTCTTCAGTTAAATCTTCAATGTATACTTTAGAAGCACCAGTTTTGATAGCCCTTTCTTCTAGTCCTTCTAATTCAGAATCTTGCCCAACGTTTCCTGAAACTGCAATAACTTCACAACCATAGTTTTCTTTAAGCCAAGGAATTATTACAGAAGTATCAAGACCACCTGAATATGCTAAAACAACTTTATTGTATTTTTTCATTTTATAGCCCCCTTTAATTAATAAAAATACTATTTTTTTCTAACTGCTTATAATTATACAATCAAAATTGCATTTATGCAATAAATATTCATAAAAAATGAATAGATTTTTATTTTTATGCATGAATAAAAAAAGAGTATACGGGACAGAATAATTCTGCAAAGGATTTGTAGGAGGTGTTTTTTTTATGACGCAATTAAGTTGTTGTGCAGATACATGTACAAATTATAAAGATGGATATTGTTGCTTAAATTCTATTGAGGTTGGGGGAATGAAAGCTATGAATTCATTATCTACTTGTTGTGAAAGCTTTTTAGAAAAAGATTCTTCATTTACTAATGAAACAAGACTTCCATGTCCATATTCAGATATAAAATGTGAAGCAGAAAATTGTATATATAATTGCAATAAACATTGCGAAGCAGACTATATAGATATAGCAGGTCATGCAGCCTCAGAAGTAGATCAAACTTTATGTTCAACTTTTAGAACTAGTGATATGTAAAAAAATATTTGATGTGTTTGATGTGAAAAAATATTTGATGTATGTGGTGCAAAAAAATATTTAGATAATATAATGTATATTATGCATATATTTTTAGTGAAAAAGATGTATCAAAATAAAGCTTATTTCGATACATCTTTAATAATTTATATTTCAATGCTAGGGAATTGTAATTCTTTATATTTAGTGAATTTTTCTTTTACTATTTTTAAGTTTTCTTCAGTATAGAAACCACCTTGAGTTTCACCAATTTCAACAGCATGATGTTGTCTTCCTTTTATGTCAGTACGATCACGACATAAACCATTCTCTTGAATTACAAATTTCCATTTACCATCTTCAGTTTTTTCTAAATTTCCACCGGCACCACATACTTGACATTCTACAGGGAAGTGAAGTCCATCCCATTGAGGTTCACCTAAAATTAAGGCATTTGAATGGCAATTAGGACACCAGCCCATATCTTCATCTCCAAGCCATTTTCTTTCATTAGCGGGAGTATTAAGAGATGTCATAATATTTTCTCCAAGCTTATGAGCTCTTTCAATCATGTCATCGTGTAATAAACATTGCTTCGGAGCTGGAACTCGAGTAGCAAGTTGCATATCTATAACTTTAAAATCATTAGTGAAGCAAGTAGCTTGCATTGATTCTAGAGCCATTGACTGCCATGAACGAGTAGAACCACCTACAGCAATAAGTCCAGCAACTCTATCTTTATGTTCTATAGCACCAATAGCTTCTAAGAAAGAAGATTCATAACTTAAATTTCTGTGCATAAATTTTGAGAAAGTTGCAGTAGGCATTAAGTCGTAAGTAGGAGCAGAAAAAATAACTGCATCTACATTTAACATAACATCCATAATTGCTTTTTTATCATCTTTCCCATCTAAAGAACAACCTATATATTTACCCTTTGTCATTGCATGAGTACAAGCTGTACAACCAGTACATTCTTCTATATGATAATCTCTTAAATTTATCATCATTACTTCTGCATTTTGTTCTTTACATGCTAAAAGAGCTTCTTTTAAAAGAATTTCAGAATTAGAATTTTTTCTACCTGCTGTAACTCCTAGTACTTTAAATTTCATTAATATCAACCATCCTTTTTAATTATAAAATATAAATGCTTTTGGTATAATATTAACATTATTGGTTTCTGTAGCCATTGAACATGAGTTTGAAAATATAGGATATAAATTATAAATATTTAGACTTTTGTTTAAGACAAGTGGAGGAAATTTTTATGTGTGATATTAATAAGGTGTTTGAATATATAGAAGAGGGGAATTATGAGGCTTTAAAAGAGAAAATAGATAAATGGGATAAAGAAAGTAAGAAAAGTAGTATATATTCTAGTTTAATTAAAGCAAAAAATATAGATGAAGTATTAGATACGGGAGAAGATAATTTAAATAATCCAATATTTTTATTAGATACAAGCTATAAAATTTTAGGACGTTCTAGAAAAGCTTATAAAAATAATAAATCTATAGAAAAGTGTAATGGAGAAGAATATTTATTAATAGATACAGTTAAGAAAATGAAAAAAGAAAAATGTATTGATAATATATATGAATCAAGTGGAGCTTTTTTTCATAAGGCTGATAATAGGGATAAAGAAAAATTTATATTTTCTCCTGTAAGAAATAATAATATAACAGTAGCTTATATTTCAGTATTAGAGGAAAATAACTTTACTGAAAGTGATCTAGAGATAGTAAATACTTTATCAGAAGTAATATCAATAGAATTTGAAAGAGAAAATATATTTACAAATACTTCAGGATTACAAGAAGAATATTATTTGAAAAATTTACTTACTAATGAAATAAATAATTTAGATTATATAAAAGAGAAGTTTAAAGAAGTAGATTTTGAACTTAGAAAAAACTTTATGATAATCTCAATTCCATGCAAGCAAAAATATCAGGATTTTAGACATAATTTTGGAATAAAAGAGTTAGTTAGAGTAATTAAAAGTATATTAATAAACTCAATAAGTACATATTATGATGAGAATATAGTTATTATGTTAAGTTCAAATAGTGAAAAGTTATTATCTAATGAGATAAAAAAGCAATTTGAGGATTTTTTGAAATTAAATAAATTACGATGCGGAATAAGTTTTATATTTCAGGACCTATTAGAAATAAAAGATTATTTTAAGCAATCTAAATATGCATTAATACTATCTAGAGATAAGGAAATTAAAGTGAATTATTTTGAAGATTATATAGAAGACTATCTATTTTTAGTAGGAAGTGATTTTGAAAATAAAATGAAAAAAATAAAACTTAGTAATATAATTCATCCCAATATAAAAAAGTTAAAGAATTTTGATAATATAAATAAAACTGAGTTACTCAAAACATTAGAAGTATATTTTAAAAATAATAGACATTCTAATGATACTTCTAAGAAGTTAAATATTCATAGAAGTACATTTTTTTATAGATATCATAAAATTGAAGAAATATTAAATGTTTCTTTGAAGAGCTCAGAAGAATTATTTAAATTTGAATTATCAATAAAATTATTAAATAGCATAAACTGAAAATAGAGCTATAGAGGTAACATCAAAACTTTGAAAACTTAGTTACCTCTTTTGTTTTTTTAAAATATATTTTCTATATGAGTTTGATGGAGATGTTTAATATTTTTAGCAAAGTTTTTTAAGGAATTAACAGCAATAAGCGATTCTGTAGAATCTTCACAATCTATATAAATAGACAGTTCAATTGCTTCATCAGTTAGGTCATCAAAGTCAGAATGATTTATATAAACAGAACTTATCACTGTTTTTTTATCAATTAAATTAAGAATATATTGTGTATTATCTCTTGCTTCACTCCAATTATTTTCTTTAATTAGCTCTTCAATAGTAATACTATTTTCTGTTATATTATCGCAAAGCTCAATTAAGGTGTTATTAGCATAATATACAAAGCCTAATAAAGATGCAAAAATCAATAATGTAGTTATGAGACTTTTCATTTTTTATTCTCCTTTTCATATTCATCAAAAAGTTGATATCTAAATCTACCTTGAGTATCATACATAGCAATTAATACTTGATCAATAGAATCTATATTATGATTTTTTAATACGTTAGTAATCCAATCCTTATCCTTATTTATACTAGTTAAGGAATTGGTATTAATTTTACCATCAGTAATAAGAATTTTAGGTAAAAAAGGTGGTTTTTCCTTAGTATTTTTAGTATTAGAATTATTATTACTATTACTATTTGAGCCACCAGTTCTAACTGTAGATGTTTCACTAGAAGCTGCACAAGAAGTATTGATAGTATTACTTCCAGAACTAGAACTTTGGCTAGTAGGAAGTATAGATAGTTGACCATTGTTTTCTAATATAGCATATTGAATTTCTTCTAAATCAAAGTAACCGGCAAGACGAATTTCCTCCATAATTTCATCAATATTTATTTGTTGTTTTTTTATTACACTATAATTAATTTTACCTTTACAAATTACTATACAAGGCTCACCATTGACAAACTTTCTAATAAGTTGACTTTTTAGTTCTAGTTGTGAAAGCATAACTTTTAAAAATAATAAAGTTATTATTGGTATAATTCCTAAAAGTAATGGGAATCTTGTATCTTGCATAGGTAAAGATGCTAAATCTGAAATCATTATAGTAATAACAAATTCATAAGGTTGAAGTTCACCAATTTGACGTTTGCCCATTATTCTCATAACAATTACTACTAATGTATATAAAATTGCGGTTCTAATAAAAACAATAAACATAAAATACACCTCTTAAAAATAGTATTTGGAATTTTAGATGTAAATATTCTAAAAGGTGATATTTAATCATAGTAACACTTTGTTATATAATGGAATTATAGGGTGAATATTTTTATTTTGGAGGAAATTTTATGGGAAAGGTTAATTTGAAATTAGAAAATCAAAAAATAATAAGCATAAATCAGGAAACTACATTTAAGGAAGTAGTAGATGAATACTATATGGATAAAGACGTGGTTTTATGTGAATTAGATGGAGATTACTATGAATTAGGAATGAAAGTTCCTGCATCAGGAAAATTAAGAGTTATTTCTGTTAATAGTGAAGTTGGGTGGAAAGTATATTCTAGAACTCTTCAATTTATTTTTATTAAGGTTGCTCTAGATATATTTAAAGATGCAAAAATAACTATGGAACATTCTATATCTAAGGGGATTTTTGGAGAAATACATAAAAAAGATCCTTTAACTATGAAAGAAGTTAAATTAATAAAAGAAAAGATGACAGAACTTATTAACAGAGACGTAGAAATAAAAAAGATATCTGTGGATAAAGAAAAAGCTATAAAAATATTTGAGGATTATGGAATGGAAGATAAAGTTTTACTTCTTAAACAAATGGATTTTAGCAAAGTAAGCTTATATGAACTTGAAGGAAGATACGATTATTTTTATGGCAATATGGGATATTCTACAGGAATTATAAAAGCTTTTGATGTTATTAAGTATGCTCATGGTTTTGTGCTTAGAAATCCAAAAGAGACTGATATTACAAGGTTACATGATTTTAAGGAGCAAAAAAGACTTGCAGCAATATTTTATGAAACAAAAGAGTGGTTAAGAATATTGGGTATTAGTGAAGTAGGGAGCTTAAATAACAAAGTTTTAAATGGTAATTTAAGAGAGGTAATATTAGTATCAGAAGCACTTCATGAAAAGAAAATAGCTGAAATAGCTGATCAAATAGTTAATAAAAAGGATGTAAAAGTAGTCTTAATATCAGGTCCATCATCTTCAGGAAAAACTACTTTTGCTAATAGATTAGGAATTCAATTAAGGGTGAATGGTCTTATTCCAATACCTATTTCTTTAGATGATTATTTTTTAGACAGAGAGAATACTCCTAAAGATGAAGATGGAAACTATGATTTTGAATCTATTAATTCCATTGATTTGAAATTATTTAATAAAGATTTAAATAAATTATTACAGGGAGAAGAAGTAGAAATACCTAGTTATAATTTTAAAACTGGAAAGAGAGAATGGCTTGATAATAAGTTAAGTTTACCTGATAATGGTGTATTAGTAGTAGAAGGAATTCATGGATTAAATCCTATTCTTACGTCTGGAGTTCAAGATAAAAATAAGTTTAAAATATATATTTCTGCTTTAACTCAATTAAGTTTAGACAATCACAATAGAATAGCTACAACTGATGTAAGAAAGATTAGAAGAATAGTTAGAGATTTTCTTTCTAGAGGATATGGTGCTGAGGAAACTTTAAACATGTGGCCTTCTATAAAAAAAGGAGAGAAGCAAAATATATTTATATACCAAGAAGAGGCAGATGCTATGTTTAATTCAACCTTAGTATATGAGCTTAGTGTTCTTAAAAAATATGCATTAAAAGAATTAGATAAAATTGAAAAACATAGTCCTGTATATAATGAAGCAGTTAGATTAAAATCATTTTTAAATTTCTTTAAAGAAATTGAATTTAAAGATGTTCCAGAAAACTCAATACTTAGAGAATTTATAGGGGGAAGTTGTTTCTATAAATATTAAAAAGGATTAAGTGTAAACTATGAATGTATGCTTTAAAGTGAAGTGATTTCATAATTTACACTTATTTTTTTGATATTAATGTTAATATTTATTTTTAAAATTAAAATTCCTGAAGTATTTTTTATTTTTTTATTAAGAATAATGTCTTATTATCTTGAATAAAGAAGGGGTTTTGCTTAAACTTAGATTAGGTAATTTAAAGCTTAGGATAAAAGGAGATAAAGTTATGACAAATCCAGGTGTTTTTGATATATTAGGTCCTATAATGGTTGGACCATCTAGCTCACATACTGCGGGGGCAGCAAGACTAGGGAAGGTTGCAAGATCCATAGCTCATGGGGAATTTAAGAGTGTTAAGTTTTTATTGCATGGATCTTTTGGAAAAACTTATAAAGGTCATGGTACTGATAGAGCATTAGTAGCAGGAATATTAGGAATGGAACCAAGTGATGTAAGACTTAGAGATTCTTTAAATATTGCAAAAGAAATTGGCTTATCAATTGAATTTGTAGAAGCAGATTTAGGGGATGTTCATCCTAATACAGTAAAGTTTTTAATAGAAAATAAATTAGGTGAGCATTATGAAATAATGGGTTCATCAATAGGTGGAGGAAGTATAGTAATTACAGAAGTAAATGGTGATAGTGTTGAGTTTACAGGTGATTACCCAACACTTATTATATCTCATCAAGATATACCAGGAATTGTATCAAAAGTAACAGCTATTCTTTATTTTGAAGGAATAAATATTGCTTTTATGAAAGTATTTAGAAGCCAAAGAGGTAAAGATGCTACTATGGTATTTGAAGTAGATTGCAAAATTGAGCCAAGTATAATAAAAGAAATAGAAAATATAAATCATATAAATAGAGTAATAAACATAAATCCTGTCAAGGAAGGTGAATAAGATGAAAATAGCAAGAAGTGGAGAAGAACTTTTAGAAATATGTAAAGAAGAAAATATTTCTCTAAGTGAATATGCTATAAGATACGAAATGGAAAGTAGAGATATCTCTAGAGAAGAATTATTCGAGAGAATGAAAACTAATTTAGCAGTAATGAGAGAATCAGCAGAAGCTGGTATGGAGAAGGAAGTATTCTCTGTTACAGGACTTATTGGTGGGGATGCTTATAAGCTTAGAAAGTATTTAGAAAAAGGTGAAAGTTTAACTGGAAATACCATGATTATGGCAATGGCAATGGCTCTATCTTCATCAGAAGTTAATGCTTCTATGGGAAGAATAGTAGCTTGCCCTACAGCAGGATCTTGTGGAATATTGCCAGCAGTAGTGCTTACAGCAGCTAAAAAGTTAAATAAAAATGATGATGAAATAATAAAAGCTCTTTTTGCATCATCAGCAGTAGGTGTAATAATTGGTATGAATGCAACTATGGCAGGAGCAGAAGGTGGATGTCAAGCAGAATGTGGTTCTGCAGCAGCTATGGGAGCAGCAGCAGTAGTTGAAATGATGGGTGGAACTCCTAAAATGAGTTTAGATGCAGCTGCTATAGTATTTAAGAATATATTAGGATTAGTATGTGACCCTGTAGCTGGTCTTGTAGAAATTCCATGTGCAAAAAGAAATTCTTCAGGAGCTATAAGTGCATTATGTACAGCTGATTTAGTAATGGCGGGTGTAGATTCTAAGATACCTTTTGATGATGCTTTAGCAGCTATGTATAAGGTAGGTAAGAGTTTACCAGAATCCTTAAGAGAAACTGCTTTAGGTGGTGTAGCTATTACTAAGGCTGGTCTTAAACTTAAAAAGAAAGTTTACGGAGAATAAAAAAGGTGTTAGAATAAAGAGGAATAAGTTGGCTTTTGTGCTAAGATATATGGAGGCGTAGATTTTAAAAATCTACGCCTTTTTACAAAAGAGGTGATTTTAAATGAAAGATAAAAGTATAGCATTTAAAGTAGCTATAAGTGGATTATTAATAGCTATTGCCACCATATTTGGAGCTTTTTCTATACCTATTTTTGGAGCAAAGATGTCTCCAGTTCAACATTTTATAAATGTAATAACAGCAGTTATATTAGGACCTTCATATGCTTTAGGAAATGCATTTATAACTTCAGTATTAAGAAATATATTAGCAACAGGAAGTTTATTAGCTTTTCCAGGAAGTATGATAGGTGCAGTTTTATCTGGAATTTTATTTAAAAGTTTTAACAAGATAGAAATGGCTGTAGTAGGAGAAATTATTGGAACAGGAATAATAGGAGCAATAGTAGCCTATCCAATAGCTACCTTAGTTTTAGGGAAGGAAGTTGCTTTATTTGCATATATTATTCCTTTTTCTATAAGTTGTATAGGTGGTTCAATTATTGCATATATGTTTTTAAAGATACCAGCTATAAGTAAGATTTTAGTTGAGCAAAGTAATTAATAATAAGAGGGAAGGTAATTTAAAGTGAAAACAGCATTAACAATTGCAGGATCAGATTCTTCAGGAGGAGCAGGAATACAAGCAGATATTAAGTCTATGTCAGCAAATGGTGTATTTGCTATGAGTGTTATTACAGCAATTACAGCTCAAAATACTCAAGGGGTTATTGATATAGAGGATGTATCTCCTAAAATGATAGAATCACAAATAAAAGCTATATTTGATGATATAGAGGTAGATGCCATAAAGATAGGAATGGTTTCAAAAATAGAATCTATTAAAGCTATAGCTAGGGCTTTAAAAAAGGTTGATTCTTTGCCACCAGTAGTGTTAGATCCAGTTATGGTTTCAAAAAGTGGATGCAATCTTTTGTCAGTAGATGCAAAGGAAACTTTAATTAAAGAATTATTTCCTTTAGCTACTTTAATTACTCCTAATTTACCAGAAGCAGAAGAGATTTTAGGTATAAAGATAACTAATGTTGAAGAAATGGAAAAGGCTTGCAAAGAATTAAGAAAGCTTGGGGTAAATTATGTTTTAGTAAAAGGTGGGCATCTTGAGGGAGATGCAACTGATGTATTATATGATGGGGAAAAGTTTATATATTTAAAGCATGAAAGATTAAATAATAAACATACTCATGGAACAGGATGTACTCTTTCATCAGCTATTGCAGCAGGACTTGCTAAAGGAATGGATATAGAAGAGGCAGTTAAGGAAGGAAAGAGATATGTAACTGTGGCTATAGAACATGGATTTAAATTAGGAAAAGGTATTGGTCCTACTAATCATTTTTATGAGTTATATAATAAATAATCTATAAATATTAGATTTAAAATGGGGGTCGCATTAAACTTTAATTGAGAATTTAAATTCTTAATTATAAATTATACGACACCCCTTTTTTTAGTCTTGATAATTAGATAAACAGCTACAAGCAGAATTTAAAGCTTGCATAGCTTCTTGAATTTTAGCTTTATTTTCTGGCTTTTCAGCAGAATTTGCAGCTTGTTGTAATGAACTTACAGCATTTTGTACTGTACTCATTCCTTGATTAACATAGTCTTGTGCTTTCATTGGCATCTTTAACATCTCCTTTATTTATTTTCAAGCTTAGTATGTGTTAAAAAAATAAAAAATATATATAAAAAATTTTGGTTAATGATTAAAATAGAGTAAAATGGAGAAGAGTTAAAATAAGAAGGAGGCATAAAAAATGAATATTAGAGAAAAAGCAGAATATGCATTAAAAAAATTTTTTGGCTATGAAAGTTTTAGACCAGGCCAATTAAATATAATAATGAATATTTTATTATCTAAAGATGTATTTTGCATAATGCCAACAGGTGCAGGAAAATCTATTTGTTATCAAGTGCCTGCTCTTATTATGGAAGGAATAAGTTTAGTAATTTCTCCATTAATATCTTTAATGAAAGATCAAGTTGATGCATTAAGAGAAAATGGAATTAATGCAGTTTACATAAATAGTACTCAAAGTATGGATGAAATAAAAGAAATATTAAAAGATGCATCTTTAGGATTATATAAGCTTATATATATTGCACCAGAAAGGCTTGAGTCAAAAATATTTATTCAAATGATTAAGAAATTAAAAGTTTCTCAAGTGGCAATAGATGAAGCACATTGTGTTTCAGAATGGGGACATGATTTTAGAATAAGTTATAGATATATAAAACCATTTGTAGAAAGTTTAAATACTAGACCAGTATTATCAGCATTTACAGGAACAGCAACAGATGAGGTAAAGTCAGATTCAATGAATCTTTTAGCTTTAAGAAATCCTTATGTTTTTAATGGGAATATTAATAGAGAAAATTTAAGTATTAATGTTTATAAAGAAGAAGATAAGCTTGAAGGAATAAAGACCATAATACAAAATCATGAAGATGAATCAGGAATAGTATATTGTCTTTCAAGAAAAGAAGCAGAAATTTTATATTATCATTTAAGTGATATAGGGTACAGTGTTGGGATTTATCATGGTGGATTAGATGATAGTATAAAGAAACAAAATCAAGAAGACTTTTTAAATGAAAGGTTTAATACTATGATAGCAACAAATGCTTTTGGTATGGGAATAGACAAATCAAATATAAGATATATAGTACATTCAAGTATACCTAAAAATTTGGAAAGTTATTATCAAGAGATTGGTAGAGGTGGTAGAGATGGTGCCCCTTGCGATTGCTATCTTTTTTATAATAGAGAAGATATAAGAAGGGTTGAGTTTGTAATAAATAAAAGTAGTGGCTTAAATAGAAGAGAAATTGCTTTAAGAAAGCTTCAATCTATGATAGATTTTTGTGAAGAGACAGGATGTTATAGAAGTAATATATTAAGGTATTTTAATAAGGAGTGGAATTTAACTTATTGTGGTAATTGTAGTAATTGTTTATCTAATGATGAACTTAGAGATTTTACTAGAGAAGCACAAATGATATTATCAACAGTTTTTAGAACTAGAGAAGCTTATGGTATATCAGTACTTATAGATATTGTCAGAGGAATTAGAGGCCCTAAAATAATTCAAAATAGGTTAAATTCTATTACAACCTTTGGAATAATGAAAGAATATAGTTCAAGTTTTATTAGAGGCTTAATTAAGGAATTACTAGCTCAAGAGTATGTTAATCTTAAGGAAGGTACTTATTCTATGCTTAAGTTAAACAAAAAATCTATGGAGATTTTAAAAGGTGATAGAAAAGTTGTTGCTTTAATAAAAGAAGAGGAAGTTCCTTTAAATAAGGAATTATTTAATAAACTTAAGCTGTGGAGAAGAGAACGTGCAAATAAGGAAGGTATTAGACCATATATAATTTTCTCTGATGCCACTTTAATTGAGATTGTGAATAAAATGCCAAAATCTAAGGAAGAACTTTTTGATATTAGAGGGGTTGGAGAGAAGAAGGTTTTAAAATATGGAGATGATATTATTAATATAATAAGTTGAAAAATTATTGTATACTTATTGAATTGTGGGAAATAATATATAAAAAGTTGAAAGAGGAAGTATATGAAAAATTTAATTGAAAAGATATCAAAAGATAAAAGAGTAAGTAAATTATTAGAAGAATTTAAGAAAGAATATATGGAGAGCTATGAAAATTCAGATGATACAGTTGAATTTGTATTATCAAACTATAGAGATACCATATTTAGAAAGTGGTTATTCTCTCCAATACTAGAAGAAACATATTTAACGCCAAATTACATAATAAATACTATTGCACAAGATATAAAAAAAGGAGCGTACACTATTATACCTCATATGGATATATCTATAGATAATTGTAATGTTTCATTTAAAGTTAGATGGATAGTGTATTCAGAAGAGATGAGCCCAGTAGTAGATGATTTAGATATATTAGTTGATTATTGTAATCCTACACTTATAAAAAGAGAGGATAATATTTATATATTAGATCAAGGTGAAAAAATAATTAATGAAATTAATTTTAGAAGTGGATATTACATTGAATATTTATTAGATCTAGCTGTTAAAATAGGGATACTAAAAGAAATAAGATCTATAGGGTGTCAAGTATATCAACTTGGAGATAAATATAATGAATATAAAGGTTTAGCTAATTCTGAAAAAATAAATAAGATAATAAAAAGTAGTATAGATATTTCAGAAGAAAAGATAAAAAATGAATATAGTATTAAAGAATCAAATATTATTTTGAAGCTTTTAGATAATTGTATTACAAATGAAGATTTCTATAATTTTATAGATAAAGAAGACTCAATTGAAGAATCATATGATTTAGAAAATAAAATGATGAGCTTTTTATTAGATGATGATATGTTATGGAAAATGAAAACTATAAAATTAGGAGTAAGTATAGATATTAATTTTACTTGCATTTTTGGATATTATTTAGGAATAATTAGTCCTATTTATGAAGAATGTTTCTTTATTGAATTATTTGTGAACCTTATGAAGATGTCCGTATTAAATGAATCAGGAATAGAAATATTATTCTCTTTAGAGTCTGTTCATGAACTTACAAAGCTTGGACAAAAATCTTTACTTAACTTTAAAAATGAATTTATGGGAAAAACATTTAAAGAAGATAACACTGAATTATTAAATGAATGTATAGATGAATATTTAAGAATAAAAAAAGATTATTCAAATCAATTATTAAATATATTAGATAATGTATCAAATTTTAATTTTGAAGAGGAGTTTCTAAATGAATATATTTCAGCTGAAATAAAAGAGCATTTAGATGAATTTTATAACTTTTTATATAATAATAAAAACTTGAAAGAAAAAACTTGCATTAATCATTGTGAAAATGTGGAGATCTACATTGTAGAGTATATGAATATGAAAAAGTTAGAGGATTTAAAATATATAAACAAAGACTCTATTCATCAGTTTTTAATAGATTTTTATATTCCAAAAGTTGCAACAAGTAAGTCAAATGTAAAGGCAGAAATAACATCTATAAATCAGTATTTAAAGTATTTAAAGTTTATGGATTTAATAGACAAAGATATAGTAGATGATTATAAAGATATAGTAAGAAATAAAGAAATGTATGAAGATTACTATGATGATTTTATGGATGATGATTTTTTATTTTAAATATAATAAAGTACTAGGAAATTTTAAATGGTTTTTTAGATTAATTTTGTTTATATTTTGTTAATTATGCTTCAAAACATTATTCTAATATAATAAATTTGGTATAATTTAATAATACATAAAAAATATTTCTGTGTGAAATAAAGTTTCGAAAGGAATAAACAATGAAGTATATAAATCTTTTTGATAAGGTACAATTCAATGAAATGAAGAAAGAAATTATGAGTTATAGCAATTTTAGAGAATTTAATAAATGTACCACAATTCTAGAAAGTTCAATTAATTGTTTTCCTAGTCATCCAGGTTTATATTATCTTTTATCTATAATATATCTTAATGCTAAGGAATATGTAAAAGCAGATAAAAATTTTAAAAAAGCCATAGTTTTAGATAAAGAAAAAGATCAGTATCTTAGTCTTATTAGTTTATATTTTTTAGGCATTAATGATATAGAGAATTCTTATAATTATGCTTATAAAGCTTATGAATTAGATAATAAAGATTTAGATGCAATAATTGTTTTAGGTAGAATAGAATATTTACGTCGTAACTATGAAGATTCTTTATCTTTTGCAGTTAGTGCTGTAGAAATAGATGAAAATAATTTTAAAGCAATAAGACTTATAAGCGAAATTTATATAATAATAGGTGCAGAGACAGGGGAAACATTAGAATTATTATATAAAGCTAGAACTTTAGGGTTTGATGAAGATTTGAATTTGGATATTATAAAATTATTATATTTAGATGAACAGTATTATTTATGTTTAAAAGAATGTAGGAATGTAATAGTTAATTGTCAAGAAGGCTATGTATCTATAAAGGTAACTAAGTATGTAAGTAATATGTACAAAAAGTTTATAGGTAAGACAACTGTAAATGATTCTAATAAGGATGTATTTAATGAATTTTTAGATTATAGCTTTAATATAGAAATATCTGAATCTATAAATATAAAGTATGGCAAAAATATAGAATTCAAAGATCCAATACTTAATAATATTGATGAAATAATTGAGTGTATAGAGCAAGGGGAAAATAATGAAATTCCTAATAAAAAAGTAGAGGGACCTAAGGAAGAAAAGATACGTGAAAAGCATTCAAGTTCTAGTAAGGCAGAAAAGAAAAGTGATATAGATAGAAATTCTTCTTCACTTGAAGATGCATTAGAAAAACTTAATGCATTAACTGGGTTAAAAAATGTTAAAAAAGAAGTTAATAAAATAGTTCAGCTTGTTAAATATGAAAAAAATAGAGAAAAGGTACTAGGAATAGATAGTAAAATGGAAAAATCATATCACTTTTTATTTTCTGGTAATCCTGGAACTGGAAAGACAACAGTTGCAAGACTTATTGGTGATATATTTTATTATCTTGGTATATTAGAAAAAGGACATCTAATAGAAGTAGATAGAAGTGATATTGTAGGAAAGTATATTGGTGAAACTGCAAAGCTTACTAAAAAAGCTATAGATAAATCTATGGGAGGCATATTATTTATTGATGAAGCTTATACTTTAGCCAAAGGTGGACAAGATAGTAATGATTATGGAAAAGAAGCAATTGAGACTCTTTTAAAGGCTATGGAAGATTCAAGAGGAAAATTTACTGTAATCTTAGCTGGATATAGTAAAGAAATGCGAAAATTAATGAAACTAAATCCAGGGTTAGAAAGTAGAATTAATTTGAAAATAGAATTTGAAGATTATTCTGATGAGGAGTTATTAACAATTGCTGAAAATATGGCAAGTGTAGATGAATACAAGTTAATTGCAGATGGCAAAAGTTCATTTCTAAAAAAGATAAATATGAAAAAGATAGATGATAATTTTGCAAATGCAAGAACAGCTAGAAATATTTTAGAAGAAGCTATTCGTGAAAGAGCTTTTAGAATAGGGGATACTACTAGTTCAAAAGAAGAGCTTACAACTTTAGATTCTGAAGATTTTGGAGTAGATTTAAATTTTACAGCAAGGGACAATATTAAAGAATTAGAAGAAGAACTTGAAAACTTGGTAGGACTTAGGGAGGTAAAGGATGTTATTAAAGGGCTACTTAACACCTTAGAACTTAGACATAGAAAAGAAGAGATGGGTATAAAATGTAGTGATATTAGTCTTAATATGATTTTTACTGGAAACCCTGGTACTGGTAAAACTACAGTAGCGAGAATAATGGCTAAGATGTTAAATGCAATGGGTATATTGAAAAAAGGTCAAATAGTAGAGGTTACTAGAAGCGATTTAGTAGGAGAATATGTTGGGCAAACTGCTCCAAAGACTTTAGATAAGATAAAAGAGGCCTATGGAGGAGTACTTTTTATAGATGAAGCCTATAGTTTAAATGGAAATACAGAAAATGATTTTGGTAAGGAAGCTATAGCTACCTTAATTAAAGAAATGGAAGATAATAGAGATAAGTTTGTTGTTATCATGGCTGGATATACAGAAGAAATGAATAAACTTATGGAATTAAATCCAGGTTTAGAAAGTAGAGTTAAGTATAATATTGAGTTTAAAGATTACAATCAAGAGGAATTATTAAAAATATTTAAGATATTATGTAGAAATGAAAATTATAGTATTGCTAGAGATGCTTATAATAAGTTAAAAGATGTTTTTGAAGATATGGTAGCTAATAAAGATAATAACTTTGGTAATGGACGTTCTGTTAGAAAATTATTTGAAGAAATAAAGATGAAGCAAGCTACAAGAGTTATAGAAAAAGGTATATTAAATAAAAAAGAAATTCTTAAGATTACTTGTAAGGATATATAAAAATATATGTAGTTATTTGCAAATAAATAAGGAATATATAATAATAAAAATTAGATATAAATTTTAATTAAATCTAATTTAAATTTATATAAAATAAAATGATGGTGGAAAATTGGAGGAGGATTTATGGCGAATAAAAAAGAAATTTTAATTCCATCAACAAATGGAAGTAACAAATTACATGTAATTGAATGGGCACCAGAAGGAAATATAAAAGCAATTTTACAACTTTCACATGGTATGATTGAATATATTGATAGATATGATAAATTTGCTAAATACTTAAATGAAAGAGGAATCTTAGTAATAGGTGGAGATCATTTAGGTCATGGGTTAACAGCAGCAAATGATGAAGAACTTGGATATTTTCCTGCAGAGGATGGAAGCAAAACAGTTGTAGATGATTTATATGAAATAACAAAGTATACTAAAAATAAATATCCAAAGGTTCCTTATTATATTCTAGGTCATAGTATGGGATCATTTATGGTTAGAAGATATATAATGACTTATGGAAATGAAGTAGATGGTACCATCATTATGGGAACTGGTGGACAACCTAAATTATTAATTTATACAGCTAGAACAATAGTAAAAGTATTAACTAAAATTAAGGGAAGTAAACATCGTAGTAAGTTAGTTAACAAGTTAAGTTTTGGAACATATAATAATAAGTTTAAACCTGTTAGAACAGAATATGATTGGCTTACAAGGGATGAAAGTATTGTAGATGCATATAAATCAAATAAATATTGTAATTTCTTATTTACTTTAAATGGTTATGAAACTCTTTTTAATACGCTTCATTTTATAAATAAGAAAGAAAACATAGATAAAATTCCAAAGGATATGCCAATATTTTTTGTAGCAGGAGATAAGGATCCTGTAGGTGCTAATGGTGTTGGAGTAAATAAGGTATTTAATCAATATAAAAATCTTGGAATTAAAGATATAAAGATTAAGCTATATAAAGATGCTCGTCATGAAATTTTAAATGAAATTAATTGTGAAGAAGTTTTTGAAGATATACATAATTGGTTACAAGATAATTTAAAATAGTACATAGGAGATAAAAAAGGTTCGTTTTATTTTAAATGGGCCTTTTGTTTTTTATAGCAAAATGGTAAAATTGGGAAATGTGTAATGGGGATGTTATTATACCTATAGAAATATATTTACATTAAATGAATATTATGTAGTATATTATAAATATAAAAAATAGAGATGAAGAGGAGAAAAAAATGATTAACTTGAATGTAGATTTAATAAAAGGAAATATATTAAAATCGTTAATAATTTTTGCAATACCTATTTTTATATCAAATGTATTTCAACAATTATATAACACAATGGATACTATGATTGTAGGAAATTATTTAGGTGATATATCTTTAGCAGCTATAGGTGCATGTGCAGCTATATATGAATTATTAATAGGTTTTGCTTTAGGAATAGGAAATGGGCTTAGTATAGTTGTAGCTAGATGTTATGGATTAAGGGATAAGGAATTATTAAAAAGATCTGTAGCAGGATCAATTGTTATAGGTATTTTTGTAACAATAATAATAATGATTTTATCAAAAGTTTTTTTGTATCCTTTATTACAATTTCTAAATACACCAGACAATATTATTGAAGAATCCTATACATATATTTCAACAGTTACAATATTTGTTGGGATTATGTTTGCTTATAATTTGTGTGCAGGATTACTGAGAGCAATAGGAAATAGTTTTATGCCTCTAGTTTTTCTAGTTATTTCTTCAGCATTAAATGTTATTATGGATATATTATTTATTACAAGATTTAATATGGGGATAAAGGGTGCTGCTGTAGCTACTGTTATTGCTCAAGGAATTTCAGTTATATTATGTGTGATTTATATTTATAAAAAGGCTTCTATACTTATTCCAAGTAAAAAACACTTTGTTTTTGATAGAGAATTATATAAGGAATTATTAGGACAAGGCCTTTCAATGGGATTTATGTTATGTATTGTATCAACAGGAACTGTTATTTTACAAGTAGCTATTAATAATTTAGGTTATTTAGTAATAGCAGGACATACGGCAGCACGTAAACTTAATGCTTTTTGTGCAATGCCAGCAGCAACAATAGCTTTAGCAGTTTCAACCTTTGTATCTCAAAATAAAGGTGCAAATGAAGGAAAAAGAATAAGAAAAGGAGTTAGATATGCTAATATTTTAGTTATTTTATGGGGAATAACAATATCAATAATATTATTATTTGTAGCACCAACTTTAATTAGAGTATTATCTGGTTCTAGTGAAGAGATTGTAATTGAAAATGGAGCAAAATATTTAATATTTAATGCACCTTTTTATGGAGTTTTAGGCGTACTTTTAAATTTGAGAAATTCCCTTCAAGGTTTAGGTAAAAAAGTGGTACCATTAGTTTCAAGTATTATTGAGTTTTTAGGTAAGGTAGTATTTGTAATATTATTTATTCCAAAGTTAAATTATTTTGGAGTAATTATATGTGAGCCTGTTATTTGGTGTTTAATGTGTATTCAACTTATATATTCTTTTTATAAAAATCCATATATAAAAGAGGCTAAAGATACATTTTAAATTTTAATATTAAGGGAAGATATTCTTTAAGGGATTATTTATTAATGATATAGTGTATAATTATAGTAAAGGTAGGTGAAATATATGAATTTTGATAATAACATAAATAATGCAATTAAGTTATTAGAGGAGTTTAATGTAAACACAGTATATTTATTTGGGTCTGCTAGTAGAGGGGAATTACGATTAGATAGTGATGTGGATATTGCATTTTTAAGTGATGATGATATAGATGAATATAGAACTTTTATGAAAGCTCAAGAAATAGCTAATGTATTTAATAGAGATTGTGATTTGATAGATTTAAAAAAGACATCTACTGTATTGAAGGCACAGATTATTGGAAATGGAAAAAAAATTTTTTGTAATGATGAGATAAAAAGAGCATATTTTGAAATGAGAAGTTTAAAAGAATATGCTCTATTAAATGAAGAGAGAGGAGAAATATTAAAAAATATTGAAAGCAGTGGGAGTGTATATGGTAAGAGACGTAATTTACAATAAAATAGCTAGTATCGAAAGGTGTATAAATAGAATAAATGAAGTATATGAAGGAAATCCACAAAACTTAGATGATTATACAAAGCAAGACTCAATTATATTAAATATACAAAGGGCTTGTGAGTGTTCTATAGATCTTGCTATGCACATAGTTTCAGAAAAAAAACTAGGAATTCCTCAAAATAGTAGAGATGCTTTTGAGGTTTTAGAAGTTAATAAAGTTATAGAAAAGGTATTAGCCAATAAAATGAAATCTATGGTTGGATTTAGAAATATAGCTGTTCATAATTATGAAAGCGTAAATATGAAGATTGTACAAATGATAATAGAAAATCATTTAGGCGATTTTGAAGAATATATTGATTCAATAAGTAAATATATAAGCAAATAAGATATGAATTTGATTTCTTAAAATATTAAAAAGGATAGCTTAAAGTTTAGCTGTCCTTTTTATCGTATTAAGAGAAAAATAAAGGGCAAAATAATATGACATTAAGTATTTTTATTTATATGAAAAGGGTGATAATGTGAAAGATGTAGACACAGAAAAAATATTTAATTTAAAAAGTACTTATTCTAAATTACCTGAGATATTTTACAGTGAACAGAAACCTGACCATGTACCTAAACCTAGAATAGTAGCATTAAACTATACTTATGCTAAAGAGTTAGGTATAAATGCGGAAGAATTAAAAAATGATTATGGAGTAAAAGTACTTTCAGGAAATAAAATAATAGAAGGAAGCAATCCTATATCACAAGCTTATGCAGGTCATCAATTTGGATATTTTACAATGCTAGGAGATGGAAGAGCAGTTCTTTTAGGAGAACATTTAACTAAGAATGGTGAAGTTTTTGATATTCAATTAAAGGGAGCTGGAAGAACTATATATTCAAGAGGAGGAGATGGTAAGGCAGCACTTGGGCCAATGCTTAGAGAATATATTATAAGTGAAGGAATGAAAGCGCTAAATATTCCAACAACTCGTAGCTTAGCTGTACTTACAACAGGTGAAGATGTAATTAGAGAAGAGATTTTACAAGGTGCATTATTAGTTCGTGTAGCTAAAAGTCACCTTCGTGTAGGAACTTTTGAATATGCAGCAAAGTGGGGCGACTTTGAAGATCTTAAAGCATTAGCAGATTATGCTATAGATAGACATTATAAATATATAAGTAAAGAAAAAGATAAGTATATTCTTTTCTTAAAAGAAGTAGTAAAGAATCAAGCAAGTCTTATAGCAAAGTGGCAATTAATAGGTTTTATTCATGGTGTTATGAATACAGATAATATGACTATTAGTGGAGAAACAATTGATTATGGTCCTTGTGCTTTTATGGATACATATAATCCTAGAACAGTATTCAGTTCAATTGATACTAATGGCAGATATGCTTATGAAAATCAGCCTAATATTGGAGTATGGAATCTTGCAAGATTTGCAGAAAGTATACTACCACTATTAAATAAAAATCAAGATGAAGCAGTAAAAATAGCTGAAAAAGAAGTTTTGAATTTTAATAATTTATATAAAAGTTACTATATTTCTGGAATGAGAAAAAAGCTTGGAATATTTAATGAAGAAAAGGAAGATGAAGAACTAATTAAATCTATTCTGAATATTATGAAAGAGAATGAAGGAGATTATACTAATACTTTTAGAATATTAACAATAGGAAATATAGATGAATTAGAATTTAATAATAAAGAAGAATTTAAAAATTGGTATGATAAGTGGCAAGAGAGATTATCTAGACAAAATAAGTCAAAAGAAGAAATTAGAGAACTTATGGAAAGTAATAATCCATATGTAATACCACGAAATCATCGTGTAGAGGAAGCATTAGATGCAGCAAATAATAATGATTATAGTGTAATGGATTCTTTATTAAAGGTTATTTCAAACCCATATGATTATTCTGAGGTTAAAGAAGAATATACAAAGGTGCATAAAGAATTTAGTTGTAGATATAAAACTTATTGTGGAACATAAAATTTCAAGTGATTTATTAAAAGATAAATCCCAAAACATAATTTACTTAATAAAGTTATATTATGTTTTGGGATTTTTTTTGCTTAAAAGAATATACATATACTATGTAAATTTATTTTGGAGGTAAGTTGTAGGTGAAGACTCAAAAGCATTTGCGCACTTTAATATTTTGGATTAGCTTAGCCCTATTGTTTAATATATATATTTTTTTTACTAGAGGTGAAACTGCTGCTGTAGAGTATTTTGGTGGATATATAGTTGAAATGTCTCTAAGTTTGGATAATTTATTTTTGTTTTTAATGATATTTTCAAGTTTTAAAATAAGAGAAGAATATCAGGAAAGAGTATTATTATTTGGAGTTTTAGGCGCAATGATATTAAGACTTATATTTATATTACTTGGAGCTGATATAGTAAATAAGTTTCATTTTGTATTAACTATATTTGGTATTGTTTTATTATATAGTGGATTAAAGATGTTGTTTGGTTATGAAGACAATATAAATGTTCAAAATAATTTTGCATTTAAAATATTAAGAAAAATAATGCCTATTACAAATGAATGTTATGGAGATAAGTTTCTTATAAGAAAGAATAAAGTTTTATATGCAACTCCTCTTTTAGCAGTTCTTGTTGTAATAGAATTCTCAGATGTAGTATTTGCTATAGATTCAATACCTGCTATTTTTTCAATTACTACTGATACCTTTATAGTTTATACATCAAATATCTTTGCAATACTTGGTCTTAGAAGCATGTATTACATTTTGGCAAAAATGAATGACATGTTTAAATATATGAAATATGGTGTAGGGTTAATATTAATGTTTACCGGATGGAAGCTTGTAGCTTTATTTTTTAAAATTGAGATTTCGGTTACAAATTCAGTTCTTATAATTATGATAATAATGCTTATGAGTATTTTACTTTCCCTTATAGGAAAAGATAGATATAGTCATAACAAACATATTAATAAAACTAAATAAGTCATTAAAATTTAACAGGTGTTACAACTAAATGTAACACCTGTTAAATTTTATTCTTTATATTTTACTAGTTTATTATCAAAAACACTAGTTTTACTTATATTTATAAATTCATCATTAAAGAAATTGCTATTACTTTCTAATTGTTCATTAACATTATCTATTCCATCTTTTTCAATTAAAGTTTTTTCATTAGAGAATAAATTAGTACCAAGAGCTAATTTATTACCTTCAATATCTACGCCTAAGCTAGCTAATATAGTAGGAAACATATCAAAAGGCGCAAATTCTCTAT
This sequence comes from uncultured Clostridium sp., assembly GCA_934755305.1. Taxonomy (GTDB): domain Bacteria; phylum Bacillota; class Clostridia; order Clostridiales; family Clostridiaceae; genus Clostridium. Next base: position 78,493 of record CAKVLD010000002.1, on the reverse strand, counting down.
TTTTAGTGTTATCAGTAGTTATTGGAGCATTAAGTATTAAGTTAAAAGTAGTTCTACGATAAGATGGATCAAAGTTTTCAAAGAATTTTTGGTCCATACTGGTTGTTGTTTAATCCAATTTATAAACTCAACAGTTTCTTTAGTTGAATATGCAATAACATTAGCATATTGTGATGAATACTTATTTATATTATTTTTTTCTGATAAATAGCCATCAGGAAAATGAGTATCAGCAGTTTCCATTGTAAAGTTGAATGGTTTTCCTTCTGAATGTAATCTTGTTAATTCATCTTTAGCAAAGCTATATAGTTTTTCATCCTCAAATCCCCACCATACATTATAATCTTTAGGTATAAGCCCTTTATCTCTAGCAGCCTTAACGTCAAATATATTATAGTTACCGTGAGAAGTGAAGAAAGTAGTTAATCCACCAAAGTCAGCATCAGCTCCAAACATTACAGTTTGGTTATATCCTTGAGCATCTAGGATGTCTCCTAAGTTTACTGCACCAGGTAAGAAATATCCTTGAGTACCATAAGAATTACCGTCCATAGGTATTTTTAAAGGTATACCAGTACTCATGTTAACCATACCTGCAACTGACCAAGAAGAACCGTAAGTTTGATTAGCTCCACCAAAGGTATCAGTATTTGAAAAATGAATACCTTCTTTTGCTAATTCAGTTAGTTCAGGCATTAAGTTATCGTCCATATATCCACCAAGTTCTTTTGATAAATATGAACTTTCAATAGATTCTAAGTAAATATGAATTAAGTTTCTTTTCTTACTTGGAAAAGTAAGTTCTGTTTCTCTAGGATCAACATAATTATCTTCAAAATAAGTAGAATTTGCAAAATATTCTTTTATTACTTTTTTTAGACTTAGTTTGTTAAATCCATATGTAACGCCTCCTACAAGGACTAATAAAGCTAGTACATTAGAAATTATTTTAAATACTTTTTGGGATAATACTTTTTTTTCTGTATCTTTTATCTTTAAATATATATCATAACTAAAGCTTATGAATAGTATAAATAAGATAGTGCTAGAAACTATAGCAAATACAGGAGTATTAAAAATTTCTGTAGACATATCAGAGCTTGTACCTTTTAACGGAGATTTTAGGTTAAATAAAAATTGTTCTGGAGTAATTTGTCCAAAGTAATCTATAAACCAATCTGAGAAAAATATAAAAACTACTCCAATTATAAAGAATATAATGGAAACTAGTTTTATGAAAAAGGCTTTCTTTGTAAATTTAAATTCTATTTTTTCAAAACGAATCTTAGAGTTTAAAATACCTTTTAAAATTAAAACTAAAAATCCTAATATAAATGAAAATGCAGTATACTTGATGCATAATGCTGGAGTATAAGATTCTGGTAAAAGTATTAGTGTCTTTTTTAGTACATATTTTAGAATAGATAATGACATAATATTAAAAGCAATTATATATATTAATAAACTTTTTATAAATGTAGTTATCTTTTTATTATCTTCAAAGATAATAAAATTAGCTAAAGCTAATATAAAACCAATAGTTAAATACGTTATTATTTGAATAAACCCTCCTAAAAGTTAATCTTAAATTCATAGTAGATAATACCACATTTATAGAGAAAATAAAATGATTTAAGTTTATTTACATATGGTTGTAATAGTTGTATAATTATGTATAAAAGTTATGTGCGCACAATATTAAACTTAATAGAAAAAAGCAATGATAGGGAAAAGTATTATAGAATACAGTTTTAAGAGAGGGAGTATCACCGGCTGTAAGTACTTCTAAATATGACTATAAGAAAAACTACCCTGGAGCTATGGTTTAGTAGCTAAATTTTTAGTGAAATGCCATCGGTAATAATCGTTAAAATATATAAGCAAATTAAATTATTTTAATTTAATTTGGGTGGAACCACGGATATATGCATTCGTCCCAAAAGAGTATTGGGATGGATGCTTTTTTAATATATAGAAATTTAAAAACTAGAAAAGCAGAGAAGCCACTTTTTTAGTATTAAGATTTGAAAGGAAAGATAGAAATGGGAATTAAAATAAAGTTAAATGATGGATCATTAAAAGAAGTAGAAGAGAATTCTAGTGTATTTGATCTTGCAAATTCTATTAGTAGAAATTTAGGGAAGAAAGCAATAGTAGGAGAAGTAAATAATAGATTAGTAGATCTAAGCTATAAATTACAAGAAAATGATGAGGTGAATATTTTTACTGCTGAAGATGAAAAAGGTATTGAAGTACTTAGACATTCAACATCACATATAATGGCTCAAGCAGTAAAAAGATTATATAAAGACGCAAAGCTTGCAATAGGACCATCTATAGAAAATGGATTTTACTATGACTTCGATATAGAAACTTCTTTATCAATGGAAGATTTACAAAAGATTGAAAAGGAAATGAATAATATAATTAGAGAAAATTTGAAGTTTGAAAGAGTTGATGTTTCAAGAGAAGAGGCTTTAAGACTCATGGAAGAAAAGAATGAAACTTACAAATTAGAACTTATAAATGATCTACCAGAGGGAGAAAAAATATCTTTATATAAGCAAGGAGATTACATTGATCTTTGTAGAGGGCCTCATATACCATCTGCTAAATATGTAAAAGCTTTTAAGCTTACAACAGTAGCAGGTGCATATTGGAGGGGGAGTGAAAAAAATAAAATGCTTCAAAGAGTATATGGTGTAGCTTTTGCTGATAAGACATCTTTAGAAACTTATCTTCATAACTTAGAAGAAGCTAAAAAAAGAGATCATAGAAAGCTTGGTAAGGAATTAAAGTTATTTACTTTTGCAGAAGAGGGACCAGGATTTCCATTTTTCTTACCCAAAGGAGTAGTTCTCAAGAACAACTTAATTGAATTTTGGAGAGAGTTACACTTAGAAGCTGGTTATGTAGAAGTGGAAACACCAATTATGCTTAATAAAAAGTTATGGGAAACTTCAGGACATTGGTATCATTATAAAGAAAATATGTATACTTCTATGATAGATGAAGAAGAATTTGCTTTAAAACCAATGAATTGTCCTGGGGGAATGTTAGTATATAAGTCAGAATCTCATTCTTATAGAGATTTTCCCATGAGAATTGGGGAACTTGGAAGAGTTCATAGACATGAATTATCAGGAGCATTACATGGGCTTATGAGAGTTAGAGCTTTTACTCAAGATGATGCTCATATATTTATGTTGCCAGATCAAATAAAGTCAGAAATTAAAGGAGTAGTAGAGCTTATTGATAAGGTATATTCTAAGTTTGGGTTTAAGTATCATATAGAATTATCTACAAGACCAGAAGATTCTATGGGTAGTGATGAAGAATGGAATTTAGCAGAAGATTCATTAAAAGGTGCCTTAGAAGAATTGAACTTAGATTATGTAATAAATGAAGGGGACGGAGCTTTCTATGGTCCTAAGATTGATTTCCATCTTGAAGATAGCATAGGTAGAACATGGCAATGTGGTACAATCCAATTAGATTTTCAATTACCACAAAGATTTGAATTAGAGTATATAGGTAGTGATGGAGAAAAGCATAGACCAATAGTTATTCATAGAGTTATCTTTGGTAGCATAGAAAGATTTATAGGAATATTAATTGAACACTTTGCTGGAAAATTTCCAACATGGCTTGCTCCAGTTCAAGTTAAGATATTACCTATATCTGATAAATTTAATGATTATGCTGAAAAGGTAAGAGCAGAATTAAAGAAAAATAAAATGAGGGTAGAAATTGATTATAGAAGTGAAAAGATAGGGTATAAAATAAGAGAGACTAGAAATGAAAGAGTTCCTTATATTATTGTAGTTGGTGAAAAAGAAGAAAATGAAAAAGCAATTTCACTACGTAGTAGAAAAAATGGAGATGAAGGTACTTTAAAATTAGAAGAATTAATTAGAAGAATTAAATTTGAGGTTGAGAATAAAGAACTTTAGATTCTTAAAACATAAAACTTATATCAATATTTAGGATAATTGAATTCTAATTTTATATACATAATGAATATATTATCTTAAAGGAGGTGTTTTTATGGCAGCAAGATCAAAAACACTTAAGAGATGTAAGGTTTGTCATAAATTTAAAAGCTTATCAGATTATGAAGTAAACACGAAAAATACAGATCATCATGAACCTATATGTAAAAGCTGTAGTGAAAAAATGAATAAAAAATAAAGAGAGGATATATCTTTAGAAATGGAAAGTTGTATTAAAGCTATTTAATTAATTTTAATACAACTTTTATTAATTTCTAGATTAATATAAAGATGAAATTGTCAATTATTTATATTATTTTTGTGCTTTACCTTCTGTTTTTACCTTAACTCCTATATCAGTGAAATCTGTGAATAATCCATCGCAATTTGCATCAAATAACAGTTTTGAAATAAGATCTTCAACAGTATTAACATAAGAAGGTAAGCTATCTTTTCGTACAGTATAAGGATAAACTTCAAGATTAGCTTTATGGGAATCTTCAACTAAGTTTTCATTTAAAACTTGATCAGATAATTTCATTTCACCTTTTTCGTCAAAGATTTCTTCTACAGAAGGTGAAAGGGCATCAGCATATTTAGCAATTTCTTTTAAACCTTCTGTTGAAAGCATATGAGCAACATCATTATTTTTACAGTCATCCCATGATTGATCTCCAACTAATTGAACTATTTTACATTTTGGATTAGATTTTTCTACGAAATTTTTTAAATAAGGAGAATCAAAACATTGTATATAACAAAGAGCATCTTCTTTATTATATCCATATTCAGTAAGTAAATCTAAAGTGATTTTTCCTATATCAAATCCGTTTTCAGTATAGAAGTCAGGAAATTTTAATTCAGGACATATACCTACATTTCTTCCAGTACTTTTATTTAAGCCTTGAATTAATTCGATTTCTTCTGCTAAAGTAGGAACTTCAAAGTGAGATTTTTCAGCAGGGAATCTCTTATCAAAAACAACAGTTCCAGTTTCTAAATCAATACGCTCAGATACAGAAAGTTGTTTAATTTCATCTAAAGTAAAATCAACGATATAGTATCTTCCATCTTCACGCTTTCTATCAGGAAAAATTTTATTAACGTTAGTGTTAGTATCTAAGTGGATATCATGCATTACAATAGGGATTCCATCTTTAGTAATATTAACATCAGCTTCTATGTAATCAGCTCCTTGAGCATAAGCCATTGAGTAAGCTTCTAAAGTATGTTCTGGTAAATATCCAGAAGCACCTCTATGTGCAATTATTATTTTGTTTGAGTCTGTAGCTTTGGTTTCTTCTTTTTGTGTTTTAGAAGTACCTTTATCACAAGATATTAATGGGAATGTTGTAATTGATACAACAACAGATAAAATAAGTGCAATTTTTTTATGTGTTAACTTCATAGTAAGTTCCTCCTAAGATTTAAAAAGCTTTTAAAAGCTATATGGCGTAGAGAAATATTTCTGAGAAAGATAATAACAAAAAAGAAATAAATAAACAATAAGCATAAAGAAAGGTTAACGAGGAATTAACAATAAAAAGAATTTATTATATAATTTGTAACATGAATATATTTTCCATAAATAAGAAGATTGGAGTGATTAAATGTATAATTTTCCTAAAAACTTGTACACAGATGTTAGAATAGAAACAATAAATAGAACTAATATAATATATGAAAATGGAAATTTAAAAGAAAATAAATTAAGTGAAGAGAAAGGTGCTTTTATACGTGTATATGATGGGATTAGATGGTATTATAGTTCAACTACAAATATAGAAAATATCCAAGAAGAAATTAACGAGTTATCAAAATTAGCAAATCCAAATGAAGATATTTATGTAAATCCAGTAGTAAGCAGATTTGAGGTTAATAAGGGTGAAGATTTATCCTATGTTAAAAATAATATTTTAAATGTTAAGAATTCAGATAAGATAAATCTTGTAGAAAGTTATCTACCTTTATTAGAAGAATTTGAAGAAGTAGTAGATTCGGAAATAAAATATCAAGATACTTATATAATTAAAGAAATACTCTCAAGTAAAGGAACTAATATTAAATTTGATATTCAGAATGCTTATGTATGTTTAGGATATAGCTTGTTAGTTAATGGAATGTCTCAAAGCAATAAAACTAATATATATGAAATAGAATTTGAAAAATTATATGGAAAACATAATTTCTTTAAGGATAATATAAAAAAAGATATAGATTTTGTTAAAAATTCAGTACCTGTAAAGCCAGGAATATATACATGCATATTATCACCAACTACTGCAGGGGTTTTTGCTCATGAAAGTTTTGGACATAAAAGTGAAGCGGATTTTATGGTAGGAGACAAAAAAATGATTGAAGAATGGGCAATAGGAAGTAAAGTTGGTTCTTCAATATTAAATATTATAGATACAGGAAAGTTAGAAGGTTCAGGATATGTACCTTATGATGATGAAGGAACAAAATCAAAAGAAACATATTTAATAAAGGATGGAATACTTTCAGGAAGATTACACAGTGCATATACAGCAGGAAATTTAAAAGAAGATTTAACAGGAAACTCACGAGCATTAAATTTTGAATTTGAACCTATTGTTAGAATGACTACTACATATATAGGAGCAGGAACTCAAACAAAGGAAGAGATTTTTGAAGGTGTTAAAGAAGGAATATATATAGAAGATATTAAATATGGTTCAGGAATGTCTACATTTACTATTGCACCAGCTAGGTCTTATATGATAAGAGATGGAAAGATAGCAGAGCCAGTTAAGATTTCTGTAATTACAGGTAATGTTATGAAGACTTTAAATGAAATTGATGCAGTATCTAATAAGGTTGAAATTGAGTCTTTTGGAACAGGTGGTTGTGGAAAGATGGATCAAATGCCTTTGCCAGTAGGGTTTGGAGGCCCATATGTACGTGTAAAGGGAATTAATGTTCAATAAAGGTTGGTGAGAGATTTGATTAAAGAATTATATATAAATAAAATAAATGAAATATCTTTAAATGTAACTCAAAGTAAGATAGACTCAATTAAAAAAAGAGTTATTACTAAAAGTGGATGTAGGATATATAAAGATGGTTACATTGGAATAGCAGGTACCCTAGGGGAAGCAACTATGGATACTTGGAAAAAAGCAGAATATAATTTGAAAAATAAAATTGAGTATAAGTTTGAACCTTGTAAAGATTTAAAAAGAACAAGAGATTTAAGAGAAGATACAATGTCGGCTAATGAATTTTTGAATGTTTCAGAGGAAGTTTTACAGTTTTTGAGACATGAATATCCAGATTTTATTTTTGGTAATAAGATGAAGATGATTGAAAAGGAAATAATATTAAGAAATGATGCTGGATTAGAGTATAAAAATATAGATAAATGCTTTAATATTGAATTAATAGTTAAAGAAAAGGATTCTGTAAATATTTTTGATACTGATCTTAGTTATATAGGAAGAACTTTTAATAAGGAAGGATTTATTAAGCTAGCAAAAGAAACTATAGGAAATTTTAAGAATAAAGTTGAGCTTCCAAAGTGTAAAAAGGTTCCTATAGTTACAAGATTTTTTGAGGTTGGAAGTAAGGTAATTAATGAATTAGATGGAAATAAGATAGGTAGTAAAGCATCAATATTTGAAGATAAAATAGGCAAAGAAGTTTTTTCAAAAGATTTTACTGTTTATGTAGATAGAAGTAGTGAAAATATTATGGTTCCATTTTTTGATTCAGAGGGGAGTACCCTTAATGAGGATAAAGTAAAAATAATTGATAAAGGTGTAATTAAATTAGGATTTACTGATAAGAGGACTGCTCAAAAATATAATATGCTTAATACAGCAGCAGCATCTTCAAGTTATGATGGAATTTCATCAGTATCAAATTTAAATTACACTGAAAATATATTTTCAATAGGGAATGTAGATAAAACTTTAAATGAAATTATAGGAGATAAAGAGGCAATTTATATAGCTAATATGTCTGGTGGAGATTGTACTGATGAAGGGATTTTTTCATCACCAGTTCAAACAGCTTATTTAATGAAAAATGGTAAGATAGTAGGTAGGTTGCCTGAATTTAATGTAAGAGGAAGTATATATGATATGTTTGGTAAAGATTATTTAGGTAACAGTAAAGATAAAAATTATTCTGGAGAAGAAGCTATAGTTATGTATATGGAAATTAATCCCTAAGGAACAAGAAATATATGTTGACAATAAGAATAGTTAGTTATAAGATAAAGTTAATATGAATTTGGAGGTAAAATTATGAAATCACTTATAAAAATAAATAATAATTTAATACATCATCATTACTAGAGACTTGTATTTACAGAGAGTAGATGCAGGTCTAAAGAAGTTAGGCTTGTATCCTAAGTCTCTGGTAATGATAAATTAAGTGAATTCATGATTTAATTTATTAAGCCATGTAGGATATATGCCTACATGGCTTTTTTGCATTAATAAAAATAATAAAGGAGTTTTAAAATATGAAAAAGAATATAATAAAACCAAGTATATTACCAGGATTTATGGAGTTGTTACCAAAGGAACAAGAAATATTTAATGACATAGTAAATAAAATAACAGGAGTATATGAGAAAAATGGTTGTATTCCTATAGATACACCAATAATAGAAAAGTCAGAAGTATTATTAGCTAAAACAGGTGGAGAAACAGAAAAGCAAGTGTATAGTTTTCAAAAGGGAAAAAATAATTTATCTTTAAGATTTGATTTAACAGTACCTTTTGCAAGATATGTAGCCCAACACTATAATGATTTAGTTTTTCCTTTTAAGAGATATCAATTAGGGAAAGTCTACAGAGGAGAAAGAAACCAAAAAGGTAGATATAGAGAATTTTATCAATGTGATGTGGATGTAATAGGTAAAGATATTTTAAGTATAAATAATGATGCTTGGGTTATAAGCTTAGCATCAAAAGCTTTTAAAGAAATAAAATTATTAAATTATAAGTTTCAAATAAGCAATAGAAAAATATTAAAAGGTGTATTAAAAGAATTTGATATAAATAACACATTAGATGTTATGACACTAATTGATAAGTATGACAAGATAGGAATGGAGAACTTTAATAAAGAACTTATAAATATTATTGGTAAAGAAAAAGCAGCTTCGTTAAATGAAATATTAAATATTGATGGAAGTAATATAGAGATATTGAATAAATTGGAAAAGTTAAATATAAAAAATGCAGAATTTACATTAGGCTTACAGGAATTAAAGAAAGTTTCTGAAATGTTAGAAGTTTTAGGTGTAAAGGAAGAGGAATTTAATATAAATTTAAAAATTATTAGAGGATTAGATTATTATACTGGAACTGTTTTTGAAACTTTACTAATTGGAAATGAAGGATATGGATCAATATGTTCAGGTGGAAGATATGATAACTTAGCAGAAAATTATACTAATAATATTTTGCCTGGAGTAGGAATTTCTATAGGAATTACAAGATTATTCTTTGTTCTTAAGGAAATTGGTTTTGTAGATAATTATAAAAAGGATAGGTCTTTAGATTATTTAATTATTCCTATAGGAGATACAATTAAATATTGTGGTAAGGTGAAAAGATATTTAGATGAAAAAGGTTACTCTATAGATATATATTTTGAAGACACACCTTTAAAGAAAAAAATGACTTATGCAAATAAATTAGGAGTAAAGAAGGTTATTTTAATAGGTGAAGATGAAATGGAGAAAGGTGAGATAGTTGTAAAAGATATGGAGTCAGGAAGTAGCAGAAATTTAAAGTTAGAAATTTGAAATTAAATATTTATAGAAAGAAATAGCATTCAGTTGTTTTGAATGCTATTTTAACGTATAAGAAATTTAAAAACTTTTTTGAGAGCGAGCACGGATTATTACTAGCTTTCTGATATGTTAGTTGTCAAATACGTTAAAAAGTAATTGTAGTGCTGCAAAAGAACCAAAAAGAAAAATAATTAAATGGCATTTTTATAATGAATTATTTTTCTTTTAGAACCTTTTGACAGGCTAAAAAAAGTGACTTCAGTTAAGATTAAATATACTAAAAATGCTTTTATAAAATTAAGATGTAATTTAGTTAATAGAAGCGTGGCGAAGTCACTTTTTTATGAAAATAAACCAGTTGTAATATATCCGCAAATTAGTCCTAATATACCTCCACCAATAATATCAGAAAGATAGTGTACATTAAGATATAGTCTAGAAAAAGCTATTAAACTAGCAATAAGTATGATAATTGCGCTAAGTTCGCTATCTATAGCTAAAAATACTGCAGAAGCAGCAAAAGATGAAGCTGTATGTCCTGAAGGAAAAGAATGCGAACGTGGAGGTATTATCAACAATTTATGATAAGTATCCATTTTTATAAAAGGTCTTTTTCTTCGTACAATATTTTTAATTATTCCTTCACCTAATATTGTAGTTAGTAATAAAGCACAAAGTAGCATTATTCCATTTTTTCTTGAGTTACTTCTTGATATGAAAAGTATAGAAATCATAATCCATATAAGTCCTAGATTGCCTAAAAGGGTAAAAAAGATCATTATTTTATCAATAAGTTTGTTATGAGGTTTTGAATTAATGTATTTATATACTTTTGCATCATATTTTTCAATAAGTTTAAACATAGCATCTCCATAATTTAGATATTCAAATTCAGTATGTGTTTTTTTCGTAAAAATATACAAATACTTTAGTTAAATAATTAGAAAAATCAGAAGGATACTAAAATAAACTTATATTGAAAAACATGGTAAAATAAATATGGGGAGGGGATCATATGAAAATAGTTAGAGTTAATATTTCAGATGAGAAAAAGAAAATCTCAAAAAAGATATTAAATAAGTTGCCAAGTTGGTTTGGAATACCTGAAAGTACAAATGAGTATATTGAGGAGAGTAGTTCTATGCCTTTTTGGGCAGCCTATGATAATGAGAATCCTATAGGTTTTATAGCAATAAAATCAAATAATAAAAGTACAGCAGAAATATATGTAATAGGAATAGAGGAAGAATACCATAAAAAAGGCATTGGTAAAAAACTATTTAATGAAGCATTAAATTGGTGTAAAAATGAAGAATATGAATTTTTGCAAGTTAAAACAGTTGATGAATCTAGAGAAGATAAAGCGTATGAAAAAACAAGAAAATTTTATAAGGCAATTGGATTCAGGCCTTTAGAATGTATACCAGAAATATGGGGAAAGGATAATCCTTGCTTAATTATGGTAATGAAAATTTAATTATTAAAGAGTGCTTAAAAGTTATGGATAGTTTGAATAAGTTTGAGTTAAATAATATAATTATTAGGTTTATGAAGCAAAGAGAATTAGTTGATTATGCAGTAGACTTGATAGAAAATAAGATACAGAAATAGGTGATAAATATGCAAAAAGAAAATGGATCAATTGAACATGTAATTAGGGTGAATAAAATTGTAAAGATATTTATGATCATAATAATAGCAGTGCATATATTTTATGCTTTAACTAATAAATATCCAATATTAAATGGTATTAGAGCTATGATTTTATTGGTTACTATTGGAGTGGTTATAGTTTTAGAAAGATTAAATAAAATCAATATGACAAAGATTATAGTTGTATCAGGGATAATGTTATTGTCTTTATTTTATTATGATTTTAGAATGATGAGTGTCTGGTTAGTAATTGGAGCTATTTCAATAACAGGAATGTATTTTGATACAAAGTTAGGAAAGCAAGTTTTTGTTATAGCCAATGTAGTTGAACTTATATATCAATTTATAGCAACTGATAAGGGAGGTATAACTTCAGTTACTAGTATGATAGCTCTTAACTTGATAATGATGGCTATATTTACAAGTATCAGATGGAGTGAGGCCTTAGTAAAAAGCTCTATTGAAGAAACTAAAAAAGCAAAAAAATTATTATCAAAAATAGAAGAAACTATGAAAGTTGTTGAAGATAGTACTGAGAAGTTAGATGTAAATATAAATAAAAATAATACTAACTTACAGCTTATTAATCAAAAAAATAATAATATTACAGAAGCAATAAAAGAAATTTCAATAGGTTCTGCGAGTCAAAGAGATTCTTTATTAAATTGTAAAGAACTTATGGATAAAGCTAAAGAAAAGTTTAAGTTAACTTACGATTCAACTAAAAAGTCTGATTATTTATCTAATGATTCAAAAGTTATTGTAGAGGAATCAGCTAGAATAGTTAAAGATATGAATATTCATATGCAGAATATAAGTTATGCTACTGAAAAATCAAAAGAAGGTATGAAAGAATTAACAAATAATAGTAAACAAGTTAGTGAATTACTAAAAAGTATTGAATCTATTTCATCCCAAACTAATCTTTTAGCTTTAAATGCTTCAATTGAAGCTGCTAGTGCAGGGGAGGCAGGAAGAGGTTTTGCGGTAGTAGCAGAAGAAGTAAGAAAGCTTGCAGAACAGTCTGCAGATGTAGTTAAAAAGATAGATGAAGTTATAGAAAATATGAAAAGTTCTACAGTAAGGGTAACAGAAGAGGTTAATAATGTTGAATTAGCTTCTAATAAAGGAGTGTTGATTGTTTCAAATGTGGATGAAGCTTTTAAAAAGTTAGGACAATCTTTCAATTTAATAAAGTATAATTTAGCAAATGGTGTTAATCACATTGAAGAACTTAGAGATTTATTTGTTAATGTTGTTAGTGAAACAGACACTATATTGAAAATAGCAGGAGAACAATCAGCATCTACAGATGAAACTTTAGGCATAGCAGAAGAGCAAAATAAAAATTTAAATGAAGTATCTAAAGCTATAAATGATATAAATGAATTAAGTAAAAATTTAAGAGAAGTTATTAATAATTAATATTTTAAAAGCAACTAGTATTTTAATAGGTACTAGTTGCTTTATTATTAGATTTAATTATTTTTAATTTTATATAATTCTACATAGGGCTTGGAAATAATTTGCATAATAAAAAAGAGAAATATCTTAATAATATATTTTATTAATCGTAAAATTTAAGTTTGTATTATTTATGAAGAATTAAGATGAAAAAAAGGGGATATTAAGAAGGCATATGTGATGATTAATGCCATATTATTGAAGTATTTTACATATATTTAATTAGATTATAAAAGTAGAATTTGTATGAAATATATTGAAATGATAAAATAAATTGGAAAATATAAAAAGTATAGGAGGAATATTGATGAAAAGAGGTTTTATATCACTATTATTAGCAGCTACATTTTTATGTACAAGCTTTTTAAATACATTTACTCCAAATGTTAAAGCTGTTGAAGATTGTGCTGTTACTACTCAAGAAAATTTAATTATTAATGGGAACTTTGATGAAGGATTAGATAATTGGAATCTTTATAATTCACTTGGAGGTGAAGGTAAAGCTACTTGTGAAGATGGTGCTTTAAGCATTGATGTTCAAAATGGTGGAGATGAAAATTATTCAGTACAAGCTTCTTGTAGCGGATTTACATTAGAAAAAGGAAGTAAATATGTTTTAAAATTTGATATATCATCTTCAGTAGATAGATTAATGTATTATTGTATTCAACTTAATGGAGGAGATTACCATTCATATGTAGGAGATCAAATAAAGTTAGGTACAGAAAAACAAACTATTACTAAAGAATTTACAATGAATGATGATACAGATTTATGTCCAGTACTTGCGTTTAATTTAGGTCAATATAAAGATGAAGATGTTCTTGGTGAACATAATGTAAAAATAGATAATGTACAATTAATTAAAGTAGGAGAAAAGGAACCTGTTAAAGAAGGTGAAAATCTAATTGAAGATGGAACTTTTGATAATGGACTAAATGCTAATTGGGGAACTTATATGGCTGAAGGAGGTAAAGGAAAGCTTTATTGTGAAGATGGAAAGCTTAATCTTGACGTTGAAAGCTGTGGAACTTTAAATTATGGTGTACAAGTTTCTTGTGGTGGTTTTGAATTAAAACAAGGTGGAAAATATCGTTTGAAATTTGACATTAGTTCATCTGTAGATAGAGAAATGTATTATTGTCTTCAATTAAATGGAGGAGATTATCATGCATATACTGGTGATCAAATAAAGATAGGAGCAGATACTAAGACTGTAACTCAAGAGTTTACAATGACTGATCCTACTGATAAAGTGCCAAAGTTAGTATTTAATTTAGGAAGATATTCAGAAGAAGATCTTGCTGCACATAATATAAAAATTGATAATGTTGAATTATGTTTAGTTGATGGTAGCAATATAAAAGATGATGATGATGAAGAAAAAGAACAAAAAATAGTATTGAATCAATTAGGATATTTACCAAATGATACAAAGAAGGTTGTATTTAGAGGTGAAAATGTTGATAAAGAATTTAAAGTTGTATCTGTAGATACTAATGAAGTAGTTTATACAGGTGAAATTTCAGAAGGAAAAGAAAATGAATTAGCAGGTGAAATAGATTATATTGGTGATTTATCTTCTTTAACTAAGGAAGGAACTTATAAAGTAATAACAGAAAATCTAGGAGAATCTTATGAATTTAAGATAGGAAAAGATATATATAAGGATGCATTAAAGGATGCAGTTAGATTTTTATATATGCAAAGATGTGCAGAGCTTCCAGAAGAATATGCAGGAAAATGGGCTCATAAAGAGTGTCATACAAGTTTAGCTAAGATTTATGGAACTGATGAAACAATAGATGTATCAGGTGGATGGCATGATGCTGGAGATTTTGGTAGATATGTAGTAGCAACTTCAACTACTGTTGCAGATCTTATACAAGCATATAATTCTAATCAAGAAATATTTGGTGATGATACTAATATTCCTGAAAGTGGAAATGGAATTCCAGATATTTTAGATGAAGTAAAAGGACAAATTGAATGGCTATTTAAGATGCAAAATAAAGATAATGGTGGTGTATACCATAAAGTAACTTGTGCTAGCTTCCCAGGAAATATAATGCCAGAGGAAGAAACAGGTCAACTTATAGTTACACCTATTTCCACTACAGCAACTGGTGATTTTGCTGCTGTTATGGCAATGGCATATGATACATTCAAATATATTGATGCAGATCTTGCAAATAAATGCTTAGAAGCAGCAGAAAAAGCTTGGGATTATTTAGATGATAAGCCTAATACTCCAGTTAATAATCCAGATGGAATAGTAACAGGAGCTTATGAAGATTCAAATGATAAAGATGAAAGATATTGGGCAGCAGCACAATTATTCAAAGCAACTGGAAAAGAAAAGTATAATGATAAGATTAAGTTATATGTAAGCGAAAATGTTGAAAATGGATATGGATGGCAAAGTGTAGGAAGCTATGGTAATGAAGCATATTTAGCTGCTAAAAATAATGATAAGGATACTGTAGCAAAAATTAAAAAAGCTATATTAAAAGAAGCAGATGGAATTGTAAAGACTTCAAAAGCTGATCCATATGGTACCGGTGATTATTACTACTGGGGTGGTAATATGGGAATCTTACATGATGCATCTTTATTAAGTGAAGCAAATAAAATTTCACCTAATGAAGATTATGTGAATTTTGCAAAAGAACATATTAACTACTGCTTTGGTAAGAATGCAAATGCTAAATCTTTCTTAACTGGATATGGTACAGATGCAGCAGCTAATCCACATCACAGACCATCAACTGTTAAAAAAGAAGCTATACCAGGTATGTTAGTTGGTGGTGTTAATAAAGGATTAGAGGATGATTATGCAAAGGTATATTTAAAAGGAAAAGCTCCAGCTAAATGCTACTTAGATAATGCAGAAAGCTATTCTATAAATGAGGTAGATATATACTGGAATGCATCTTTAGTAGGTGCTTTAGCAAGACTTAATATGGAATCAGTAGATACAATGGATTCTAATGTAGATGTAAAGGTAGATACAACAAAGGAAAATGTAGTTAAACAAAAATATACTATCTCAGCTAAAGAAGGAGAAACAGTTGATTTAAGTAAGTTATCTATTAGATATTACTTTAATAAGGAAGACAATAATTTAATGAATCTTTCTTGTTATCATTCAGGAATTTCTCTTGAAAAAGCCCCTTGGTATGTTGATTATACTTCTGATGTAGCAGGAACTTTTGGAAGTGATTCAAAGGGAGACTATGTTGAACTTAAGTTTAATAAAGCTTTTGAATTAACTTCAGCTTCAGAAAAAGTATCTATAGAAATGGGATTATGGAATAATGACTGGTCAGAAATGAAAGACTTTGAAGAAAAAGATATGACAATCATGTATGATGGAAAGTTATTAAAATAAAATATAAGTTAATTTACTTTTAAAAATATCGTCTTATTTGATTTTGTTTCAAATAAGACGATATTTTTGTGTAAATGTTACAATAAAAATCTTTAAATATTTATTTACTTTAAAGTCATACATGGAACCTTCAATTGAATATATTTTAGTAAAAGGAGGGAGTGTTTATGAACTTCAAAGAATTTATTGAAAATGATAGAGAGAATAGAAATAAGGAGAAGTTTAAGGGAACTTTCTTAGATTATTTAGAAATTGTAAAACAATATCCAGATGTTGCTGTACTCGCTCATAAGAGAATGCATGATATTATTTTAAGTAAAGGTGTAGATGTTTTAAAGGCAGAAGAGAACCCTAGAATAAGAAGAATATATGGTAATGAAACTATAAGAAAATATGGTTTCTTCAAAGAGGATTTTTTTGGAATTGATAAGGTAATAATGAAACTTGTTAACTATTTTAATTCTGCTGCTATGAAGGGTGAAGAAGCTAGACAAGTATTATACTTAGTTGGTCCTGTTGGAGCTGGAAAATCATCTTTAGTTGAAAGTTTAAAGAGAGCTTTAGAAGATGCTCCTCCAATTTACTCATTAGAAGGCTGTCCAATGCATGAAGAACCATTACATCTTATTCCAAGACACTTAAGACCACACTTTGAAAAAATTTTAGGAGTTCAAATTGAAGGTGATTTATGTCCTGCTTGTAGGTATAGATTAAAACATGAATTTGGTGGAAGATATGAAGAATTCCCAGTTGAAAAAACTAGTTTTTCTATACGTTCAAGAAAAGGAGTAGGAGTTGTTCCGCCTGTAGATCCTAATAATCAGGATACATCTATATTAACAGGTTCTATAGATATATCCAAAATGGATATGTATTCAGAAGATGATCCAAGAATTTTTTCATTAAATGGAGCTTTTAATGTAGGTAATAGAGGTCTTGTTGAATTTATTGAAGTATTTAAAAATGATGTTGAATATCTTCATACAATAATTACAGCTACTCAAGAAAAATCAGTACCTTCTCCAGGAAAAGGTTCAATGATATATTTTGATGGTGTAATAGTAGCTCACTCAAATGAGGCTGAGTGGAATAAATTTAAATCAGACCATACGAATGAGGCAATATTAGATAGAATTGTAAAGATAGAGGTTCCTTATTGCTTAGAGTTAGATGAAGAAAAGAAAATATATGAAAAAATACTTAGAAAGAGTAACTTTACTGCACATATAGCTCCACATACTATTGAAGTTGCAGCTATGTTTGCAATACTTTCAAGGTTAAGTCCTTCATCTAAGGCAGATCCTATGACTAAACTTAAAATATATAATGGAGAAGAAATAGTAGAAAAAGGTACTACTAAGAGAATTGATATAGCAGAACTAAGAGAAGAAGCTGGTCCTTATGAAGGTATGAAGGGAATATCTACAAGATTTATTATTAAAGCTATAGATAATGCTTTATCTAACTCAGAATACGATTGCATAAATCCTTTAAGCATTATGGAAAGTATAATAAAATCAATAAAAGAATTAGATATAGGGGCAGATGATAAGAAGAAGTATCTAGGTTTTGTCCAGGATACCATAAGAAAAGAATATAATAAGATTCTAGAAAAAGAAATTACAAAGGCATTTATACATTCCTTTAAGGAACAGGCTGAAAGTCTTTTCAATAATTATATAGATAATGCAGAAGCTTATGTTAATAAGTGTAAGATAAAAGATTCTTCTACAGGTGAGGAGTTAAATCCAGATGAAGAATTTATGAAGAATATAGAAGAGCAAATAGGAGTATCTGAATCTTCAAGTAAGGGATTTAGAGCAGACGTTACTTCATATATGTTCTATCTTGTTAGAAATGGAGCAAAGATAGATTATACATCTTATGAACCATTAAAAGAAGCTATAGAAAAGAAATTAATGGCTTCAGTTAAAGACCTATCAAGAATAGTAACAAAGACTAGAGTAAGGGATAAAGAACAAACTGAGAAATATAATGCTATGGTTGATGAAATGAAGAGTCAAGGCTACTGCTTACATTGTTGTGATGTAATATTAAAATATGCTGCAAATAATTTATGGAAGGATTAAAGAAATATGGCCATCTTTAGGGATAATAGTGATACTCAAGTAGATCATGATAGATCCATTGAAGATAGAAGAAGACACAGGCAGTTAGTAGAAAAATCAATCAAAGAAAATTTGGGTGATATTTTATCAGAAGAAAGCATTATAGGTGAAGGAAAGAATAAAAAGTTTAAGATTCCTATAAGAGGAATTAAAGAATATCAGTTTGTATACGGAAGAAATTCTAAAGGAGTAGCAACAGGTGTTGGAGATGAAAAAAGAGGAGATAAGGTTGGATCAGCTAGTCAAAGAGGTAAAGGAAATACTGGAGCTGGTAATAACGAAGGGGAAGATATATATGAAACAGAAATTACATTAGAAGAATTACTAGATTACATTACTGAGGATTTGGATTTGCCTAATTTAGATAGAAAAAAATATTCTGAAATAGTAACAGAATCTTCAGGGAGAAGGCAAGGTTATCAGAAATATGGAATAAAACCAAGACTTGCAAAGAAAAAGACAGTAATGTCTAAAATTGCACGAAAACAAGGGAAAAAGAGAGCCTTGAGAGAAGAGAATATTGAAGAAGAAATTGAAAGATTCCCTTTTAAAGAGGAAGATTTAAGATATTATAGAGTAAAAACAAAACCAAAACGTGAAAGTAATGCAGTTATGATTTTTATTATGGATGTATCAGGGTCCATGGATAGTTCTAAGAAATTTTTAGCTAGATCATTTTTCTTTGTTTTATCAAAGTTTCTTAGAAGAAAATATAATAATTTAGCTTTTGAATTTATTTCTCATACTACAGTAGCAAAAAGAGTTAATGAATATGAGTTTTTCCATAAAGCAGAATCAGGAGGTACTTATATCTCTAGTGGATTAAATTTGGCTTTGGATTTAATAAATGAAAGTTATCCACCAGGAATGTGGAATATATATCCTGTATATGCATCAGATGGGGATAACTGGACAGAAGATAATGAAAAAGCAATTAAGGCAGTAAAAGAGCTAAGTCAAATAAGTAATATGTTTGGATATGCAGAGTTATTGCCATCAACTTATTCTACTACTATGTATTACAGATTTGAAAAAGAAATAAAGGAAAATAATTTTATTCCTGTAATAGTAAAAGAAAAGAAAGATTTATGGGAAGCTCTTAAGTTGATGCTAAGTAAGGAATTAAGGGAGGAGTAAAAGCTTTGGATTATAATATGAAAGACCTAATAAAATGGAATGAAAAAATAGAAAAAAAGGTTGTTGAATTAGGATTAGACTTTTACCCTCAAGAATTTGAGATAATAGGATTTGACGAGATGTTAGGTTACGAGGCATACCTTGGTATGCCTTCTAGATATCCACATTGGAGTTTTGGTAAATCCTATGATAAAAATAAAACTTTATATTCTTTCAATTTAACAGGGTTACCTTATGAAATGGTAATAAATTCTGATCCTTGTTTAGCTTATTTAATGAGAGAAAATACATTGTTACTTCAAATATTAACAATGGCTCATGTATATGGACATAATGACTTTTTTAAGAATAATAGATTATTTAAAGAAGGAACAAAGGCTAAGTATTCTTTAGAATTATTCAAATTAGATGCTGATACTATAAGAACATATATTAATACTCCAGGTATAGGATATGAAAAAGTTGAAAGAATACTAGATGCTGCTCATGCTGTAAAATTAAATGTATCTAAAGTAATAGGGCGAACAGAAAAAACTGATGATGAAATAAGAAGAGGTATATTAGAAGAGTATAGGAGGAAAACAGAAAATAGAAACATCCTAGATTCAGATATAGAAATAGAATTATCCAATTTAGATAAGATACCATTAGAGCCTTACGATGATGTAGTAGGCTTTATAATACAACATGGAGATTTAGAAGAATGGGAGAAAAATATATTAAGAATAGTTAAAAGAGAAACTGAATATTTTCTTCCTCAAATAGAAACTAAGACTATGAATGAAGGATGGGCTAGTTTTTGGCATTATACAATTCTTAAAGAATTAGACTTACCTGAAGGATTACATTTTGAATTTTTAAAAAGGCATAATGATGTAGTTGCTCCTATAGTAGGAGGGTTAAATCCTTATTATATAGGATTTAAAATATTCCAAGATCTAGATAATAGGTATGGAAGAGAAAAGATATTTGAGGTAAGGGAAGTAGAAAGAGATGCATCCTTTATTAGAAGGTATTTAACTAGAGAATTATGTGAAGAATTGAATCTATTCCAATATGGAAAGAGAAGTTTTGATTATATAATAGAAGAAGTTTCAGATGAAGTTGGCTGGGAAGAAATTAGAGATAATTTAGCTTTTACTAGTGGTTTAGGATCAGTACCTTATATAAGAGTTGTAGATTTAAATAAACAAGATAATACGCTAACATTAGAACATGTATTTGATGGTAGAGAACTAGAACTGTCATATGCAAAGGAAACATTAAAATATATGCAAACTTTATGGGGACATACAGTTAAACTTATAACTAAAGGTAGAGATATGAAAGAGTTTTCATTAACTTGTGATTATACAGGAAAAGTAATTATGAATGATAAGTAACATTTAGGTATATATATGAATAATTTAAGTATAGGAAAAATACTTAGGAGAAATTAGATGAATTTAAAAGGAAGTAAGACAGAAAAATGTCTTTATAAAACCTTTGCTGGAGAATGTAGAGCTAGGACTAAATACTCTCTTTATGCAGAAAAAGCTAGATGTGAAGGTTTCAGGTGGGTTGGAGAAGTATTTGATGTAACATCAGATAATGAAAAAGCCCATGCAAGAGAAGCTTTTAATAGGTTTCTCAAAAAGATTAACACTACTGAAGAAAATTTAAGAGAAGCTGTTTTAGGGGAAACAGAAGAAAGTAAGAAAGTATACAAAGAATTTGAAGATATAGCTAGAAAAGAAGGTTTTATAGAAATAGCAGATTTTTATAAGGAACTTCAAGAAGTAGAAGAAAAACATGCAGAAACTTTTAAGAAGTTAGCAGATAAGATAAAGAATGATAAGATGTTCAAATGCGAAGAAGTTATTCTTTGGAAATGTATGAACTGCGGATATATTCATGAAGGTAAAGAAGCACCTAAAAATTGTCCTCTATGCAAATATCCTAGAGATTATTTTAAACAGTATTGTGAAGTTAATTAATTTAATAGGAGAATAATATGTATTATAGAAGACCAGATGAATTTTTTATAGAAGTAGTTTCAGTAGAAGATTTAGACATTATAGAAGAAGGATATAGAAGTGATCCTGAACCTAAAGAAATTAATGTTCAAGGTTCAAATCACTTAGAGTTAGATAGTATAGAGGTAGATGCTTTAGAAGAATCAGATGATGAATACGTAGACAATGAAATTAATAAAGATGCAAAATTAGTATAAAAGTGCATTAAACGTATTAATTAAGGGCTAAGTATAAAAGGTTACTTAGCTCTTATTTAATTTAGAAAAGAATATTTAGGGGGGCTTAATTTGGGGTACGAAAAGGTAATAAGAGGACACTATGAAGATCTAAATAACTTAACTGGTCTTCTAAAAAATTATATAGATATATATAGAGTATTGGTTAGTAGTGCAGGTGAATTAAATAGTATATCTACAGCTAAAAAGAGCGAGATGAAACATATTATGGAAAGGATAAATGAAGTAGGAGAATTAATAGATAGTCTTCTAAAGGTAATAGATAAATGTGAAAGTTCATATATAAAATATTGTTTTTTAAAAAATGAGGTAGTATCACAAAATACAATGAAAGATACTATAAAAACAGAAATTAATGATGAATTAGATTCTTATAATAAGGATGATGAGGACGATGAAGAGGAAAAGTAAATAAAAAAATCTCTAACATATTGAAAACATCAGCTTCTTTATGTTAGAGATTTTTTTAACGTATAGGAAAATTAAAAACTTTTTTGAGAGCGAGCACTGATTATTACTAGCTTTCTGGTATGTAAGTTGTCAAATACGTTAAAAAATAATTATAGTGCCACAAAAGAACCAAAAAGAAAAATAATTAAATGGAATTTTATAATGAATTATTTTTCTTTTAGAACCTTTTGCATGGCTTAAAAAAGTGACTTCAGTCAAGATGCATTAAATTAAAAAATATAATTGCTATTAAAAATGTACTTTAAAGTAATAAAAGCGTGGCGAAGCCGCTTTTTTATATCTTTTTTAAATGTAAAGTACTTACCATTAGGTAAGAACCTAAAATCATAAAAATTACAATAACAAATACAGGAATAGTAATCCATGTATAAATAATAGGTAAAAGAGCTAAGAAGCAGCCTATTATTGTTATAGGAACTCCAGTAAATACACCATCAAAAGATGAAGTATTATATCTAGCAAGTCTAAAAGCACCACAAATAGGAACTGTTAATAATATTATAATACCTAATATGCCATATGGACCAAATGTACGTAAATCAAAATTTAAATACATTAATATAGAAGGTGCTACACCAAATGAAACTAAATCTGCTAAAGAATCTAATTCTTTACCTAATTCACTTGAAACGTCAAAAAAACGAGCTACTCTACCATCATATCTATCAACTAACCCTGCTAAAAGAATAAATATGCTTGCTACTAAATAGTTACCTTCGTGAGTTGATAAAATAGATAAAACCCCACATGAAAGATTAATAAAGGTAAATATATTAGGAATACAGCTTTTCTTCATATAATCACTCCTAAAATAAAATATTATTACAAAGAATAATTATATCATATAAATTTATATAATATAAGAGAGATGGCTTTACTTTAAGGAAAATTTAATGTGAGTCATTATCTATATTGTTGAATTAAATGAAATAAAAGTAAGTTAAGCACTTCCTCGACAATATATGGGATTGATGATATAATCCTTTTTAGGATAATTTCACGGAGGTATTTATGAAAAAAGTTAGATTTATATATAATCCTTATTCGGGTGAAAATGTTATTTTACATGAAATAGATAAAGTAGTTAGTATACATCAAGAAAAAGGATATCAAATAGTACCTTATAGAATTCAAATAGGTAAGGATATCTCAGAAGCTTTTGATATAGTAGATGATACTTATGAATATATTTTAATTGCAGGTGGAGATGGAACTGTAGATTCAGTAGTAAATGCTATGATAAAAAAGGGAAAGCAGCTTCCTATAGCTATTTTACCTGTGGGAACAGCTAATGATTTTGGTATGTTTTTAGGAATGCCAGAAGATGTTACAGAAGCTTGTGAAAATATATTAAAGATGGAACCTAAATCAATAGATATGGGTAAAATTAATGATAAATATTTTGTTAATGTAGCTAGTACTGGATTATTTACAGATGTATCTCAAAAAACTGATGTTAATCTCAAGAATACTATAGGTAAACTTGCTTATTATATAAAAGGTATAGAAGAGCTACCTAACTTTAGAAAATTAAAGGTAAAACTAATTTCTAAAGAAGTTAACTATGATGGTGAAATGTATTTAATTCTTGTCTTTAATGGAAAAACTGCAGGAAGTTTTAGTTTAGCCACAAGAGCAGAATTAGAAGATGGATATTTAGACGTTATAATGATAAAAGCAGTTGCTATAAGAGAAATACTACCTTTATTTATTAAGATTTTAAAGGGTGAGCATTTAGATTCTGATAAAGTGATTTACTTCAAGACAGATGATTTGATAATAGAATGTAATGAAGATATAGTTACAGATATAGATGGAGAAAAAGGTCCGGATTTACCTTTACATATTCAATGTATTAAAGGTGGATTACAGATATTAGGAATAAAATAAATTTTAAATTAATAATAATAAGTAACAGTAATTATGTTAGGAGGGCTTTAGAGCGTGATTTTAGCCTATTACATTTTTTTGTTACTTATTATTTTTTTGCTTATGTTATTAATACAAAAAAACTTAATGTTATCTCCTAAAAAAATAAGAATATATATGACTATAGTAAGTAGCTTGTTAATATGTAGATATATAGCATTATTTTTTATATGTGTTATAAGGAATCCTAATTTAGCTTATTTTCTAAAAACAATATTGTTTTTAAATCATTTAGCAATTCCTCTTATGGTATTAGCTTTATCTTATGTATATTTAAGATGGGATACATTAAGTTTTAGTATAGATTATATAGTAGCAATAATACTTTCGCTAGTATATTTAGCTGCTATGAACATTATAAAAGGGAAAGTGATATTAAATCCTGATTTTGGATATGTTGTAAGCTTAGAAAATGAAGTATTGATGTATTTAATATCATTAATTATTTTAGGAGTATTATTATTATTTTGTGTATACTTTTTTGGAAAACCAAATAGTAACAAAATTGGGATGGTATATTTAATAGTTGGACTTAGCATAGTTATAGTAGAAAATATTATATATGTAGGTGGTATTAGAGTATTCCCTTATCCATTAATAGGAGATGCAATATTTATAATAATAATTAATTTGGCTATAAATACTTTTAAAAAAAGTTAAGTAATAGTGTTTTTTAGATATATTTAACTTAAAAAAGAGCTGTGGCATTTGCTACAGCTCTTAAAATTAAAAAAAGCACATGCTAGTATAAATTATATTAATGTCTCTTAGCTCTTGAATTTTTACTATGACTAGATCTTCTTCTAGTATTTTTAGTATTTTCGTTAGACTCACTTTTATTACCTTTAAATGAGGTATTATTTTTATTAGATGAAGATTTTTTAGATTTAGTATTATTTCTAAGTTTACCAGGATTAGCTGGTATTAAGCAATCTTTTCTGTTACCTATTAAATCTTCTCTATGAGCTTTAATTAAGGCTTTTTTAACTTTTTCATAGTTTTTAGGAACAGCAAATTGTATTAAAGCCCTTTGCATATCTTTTTCTTCTTGAGTTTTAGGTGTATAAACTTTTTCACCAGTTAGTGGATTTACTCCTGTATAATAAATAGTTGTAGATAAACTACCTGGTGTAGGGTAGAAATCTTGAACTTGTTCAGGTGTATATCCCATGCTTTTTACATATTGAGCTAGTTCAATAGCTGCATCTAAATCTGATCCTGGATGGGATGACATTAAATAAGGAACTAAGAATTGTTTCTTATTTATTTTTTTATTTATATCAAAATATTTATTTACAAATTTATCGTATACTTCCCTTGTAGGTTTACCCATTTGAGCTAAAACTTTAGGAGTAACATGTTCTGGTGCAACTTTAAGCTGACCACTTATATGGTGTTCACATAATTCTTTAAAGAAAGAATCATTTTTATCATGAATAAGATAATCATATCTAATACCAGAACGAACAAATACTTTCTTTACACCTTTTATAGATCTAACTCTTCTTAAAACTGAAAGATATTCAGTATGATCTATAATTAGATTTTTACAAGGTTTAGGGAACATACATTGCTTGTTTCTACAAGTCCCATTTTTTAGTTGGATTTTACAAGCTCTATGTCTGAAGTTAGCAGTAGGACCACCAACATCATGAATATATCCTTTAAAATCAGGTAAAGTTGTTAATAATCTAGCTTCATCTACGACAGAATCAGCATTTCTAGTTTGAATAACTCTTCCTTGATGGAAAGTTAATGCACAGAAAGAACAAGAACCATAACATCCTCTGTGACTAGTTATTGAGAACTTAACTTCTCTAATAGCAGGAATTCCTCCATCAGCTTCATATATAGGATGATAAGTTCTAGTAAAAGGTAAATCATATGTAAAGTCCATTTCCTCATTAGTAAGTGCATCTTGAGGTGGATTCTGAACTAAATATCTATCACCATGTTTTTGAATTAATCCTTTACCTCTTATATTATCTTGTTCATAGTATTGAAGCTTATATGCTTCATTATAAGCTTCCTTACTTTCTACTACTTCTTCATAAGAAGGACAAACTAAATATTTATCTAAATCACTTATATCTTTAGTTACATAACAAGTACCTTTAATAGAAGTCATACTGGATATTTTACCACCATATTTAAATAATTCAGCAATTTGGATTATTGTTTTTTCCCCCATACCATACATTAAAAGGTCTGCTTTAGAGTCTAAAAGAATACTTCTTCTAACTTTATTGGACCAATAATCATAATGGGCAAACCTTCTAAGACTTGCTTCTATACCACCTATTAATATAGGAGTATCCTTAAAAGCTTCTCTTATTCTATTACAATAAACTATAACTGCTCTATCAGGTCTGTAGCCACCCTTACCCCCTGGAGAATAAAGATCATCGTGTCTTTTTCTTTTGGCAGCAGTATAATGGTTAACCATAGAATCTATATTTCCAGAGTTAACTAAGAATGCATATTTAGGTGTTCCAAGTCTTTTAAAATCTTCAGTATCATGCCAGTTAGGTTGTGCTATTATTCCTACTGTAAAACCTTGTGATTCTAAAGTTCTTCCTATAATAGCTGTACCAAAAGATGGATGATCTACATATGCATCTCCAGTAACTATTATAAAATCAAGTTGATCTATATTACGTTTTTTCATATCTTCTTTACTTATAGGTAAAAAATCTTTAGCTAATTTCATATTTATACTCCCATTTTCATAAATTTATTCTGAAAGTTTCATTTAATATTATCATACAAAAGAACTATATTCAAATGGAGAAAGTAGGAGAACAGATAAGTTGTTTAAATACTTTATTATTGCCTTTTTCTTTATATGTACTATAATAGTATTTAGATAAACTGGGGGGCAGACTAAAGGTCTGCTAATTTTATGAATAAAAAAGGGTGGTGTAAATAATGGATGAAGGACCTCATAATAAGTTGAAGCCAAAACCGAATAGCACAATTTCTTAGGAGGAATCATACATTAGTTATAGAAGAACTATGAGTTTCCTTCAAAGAAAAAGGGAGGAGCATATCATGAAAAGATTAGTAGTTTTTTTATACACTCAAATTTTAGGTAACAAGATATATGATGAGTTTAATGATAATATTGGAGAATTAAGAGATATCTATGTTACCACAGATGAAGGATATCCAAGAGTTATAGGATATAAGTTAAAAAAAGAAGGTGTAACTTTTCATTATGAATTTAGAAATATTAATTTCTATGAAGATGGTGATAAAGTTGTAATAAAGACTATAGGAAGTAGAGAGATATTACCGAGAACTTATTCATATCTTTTATCGCAAAATTTATTAGATAAAAAAATAGTGGATATAAACGGTAAACAAGTTGTAAGAGTTAATGATTTAAGAATTGCAGAAATAGCTGGAGAATATAGAGTAGTAGCAGTAGAAACTGGTGCTGCAGCCAGATTTAGAAGAATGGGCATACCGAGGATTGGAAAACTTTTCTATAAAGTTATTGGTAAGGAATATGATGATAAAGTTTTAATGTGGGATGATGTTGAATCTGTTGAAATGATTAATAATAATCTACAATTATCTGTGCCATACAAAAAGTTATCAACACTTCATCCAGCGGATCTTGCAGATATATTAGAAGACCTTGATGATAAATCAAGAAAAAAAGTATTTGAAGCTTTAGATGAAGACTTAGCAGCTGATACTTTTGAAGAGATAGAGGATGAATATAGAGGTAGTATTATTAAGAATCTTTCAGTTACTAAAACAGTTGAGCTTCTAGAAAATATGGATAATGATGAAATTGTTGACTTGTTAGATGAGTTAGAGGGAGAAGAAAGAGATAAAGTTCTTTTTAACTTAGAGAAAGATGATGCAGAAGAAGTAAAAGAATTATTAAAATATGAAGATGAAACTGTTGGTAGTATGATGTCTAAAGATTTTATTTCTTTTGGGTTAAATGTAACTGTTGGAGAAACTATAGATATATTGAAGGAAATGGATCCTGATGAAGATGTTATGTATTATATCTATGTAACAAACGAAGAGGATAAAATAGAAGGGCTTGTAATACTAAAAGATTTATTATTAAAAGATGCATCTGTTAAACTTAAAGATATAATGGAAGAAAACATAACTACAGTAAGGCATGATGCTCCAATTGAAGAAGCAATAGAACAAGCTGCGAAATATGATTTATTATCTACTGCAGTAGTTGATGAAGAAGACAGACTAGTTGGTATAGTGCAAATACATGATATTATAGATGAGGCTTTATACCCATTATGGAAAAAGAAAAATAAAAAGGGAACAAGTATATAAAAATAAGAATAAATTAAATTAAAAAAGTTGACAATTTTAGGATATAGGTATAAGATAAATTTAAAGGATACAAAAATACTCAGAATTAAAAACTAAGAAAAAGAAAAGTAGCATTTAATAAGGATCCCAGAGAGAAAAGCATAGGTGAGAGCTTTTTATCTAAATTATATGTGAAGTGCCCTTTGGAGTTGAGATCTGAACTAAAGTAGGATTTTCCGGGATCACCCGTTATAGTGGAAAGGTATTTTAATGTACTTTGCAAAGTGGAATTTATTGTTAAATTCAATTAGAGTGGAACCACGGATGTTTACTTCGTCTCTATTTTTATATAGAGTCGGAGTTTTTTATTTCTTATTACTAATTTTTGATTTAAATTTTAAGGAGGAGTGTAAAATGATATATAATAATGCGTTGGAATTAATAGGGAGAACACCAATATTAAAGGTTAATAGTAATTTAGTTGGAAAGGATTCAGCAGAAGTTTATGTGAAATTGGAAAAAGGTAATCCAGGTGGAAGTGTAAAGGATAGAGCTGCTCTTGGAATGATAGAAAAAGCTGAAAAAGATGGATTATTAAAAGAAGGAACAACTATAGTAGAACCAACTAGTGGAAATACAGGTATAGGATTAGCTTTAGTGGGAAGATTAAAAGGATATAAAGTTATTATAGTAATGCCTGAAACAATGAGCAAAGAAAGAAGAGATTTAATTAAGGCTTATGGTGCAGAACTTATATTAACAGATGGTACTAAAGGTATGAAGGGAGCTATAGAAAAAGCACTTGAATATGACGGAAAAGAAGGATACTTTATACCACAACAATTTGAGAATGTTGCAAATTCATTAAA
Source organism: uncultured Clostridium sp. (assembly GCA_934755305.1). Lineage (GTDB taxonomy): Bacteria > Bacillota > Clostridia > Clostridiales > Clostridiaceae > Clostridium. Next base: position 49,138 of record CAKVLD010000002.1, on the reverse strand, counting down.
GCACTATGAAACTACAGCAGAAGAAATATATGAAGATATAAATGACTTAGACTATATAGTAGCAGGAGTTGGTAGTGGTGGAACTATTACAGGTGTTTCTAAAAAGTTAAAAGAAAAAATACCAACAATAAAATCAGTAGCAGTTGAGCCAGAATCATCAGCAGTATTAAGTGGAGGAAATCCAGGTGCTCATAAGATACAAGGTATAGGTGCAGGATTTATACCTGGTGTTTATGAAGGTAAATATGTAGATGAGATAGTCAAGGTTTCAGATAGTAATGCAATAAAGACAGCAAAGGAATTTGCAGAAAAAGAAGGAATATTAGTAGGTATTTCATCAGGAGCGGCAATATATGCAGCAATAGAAATTGCTAAAAAATTAGGAACTGGAAAGAAGGTATTAGCAGTAGCTCCAGATGGTGGAGAAAAGTATATCTCTATGGGAATATATGATTAAAGTTATTAAAAACAAAGGAGTTGTAGAATTTGTTTAAGAATTTAATCTATGACATAAATAGAGTCTTAGCAGACGATCCAGCAGCAAGGAGTAAGGTTGAAGTATTTCTATTATATCCATCTATTCATGCGTTAATAGCTTATAGAATTTCTCACTTTTTATACGAGCATAAATTATTCTTTTTAGCTAGATTATGTTCCCAAATATCAAGATTTTTTACTGGAATTGAGATACATCCAGGTGCAAAGATAGGAAAAGGATTATTTATTGATCATGGTATGGGAGTTGTAATAGGAGAGACAGCAGAGATTGGAGATAATGTTACTATATATCATGGGGTAACATTAGGTGGAACAGGAAAAGATAAGGGGAAAAGGCACCCAACTATAGGAAATAATGTGGTTATTGGGACAGGAGCTAAGGTTTTAGGCCCAATATTTGTAGGAGATGGAGCAAAAATAGGTGCAAATTCAGTAGTGTTAAAAAATGTACCATCTAGTGCTACAGCAGTTGGAACTGCTGCTAAGAACATTATTAGAAGAAGTGATATAGAAGTAATAGAATTAGAAGGAAAAAAACAAAAAATATACAATGATATGATTATATAAAATCTGTAGCAAAAGCTGGGATTTAGAAAGCTTTTGCTACAGTTTTTTTTGTTACACTATTTTCTATATTTACAAAAAAGTAGATACGTAGACTTTTAAGATGAAGTGGAATATAATATTAATAGTTTAAAATTCGGAAAAGGTAGGTGTTAAAAAAAATGTTATCTCCGTTAGTAGTTAAGGTATTAAAAGTAATGCCTGAAAGCTTAGTTATTAAATTTGCACAAGTAAAAATGAGGGGATATGTAAAAAAATACGCTAATTTAAAAATTGAAGGTTATGAAAAACTAAAAGAAATCAAAGGTCCTATAATTTTTATATGCAATCATTTAAGCAATTCAGATGGGCTAGTATTAAATGAAATATTAAGGGAAGATTTTAATCCATATTTTGTAGCAGGGGTAAAGTTAGAAGGAGATTTTATAACTAGACTTGGAACTCTTATAGTTAGAACTATACCCATAAAACCAAATACTGCAGATAAAGAAGCAATAACTAACATGGTGAAGACTGTTAAGGGAGGAGAGAACTTAGTAATCTTCCCAGAAGGCACAAGAAGTAGAACAGGTGAAATGATAGAGGGAAAAAAGGGAATACTATTACTTGCAAGACTTACAAAAGCAACTGTAATACCAATAGGAATGAGTGGAACTGAAAAATTATTGCCTATAGCAGAATCAGGAGATATGGGAAGTGAAAATTGGCAACATTCAGATGTAACTATCAAGTTTGGTGATCCTGTACTTTTAGATAAAAGAGAAAAAGATGAAGATAAACATGAATATGAAGATAGATGTTTAACTAAAATGATGAAGTCAATTGCCAATCTATTACCTGAGGGTTATAGAGGTATATATAAATAGAGGTGAATTCCTATGAAACAAAGGACAAAAAGAATTTTAGATATATTGAAAGAAACTTATCCAGATGCAAAATGTGAGCTGAATTATGAAACACCTTTTCAATTATTAGTAGCTACTATTTTATCTGCTCAAACTACCGATAAGAAAGTTAACGAAGTAACTGAAACCTTATTTAGAGATTATCCAGATTTAGAATCTTTCTTAACTTTAGAAAATGATGAACTAGAAGATAGAATAAAGCAAATAGGTTTATACAGAAGTAAATCAAAAAATATTATAATGATGTGTAATCAGTTAAAAGAGAAGTTTAATAGTGAAGTTCCAAGGACTATGGAAGAAATTATGTCTTTAGCTGGAGCAGGAAGAAAAACGGCTAATGTTGTTTTATCTAATGCTTTTAATGTACCATCAATAGCAGTAGATACTCATGTATTTAGGGTATCTAATAGATTAGGACTTGCAGATTCTGATAGTGTTCTAGAAGTGGAAAAACAATTACAAAAGGAACTGCCAAAAAGAGAGTGGAGCCTTACGCATCATCTTTTGATATTTCATGGTAGAAGATGTTGTATAGCTAGAAAACCAAAGTGCGACATATGTCCTGTGGCTAATGATTGTAAATATTATAAAGAATTAAAAAAGATAAAGAAGTAGACCCACTTGTAATTGTTTTTATAAGAGTTGTGGTACTTAAATAAATATAAAAGATAGAATATAATTATATAGATGAAATTAATATAATTATTTTAGGAGGTACCTTATGAAGGTTGGTGTTATAATGGGAGGAATTTCTTCAGAAAGAGAAATTTCTTTAAAAAGTGGAAAATCAATAATTGAAAATATAGATAAAAGTAAGTATGAAGTAGTACCTATAGTTATAGATAAAAAAATAGATATAATGGAAAAAGTAAAAGGTATTGATTTTGCTTTATTAGCTCTTCATGGTCAATTTGGAGAAGATGGAACTGTTCAATCAGTACTTCAAACCTTGGATATTCCTTATTCTGGATGTGGTCCTTTAAGCAGTGCAGCTTGTATGGATAAAGATATGACAAAGCAACTTTTAAAAGCAGCTGGAGTTAGAACTGCACCTTGGATTAATATTAGAAAAGGTGATGAAATTAACTATGAAGAGATTGAAAAATTAGGATATCCTGTATTTGTTAAGCCAACTCATGGAGGTTCAAGTGTTGCTACATTTATGGTAAAAGAAGAAAAGGAAATAGCAAAATGTGTTGAAGAAGCTTTTAAGTGGGATACAGAAGTTATGATAGAAAAGTTTATTAAAGGTGAAGAAATAACTTGTCCTATCTTAGGAAAGGAAATGTTCCCAGTGGTTGCAATTAAGCCAAGTGAAGGTTTTGAATTTTTCGATTTTACAGCTAAATATCAAGATGGTGGATCAGATGAGTTTGTAATTGAATTAGAAGAAAATCTTCATAAAGAAGTTGAACAAATGGCTTTAGATACATTTAAAGCTTTAAAATGTGCTGCTTATGCTAGAGTAGATATGATAATAACAGAAGATAAAGTTCCTTATATTCTAGAAGTTAATACTTTACCAGGAATGACTAAGAATAGTTTGTTCCCTAAAAGTGCAGCAGGAAAGAATGTATCTTATTCAGAATTAATAGATTTAATTATAGAAGAATCTCAAAAATTAGATAGATAGAAGTTTGATTTATTATAGATAAAAAGATTCATAATATTGATAGGTTATATGTAACAAATTATAAAGATTTGTTTAGAAGACTTATATCAATAATATGGATCTTTTTTTAATGCAAAAGAATATTTGATGTAAAAAAACATTTAATGCAAAAGAATATTTAATTAATTTATATGAAGGTATTTGTAAGTTAAAGTGATGATACTTCATTAAGAAATTCTTAAGAAGTTATAAGCAGTTAAATTAAGATATGATAGGTAGAATATAGTTGATTAATCTGATAAGATTTAGGATAAGAATATAAATATTATTGGAGGAGGGCATTATGGAAAAGATTTTAATAGTAGATGATGAAAAAGAAATTAGAAATTTAGTTGAAATATATTTAAAAAGCGAAGGGTATAATACTTTGAAATGTGCAAATGGAGAAGAGGCATTAGAAGTATTAGAAAATAATAAAGATATTGATTTAGTAATTTTAGATATAATGATGCCAAAGTTAGATGGTATTCAAACTTGTTTAAAAATTAGGGAAGAAAGAGAAATTCCTATAATTATGTTATCAGCAAAATCAGAAGATGTAGATAAAATTTTAGGATTAAATATGGGAGCAGATGATTACTTGACTAAACCATTTAATCCTTTAGAGCTTGTAGCAAGAGTAAAGTCTCAATTAAGAAGATTTTATAGATTAAATCCAAAGGTAAGCAGTATTCAAGAATCTTTATCTAATGAAGAGATAATTAGAATAGAAGATTTAGAAATAAACTTAGAAACTCATGAAGTTAAAATTGATGATAAAAACATAAAGCTCACTCCAACTGAATTTGATATTTTAGTATTATTAGCTAAGAGCAGGGGAAAGGTATTTTCAATAACTAATATATACGAAAGTGTTTGGAATCAAGAATTTATGGAATCAGATAATACTGTTATGGTTCATATAAGAAAGATAAGAGAAAAGATAGAAGAAAATCCAAGAAAACCTAGGTTTATAAAAACTGTTTGGGGGGTTGGGTATAAAATTGATAAGTAAAAATAGATTTATAAAAAATATATATAATAAAAAGATTTTTAATCCAATAAGAAAATATATTGACTACTTAATGAAAAAAATAGAAAAGAGTATAAGATTTGAACTTATGGTGGTTATAGCAATATGTTTTGTAACTTCCTTTATATTTTATGGTTTTGTAAATAGATCTATGAAAAGAGAAAAAAGTGTAGCTAATATTACTTATAATTATGACGTTATAAAAGAAGAATCTAAATTATATGTTTATAGATTGCAAGAGAATAAGGATTTAACTTTAAATAATGAAGAGTTCTTTTATGACTTTTTAAGTAATATAGAAGAAACTAAAGGGGCTAAAGCTTATATAGTTGATTTAGATGGAAATATTTTAAAAAAGACATCTAATGTAATAGAAGATAGAATAGATATATTTTCAGCTATATCTAGTATTACCAATGAAGAAGTTGATGAGAATAGTGGTAAAGAGCGAAAATATATATATCCATTAAACATCGGAGAAACACGTTGCTATTTTTTGTATCAAGATACTCCAGATGCTAATATAAAATATACTGTATATGAAAGTGAGCATTCTTATTTTTCTTTATTATTAACTTGTATCATGTTTATAATTTTATTCATTATGATAACTAATAAAAAGATGAAATATTTAGATGAAATAGCAATAGGACTTAGAAATATAGCAAGTGGTAATTTGCAATATCATATAGAAGAAAGAGGAAATGATGAAATAAGTAACTTAGCAAGTAATATTAATTATATGGCAAATGAAATTAATAAAAAGATAATTTCAGAGAGAAATGCAGAAAAGTCAAAGGCTGATCTTATTACAAATGTATCTCATGACCTAAGAACACCTCTTACTTCTATAATGGGCTATATTGGTCTTGTTAAAGATGAAAAGTATGATAGTGAGGAGACTAAGAAAGAGTATTTAAATATAGCATTTAATAAATCAGAAAAATTAAAGATATTAATAGAGGATTTATTTGAATATACAAAGTTAAATAACGATGGAATTAAAATTGTTAAGCAAAAAGTAAATTTGACAGAGTTTTTATTTCAACTAACAGAAGAAATGATTCCTTTATTTGAGCAAAATAACTTATCTGTAGTAAAAAAATCTTTTAAAGATAAAATCTATGTTGAATTAGACCCAGATAAGATGGTTAGAGTATTTGAAAATTTATTAACTAATGCAATAAAGTATTCTTATAAACCAGGTGCAGTAAATGTAATGGTATATGAAAGTGAAGGAGATGCTATAGTTCGAATAAAAAATAAAGGAGCTAATATATCTAGTGAAAAGGTAAGTAAGTTATTTGATAGATTTTATAGAGTGGATGAATCTAGAAATGCAGCTACTGGAGGGTCAGGATTAGGACTTGCAATTTCTAAAAATATAGTAGAATTACACGGTGGAAGTATATGGGCAGAGTGTATTGGAGAAGATATTAGTTTCTATGTAAGATTAAAGCATGAGAAATAAGTAACTTTTTTATATGAAAATAAATATCCTAATAAAGAGAAAGAAATTTGTTCTTGGAGGAACTATGCAAAATAAAAATCCGAATAGTCTTTTTGGAGTAGATATTAATGAATATACTCAAAATGTTAATTTTAACATATTAGCTACTAAAATAGACTTTTTATATTTAAGATCTTCAGGCTCAGCTACGGGTAGATTTAGAATAGATAAAAAATTTATTGATTTTGCAGCTAGATCAAGAGAGGTTGGAATACCTGTAGGAGCGTATCATTTTGGAGTACCATCTTATGACTTAAATACAGCAGATAGACAATGCGATGGTTTTATAGATGTGCTTCAAGAAGGATTTGGTACTAAAGATTATGGAGATTTATTTCCTGTTATAGATGTAGAGGTGCCTTTAGATAAATCTATATCAACTAAAGCTTTAATAGATTGGATAGAGAGATTTAGAAATAGATTTGAAAAGAAAACCAGAAGAAAGTTAATGTTATACACAGGATCATTTTTTATAAGTATTTATAATAATTTTTATATACCAGGGAAAGGATACCCTTTAAAGAAGATGCCTTTATGGATAGCTATGTATACAAAGATACCAGGAAACCCACCATATCCAGCAGATCAAGGTGGGTGGACTAGGTGGAGAGTATGGCAATTTAGTGAAGATCTAAGAGTTCAAGGTATTGGAAATCCAGTAGATGCAAATTGGGGACCTAATAATATAGCATTGTTAATGCAACCTAGTAATGTTACAGGACTTAAAGCTAGGAAAGAAGGTAGCAATATTATAGTTACTTGGAATAGGGTACCTGATGTTGATTTGTTAGGTTATAATATTTTTGTAAATGGATATTGGGTTGGAACAGTAGATGAAAAAGATACTGAGTTTAAAATCCCTATAAATACATTAAATGTTCCTAAAGGAAGTAAAATTAACATTACAATAGAAGCTTTTGATTATGATGGAGATACATCTAAAAAGAGAGCAAAATTTATTTTGTAAAAAGGGGGGGCAATCCCCTCTTTTTTATCAAGTTTTTTTAGAATATATATAGTATAAATATCTTATATTTTTTATTTTATTAATATATAATAGATTAGGTAATAATTTATAATATTTTGCCTAAGTTATGGAAGGGGATAGTATCTTGAGAAGTAGAAGAAGAAGAAGAAAAGCGACTATTATAAACAATATATATTTCCAAATTTCAGCGGTAGTTGTTATTATTTTTTCTGCATTTTTAGCGTATGTTTTATCTACTAAGTCATTTACTGATAAGTGGGAAGATAAAATATATTCAGGAGTAATGGTGGAAGGTATAGATTTAGGTGGAAAAACTAAAGAAGAAGCCATCGAAATACTAAATGATAAATTTAATAATAAAATTGGAGATAAAAAAATAAATATATCAGTTAATGGACAAGCTTTTAATTATAAATATAGTGACTTGTCAGCAACTTTTAATGTTGAAAAAAGTGCTGAAGATGCTATTAATTTTGGTAAAGATAAAGGAATTTTCGCCAAGAATTCATTAATTAAAAACAAGAATAACGAAAGACATGATATAGAATTAGAATTTACTTATGATGAAGAAAAAATAAGTACAATTAAAGAGACTATAAGTGATAAGGTTGAAATTTCGCCTAAGAATGCCACAATATCTATTAATGGTGGTGCTATAAATGTTTCAAAAGAAACTATAGGATATAAATTGGATACTGAAAATTTTGAAGAGAAGTTGAAATCAGTAATTAATTCAAATGTAAATACTGAAACTAATGTAGAATATTCTTTAATTGAAGAAAATGCTAAAATAACATATGCGGACTTATCTAAAATAAAAAATAGAATGTCAACTTTTAGTACAAACTATTCAGTTGGAGATAGAGGATATAATCTAGAATTAGCAACATCTTTAGTTAATGGTACTGTATTAATGCCTGGAGAAACTTTTAGTTACTCAGAAGTATCTCAAAAAGGAAGAGGAAAGTATAAAAATGCTGGTGGCTATATAAATGGAAAAGTTGAGCAAGTAGAAGCAGGTGGCATATGTCAAGTTAGCACAACATTATATAGAGCAGTTATGAGAGCGAATATAAGGTCTGTAGAAAGATATAATCACATGATGACTGTAGGTTATGCTGAACCAGGATTAGATGCCACTGTTGCCTGGGGAAGTTTAGATTATAAGTTTACTAATACATATGATTTTCCTATATATATTGAAGGTATTGCTGGAGGTGGTAATGTAACATTTAATATATATGGAGATTCATCAGCATTAGGGGGAAAAACTTATGAGTTAGTGGCAGAAAATTTAGGTGTTGATTCAGCAGGTAATACAAAAGCAAGATCATATCAGGTTACTTATAAAAATGGAGTAGAGATAAATAGAGAACTTATTGCAACTGACACATATAAACCTAGTACTAATAGCTAATAAATTTTGTTAAGTTTAGGATATTTGTTTTTAAATAATGATATGATAAAATAGTTATAATAAGTTTAAGATAAAAATTTTTGACTAAATATATATTACTGTAGTATTATTGAATAATATTAGTAAAAGTATAATGGAGGGTAAAATATTGAATTTAAATATAGTTTTATATCAACCTGAAATACCACAAAATACTGGTAACATAGCAAGAACATGCGTTTTAATAGACTCAAAATTACACCTAATTAAACCATTAGGTTTTGAATTAGATGAAAAACATTTAAGAAGAGCGGGATTAGATTATTGGAAGGATCTAAATTTAGAAGTTCATGAAAGTTATGAAGCATTTATGGAAAAGTACGGAGATCAAAGAATTTTTTTAGCAACAACACATGGTGGAGAACATTATGATGAAGTATCATTCCAAAAAGGTGATTTTATAATGTTTGGTAAAGAAACAGCAGGTGTTCCAGAAGAAGTTCATAATAGAATTGAAAATATAAGAATACCAATGATAAAGACTAGTTTAAGAAGTTTAAATTTATCAAATACAGTTGCAATAATAGGATATGAAGCTTTAAGACAAATTGGATTTCCTAATATGAAATAAGATAGAGGGGAATGAATATAGTGGAAAAGATAAAAATAATTACAGATAGTTCAGCAGATTTACCTAAGGAAGTTTTTGAAAAGTTAGATATAACAGTATTGCCTTTATTAATTAATTTTGGTGAAGAAAGTTATCGTGATGGATTAGAAATAAATATTGATCAATTATTTGATAAGATAGATAATGGAGATGTTTTTCCAAATACATCTCAAGTAACACCACCAAGATTCGAAGAAGCATATAGAAAATATTTAGATGAAGGATACAAAATAATATCACTTCACCTTTCATCAAGCATGAGCGGTACTTATCAATCAGCATGTCTTGCTAAAGAGATGATAGAAAGTGATGATATTTACGTTGTTGATTCAAGATCAGTTACAGGTGGTTTAGGATTGTTAGCTTATAGAGCTGCTATTTTAAGAGATGCAGGAAAGAGCTTTAATGAAATAATAGAAGACTTAGAAGAAAAGAAAAATTATATTTGTTCTTCTTTGAGCTTTGAATCTTTAGAAAACCTAGTTAAGGGTGGTAGAATTTCTAAAGGAATAAGTGTAGTAACTGGAGTTTTAGGAATTAAACTTGTACTTGAAGTAAAAGATGGAGTAATGTCTGTTAAGGATAAAGTTAGAGGAAGTAAAAAAGCCGTTAAAAGGATTATTAAAGATATTGAAGAGTTTGAATGTCTTGAAGATATGCCTATAATTTTATTAAATGTAAATAATGAAGATGTATATAACCCTATAAAAGAGCATTTTGATTCAGAAAATATTAATTATATAGATGCTAAAGTAGGATGTACAGTAGGAATACATTCAGGGAATAATGCAACAGGGGTGTTTTTCTTTTCAAAGAAAAAGCCAAATTAAAAAGTTGTCTCGTAAGAGGCAGCTTTTTTTGTGGTAAATAAAAGTATACAATGCAAAAAATATAAATTAAAATATATTTGTATAATAGTTTAAAATTATGGTTATTGGGGTGATAGGTGTGAAGTATTCTTATAAGATTATACAGGAGCAAAAATTAAAACTAAGTAATGAAATGAAATTATCCATAAAAGTACTTGAGATGCCTATTGGAGATTTAAAAGAGTATATCAATGAAGAATTTGAAAGAAATCCTGTATTGGAAATAGAAGAAGATTTTTCGATTAATTATATTGAGGATAATAACGGCATTAAAAATGATGAAGTCATTAGTGATTATGCATTAAGAAACTATTCTGAAGAAAATAAGGAATATGCTTCAGCTTTAAATTTCATATACAAAAAAAAGTCTTTAAAAGAGTATTTGTATGAACAAGTTATGGAAATAAGTTTAGATAATGAGATATCTAAAGTTCTATATTATCTGATAGAAAATATAAATAATAAAGGTTATCTAGAAATAAGTAAAAAAGAAGTTATAGAAAAATTTAAAAATGAAAAAGTGGTAGAAGAAGCATTTAGTACTATTGAAAATTTAGAGCCTTACGGTGTTGGATCAATGAACTTAAAACAATGTCTAAAGGTGCAAGTAAAACATTTAGAAGAAAATCATGATATCTTATATGATATCATTGATAATTATTTAGAGGATGTTGCTAAAAATAATTTTAAAGCTATATCAAAAAAATGGAATATAACTCTAAAGAAAGCTCAAGAATATGGAGATGTAATTAAAAAATTAGAACCAAAGCCAGGAAGAAGTTTTTTTACTGGAGAAGATATTAATTATGTAGTTCCAGATGCAGAAATAAAAAATATAAATAATGAGTTTTTAGTAATACTTAATGATGAGTTATTACCTAAAATAAAAATTAGTACTGAATATGATGAGTTAAAAGGAGATATATATATTAAAGAAAAAATAAAAGAGGCTTCAGATTTAATTAAAAGTATTAATAATAGAAGAAATACTTTAAGTAAGGTGATTATTGAGATTGTAAGATTACAAAATGAATATTTTGTAAAAGGAAAGAAATATTTAAAACCTATGAATTTGAAGGTTATGGCAGATAAATTAAATTTGAGTCAATCTACTATTAGTAGGGCTATAAAAGATAAGCACATATTAACACCTTTTGGTACTGTAAGGTTAAAAGACTTATTTGTTAGTAGTTTACATAAAAATAATATAAATAAAGAAGAAGTAGCAGTAGTGGAAATTAAAAATAGAATTAAAGAACTAATAAAAGGGGAAGATATAACTAAACCTATGTCAGATCAAAGTATTTGTGATATTTTAAATGAAAACAATATTAATATTTCGAGGAGAACAGTAGCTAAGTATAGAGAAGAATTAGGAATAAAAGCATCTAGCAAGAGAAAAAGGATATAAATTATTATTTTTACAAATCTTAGAAGTAGATGTATAGGAAAGAAATAAAATAAGTTTTTTTAGTAAAGATTTTTTAAAAAATTTATATAAGGGCTTTAAAAATTATTCATCTTGATTTATAATAATACATGTGGGACGAAAAAAAAGATAGTGGGACACATAAAAGCCCAAAGGAGTGTTTAAGTTGGAGGAAATATTACAGCTTGAAAGAAAGATAGTTCCTGAACTTGTAGATGTGCTCGAAAAAAGATACAATATACTAAGGACTATATATTATAATCAACCTATAGGAAGAAGGATTTTAGCTAATCAACTAAATATGGGTGAAAGAATAGTTAGAACAGAAATTAATTTTTTGAAAGAGCAAGGTTTAATAGAAATAAATACTCCGGGAATGACAATTAGTAATAGTGGAAAAGAAATTGTTATAAGGTTAAAAGATTTCATTCACGAAATAAGAGGTTTATCGGAAATTGAATCTGAAATAAAAAAATTACTTAATCTTAGACAGGTTATAGTAGTCCCAGGTGATTCAGAAGAGAACCCTGCAATTTTAAAGGAATTAGGTAAAGCATGTTCAAATTATGTTAAAGATATAATTAAAGATGATAGTATAATTGCTTTAACTGGTGGTAGTACGCTTAAGGAAGTTGTTGAAGCCTTTCCTAGGATAAATAACTTTTCAAATATATTAGTGGTTCCAGCTAGAGGTGGTATGGGAAGAAAAGTGGAAACACAAGCAAATACCTTAGCTGCATCTTTAGCAGAAAAAATAAATGGAACTTACAAGCTTCTGCATATTCCTGAAAACCTTTCTTTAGAAATACTTGATAGTATCCTTAAGGAAAAGGAAATTAAGGAAGTTATAGATTGCATACATCATGCTGATATCTTAATATATGGTATTGGTAATGCAAAAACTATGGCAATGAAAAGAGGAGCATCTGAAAAAGAAATTAATAGACTTACTAAATTAGGAGCTATAGGAGAAGCTTTTGGATGTTATTTTAATAAGGATTCAGAAGTAGTATCTCAAGCAACACCTATAGGAATAGGCATTAATGAATCAAGAAAAATTAATACGCATATTGCTGTAGCAGGTGGTAAAAATAAAGTAGAGTCGATAATTTCAACTCAACGTAATAATACAAATGGAGTTCTTGTTACTGATGAAGCTGCTAGTAAAAAGATACTAGCAATATTACAAGGACAACAGGAGTAAATTAATTTAGCTAATTTATAAAAAATAATTTTTATAAATACATTTTTAGGAGGTAATTGTAAAATGGTAAAAGTAGCAATTAATGGTTTTGGACGTATTGGACGTCTTGCATTCAGACAGATGTTCGGAGCAGAAGGATATGAAGTAGTTGCAATCAACGACTTAACTAGCCCAAAGATGTTAGCTCACTTATTAAAATATGATTCAGCTCAAGGTAGATATGCATTAGCTGATAAAGTTGAAGCTGGTGAAGATTCAATCACAGTTGATGGAAAAGAAATAAAAATCTACGCTAAAGCTGACGCTAAAGAACTTCCATGGGGAGATTTAGACGTAGACGTAGTATTAGAATGTACTGGATTCTATACTTCAAAGGCTAAGGCTGAAGCTCACATCCAAGCTGGAGCTAAGAAAGTAGTTATCTCAGCACCTGCTGGTAACGACCTTCCAACAGTAGTTTACAGCGTAAACGAAAATACATTAACTAAGGAAGATACAGTTATATCTGCAGCTTCTTGTACAACTAACTGTTTAGCTCCTATGGCTGATACATTAAACAAGTTAGCTAAGATCCAAAAAGGATACATGACTACAATCCACGCTTACACTGGAGATCAAATGACTCTAGATGGACCACAAAGAAAAGGTGACTTAAGAAGAGCTAGAGCAGCAGCTGTTAACATAGTACCAAACTCAACTGGTGCAGCTAAAGCTATCGGATTAGTTATCCCAGAATTAAAGGGTGTATTAGATGGATGTGCTCAAAGAGTTCCAGTTCCAACTGGTTCATTAACTCAATTAGTTGCTGTTGTTAACGGAACAGTAACTGCTGAAGATGTAAATGCAGCTATGAAAGCAGCAGCTTCTGATTCATTCGGATACACTGAAGAAGAATTAGTTTCTTCAGATATCGTTGGAATTACTTACGGATCATTATTCGATGCAACTCAAACAACTTGCATGGATATGGGAGATGGAACAACTTTAGTAAAGGTAGTTTCATGGTATGACAACGAAAACTCATACACTAGCCAAATGGTTAGAACAATTAAATACTTCGCTGAATTAGCTTAATTTAGTATTTAATAATAAAGGATATTAGATGCTTATTAAAGCAATCTTATAAGATCCTACAAAGGGTCCGGTCTCTAAGGAATACTTATAAGACCGGACCATTTTTAAAATATAAATAAATTTTATGAGGTGAAAAGAATGAACTTTAACAAGAAGACTATAGAAGATATCCAAGTTAAAGGTAAAAAAGTTTTAGTAAGATGTGATTTTAACGTACCATTAAAAGACGGTGTAATAACTGACGAAAACAGATTAAACGGTGCATTACCAACTATAAAGTATTTAGTAGAAAATGGAGCTAAGGTTATCCTTTGTTCACACATGGGTAAACCAAAGGGAGAACCAAAGCCAGAATTATCATTAGCGCCAGTTGCTAAGAGATTAAGCGAAATGTTAGGAAAAGAAGTTAAGTTCGCTGCTGATGACAACGTTGTAGGAGAAAATGCTAAGGCTGCTGTTGCTGCAATGAAGGATGGAGATGTAGTATTATTAGAAAATACTAGATACAGAAAAGAAGAAACTAAGAATGGTGAAGAATTCTCTAAAGAATTAGCTTCATTAGCTGAAGTATTCGTAAATGATGCATTCGGAACAGCTCACAGAGCTCACTGCTCAACTGTAGGTGTTACTGATTATTTAGATACAGCTGCTTGTGGATACTTAATCCAAAAAGAATTAAAATTCTTAGGAAGCGCTGTTGAAACTCCAGAAAGACCATTCGTTGCTATATTAGGTGGAGCAAAAGTTTCAGATAAGATCGCTGTAATTAATAACCTTTTAGATAAGGTAAACACTATCATAATAGGTGGTGGAATGGCTTACACATTCTTAAAGGCTCAAGGATATGAAATCGGAACTTCATTAGTAGAAGAAGATAGATTAGACTATGCTAAAGAAATGATAGCTAAAGCAGAAGAAAAAGGTGTTAAATTCTTATTACCAGTAGATCATAGAGTAGCAACTGAATTCAAAGATGTAGCTGCTACTGTAACAGAAGATCAAAACATTCCTGCTGGAAACATGGGATTAGATATCGGACCAAAGACAGAAGAATTATATGCTAATGCTGTTAAAGAAGCTAAAACTGTAATCTGGAATGGACCTATGGGAGTATTCGAATTCGAAAACTACAATAAGGGTACAATTGCAGTAGCTAAGGCTATGGCTGATTCAGATGCTACTACTATAATAGGTGGTGGAGATTCAGCTGCTGCTGTTAATATATTAGGATTTGGAGATAAGATGACTCACATCTCAACTGGTGGTGGAGCTTCTCTAGAATTCTTAGAAGGTAAAGTATTACCAGGTATAGCTGCATTAAATGACTAATTTTAAGTATTAGCGTTTAGCAAAAATATATATTATTTATGAGGTGAAAAAGATGAGAAAAGCTGTTATCGCTGGAAATTGGAAGATGAATAAAACTCCAGAAGAAGCTGTTAAAGTTATAAATGAATTAAAGCCATTAGTTAAGGATGCTACTTGTGAAGTAGTTATATGCCCAACTTTTGTTTGTTTAGATGCTGCTATAAAAGCTGCTAAAGGATCAAACATAAAAATAGGTGCTCAAAACATGCATTTTGAAGAAAGTGGAGCTTTCACAGGAGAAGTTGCTCCAGGAATGTTAGAAGCTATGGGAGTTGACTATGTTGTTTTAGGACATAGTGAAAGAAGAGAATACTTCAACGAAACAGATGAAGCTTTAAACAAGAAAGTTAAAGCTGCATTTGCTCACAATTTAATTCCAATGCTTTGCTGTGGTGAAACTTTAGAACAAAGAGAAAATGGAACAACTAATGATGTTATAGCTGCACAAATAAGAGCAGATTTAGATGGATTAGATAAAGAATTAGCAGAAAAAGTAGTTATAGCTTACGAACCAATTTGGGCTATAGGAACTGGAAAAACTGCTACTAAAGAACAAGCTAACGAAACAATAGCTGCTATTAGAGGAGTTGTTGCTGATATGTTTGGTCAAGAAGTTGCTGATAAAGTAAGAATCCAATACGGTGGATCAGTTAAGCCAAATACAATTAAAGATCAAATGGCTATGTCTGACATAGATGGAGCTTTAGTTGGTGGAGCTAGCTTAGTTGCTGCTGATTTTGCTCAAATAGTAAATTACTAATATTTATCATAATAAAAACTCATTAATCTTTTTGATTAATGAGTTTTTTTTGAGATTTTAATTAGATAAAACATATAAGTTATATATATAATTTTATTGAGTATAATATAAAACATATGATATACTAAAGAAAAGTGTATTATATACAATATTTATTAATAAATGGGAGGAAAATATGAAGATATCTACAAAGGTTGAATATGGACTAGTTGCTCTTATTGATATAGCGATGAATTCGAGTTCAGGAGATGTTGTAACAGTAATAAGTATATCTGAAAGACAAGGAATTTCTAAGAATTATTTAGAGCAAATTTTAACTCCACTTCGCCAAGCAAATATAATTAATGGTACAAAGGGAGCGCAAGGTGGATATACATTAACAGAAGAACCAAGTGAGTTAAAACTTTCAAAAATACTAAATGCTTTAGATAGCAATTTGTTAAGTGTTGTATTTGATAGTAGTATGAAATGTAATCAAAGTTCGATTAATGCAATAAAAAATGTAATGTGGGATAAGATGGACAAACAATTTAGAGAGATTGCAGAAAATACAACATTAGCAGATTTAGTTGAAGAATATAAAAGAGAAAGTAATACCTCAGTTATGTTTTATATATAAAGCATAACTAAGGTATATATTTTTAACTTTAAAGGTAAGTTATATATAAATATCCGATAAAAAAATAACAATTGTAAATGTATACATATTGGAGCTTTTAGGAGTTATGTAGTATAATAAGAGAAGTTAAAAAGAATATTTATATATGTTGGAGGTAGTTATGGCAAAGAAACCAGTTATGTTAATGATAATGGATGGTTTTGGATTAGCACCAAAATCAGAAGGTAATGCAGTTGCGTTAGCTAATAAAAGTAATTTCGATAGATTATTAAAGGAATATCCAAATACAGAACTTCAAGCTAGTGGAATGGCTGTTGGTCTTCCAGAAGGTCAAATGGGAAATTCAGAAGTTGGACATTTAAACATAGGTGCAGGAAGAATAGTATATCAAGAATTAACAAGAATTACTAAAGCTATAGAAGATGGTGATTTCTTCGAAAATGAAGCTTTACTAAAAGCAATGAAAAATGCTAAAGAAAACAATGCTTCACTTCATTTGATGGGATTATTATCAGATGGTGGAGTTCACTCTCATATAGCACATTTAAGAGGTCTTTTAGAATTCGCTAAGAAAGAAGGAGTTCAAAAGGTATACGTTCATGCATTCATGGATGGTAGAGATGTACCACCATCATCAGGAAAAGAATTTGTTGAAAAGACAGAAGCTATGATGAAAGAAATTGGTATAGGTGAAATAGCTACTTTAAGTGGTAGATACTATGCTATGGATAGAGACAATAGATGGGAAAGAGTTGAACTTGCTTATAATGCAATGGTATTAGGTAAGGGTGAAACTGCAACATCAGCAGTTGAAGCTATAGAAAATTCATATCATGATAACAAGACTGACGAATTTGTTTTACCTTGCGTAGTTACTAAAGATGGTCAACCTACTGCTACAATTAAGAATGGTGATTCGGTAGTATTCTTTAACTTTAGACCAGATAGAGCAAGAGAAATAACTAGAGCAATAAATGATAAAGAATTCGCTGGATTTGAAAGAGAAACTTTAAATCTTACATTTGTAACAATGACTCAATATGATAAGACTTTAGAAGGTGTTAATATAGCATTTAAACCTCAAACTCTTGTTAATACATTAGGTGAATATGTTTCTTCAAAGGGATTAAAGCAATTAAGAATTGCAGAAACTGAAAAATATGCACATGTTACTTTCTTCTTCAATGGTGGAGTAGAAAAAGAAAATGAAGGTGAAGATAGAAAAGTTATACCTTCTCCAAAGGTTGCAACTTATGATCTTAAGCCAGAAATGTCAGCTTATGAAGTAACTGATGAATTATTAAGTAAAATAGATGAAGATAAGTATGATATGATAATACTTAACTATGCTAACCCAGATATGGTTGGACACACAGGAGTAGTTGAAGCAGCAGTTAAAGCTGTAGAAACTGTTGATGAATGTTTAGGTAAAGTAGTAGATAAGATATTAGAAAAAGACGGAACTTTATTTATAACTGCTGACCATGGAAATGCAGAAACTATGATAGATTTCTCAACAGGAAATCCATTTACAGCTCATACAACTCAACCAGTACCATTTATATGGGTAACAAATAATGTTGATGGAAGAAAACTTAATGCAGGTAAGCTTGCTGATATAGCTCCAACAATGTTAAATGAAATGGGACTTGAAGTACCAGCTGAAATGACTGGAGAATGTTTAATAACTAAATAGTTTTTAATTTGATAAACACGCTTCAAAATTTTTGAATTTTGAGGCGTGTTTTTTGTTTTTTGCAAATACTTTCTTTTATATGGTTGAAGTATTTATTGAACACTGTATCAAATAAATGTTGGTAATGTTTATAAAATGTGAAAGATGTCAATGATTTAAAGGAGGTGATTGCAAAATGATAGAAACAGATATAAACTTTGAGAAATTAAATAGTTATATTAATAATCTAATAAAGAAAGATTTATGTACTAGAGAAATGAAGTGTTGTCCTCATTGTAAAAGTGAAAAGTATATAAAATATGGTACATATAAAAAGGTACAAAGATTCAAATGTAAACTTTGTAAGAAAACTTTTTCGTTTTCAACAGGCTTTATTTGGAGTTATTCTAAGAAGAAACCCGAAAAATGGGTAGAATTTTTAGAATTAATGCTTGAAAATAGAACTTTAAGAGCATGTGCCAAAAAATTGAAAATTAATTTAGGAACAGCATTCTATTGGAGACATAAGCTTTTATATAGTTTTATTGCTAATCACAAAATAGAAAGTATTAGTGGAGATATTCATTTAGGTAAAGGTGTAATAAAGGAGAACTTTAAAGGTTGCAGAAACATATTAAGTTCAGAGAGAAATGAAATTTGGATTGCAGCTTTGAAAGGCGATAATGATAACTTGTTATTTGAACCAGTATGTAAGAAATACTGGAATATGAAGAGTTTCAATGAGAAAGTTTATACTAAGATAAATGAAGAATCTTATATTATACCTTATAGTGATAGATATATGGAGATAGTTGCCGAAAAACATAATAAAGTTTCCAATAAAGATGTAGAAGAAGAAGATAGAATACGTTTTTTTAGAGTGAATTTCAAATTATGGATTAGAAGATTTAGAGGAATTGGAACGAAGTATTTAAAGGGTTATTTGGAGTGGTTTGTTTTAATTAATTTAAAAAGAAAAATTAATTATTTGAATTTATATGATATCTTTGATAATAAAAGTTGTTTTATAAAATCTGAAAATATTAGAGAAGTGGAGTTACAATTTTAGTAATACTTATAACAACATTTATTTGATACAGGATTGTAAGCAAAAAAATAAATATATAAGAAAGTACCTTTATAACAAAATTGTTATAGTAAGATATATGGAAAAAAAGAAAATAAGATAATAGCTTTAAATGATGTAAATATACAAGTTGAAAAGGAGAATTTGTAGCTATTGTTGGCTTGAGTGGATCAGGAAAAAGTACTTTATTACATCAAATTGGAGGAGTAGAGACAATCGTTTAATTTAATACCAGTATTATCAGTAGAAGAGAACATAAAAATGAAAAGTTACAAATGCAGAAGTAAAAAACAAAGGCTCTTTTTAGTAACTAAAATTTTAACAAAGGACAGGAAAACTCCTGTCTTTTATCATAAGTTATAAAAAAAATCATATATTAATATGAGAATAATTATAAAGCTTTGAGGTAGTTTTGAAAAAATATCATTGTTATTCAGCTTGTTTTGATGAAAAAACTGAAGAATTATTTAAAGATGCTGTTTTTTTAGGTCAAGGTAATAATGGGGTTGTTTACAGCTTACCAGAGCATAAAGTGATAAAAATATTTGTAAAAGAAGAGGTATGTAAAGATGAGGCTATAGCTCTTTTAAAAGGAGAAAAGTCTAAGTATTTTCCAAAAGTGTATGCAGTTGGTGATTTATTTATTGTAAGAGAGAAGGTAGAGGGAATACAATTGGATAAGTACATAAAAAGAAAGGGCTTAAATAAAAAGCTAGTTTTAAATATTTATAAACTAATAAAAGAATTTCATAAACTTAAGTTCTCAAAAATTGATACTAGGTGTAAAGATATAATGGTGGATGAAGATGAAAATGTAATGATAATTGATCCAAAGAAATTTTACAAGAGAAAAGTTGATTTTCCAAGGCATTTAATGAAAGGATTTTTAAAACTTGGAGTATTAGATGAATTTTTTAATATTTTAGATAAAATAGATAGAAGAAGAAGTAAATTATGGAAGTATAAATTTTATAAATATTGGTCTAAAGAATGTACTAGAAGATGTCAGAAAGAAGATGAAGATGATTTATAAAGTTTTCTTTAAAGTCTAGCTAAGTTTTTATTTAGCTAGGCTTTATTTTTTGAATATAAAGTTTATGTTTAGCAAATACTAAATGTGTTATTTAGATAGAAGGGTTTAGAAATGTATGGATTTGAAGGAGGATTAATTTTATGAAGACTTATGTTGAAATTGTTGATATTGTAGGAAGACAAATCTTAGATTCAAGATGCTTTCCAACAGTAGAAGTAGAAGTATATTTAGATGATGGAACAGTAGGAAGAGCAGCAGTACCATCAGGAGCTTCAACAGGGATTTATGAAGCAGTAGAATTAAGAGATGGAGATAAGAGCGATTATCAAGGTAAAAGTGTAAGAAAAGCAGTAGCAAATGTTAATGATACAATAGCAGAAGAACTTATAGGATGTAATGTATTTGATCAAACTTATATTGATAAAACACTAATTCAATTAGATGGAACTCCAAACAAAGGCAAATTAGGAGCAAACGCTATTTTAGGTGTTTCACTTGCATGTGCACAAGCAGCAGCTAATTCACTAGGAGTACCTTTATATCAATATATTGGTGGAGTAAATGCTAAGGTTCTACCAGTTCCAATGATGAATATAATAAATGGTGGTTCTCATGCTGATAATTCAGTAGATTTACAAGAATTTATGGTTATGCCAGTTGGGGCAGAAACTTTTTCATGTGCATTAAAGATGTGTGCAGAAGTCTATCATACATTAAAGAAAACATTAAATGAAAAGGGCTATTCAACAGGTATTGGAGATGAAGGAGGATTTGCCCCAAATCTTAAATCTAATGAAGAAGCAATAGAAGTTATTATAGAAGCTATTAAGAAAGCTGGATATGAACCAGGAAAAGATATGTTTATAGCTATAGATGCAGCTTCATCTGAATATTATAAAGATGGAAAATATGTATTAGAACATGAAGGAAAAACTTTAACAGCTTCCGAAATGGTAGGTTTCTTAGAAGCTTGGGTTAATAAATATCCAATTATCTCAATAGAGGATGGAATGGCAGAAGAAGACTGGGAAGGATGGAAGCTACTAACTGATAGATTAGGTAAGAAAGTTCAATTAGTTGGCGATGATTTATTTGTTACTAATACAGAAAGATTAGAAACAGGAATAGAAAAAGGTGTAGCTAACTCAATATTAATTAAGTTAAATCAAATTGGTACTTTAACAGAAACATTAAATGCTATAGAAATGGCTAATAGAGCAGGATATACAGCAGTAGTATCTCATAGATCAGGTGAAACAGAAGATACAACTATAGCAGATCTTGTTGTAGCAGTAAATGCAGGACAAATTAAGACAGGAGCTCCTGCTAGATCAGAAAGAGTTGCTAAATATAATCAATTAATTAGAATTGAAGAAGAACTAGAAGATGTAGCAGAATATAGAGGTAGAAAAGCATTCTTTAATATAAAATAATATAATAAAAAAGTTATAGCGATACCCGTTGAGTAAATTTAGTTACTTAACGGGTATTAAATTTATTGTGATCTATAAATTATTAGGTAAGGTTTATGTAGATAGTGCTTTTGTCAGAATTATGTTAATATATAGATGTGCGTAAGCTTGAAAAAAAATACAAAATATGTTATGATAAGATTATTGAATTATGTAATGAATTAGGTATATTAGGGAGGTATTATCTATGAAGACAGCACTTTTAGTTTGTGAAGTTATTTTAGCTATAGTAGTAGTTGTATCAATATTAATGCAACCAAGTAAATCAGATGCATTAAGTGGTTTAGTACAAGGAAGTAATAATGAAACTTTCTATTCAAAGAATAAATCTAAAACTAGAGAAGTTAGATTAGAAAGAACAACTGTAATATCAATGATATTATTTTCAGTTATTGCATTAGTATTAAATGTACTATAGGTGTTTTAGAAAATAATAATATGTACATAGAATGTCTTACGAAATATTATCGTAAGACATTTTTATTTTTGTGATTATAAACAAAATTAAATTATTTTCTATAAAATAAAAATATGTAAAAGATTGATTTAACCTAAAAATAACTTTTTCCAGAGATTTATTTCCAGAACTTGTATCCATATCTTTATATTTTTCTAATAGTTCAGCAAAGGATTCTATTTGCATTTTCCATAGTTTTTCTGCATCTTCTAATTTTGCTTTTATTAAGTTAATATTAATTTGAGCACTTGTAAAGAATACTCTTTTGGATAATTATACCATGATAGAAATAAAAAAATTAATATAAAAAGTTATTTTTTCATGACAACCTTCATAGTATTTTAAAGAGATGTAACTAGTCTTATGTTGAATAAGGAGATGAAAAAATGGAATTATTATTAGTACCATCAATTTGCGGAGTAGCCGCCTTACTAGTTACCCTGTTTATTGCTAAGAGTATTGTAAAGGAAAATGCAGGGGACAAAAAGATGAAAGAAATTGCATCACATATAGAAGAAGGAGCTATGGCTTTTTTAAAAAGAGAATATAGATATTTAGCTATATTTATAGTAGTTGTTGCCTTGGCAATAGGAATTTTCTTAAAGGTTCAAACAGCAATTGCTTTTATACTTGGAGCAATATTCTCAATATTTGCAGGATATATTGGAATGAGAATTGCAGTAAAAGCAAATGTAAGAACAGCTGAAGCTGCTAAGTCTGGAATAAAAAATGCTTTATCAATTGCCTTTTCTGGTGGAAGCGTTATGGGGCTATGTGTTGTAGGACTTGGTATTTTAGGACTTGGTATTCTTTCTATAGCCTTTGATTTAAATACTGAGTATATAACAGGTTTTGGACTTGGAGCATCATCTATTGCTTTATTTGCGAGAGTTGGTGGAGGAATTTACACTAAGGCAGCAGATGTAGGTGCAGATTTAGTTGGTAAGGTAGAAGCTGGAATCCCAGAAGATGACCCTAGAAATCCAGCAGTTATAGCAGATAATGTTGGCGACAATGTTGGAGATGTTGCAGGTATGGGAGCTGACCTTTTTGAATCTTATGTTGGTTCTATAATTTCAGCTATAACATTAGGAAGTGTTCTTACATCAGTTTCATCAAGAACAGCAGCTATATTTCCATTAATATTATCATCAATAGGAATAATAGCATCTTTAATTGGTATAACTATTGTTCAATTAAGTAAAGGGGACAAACCTCAAAAAACTTTAAACTTAGGAACTACAGTAGCAGGTGCTTTAGTGATAGTTCTTGGAGTTATTGAATGTTATTTACTATTTAAGAGTTTAAGACTATTTATCCCAGTAGTAGTAGGGTTAATAGTAGGTATGGTTATAGGTAAAGTAACAGAAATTTATACTTCAGCAGATTATAAGTCAGTTAAGTTAATAGGAAAAGAATCAGAAACTGGTCCAGCTACAAATATAATAGCAGGTCTTTCAGTTGGTATGAAATCTACAGTTGTTCCTATATTATTAATTGTTGTTGGAATATTTGTTGCTTATTATAGTGTTGGTGGAAACAATGATTCTATGATGGGGTTATATGGAATATCTCTTGCAGCAGTTGGAATGTTATCTACAACAGGAATTACAGTTGCAGTAGATGCTTATGGTCCAATAGCTGATAATGCAGGTGGTATTGCAGAAATGAGCGGATTAGATCCAAAGGTAAGAGAGATTACAGATAAGCTTGATTCAGTTGGTAATACAACAGCAGCAATAGGTAAAGGATTTGCAATAGGTTCAGCAGCCCTTACAGCTTTAGCTTTATTTGCTTCTTATGCTCAAACTATAAATCTTGAAACTATTAATCTTTTAAATCCAGTAACTTTAATTGGAGCTTTTATAGGAGGTATGTTGCCTTTCTTATTTGGAGCATTAACAATGTCTTCTGTTGGTAAAGCAGCTGGTAAGATGGTAGAAGAGGTAAGAAGACAATTTAAAGAAAAGAAGGGTATATTAGAAGGAAAAGAAAAACCAGATTATTCAAGATGTGTAGCTATCTCTACTGAAGCAGCATTAAAAGAAATGGTATTACCAGGAGTATTAGCTATAATAGCACCGTTATTAGTAGGTATACTTTTAGGAGGAGAAGCTTTAGCTGGTCTTATTGCAGGAGCTTTAATTACAGGAGTTCTAATGGCAATTATGATGGCAAACGCAGGTGGAGCTTGGGATAATGCTAAGAAGTATATTGAAGGTGGAGCCCATGGTGGTAAAGGAAGTTATGCTCATAAAGCAGGTGTTGTTGGTGATACTGTAGGAGATCCATTTAAGGATACATCAGGACCAGCAATGAATATTTTAATAAAGCTTATGACAATAGTTTCATTAGTATTTGCACCACTTATTCTTGAATTTGGTGGAATTTTATTAAACTTATTTAAATAGAATATAATTATAAAAAGTCGCCTAGATATAAGGCGGCTTTTTAGATATAAGAAAAAAGTTATATTAAGAAAAGTAGTAATTGATAGAAATTATCAATTAAAAAGAGCAAAAGGGAGATTATTTAAAATAACTTGTTAAAATGAATTATTTTGGCATTGATAACTGTTTTCAATTAAAATTAAAATATGTTATATTATATACATAATTTAATTTTAATTAAGGAGGCAAACATGGCTAGAGAAAGAGGTCCTCGTTTCAAAGAGTGTAGAAGACTTGGCGTGAACTTTATAGGTCACCCAAAGGCTATGAAACGTGCAGGAAAAGGAACTTGTAGAAGTGATAAGAAGTTATCAGCTTACGGAATAAGACTATTAGAAAAGCAAAAACTAAGAGCTTATTATGGAGTGTTAGAAAAGCAATTTTCTAAGTATGTAGATAGAGCTTTCAAAATGAAAGGCGAAACTACAGGAGAAGCTTTAATATTAAGCTTAGAATCAAGACTGGACAATCTTGTATATAGAATGGGATTTGCAAATTCTATAAGAGGGGCGAGACAAATGGTTACACATGGCCATATATTAGTTGATGGAAAGAAAGTTGATATCCCATCATTTAACGTTGAACCTGGAACAGTAATTTCTTTAAAAGAAAAGTCAAGAAAATCACCTAATTACACCGAATGCATTAAGAGTTTTGTAAATACTTTACCTTATATAGAAGTAGACCCTGAAAACTTTACAGGTAAGTATGTAAGAATGCCATTAAGAAATGAAGTTCCAATAGAAATTGATGAAAATCTAATAGTAGAGTTTTATTCTGGATAATTTTTATAGAAATGTTATTTGCCTAACATTGAAGATTTCAACCTTTTTAAAATTAAAGTATAAATTGCTATTAATATAAAAGAAACTGTACAGTGCTGTGTACAGTTTTTTTTAACGTCGAGAAAATTATAAAATTTTTTTAGTTATTAATTATAGGATTATTGTGGTAATATATACTATAGATTAAAAGGAGAAAAAAATGGCTAAAATATAAAGAGATGATTTATTTTTATTAGGAGGTAAATGATGGGAATAAAGAAAGCGTTACTTGAGTTTATGAGAGAAGAAGCTTATAGACCAATGGATATACAAGAATTAGTAGCAGTATTTGATATAAATGAAAATGAATATAGAGCTTTTAAAAAAGCATTAAAAACTATGGAAAAAGAAGGCCTTATAATAAGAACTAAAAAAGATAAATTTGCCCTTCCAGAAAGACTAGGATTAGTAACAGGAACTCTTCAAGCACATGCAAAAGGATTTGGATTCCTTATTCCTGAAAAAGAAGGAGAGAAAGATGTATTTATACCAAGTTCATTTATAAATGGAGCAATGAATGGTGATAAGATACTTGTACAAATAACAAGAGAAGATAAGAATGGAAAGAAACGTGAAGGTGAAGTTGTACAGATATTAGAAAGAGGAACTACTAAAATAATAGGTGTATATGAAGATAGCAGAAATTTTGGATTTGTAGTAGCGGAAGATACTAGAATTAATCAAGATATTTTTATTTCTAAAAAAGATAGAAATGGTGCAAAAGATGGAGATGTAGTAGTTGTTAAAGTTACTAAATGGCCTGAAAAGAGAAGAAGTCCTGAAGGTGTAGTAGTAGAAGTACTAGGTCAAAAAGGAGATAAAGGATTAGATATCTTAACAATAATTAAAAAGTTTGGACTTCCAGAAGAATTTCCTGATAAGGTATTAAGCTATGCAGGTAATATTGAAGAAGAAATAGATCCTAAAGAATATAATAGAAGAACAGACCTTAGAGATGTAACTATGGTTACAATAGATGGAGAAGATGCTAAGGACTTAGATGATGCTGTATCTCTAGAAAAATTATCAAATGGAAGATATAAATTAGGAGTTCATATAGCAGATGTTTCACATTATGTAAGAGAAAAGAATCCTCTAGATAAGGAAGCTTTAAAGAGAGGGACTTCAGTATATCTAATAGATAGAGTTATTCCAATGCTTCCAAAGAAGTTATCTAACGGTATATGTTCTCTTAATCCTAAAGTAGATAGACTTGCTTTAAGCTGCTTTATGATTATAGATAATAATGGTAAAGTTCTTGATAGTGAAATAATGGAGTCAGTTATTAGAACTAATGAAAGAATGACTTATACAGATGTTACTAAAATATTAAGAGATAATGATGAAGGCCTTATAGATAGATATAAGGATTTAGTTCCTATGTTTAAGGAAATGGAAGAGTTATGTAATATTTTAAATAAGAAGAGATTAAAAAGAGGTGCTATAGATTTTGATTTTGAAGAATCAAAGATAACATTAAATGATTTAGGTAAGCCTATTGATATTAAACCTTATGAAAGAGAAATTGCAAATAGAATAATAGAAGAATTTATGCTTGTTTGTAATGAAACTATTGCAGAAACTATGTATTGGGCAAACCTACCATTTGTATATAGAATTCATGAAGAACCAGATGAAGAAAAGCTTCAAAAGTTAAAAGAATTTGTATTTAACCTAGGATATGTAATTAAATGGAATGGAGATGTAAAACCAAGAAATCTTCAAGAAATATTAGAAAAAATAAAAGGAAAAAAAGAAGAAACAGTAATAAGTACATTACTATTAAGAAGTATGATGCAAGCTAGATATTCTCCAGAATGTACTGGACACTTTGGATTAGCAGCACAATATTATTGTCACTTTACATCACCAATAAGAAGATATCCAGATTTACAAATTCATAGAATAATAAAAGAATATTTAAATGGAAAGATTGATGAAAAGAGAGTTAAGAAGTTAACTACATTAGTTGATTATGCCTCAAAGCAATCATCAGAAACAGAAAGAGTTGCACAACAAGCAGAAAGAGAAGTTGATGACTTGAAGAAAGCTGAATATATGCTAGATAGACTTGGAGAAGAATTTGAAGGTATAGTTTCATCTGTAACTTCTTTTGGTATGTTTGTAGAGCTTCCAAGTACTATAGAAGGGTTAGTTCATATAACTGCATTAGATGATGATTACTATGTATATAATGAAGATCATTTATGTCTAATTGGTGAAAGAACTAAGAAGGTATATAGACTTGGAGATTCAGTTAAAGTTAAATGTAGTAAAGTAGATATTCCAAATCGTGAAATATTCTTTGAGTTAGTAGAAGATGAATATAGTAGAGAAGAAATAAAGGCAACAAAAGAACTTATAGAAAAGTTACCTGTGGTAAAGCAAGAATTAATAGAAGAAGTTGAAGAATCTTAGGATTATAGATTATAATGTATATAAAATAAACCTAAAGTGGGTGAGGATATGGTAAGAAAGAAAAATAGTAATTCTTTAGCAGAAAATAGAAAAGCTAGACATGACTATTTTGTTGAGGAAACAATAGAAGCAGGGATTGCTTTAGTAGGAACAGAAGTAAAATCTATAAGAAATGGTAAGTGTAATCTAAAAGATTGCTATGGAGATATATATAATGGTGAAATTTTTATAAAGAATATGCATATAAGTCCTTATGAGCAAGGGAATATATTTAATGTTGATCCATTAAGAGATAGAAAGTTATTGCTTCATAAAGAACAAATATTTAGATTACAAGGATTAGTGCAAAGAGATGGATATACAATAGTTCCACTATCTTTGTATCTTAAGGATGGAAAGGTTAAAGTAGCTCTAGGAGTTTGTAAGGGAAAGAAAAATTATGATAAGAGAGATGCTTTACTAGAAAAAGCCCAAAAGAGAGATATGGATAGAGCACTAAAAAATAGAAATAGATATTAATATTTTAGATAAAAAGAGGATTAGAAAATTTCTAATCCTCTTTTTATCTTTTACAATTTCGTTGGGTGAAATGTAAAGATGTATATAAAAAAATTGTTGGGCTAATTTAATGTATATCTATATATTACAACAAATTTCCATTTATGTCCATACATTGAAAAAGTGTTTATAAATAAAAGAATGAAAAGCAAATTTCAATAAAAAATAAAAAAATTTAAAAAATATTATTTTTTTTAAAAAAATTTAAATGTAGAAAAATGTATTAGGTAAAAAATCTCATATAGGCAAAATTAAGACAAAAAAATACAATATAAGAATTTAAATTATAAGAAATATAGCTATAAATGAAATAATTGGAATATATGTGGAAAAAAGAAAAGATATTTATAGTTAAAATATGGAATAGAGATAATTTGATTTAAAAAAAGCGAAAAATAAAATCAGAAAATGGAAAAGTAATATAAAATGAATAAAATAGAGTAAAAATATTAAATATTGACATTATTATATAAAAAAATTACACTACAATTGTAGTGTTTTTGAAATATTATTAATAAAAAACAAAAATAAATAAAAAATAACAACTAAAGATTATTAATGTATTTATTTTTAAATAAAAAATAAACGGGGTTAAGTATGAATAAGTACAAGATATTTTTAGAACTAACTTTGAAAAAAGCTAAAAATAGAATTTTAATTAATTTTAGTAAAAGAATAGAGATATTCTGTATAGTTCTTATTTTTATTCTATCATTATTAGGGGGAAATTTAGTTATTGGGAATTTAAATAATAATGTAAAAATAACAGAAGAACTATTTAATAAAATATATTATGCAATTATAATACCAGGTGCATTACCATTTCTTTTTATGGAGATAAGAGATAAAAGTAAAAGACATCAAGATTATATTATGAATATTCTTTTTGGGAGTAGATGGTTTATATTATTTGAAGATATTTTTAAGTTTTCAGTAGCCTTAATTATTTCATCAATATATTTAAGATATATGATATCAAGAGTAAATATAGTAGCTGTTGAAAATTTATTTTTATGTTGGTCAAGCTATTTATTAATATTAGTAGCTATAAGTAAAATAATTAGTTTATTATTTTCATTAGCTATTAACAGATTAACAGCAAAAATAATTAAATTTGAATATTTAAAGAAAATAAGTTTTAGCTTTTCTCTTTTATTTGGAATAATAGTTCTTATGAAAAAAATAGTTATAAATTTATTTAGAGCAGAATTTTCTTTAAAAACAGTAGTAAATGTAAGTATTTTATCCACAATTATTTGTTTTATATCAATAGTTATGAACATGATAATTTGTTCAAAAGTTGATAACATAGAAAAAATATATCATAAACAAAGGATATCTATATATTCTAGAATTCCATATATAAAGATAGCATATATAAATTCTATAACATATTTAATATTTATTACTTTTATGATGTTGGTTGTACATTCATTTGGTTTAATAGCAAATACTTCATTAAAGATTGATGGTTTATTACATCTTGTTATAATGATAGGAATTCCTACTTTTATAATAGAGAAAATAGATGAAAAGCAACTTAATATACTTACAAATTTAAGAGCATCATTATATAAATATGTAATATCTATTGAAGCTATATTTTTTATTATAACTTTAAGTATAATGTCTTTAAGTGTAGTATTGTCAATATTTAGAGGTGATATTAGTCTCAGTGAATTAAAAAATAATATAGAGATTGAGTTTTATATATACTCAATTTATATAGCTATTAATATGGCAGTTATATTAAGAATGGTATTTGGAAAATCATTAGATGGAGTTATGAAAAATATAGTTATCTTTGTATGCTTCATATTATCTTACATAGTGATTCCTACCATAGGTTCTCAATTTCAGTTAACATTTTTAGAATCAAGCATATTATTTAGAATAGCTATGTGCATTGGAATATTTATTATAAAGTTAATAATGATTAAGCAATATGAATTGTGTAAATAAAAAATGTTATATATTTTTAAAAAATTATCTATATACAAAGATACTAGGGGGAAAAACTAATGCTCGATAGAATTATAGTAAGTAATGTTGAAAAGAATTTTGATTCAGTTACTGCTTTAAAAGATATTTGTTTAGAACTAGAACATGGAAAAGTGTATGCAATTTTGGGGGATAATGGATCGGGGAAAACAACTTTGTTAAAACATATTTTAGGTATAGAAAAGTTAAAAAAAAGAATTGATAAAGGTGAATTTAGTTATATACATAATAAAAGGTTTGTAAAAGATTATAAAAAGGAATTATCTTATTCTCCAGAAATATATTCTTTATATGAAGAATTAACTGTAATTGAATATTTAACTTTTGTAGCTAAGGTATACAACTGTTCAGAAGAAGTAGTAGATAAAATGCAAGAATTAATAAAGATATTTAATTTAAAAGGCTGTGAAGAAAGATATATATGTAATCTTTCAAATGGTATGAAAAAGAAGGTATCTCATGTTGCTGCTTTAATGATAGAAAGAAGTTTTTGCTTTTTAGATGAACCATTTTTAGCTTTAGATACATTAGCAATAATTAATTTAAAAAGGTATATAAGTAATAAGGTTAAAGAAGATTTTTCCTTTATAATAGCAACTGATCAAATAGATGTATTAGAAGATTTTAATATAGAAGAGGAATTTTTTGAAATACTTTTATTAAAGGCTGGAAAGCTTGTTTATAAGGGAAGAAAAAGCGAACTACTAGAAATGACTAATGAATCTAGTATTGGAAAAGCATATTTAAAAATATGTAACTAAAAATAGGACTGTCCTATAAAGATTTGATTATATAATATCAAATCTTTAATGGGACAGTCCATTTTAAGTTAGTAGAGATTATTGTACAATAGAAAGTTATTTATTCAATGTTGGAATTTATAGTTTCTTCTATAATATCTGTATCTAGTTCTATAGAATTAATATTAGTATTCCTTAAATATTGAATATTATGAGTGCTATCTAAATCACTATTATAAACAGATTCTGAACTTGGATAATCATTTATAATTACTACTAAAGCCATCATAAATATTAATAATAAGCTAAAAAGAAAAAAGAGTGATTTGACTTTTATATAATTTCTTTTTAATAATAATTTAAATTTAAATAAAGATGATAACATAGTGGCATAATCTCCTCTCTAAGAACAAAAATGATTAGTATTAGTATGTGCAGAAATATAAAAAATAAACAAAAATTATTCTTGTTTTAGATTAAATTTTTTTGTAATAGCTTGTATAATTAAATAAGAGCATGTAAAAGGAGGGCATTATGAAGGTATTTTTCGAATACATACAAGAATTAAATGCAGTTTCAATAACGATAAGATTATTTATGGCAGCTATATGTGGAGGTACCATTGGTCTTGAGAGGGGTAGAAAGGGGCAAGCAGCGGGATGTAGAACTCATATGCTTGTAAGTATAGGTGCAGCTCTTGTTATGATGACAAATATTTTTGTGGTAAATGAATATAGTCCAAGTTCTGATCCAACAAGAATAGGAGCTCAGGTAGTAAGTGGAATAGGTTTCTTAGGTGCAGGAACAATCCTTGTAACAAGTAAAAATCAAATAAGAGGATTAACAACAGCAGCAGGTCTTTGGGCATCAGCATGTATGGGACTAGCGGTTGGAGTAGGATTTTATGAACTAGCTATAATTGGGGATATATTTATTTTTGGGGTAATAGCTTTTGTAAATAAGTTTGATAGAAAAGTTTATGGATATTCAAAAGTTATTGATGTATATATAGAATTTGATGATTCTCATACTTTAAAGAGACTAATAACCTTTGGAAGAGAAAATAAATATAAAGTAGATAATATTCAAGTAATAAAAAATAAAAATGCAGATTTTGCAAAGACTGGAGCTATTTTTAGAGTGAAAACAAAAGAGAATTTTGAACATTCTCAAATAATAGCTGAACTTAGTGATATAGAAGGAATCTCTTATATAGAAGAAGTTTAAAGTAAGTAAATGTCAATAAAAAATTAAATTTGTTGATGAATAAATAGAAGTTCAAGGAAAGATAATATTAAGGTGAGGTGTATTCTATATATTTAAAGGAGGTATTAAATATGGATAAGGAAATTATTTGTGTGTGTAACGAAGTAACTAGAGGTGAAATTATAGAAGCTATAAAAAATGGTGCAGACACAGTAGAAAAGGTTGGAGAAGAAACAGGAGCAGGTACAGTTTGTGGTGCTTGCATAAATACAATCCAAGAGTTAATAGATGAAAATTTATAATTTACAAAAAGTCTTTCTATAATTAAGTAGAAAGATTTTTTAATGCAAAAAAATATTTGATGTAAAAGAATATTTGATGTATAAGAATATATATTTTTTTGATGCATAAGAATATATGCATATATACAAAATGGCTATATTACTGGGTTTGGTATGAGTTGCGGAAGTTTTGGGTTTTCAAGTTTTGATATTTGTGATACAAATATATTATAATTTTTAGTTTGAGAGGATTTTTTTATGAAGATTGGAATTGTTGGAGCTGGCAATATTGTTGTGGATTTTTTATCTGCTGCTTATAAGATTGGTGATATTGTTATTGAGGCTATTTGCGCTACAAGTAGAAGTGAGGAAAAGTTAAAGAGATTTTGTACAGATTATAAAATAGAAAAGTATTTTTGTGATTATAAATTAATGCTTGAGGAAGAGAGTATTGAAACTATATATGTAGCTGTACCTAATAGCTTACATTATAAGTTTACTAAGATGGCTTTACTTAAAGGAAAGAATGTAATATTAGAAAAACCTTTTGCATCTTGTTATGAAGAAGCTAAAGAACTTGTAAATCTTGCAAAGAAAAAAAGGTTATTTTTATTTGAAGCAATTACAAATCAGTATTTTCCAAATTATAAAAAGGTTAAAGAGTTAATTCCAAGTCTAGGTGATATAAAGATCGTAGAATTAAATTTCTCACAATATTCTAGTAGATATGATGGATTTAAAAGAGGAGAGGTTCAGCCTGTATTTAATCCAGAATTATCTGGTGGAACTTTAATGGATCTTAATGTTTATAATATACATTTTGTAGTAGGATTATTTGGTGAGCCAAAGAATGTTTACTATTTTGCTAATATTGAAAGAAATATTGATACATCAGGAATTTTAATTATGGAATACGAAAACTTTAAATGTTCTGCTATAGGTTCAAAGGATTCATCTGCTCCTTTATGCGTTAATATTCAAGGGGATAAGGGATATATAAATAGTACTAGTCCTACTAATTCTTTTGAAAAATTTAAATTTGCTCTTAATAAGGAAGAGGCAAAAGAGTTTGATTTAAATGAGCAAAAGGAAAGGTTATATTATGAATTAGAAAGCTTTGTTGATATGGTTAATAGAAATGATTTTGAAAAAAATATTGAGAAAATGAATCATTCGTTAGAAGTTATGAAAATTTTAGATAAAGCTAGAAAATATGCTGGAATAGAAATTAAAAGTGAAATTTAGAATAATTAATTATATAATGGGTTAAACTTTTTAATGTGATAAAAATTACATTTGTGTTTGATTTGACATTGTTAAGAGGGTGATATATAATCATCTTACTGAAGAAATTAAAACTGAATATTGATAGAAGATTGAGTTTTGATAATTCTTCTTACTTGACATGGGGGCGTTTTGGCTTCGACGGGGGTAAGATGGGTTTGATAAGCGGGCCGAGGAAAACATGGAACCTCGTAAATCATCTATGTATTAAATATAAACGCAGAAGATAATTTTGCATTAGCAGCTTAATATAAGCTACTCATCAGTCCAGGTTGCCTACGGCTTGGGTCGCTGGTGTCATTAAAGTAGGGAACGAAGTCTAGCAAAGCTTTGAGCTAGAGGGGTATCCATGAAGCTAGCAAGATAGTGTCCTGTCTGTAGGGCTACTAAGGCGCGAAACTTTAATATACAGACTATGCTCGTAGAAAGTCAGGCTGGTCTGCTTTCGGACAGGGGTTCGATACCCCTCGCCTCCACCATGAAACCCTCGACAATACAGTTGAGGGTTGTTTTATACTTCTATACAATAGATAATTAAATTATTTTAGTAGAGAAAATATTAAATTTATTATATAATATATAAAATAGTTCTGATAAGTAATAATCCTCGGCGAGATGTCGTGGATTTTTTACATTTAACTAATATTAAGGGAGTGGTGATGAAATGTACTCAATATTAGATTTGTTTGCTGGATGTGGTGGATTAGGATTAGGATTTAAACAAAATAAAAGTTTTGCTATACAATTAGCTAATGATATATGGGAGCCAGCAAAGAAGACATATGTTTATAATAATAAGGAAGTTCCGTTCATATTAAGTGACATTAAAAATATTGATGAAGTTACGATAAAGAAATATATACCTAAAGGGGTAGATATTATAATAGGGGGGCCTCCATGTCAGGGATTCTCAATGTGTGGAACTAGGGATATTAATGATGTAAGGAATACTTTATTTTATGAATATGCAAGGATAGTAAATTTAACAAGACCATATGTTTTCATTATGGAAAATGTTAAAGGACTACTGTCAATGAAAAATCCAGATGGTCAATTAGTTATTGATTCAATATATAAAGAATTTGAATCAATAGGGTATAATATTAAGCATAAAGTATTAAATGCTAAATACTATGGTGTGCCACAATCAAGAGAAAGAGTTATTATAGTTGGAACAAGAGCAGACTTGCCAGATAATTATGAGTATCCATTAAAAGTTTTTAATGATTGTAGCAATTATACAGTAAAAGATGCTTTAGAGCTATTACCTAATACTGATTCGGAAAATGGAGAATTAAAGATTAGTAATAATAATTTAAATAATTATTTAAAACAAATAGTTGGTGTAAAAGGATTATTTAATCACAAAATACCAAGTCATAATAATGCAGTTGAGCATAGAATGAAGTTTGTGCCTCAAGGCGGGAATTGGAAAGATATACCTGAGGAGTTTAGAGCAGGTGGGATTCATAGTAATGCATATAGAAGACTTAAATTAGATGAAACTAGTGTGACTATAAAGCATGCTTATAAATCTATGATAATACATCCAATATATAATAGGTGTTTATCAATAAGAGAGGTAGCGAGATTACAATCATTTCCGGATGATTATATTTTTATGGATAGTAGAACTTCTCAATATCAGCAATTAGCAAATGCAGTACCACCATTTTTATCACATGCACTAGCTGATTCTGTTAATGAATATTTACATAAAAATAATATTAGAGAAAAAAGAGAGTGGCATAATATTAATGAATTTCAGTTTGATTTTTTTAATATAGATAAGTATACACAAGAAGAACAACTAAATTTGTTTGATAGAAATAATGAGGTGAATTAATGGCACAGGTAACTTTTATTGATTTATTTTCAGGAATAGGTGGTTTTAGGATAGCTCTTGAAAAGTGCGGAGCTAAATGTGTCTTAAGTTCAGAGATAGATAAATGGGCAATAGAAACATATTATAATAACTTTAATGAATATCCAATGGGGGATATTAGTAAAATAGATGCTAATGATATACCAAATCATGATATTCTTTGTGCTGGATTTCCATGTCAACCTTTCAGTATAGGGGGATTGAGAAAGGGATTTTTAGATACAAGAGGTACATTGTTTTTTGAAGTAGCAAGAATTTTAAAGGAAAAGAAGCCAAAAGCTTTCATTTTAGAAAATGTAAAAGGATTAATAAATCATGAAAAAGGTGAAACCTTAAAAGTAATTTTAAATACATTAGATGAAATAGGGTATAACTTTTCTTATAAGATAATGAATGCAAAAAATTATAATATACCACAAAATAGAGAGAGATGGTATTGTGTTGGATTTAGAAAGGATATCCATGTTAACTTTAATGATGATAACTTAGAATCATTTAAATTTCCAGAAGAGATTCCGTTAAATAATTCGGTAGATATGTTTATAGATAAGGATATTTCTGGATATAAAATAACAGAAACAGCTCAAAATAATATAAATAAGCATATACATAAATATATTGAAAAAAATGGAGAACCAAAAGGATATATTATTGCTAATGAAATTAGACCTTCTAGATGTAATTTTAAATCAGATGGAATAGTACCATGTTTTACGGCAAAAATGGGGACAGGAGGTAATAATGTTCCAGTTATTGTACAATTAAATAGAAAGCTTACTGAAAGAGAGTGCTTAGATTTAATGGGATTTCCTAAAGAATTTAAAATTAGAGCTAATTATCATCAAAGTTATAAGCAAATTGGCAATAGTGTAGTAGTACCGATTATAGAAATGTTGGCTAAAGAAGTCATAAGAATAATAAATAATAAAAATATAGGTGTTGAGTAAACACCTATATTTTTTTAGACATTGCATAAAGTCTTTATATTTTTTACTTTGTTGAGAGTTATATGTTTAAAACCATCTAGTGGGAGAATGAAGTTTAACAAATTTTTTTTATCTAAATTATA
This sequence comes from uncultured Clostridium sp., assembly GCA_934755305.1. GTDB lineage: Bacteria > Bacillota > Clostridia > Clostridiales > Clostridiaceae > Clostridium. The sequence continues at coordinate 12,160 of CAKVLD010000002.1, read as the reverse complement.
TTCACTTAATTCTTCAAGTGCAGATTCTTCTATAATTGTAATTTTATCAAATTCATTTTTAGCAGATAATATATTATCTAAAACAGTACTTGGTAAACTGCCTCTAAGAGTTATGAGTGTAAAGGAATTTACATTTGGATTTTTTGAGTATAAATTGTAACCCATTAATTTTGGGACTTCTGCTACAATAGAATGTGAATCTTTAGCATCAACAAGTATATGTTTAGTTTCACCAATTAATGATTCTTCAATTAACATATCAGGATTATAATTTGTTCCTCCAGGCAGCATAAGTTTAAGTTTTGGAATGTTTAAATTAGAGAAACAAGGGTTATCTTTATAATCTATAGTGTATAATCCACTTTTATTTAATAGCTCTCTAGATTTGTTGTGCCATAATTTTCCGGATTGAAGGCTGGCTTTAAATGATTTTTCCGCGCTGCGTATAATTGACTTTACAGATACTTCTTCATAAGGCTTGGCTATTTTTTGCAGTGAGTTAAACGAAGACATAGTTAACAGTTTACTAATAGCACATAAATCATCAAATGTAACTTCAGATGAATCTAAATAATTTCTCATTATAGCTATTATTGAATTTGTAATATCTAAATTTTTATGAACTGGCTCATCATAAAATAAATTTAAATGGATATCATTAAATTCAGTTAAGTTTTTATTTGTAATTGAACAAGCTAGGGAATTTAGTTCCTCATAAGATATATTCCTTAATGTTGACTCATTTAAAAGATTGTTCTTAATTAATCTCCATAGCATAAGTTTTGCAAAAATATCTTCACAGGTAGTATTGTTTTTATTTGCAAAAACCTCAATATCTTCATACCAAATAGCAGGTCTATGCTTAAGAAAATCTAAAACAGATTCTCCAAGAGGAGTTATGCTATATAGGTCATCAGAACCTTTATCTAATAGATTAAGAGAGACAAATATATTTAAAAAGGTAGAAACAATAGCTCTATTTAATTCATTTTCGTGTACAAAAAAAAGTTGTTTTAATGTAGAACTAGAATATTGCTTTAGATATTTTAAAGCATATGTATTAAATTCAGCATTATTTCTGCATAAGCATGATACTGCAATCTGATATTTAGAAGCAGCACAGCCAGTAGTATTTTTAATAAAATTAATTGAAGAAAGTATATTTTCCATAAATCTAATTTTAAAGTATTTATAGCAACTTCTATTTGAAGGTTTACAATGTCCATTATTAATTTTTATATTACTATAAGCAATTATATAATAAATTAAATTGTTAAAAGGATTCTTATTTGTAGCTAGTTCCTCACCTAAAGGTGATAATTCTATTGTTGGGAGCCTATCTGAGTCGTTAAGAGTCAATATTCCCATATATTTTAATTGGGTGATATACTCGGACATTCTTCTGCGAGGGGCACCAGCAATGTATTCTTGATACCCTCTTTTTTTAGCTCTATCATTATTGAATATAACACCAAAATGGCTTCTTTGAATATTTAACAATGTATCGGCAGAAATAACGCAGTTAGCATTGTTATACATATCATTTATAACTTCATAAACCTTATTCAAATTAGTTAATGAGCGGCACCATGATGTTGGAAGATCAGGTAACCATGAATTATTACAATTTGGGCATATAATAATATCGAATATTGAATCAGTAGTAATTATAGGAGTATCAATTTTGGATTTTACTTGTTTATCAACTATCAATGTATTACAAGTTGGACAAAGTTTGAAACTACAATTACATCCAGGTTTAGAATGAACATATTTATGAGTAATATTATAATTTATTATTTTATCAGTACCATTACAGTAAGGACAAATCATTTGTTATCAACCCCTTTTATTAAATGTATATATTTCATTATATAGGAAAAATAAATATATACAAATAAGTATCAAAAGATTTGTTAAAAAATAGTGATTAGTAAAATTATAAATATATATTATAAAGGTGTTAGACATTACTATTAATCAGATAAAAATAGGAAGTGAGGAAATAATAAGAATGACTTATTAAGATGCAGTTAAATATTTCTTTGGAGTTAGGAATGATAATTTTTATTATGGTATAGCTGATAATATTTTTGAATTATCTTATGATGAAGTAATTAAATATGCAAAAGAAAATAATTTTTATGATTCAATATATAAAAAACTAAAGCTATTAATTAATAATAATGAGCTAACTATAGAATTCTATAAAAGTTTAGTTTAGTAAGATTCTTACTTGTATCTAAAATGTACCCTTAGTCAAGGATATTAAAAAAAGATTGAGTGGTGTACCCAAAAGATGATTCTTGTAACCAGTACGAGTCATCTTTTTTTAATTCCATTGAGGTCGATAGTTGTTATGATAATTAACATAATCATTAATTTTTTAAATTAATTATAAGCGTAAAGGATTTGGCATCTAGCTATTAGAAGGACTCTATTGATAAAATTTAAGAAAAATATAAATTTCACCTAGAGGTATCTCATGTATAAAAAGTTAGATAATGCTACTTGGGAAAAATATATTAATGAATATTTTTCTCTTGATAATAAAATAACTATAAAACAATTTTGTAAAGATAATAATATTAATACAAGTTAGAGTTTTTTATCATAGAAAAAGAATTGGAGCCGTAGATAAACCAGTAATTCTTCAAGCTGTAGATTTAAAAATTAAAAATACAAAAGAAAAAAAAGAACTTTCTAATCAATCTAAAGTCAGTATAGAAATAGATAAAAATGTAGCTGAGCGTGAAATCAAACCTTTTGTTTTAGGTAGAAAGAATTTCTTATTTGACAATACTGTAAAAGGTGCAACTGCTAGTAGTTATTTAGATAGCATTATAGAAACTGCCAAGGCAAATAAGTTAGTCATAGAAAAGTATTTAGTTTATCTTTTTGATAATCTAAAAATTAAAAAGTGGAAAAATTACAAAATCCCTATAAAGAAAATTTCTAAAATCTCTATAGGGATATTTTATTACTATGTTTTGTATCAATGAAAGGTGCCAAAAACTTTTATATTTACAAAACTTTGATACTTAAAGATATATTATTAAAGTTACTGAATATAATTAATATGAAATAATTATATTTAAGAGGGAAAATGAAAATAAATAATATATATAATGAAAATTGTATTTTAGGAATGAGAAAAATAGATAATGAAGTTATTGATTTAACTATTACTTCTCCACCGTATAATTTTGGAATTATGTATGATAACTATAAAGATAGTTTGCCTATTGAAGAATATAGAAAAAATGTACAAGCAGTTTGCAATGAAATATATAGAATATCAACAATTGGTGGAAGAATATGTATTAACGTTCCGCTAGTAACTAAATGCTTTGATACTGGAAGAAGGATTTCATTAGATCAATTGTACCAAAATTGCTTAGATAAAGCAGGATTTTTATTTAGAGAAAAGATAGTATGGAATAAGAAGGGGGTTACAAAGAGAAATGCATGGGGAAGCTATATGCTTCCATCATGTCCTTGGGTAGTATATCCTGATGAGGTTATATTAGTATATTATAAGAAAAATATTAAGAGAGAAGTGAATAGAGATCTTGTGACTTTAGAAAAAGAAGAATTTAAAAAAGCAACATATGGAATATGGTGGATTGAAAATATAGGAGAACATAATAAAAAGCATCCAGCAGTAATGGCTAAGGAAGTAGTGGAAAGACTTATAAATTTTTATAGTTATAAAAATGATGTTGTATTAGATCCATATTTAGGAATTGGTACGACTTGTATTGTAGCTAAAGAATTAGAAAGAAAATACATTGGATTTGAAATAAGTAAAAAATATTACGATATAGCATTAAATTCTTTAAATATGATAAATGATTAAATAAATTAATTGGAGGCAATACTATCAAATAATTGGAGGTGGTAGTATTGCCTAGAGGTGAATGGGCATTTATTCATGAGTGGATATTATATGAGTATATGCTTGCAAAATATAGTGAAGATACTCTAAGATTAAAGGTTATTGTATATAATGGAAAAATAAATTTGAAAACTAGATATATAAAGGTTAAAAAATTGATGAATATAACAAATACAGATTTTCCGGATATTAACTTCATACAGTTTGAGGAGGAAAAGTTTCATAGAGTTGCAGAAGTGAAGTTTATTACATCGAAATTTAATTACCATAAGGATGTATATTCTAAAAAAGCAAGTTATACTTATAATGATTTCTTAAAAGATCACGGCTGTATTATTGTATTAGCTCACGATGAAATGCCAAAAAACTTAAAAGATTCAGTAGATGTTTTTGAAATAGAACAAGACGATTTTATTAGCTATATTAGAGAAAATATATTGAGATTAATTAATAGACAAATGCATAAAAGTATACTAAGTAAGGTTTGGGTAATGTATCAAGGACCTAATTTTCTGAAAGGTTATAATGAGGTAAAACCAGCAAAGGAAAGTGGTATATGGTGTCCGACAGATAATTTAAATGGATTTGAGTTAGGCAAAGGAGATACAATTTTATTTATAAAAACAAAAGGTTGTAGATATCAAGATTTAAATACTAGTAAATATAATGAATGGAAGTTAGATAGTATTTTTGTATGTAAAGTTATAACTACGATAATGTCTAGAGAGCATTATTGCCAAATGAAGAGGATTAATTATGATTCGTTATTATGGTATGATGAAACAGAAAAAGGAAAGAGTGATTCAAAGCTAAGAAAGAGAAAAACTAAAGAAAAGTTTAGGTGGAACAGAGTATTTGAATTTAAAAAAGAGGATGAATTCAATAACTTGGATTTATGTATAAAGGATATTCCTAATTCTTTAAAATGTTTTAAGAATATTTGTGTAGAAGTATTTAAAAATCATATTTCTAGTGAGATTGAAATTGAACAATACTTAAAATTATTTCAATACATAGCAAAAAATAAAATTAGTAATTAGCATAGAAGTATTTTATTATAATAATATAACTTTTATATCAACTACTTTAGAAAAGTGTAAGAATTTATAGTTATTTAATAAGTAAAAAGTTTTAAGAAGCTATTACGATAGTAATTTAAATACATAAATTTTGATATAAATCCTAAGAATAACGTATTAACTTAAATATATTAAAAACTATGACAATAAACTTTCATAGTTTTTAATATATTTATAATATGTATTTTCAAAATCTAATTTAAGGGTTTATTTTAAGCTCTGACCCCTCGTCGTTGCCAATATTAAAATAAATATTGTTTGATTCCCTGTTCATCCTATTCCAATTCACAACTTTAAAAGCTTGTTACTATGGCCTCAATAGTCCAAGGGCTTGAATTCCCATACAACGAATGGTACAAAAAATTATTTTAATTTTCTTGATATCTAGAAAGATTAATAGCTGCATTTAAGTCTCTATCAATTACTAAACCACAAGAACATTTATAAATTCTATCAGATAATTTAAGATTATAATTTATATTGCCACAATTTGAGCAGGTTTTAGAAGAAGGAAAAAATTTATCTGCTTCTATAAATGTAATTCCGTGTAATTTGCATTTATAAATCATTTGCCTTTTAATGCTTGTTCTGCAAAAGCTTTAGCTATAAAGTGTTTTTTCATCATACCTTTAATATTTAAGTGTTCCATAATAATTTTAGATGGCTTGGTTCTCACAATCTTATTAGTTATTTGATGAATATAATTAGTACGTATATTTTTTAAACGTCTGTATAGCAAGCGTATTTTCCTTTGTAATTTTCTAAGTCTATTAGTAAAATAATTTTTATTAAGTTTATATTTTTTATGGAACTTCCTATTTAATCTAGATAATCTACGTTCTAATTTCTTAACAATTGTAGTTTTATTGATATTGGGAAAGTATACATTATTAGAGCATATTGCTAAATGTTTAATTCCTAAGTCTATACCTAGTATTTCATTGTTTAGAGTCTCTGTTAAAGACTCTCTTTCTATACAAACTGATATATACCAGTATTTATTATCAAAACTAATTCTGGGATTTGAATATTTAGTATTCATAGGTAACGAATTAGCTTTTATTTTAACCCATCCTATCTTTTCTAATAAAATCTCATTAGATTTTACCTTAAGCTTAACAGGATCATTGTAAAAAGAGGGCTTTGATTTTTTTTTACTTTTAAATTTAGGCTTATTGGTTAGGCCATTAAAGTAATTTATATAACTGTTACAAGCATCTTTAACTGCTTGTTTAGCTACATTATTAGAAACAGTATATAGCCAATTAAATTTATTTTGTTTTAGAAGTGTTAATTCTTTTCTTAAGTCAGTATTTTTTATAAATTTATTTCCATTCAAATAACTTTCTTCTTCTCTTTCAATAGTCCAGTTATAAATAAATCGTGCTACACCTACTGATTGCCAAAGTTTATTCTCTTGTTCTTTTGTTGGATATATACGAACTTTTTTTGCTAGAATCATAAGTTTATCTCCTAAATAAAGTTAATATATTTTATTTCAAAGCCATAAATTCTTCATAGAATTTATCCTTAAGTCGTAACATTTCTTCATTGTATTTACCATTTCTAGGTGTAATACTTTTATATTTATTAAAGATAAGATATGCTTTTTGTTTTTTTACTGGATTGAGTAGATAAGGATAAGTTTCTTTAAGCAAATCTATAGCATTATTGTAAGTTACTAAAAAAGAGTAACAATCTTTACAAATTTCGGGATTATAATTTTTTTTAGAAATTATTCTACCATATTTAAGAACATTTTTTAAATATTCAAGTAATTCTTTATGGGTAGAATCAATAGAAACACAAGGGGAAGGACTTTTACCTTTATTAAGTATTTGTAACATTATACTTCCCTTACCATCTATAATTCCTGCAATATAAGCTTTTTCAGTTTCTGTCATACTTATCACCTCAAATTTAGTATGGCTAAATTCAAGAATAATATACCAAAATATAAAAAATATATTAATATAAAAATAATATGCCATACATTGATATGAAACTATTTCTAAGAGATAGCTTATAAAAACATATATGGTAAGACTACATTCTACTACAAGAAGTAATACTTTTATATGAGTGGTACTTGTTTAAATTAATTATACTATATACAATAATATATATAATTTAGTGAAAGAAGGCTTGAAAAATGGATGCAATAACTATGATAAAAGACAGAAGAAGTGTAAGAAAATTCAAAGATGAAAAAGTAGATAGAGAAGTTATTAGAGAAATAGTAGATATAGCAAAGTGGGCTCCATCATGGGTTAATTATCAAATAGCCAGATATACTATAGTTGATGATGAATCAATAATTAAAGAGTTAGCTAATGAAGGTGTTAATGGATTTGTATATAACATAGATACTTTGAAAAATGCAAAAGGTGTGGCAGTATTAAGCTATGTAAAAGGTAAAAGTGGGACATATGATAAAAAGTATATTACGACTAAAGGTGAATCCTGGGAAGTTTTTGATGCAGGAATAGCATGTCAAACATTTTGTTTAGCAGCACATGCAAAAGGTGTTGGAACATGTATAATGGGGGTAATAGATGAAAAATCAATTGCTAAAATAGTAAATTTACCTGAAGAAGAAACTGTGGCTGCACTTATAGTTTATGGATATGAAGAAGGGAAACATGCAGAACCAACAAAGAGAAAAAGTGTAGATGAAATAATGCGTTTTGTAGAAAGGTAGATTTTAAACTAAACTTAAAATCTTAAATGTAAAAAAGATATAGCATATGATAAATAAGAAAGCATGAATAATAGATAAACCAGTAATTCTTCAATCTGTAGATTTAAAAATTAAAAATACAAAAGAATAATATGAAATCCCTATAAAGAGAAAATTTCTAAAATCTTTATAGGGATATTTTATTACTATTCTTGTATGAATTAAAGGTGTCAAAAACTTTGACGCTTACGAATAATATGACTAGTCAAGGAATATTAAAATTAAATAGTATTGATGGTGATATTGAAGAAGTATTATTACTGCCACCTACAGATTATAGTAGTAATGATTTTAGTAAACAAAGTCAAATACATGAGGGTGAATATTGTGTACTGGAAAGTGGGAAAAAAATAATATTTAATGGAATTATAGAAGGAATTGCTGGAACATATATATATGATGTTGAGGATAATAAGTTTTATAATGTAGTTCCACATGATGTTGAAGATATGTCATATTGTTCAGATATATGGGTATCACCAGATAAGAGTAAGATAATATATATTAACTTAGAAGATGAAAATGGTGTAAAACATATGAATTTATATGCTGCTAAAATTAATGGAAATAGTCTTATAGATAGAATATGTATATATAAAGATATTAATTTGTGTGGTGAAAAAGTAACGTGGAGTCCTGACAGTAAGAAAATATTATTTTTTACAGCTAATGAGGATATAGAAAAGAACCATATTTCATTCAAAGATAAAAATGAGATTAATATTATAACATTTAAATAAAAGTAATATTGTGGTGGAGTTAAAAGATAATGCTTTGTCTCCACCATAAGGATTTGTTTTTAGAAGAGTAGGCATCTACGCTATAAATTATAATCCTTCAAGCAACTAAAATAATAGGTGAGGAAAATGTTAATAAAAAATTCAGAAATAAATAAGGGTATAGAGTATATCTTGAATCACATAGATGAAAAGATATCAATAGAAGATGTTGCAAGTCATTGTAATTTTTCTAAATATCATTTCAGTAGAATGTTTAAAGAAGAAACAGGAGTAAGTATTTATCAATTTATAAAACAAATAAAAATAGATCAAAGTGCAGTAGCCTTAAAAATAGAACCAAACAAGACTATAACAGAGGTAGGAGAAAAGTTTGGATACAGTTCATCTAATTATAGCTCAGCCTTTAGTAAACAATATTATATATCTCCTATAGAATTTAGAAAAAATACAAAATCAAGAAGTGTATCAAATCCATTTTACACAAATGAATGCATATATTTTAAATCTTTTGAATATTACAATGAAAATATAACTATACAGCAATTACCAGAATTCAATGTGCTTTATGAAAAACATATTGGCAATTATGTAGATATAGAAACTAATTGGTATAAGTTTATGGATAAATATAAAGAATACTTTTCAGAAAACACACTTTTAATAGAAAAATCTTATAATGATCCGTCAATTAGTAAAATTAATGAGTGTGTATATGATTTATGTATAACTGTAAGTAAAGATAAGGCAGGAAAAAATATTGAAAAAATAAATTCTTCTACATATGCAGTTTATAGGTTTGAAGGTTTTATAAATGATATTTTTGGAGAATTTCAAGGAGTTTTTAATGTGTGGTTACCTAAGAGTTCTTATAAAAGAAGTGATGGATATGCCCTTGGAATTTATAGAAATATTGATAAAGAGAATAATAGGGTAACTATGGATTTATGTATTCCTATAAAATAGAGCAAGAATTCAGAAGTAATAAAAAATAATTTAAGATATCATTTAATTAGTTAATACAAATATTGTTAACTAAAATAAATGAGGAGAGGTATTTTATATGTTTGATATAAGAAAAATTCAAAGCAATAATATCTATAATGCTGTTAAAAATGAAAGTAATGATGATATAGCAAAAGAAGTTGTATACGGAAAAGATGGAAAAAGTAAAAATGAAAATAATGCTTTATGGGTTAATTCTACTATGAAGAGACTTGAAGAAAAGTTTGATAAAAGAACTGTAAAAAAGATTAGAATGAACTGTCAATGTGGATATGGAATAGATGAAAAAATAAAGCTAGTTAAAGAATTAGTAAAAGAATCGTCAAGTTTAGAGGAGCTTGGAAATTTAAAAAGAGCTAAGGAAGCAGGATTGTTTTATAAGGATAATAATCTTTTTTTACAATTTAATTTTTGTCCATGCCCTATGCTTGCAGAAGTAGAAAAATTAGAATCATATACATGGTGTCAATGTACTACAGGATATAGTAAAAAGTTATTTGAAGCAGCTTTTGAATGTGAAGTAGATGTAGAACTTTTAAAGAGTATCAAGGTTGGAGATGAAAGATGTCTTATGAAAATAATTCCTAAATGTAACAGTAAAATATTTGAGAAGTAATAGAATCCCTATAAAGAGAGGTTTATTTTAAGCCAGATAGTTATTTAGACAAAAGATGCCAATCTAGGTTATACTTTGTGTTTAAGAAAACCACAGGTTTACCCTGTGGTTTTCTTAAAAGCTTTTAACTATAAATGGCTGTATAGAAAATTATGGTTTCTATTTTATTTCATAATGTTATTTATAGATGAATCTATATTTTTTAATGATTTCATAATGTTCTCAACTTCAGTTTTATCATTATTTTCAGCTAAAGCATGAGCTTCAGTTATACAGGCTTCAACAGAAGATATTTTAGTTTTAGCTTCATTTAAATAAGTTTTAAAATCTTTATTATCCATAATTACTCCTTTAATTCATTTAAAATTTAAAAATAAGACTATTTATTCAGATATAATTATTATTAAATAATTTTTTAATATTTATACTATAGAGATATTGGTTAGATCCAAGAAAATCATTTTATTGTATTTTCTTGGGTTCATTTTTTATTTAATATACACAATATTATAAAAACAATATCAAGATATGTGGATATTCTTTAAGCGAATATATTAAGAAAAGAAGGCTTTCACTTGCCGGCAGTGAGGTATTGTCTACTAAGAAAAAAATAATAGATATTGTATTTAAATATGGCTATGATTCTCCAGATAGTTTTACTAAAGCTTTTACAAGATTTCATGGAGTTACACCATCTGCAGTTCGTAAAGAAGGTGCCATGATAAAATCCTTTGTTGCTCTTAAAATTAAATTTTCATTGGAAGGTGGATATATTATTGCAGATGATTTCTCAGAAGATAAGGCAAATAAAGAAGGGTGTATAGTTAAGACAATCCCTAAGTTTACCTGGGCTGTTTTTTCTTGTTATGGATCCTGTGTAAAATCATTGCAAGAAACTAATAAGAAAATATTTTTCAGAATGGTTACCAAATTGTAAAGATTATGAGATTACAGCAGGTTATAATATAGAAATGTATAGTGATGCAAGTGAATATGAACAAGGCTGACTTACGGACAGTTATTAACCATTTAATTGGAAATTTGCGTTTTGACAAAAAAATATTCTGAAAAATATAAAAAACCACCTTTTTTATTGTAAAATGAATTTTGCCCAAACAATTTACAAATGAAAGGTGGTTTATTTATGATCAACGATCAAGAATATATTACTACAGAATTAAAAAAAACACTAGAAAAAATGATAATTTTATCTGCTCCTCGCTTAAATAATTTAATTGCAATGATTATTGGAATAATATGTTCACAATCAGTTGTTTTATCTAAGATATCTCAAGAATTAAAAGATTGCTATTCTTCTGGAACTGAAGAAAGTAAAATAAAGAGATTACAAAGATTTTTAAGTAATAAAGCTATTGATCCTGAAAGGCTTTATGAATTTTTTGCATATAAGTTATTACAAAAATATAAATTCAAGTCAAAATCACTATATATAATATTTGATCATACAACAATAGATGATAGATTTTTAATACTTCAATTTTCATTAAAAGTAGGAAAAAGGGCTGTTCCCCTTTGGTTTAAATTATTTAAATATAAGCAGGATGGTAATAAAGATTTTATACATGTAAAAGAAGGTCTTAGATTTTTACATAAAATATTAACTCCTTATGAATTTGATGTTACTATTCTTGCAGATAGAGGATTTAAGAGTATTGATTTATTTAATTTTATAGATGAAGAACTTAAATGGAAATATTGTATTAGATGCACAAAAGATTTAGGAATATTCATTGACGGAAAAAATAAAATAAAAAACTTGAATGATATAATTCCTAGAAAAAATGCTACAAAACATTTTTATAATGTGAAGTTAACATCTAAAAATACATTTGTAATATGGCAGTATGTAAAGCACAAGATGCTGAAGATACCTGGTTTATTGCTAATAATCTTTCCGCCCCTTATGCAATAAGAGAATACAAAAAAAGATTTGATATTGAAGAAATGTTTAGGGATTTTAAGAGTAGTGGTTTTAATTTAGAAGATACCTGGAGTAATAATATACACTATGCTAAAATGTTATATTTTTGTGTTTGTATAGCTTATTCATATATGATTTCTCTT
>CAKVLD010000001.1 GCA_934755305.1 uncultured Clostridium sp. | reverse complement strand
TAAAATTCTCCATTTGGATATTTTGCGGCACTACAATTATTTTTTAACGTATTTGATAACTTACATATCAGAAAGCTAGTAATAATCAGTGCTCGCTCTCAAAAAAGTTTTTAAATTTCCTATACCTAAAAAAATAAGATATCCCCTTCAATCAGCTCTTACTGATTGAGTGATATCTTAGAAAAAATAATTTATTTTACATATTACTATACATTAAGATTAAAATAACTAATTATGATACTTTATTTTTTAATCTTAATTTATCTGCAATAATTGCTATAAATTCAGAGTTTGTAGGCTTACCTTTATCACCATGAACAGTATAACCAAATAGTTTGTTTATTGCTTCTACTTGACCTCTTCCCCAAGCTACTTCAATTGCATGTCTTATAGCTCTTTCTACTCTTGAAGCTGTTGTATTGTACTTCTTAGCTATTGAAGGATATAATTCCTTTGTTACTGCTGATAAAAGCTCCATATCATTAACGACCATAGTGATAGCCTCTCTTAAATACATATACCCCTTAATGTGAGCAGGAACTCCAACTTCGTGGATAATACTTGTTATTTCTGTTTCTAAGTCAACTGGACCTCTGCTTGTAGCTGCTGCTTCCCTTTGAATTATTGGCATTTGTGGGGTTTGCCTTGCTACTTCTGGAGCCTCTGTTGTACTAAACATTTCTCTTATTCTTTTTGTGAATATATCCATATCAAATGGTTTAACTACATAATAATCTGCACCTAATGTAATTGCTTGTTGGGTAATTTTATCTTGACCTACTGCAGATAATACTATTACTCTTGGTACTTTTTCTAGAGTCATGCTATTAAGTCTTTCTAATACGCCTAATCCATCTAAATGTGGCATAATAATATCTAATACTACTAAATCTGGTTGCCTTTCTTCTATTAACTCTAAAGCTTCTCTACCATCCTTTGCAATTCCTGTTACAACTATATCTTTTTGATTTAATAAATAATCATTTAAGATGCTACAGAATTCTTTGTTATCATCAGCTATTAGAACTGATATTTTTGAATCTTCCATGTATTTCTCCCCTTTATCCAATATTTACTACATTAGCAAACTTTCACACTTACTAATTTGCATAATCTTAATTAATTACCTAAACACTATTATCCTTCTTTAGTATTATTCGACACGTCATTTTGATTTCCTTCAATAAATAATAATAATAGATTGACAATAATTTCCCTTTACACGACATTGCCAAATTACTTACTTCTATAGTATATCAATTTAACTGTCAAATCGCATATATATTTAATATTACTTCCACTATTTGTAAATTATACACCATTTTTTATTATTCGTAAATACTTTTCATAAAACTTTTTAATTTTAGAAAAGTTCATAAATCAAATAAATTTCTTCTATAAAAAACTTTTTTAATCAATAAAAAGTAGCAAAAATTTTTAATTCTTGCTACTATCACTTTTTTATTTAAGAATTCCTACATCTTCTAACATCCAGTCTATGTATATTCCATATCCTACATCTGGTTTATTAATAAGTACATGTGTAACAGCTCCTATTATTTTATCATTTTGTATTATTGGGCTTCCACTCATTCCTTGAACTATTCCACCTGTCTTTTCTAATAACCTTTCATCTGTTATCTTAATAATCATACTTTTAGGATTAGGCTGATCCTGTTGGAATAACTTCACTATTTCAATTTCATATTCCTTTGGACCTTCTTCATCAATTGTTGTTAAAATTGATGCTTTACCTACTTTTATTTCATCTCTAAAAGCTACTGGCATTGGAGAATTATTCATAAAGTTATAGCAACTTTGACTTCCTTCTCCAAATATACCACATTCGGTATTCTTTAATATCTTTCCTAAAGGCTCATTTTCATCTTCAAATATCCCTCTAAGTTCTCCAGGCGCACCTTTTTCACCTTTTTTCACACTAATAATAGAAGATTTTAATAATTCTCCTTCTTTTATAGAAAAAGGCTTATTTGTTTCTCCATCTGTTACTGGATGACCTAAGGCTCCAAACTTACCACTTTTTTCATGGTAAAAAGTCATAGTTCCTACTCCCGCTGTAGAATCTCTAACCCAAAGTCCTATTTTGTAATCATCATCATTTTCTTCTATTAATTCTACCTCTTTTTCAATATTTTTACCATCCCTAATTATATCTAATTTTAAATCTTTATTTTCTGCATTTTTAACAGAATCAATCAGCTCTCTTGAAGTTTCTACTTTTACTCCATTAGATTTGGTAATAATATCGCCTATTTCTACACCTGCTTTTTTAGCTGGGCTTTCTTTTACGTCATTATTAATGATAACATCAGAATACCCAACTACTAATACTCCTTCTGAAGATAATTTTACACCAATACTGTTTCCTCCTGGTATTACTTCAATACTGTTTATTTTTTTTAGACTAACTGACTTTATTGGGAGTACACCCAAAAAATTAATATTAATTTTAGAATTGTTGTATTTTACATCTGTTAATGGCGTTTTCGCATCTTTTAACGAAGCTAAGACCTGCATTTCATCCCTAGTATATACAATATCGGGCACATCTTTTACAGATAGGCATGTAATAAATGCCAGAATCAAGATTGGAGTTGTTATTAAACTTATAGTTCTTAATAATTTTTTCATCTCGTCTCCTCCTTTGCTTCTATCTATAAGTTGCCCATTCGATGTTCCTTATATGCTATAGTTTCTTTTCTATTAAAGACAAAAATTATTTAATAAAAAAAATAAAACCACATTACTCATGCGATTTTATTTTTTCCATTTTATCAGTACTTATGTACTTAATTTTCTTTTATTTCATGTTTTTTATTTTCTGAAAATCTAAGCATCTCTCTTACATTTTCTAAGGTAGCTTCCGTTACTTCTCTTCCACCTAACATAGATGCTACTTGTCTTATTTTTTCATCTAATGATAATAACTCTATTTTTGTAAAAGTTTTATTATCTTTTACTTGTTTTGATACAAAGTAATGATGATCTGATAATATTGCTATTTGTGGTAAATGGGTTATACATAATACTTGATGTCCTAAGGATACTTGATACATCTTTTCTCCAACTCTTTGTCCTACTTCACCACTAATACCTGTATCAATTTCGTCAAATATTAATGTAGATATATCATCTTTATCTGCAAATACACATTTTAAAGCAAGCATTATTCTTGAAAGCTCTCCACCTGATAATACTCTTTCTAATGGTTTTAAAGGTTCTCCTGGGTTTGTTGATATCATTATGCATACATCATCAAATCCTCTTTCTCTAACTTCTTCTTGAAGTTCCACCTCTATTTCCATTCTAGATTTTTCAAGACCTACATAAGAAAGCTCTTTTAATATTTTTTCTTCTAATGCAGCTTTATGTTTACATCTTATATCATGTAATACCTGTCCTACTTTTTTCATGGATAAAAGTATAGCTTTTTCCTTTTCTTTTAACTCATTTAGTATTTCTTCTGCATTTACTAATTCATTATATTTTTCTTTTAATTCTTTATAATGAACTAATACTTCTTCTACAGTAGGACCATATTTCTTTTTATATGTATTTATTACATATATTCTTTCATTTATCTTAGCTAGTCTATCTTCGTCATATAATATATCATCCCCAAGATCTCTAATGTCTCTAGCTACTTCTTGAATATTATAGTATGCACCTTCTAATATTTCTTTTTTTTCTTTTAAAGCTTCAAAATGATTTTCTACTGATGATAATTCACCTATTACTTTTGATAAAGATTCTAATACTGAAAATCCATCTTCTCTACCATCTAAATAACCGTAACTCATCTTAAGAGCAGAGTTTATCTTTTCTGCATTTGATAAAACATTAAATTCTTCTTTAAGTTCTTCCTCTTCTCCTATTCTAAGCTTACCTTTTTCTATATCATCAATTTGGAATTTAGTATAATCTATAAGCTTATCTCTATCTTCACTACCTTGAATTTTAAAAATTTTATTTTTTATTTCATTTAATTCTTCTTTCAATTTAAAGAACTTTTCTACATGTTCTTCTATCTCTTCACCAATAAAATTATCTAAATACATAATATGACTGCTTCTTTGAAGTAAACTGTGATTTTGATGCTGTCCATGAATATCTAATAATCTCTCACGTATTCTTCTAAGCTGAGTTACTATTAAACTTTTACCATTAACTTTAACTATAGTTTTTCCGCTTAATAAAGTTTCTCTTGATATTATTAACATATCATCATATTCTATACCTAATTCATCTAAAATCAAATTAACTTTGTCATTATTCAAGGAAAATATTGCTTCTACAAAAGTTCTATCTTTACCTGTTCTTATTAAATCCTTTGAGAATTTTCCACCTAACACATAATCTATTGCATCTATTAATATAGATTTACCTGCTCCAGTTTCACCTGATAAAATATTGAAACCTTCTCTAAATTCAACTGTTATTTCTTCTATTAACGCAAAATTTTTAATATTTAATTGTATTAACAAATTTACACCACCTCTAGGAAATGTATTTCTGTATGTTTTGTACTAATTCCTTTGCACCTTCTAAAGTTCTTAGCATTATAAAAACTGTGTTTTCTCCTGCTATACTTCCTGCAACATCTTCAAATCCAAAACCATCTATAGCTTCTGCTACTGGGGCAGCCCCTGCTGATACAGTTTTTACTACTACCATCTTATCAATATTTTCTACTGATACTGTCAATGCTGATAAAACCTTTATTAACTTATCTGATTCATAACTCTCTTCTACTTTTGGAGCTACATACCCATATTTTCCTGATGCTGCTTGCATCTTAATTAACTTTAAGTCTTTTATATCTCTAGATACAGTTGCTTGTGTTACTTCATAACCTGCTTTTCTAAGTTCCATGGCAAGTTCTTCTTGTGTTTCTACATTTTTTTCTTTGATTATTTCCAAAATCTTAATATGTCTTTTAGATTTCAATACTTTTCACCGCCTATTATTCTTCTGGACTATTTAAAAGTTTTGCCCTTAATACCTTAAAATAATCATAATCATTAAATAAAAGTACTTGACTGTGTTTTTTTGCCCTTCTTATCTTAACAGAAACACCATCATCTATCTTACAAGCTTTTTGGCCATCTATAGTTAGATACATTTCATCATCACCATTTTCAGGGATAATTTCTATATTACTATTACCACTTAAAACTATAGTTTGCATATTCTTTGTATGAGGGCATATTGGAGTTAATGTTATAAGATCTAGGTTAGGGTAAATAAATGGTCCACCTGCTGAAAATGAATAAGCTGTTGAACCTGTAGGTGTTGCTACTATAAGTCCATCACCTTTAAATGTTGTATATAGCTTATTATCTACAAATACTTGGAATTTTACCATTCTTGATAATATTCCCCTTGCTAGAACCACATCATTTAAGGCGTTATCTATCCTCATTTCTTTACCATTACTAGAACGACAATGTAATAACATTCTACTGTCTATTATGTACTGTTTATTTTTTATTTTTTGAATGGCTTCATCTATATCAGCCAATTCTATACTTGATAAAAAACCAAGATTACCTATATTTATACCAAATATAGGTACCTCAGTTATGTCACAAATTTCTCTAGCTACACTAAGTAAAGTACCATCGCCCCCTAGTACTACTAATAAATCTAAGTCATGACCTAAAATTTGCTCTCTTACAGTAAAAGAATTAAATACTGGTATATTTTCTATGTTAAAGTTTTTTTTAAATTTTTCCTTAACCATATTTAATATTCTATCATCTTTATCTTTTGTTATATTAATAGCTATACCAATTCTCACCACAAAATGCCCCCTATTTTTAATAGTTTAAATTTCTATATGTGATTCTTCTACAACTTTATCTATATCTTCTATTTCGAAAGAACTTTCTTTTTCTTTATCCTTACTAAAATAAACTAAATATTCTCTATTTCCTTCAGGTCCTTTTATTGGTGAATATCCTATACCTAATACATTAAGATTTTGTTCTAATAAATAATCTACTATTCCATGAACTACTTCTTTATGTACTGCTATATCTCTAACTACACCTTTTTTTCCTACCTTTTCACGACCTGCTTCAAATTGAGGCTTTATTAAAGCAACTACTTCCCCTTTATCTTTTAATAATCCAATAGTTGCAGGCATAATTTTCTTTAATGATATAAAGGATACATCTATTGATGCGAAATCTAATAATTCTCCTATATCATCTGGTGTAACATATCTGATATTTGTTCTTTCCATACAAACTACTCTTTCATCTGTTCTTAATTTCCATGCAAATTGTCCATATCCAACATCTACAGAGAATACTTTTTTTGCTCCATTTTGAAGCATACAATCTGTAAATCCACCAGTAGAAGCTCCTATATCCATACATACTTTATCTTCTAAAGTAATTGGCCATATTTTCATAGCTTTCTCTAGTTTTAATCCCCCTCTACTTACATAAGGAATTGCATGACCTCTATATTCTATATTAGCTTCTACAGATATTTTTTCTCCTGCCTTGTCTATTTTTTGACCATCAACATATACTTGACCTGCCATTATACAAGCTTTTGCCTTTTCTCTTGAGGATATTATACCTCTTTCTACTAATAATATATCTAACCTTTGTTTCTTTTCCGACATATGTTATCTCCTCTTAAACTAATTTTAGCACTGATTCTGCTATTCCTTTTGAATCTAAGCCATATTCTTCATATAGAAGATCTACTTTACCTTGCTCTACAAATTCATCTTTATATCCTAAAGTTATAAATTTTCCTTTATAATCTGAATCAATTAAATATTCTCCTATATAAGATCCCAAACCACCTTTTCTTATATTATCTTCAACAGAAACTATATTATAGTTTTCTCTTACTAATCTATCTAATAAATCTGTATCTAAAGGCTTTATAAAAGTTGCATTAATTAATTCTACTTCTATTCCTTTTTCTTTTAGGATTTTTATAGCTTTTAAAGAATGTTGAACCATTCTTCCAGTTGCAACCACAGCTATCTTTTTACCTTTATTTAATACTTCCCATTTTCCAAAACTTATTTCTTTTAAAGGTATTATATTTTCTAAAATATCTCCACCTCTAGGGTATCTTATAGCTACTGGTGTACCTTTATTAATAGCCCATCTAAGTATAATATCCACTTCATCTAAACATTTAGGTGCTACTATAGTCATATTAGGTATCATTGATAAATAAGATATATCCATAATTCCTTGATGTGTTTCTCCATCATCTCCTACTATTCCTGCTCTATCTATAGCAAAAACTACTGGTAAATTTTGAATGCACACATCATGTAAAACTTGATCATAAGCCCTTTGCAAAAATGTAGAGTATACCGCGAAAACTGGTTTTAATCCTGCAGTTGCCATTCCTGCTGCGAGTGTTACTGCATGTTGTTCTGCTATACCCACATCAAATAGTCTTTTAGGATATAATTTTCCAAACTCTCTAAGTCCAGTTCCATCTGGCATAGCTGCTGTTATAGCAACTACATCTTTATCCTCTTTAGCTATTTGTATTATAGAATCTCCAAAGGCCTTTGAATAATTCTTTTTGCTTGAAGATAAAGCCACACCTATTTCTGAATCAAAGGGAGCTACACCATGATATTTTTCTGGTCTTTCTTCTGCCTTATCATATCCCTTACCTTTTTTTGTAATTGCATGTATTATAACAGGACCTGGTATTAATTTTGCTTTTTCAAATACTTCGTTCATAAGCTCAATATCATGACCATCTATAGGACCTATATATTTTATTCCCATATCTTCAAATAACATAGAAGGTACTACTAATTGCTTTATTCCATTTTTTATTTTTGAAACTGAATGTGCAAAACTTTTACCTACCTTTGACATATTTAAAGTACTGTGAATATCAGTTTTTATTTTATTATATCTAGGTTCCATTCTAAGCTTACCTAAATATTTAGAAAGTCCACCAACATTTTTTGCTATAGACATTTCATTATCATTTAAAATTATAGTAAGATTTGTTTTATTAAACCCTACATCATTTAAAGCTTCAAATGCCATTCCACCTGTTAATGCACCATCACCTATAATTGCTACAACATGATAGTCTTCCTTTTTTAAGTCTCTAGCCCTTGCCATTCCTACTGCTGCTGAAATAGAAGTACTACTATGACCTGTATCAAAACAATCATATTTACTTTCATTTCTTTTAGGGAATCCACTCATTCCACCTTTTTGTCTAAGAACATCAAATCTATCTTTTCTTCCTGTTAAAATTTTATGTACATAACTTTGATGACCTACATCCCAAATAAATTTATCTTTTTCTACGTCAAAACTTTTAAATAAACTTAATGTTAAATCTACAACTCCAAGGTTTGAAGCTAGATGACCTCCTGTTTTAGAAACCTTTTCTATAAGAAATCCTCTTATTTCTTCCCCTAAAATTTCTAACTCTTTTGTATTTAACTTTTTTATATCCTGAGGGAATTTAGCATTCTCTAAAATCTTTTTCATTTTTCATTCTTCCCTTTACTAGTTTTCTCTATTTAAAAGTCTTATAGTTAACTCTTTAAGCCCCTTCGCTGAAACAGTTAAACTATTAAGAATTTCCAAGCTATCTTCTGTCAATTCTTTGCATAACTCTTTACATTTATCTAACCCATACACAGTTATGAAATTAGACTTATTACACTTATCATCCTTATTAGTATTTTTACCTAACTTTTCAACTGAACCAACTAAATCTAATATATCATCTTTAACTTGGAAAGCTAACCCTAATCTTTTACCATATAAGTCTAACTTTTCTATATCCTCTTTAGGTGCCTTAGCTAAAATTGCTCCTGCAACTATAGAACTTCTTATAAGTTCTCCAGTCTTTTTTAGATGCATGTATTTTAACTCTTCAGTTGATATACTTTCTTTTTCCTCGCTTAATATATCTACTACCTGACCACCTATCATTCCTTCAGCGCCAGCTGCTACTGCTATTTCTCTAGCTGCTTCTAATGCATCTGTTCCATTTTCTAAAGCATAATTCATCATTATTATCATAGCTTCATTTAATAACGCATCTCCTGCTAAAGTTGCTATAGCTGCTCCATAAACTTTATGATTTGTAGGTTTACCTCTTCTTAAATCATCATTATCCATTGCAGGTAAATCATCATGAATTAAAGAGTAAGTATGAATCATTTCAATAGCTGCTGCCATAGGTAAGACTTTTTTATAATCTTCTTTATATAAATTGTATCCAAGTAATAGTAGTATAGGCCTTATTCTTTTTCCACCTATATTTAAGCTATAGCTTGAGGCTTCATATATAAGTTTATTGTAACCACCTTTTCCCTCAAAATATGTTCTTAAATACTCATCTATTTCTTTCTTACAATTATCTATATTCATATTACTATTCAAACTCCACTTCTTTTTCATTCTTTACTAAAGATACCTTACCTTCTAAAGTATTCAATGTTTTGTATAACTTATTTACAAGCTTAACTCCATCTTCATATGCTTTCATAGATTGATCTAATGATAGCTCTTCTCCTTCTAAAAGATGTAAAACTTCTTCGAGTTTAGTTAGCATCTCTTCATAACTTTCTTTTTTAGCCATTAAAACGTCCTCCTATTTATTTGGTGTAAACTTTCCTTGTACTTTTCCATCTTTCAAGGTTATATTTATATTTTTCTCACCATTTAAGTTTTCTATTGTTTTAATTATGCCATTATCATCCTCTATTATAGCATAACCTTTACTTAGTAAGTTAGTTGGATTATTTGCTATTAATAATTTATTTAATCCTTGTAATTTTTGTTTTTCTATTTCTATCTTGTGTAATATATTTTTATCTAATGCTTCTTTAAGATTGTCAATAATTCTATAACTATTTACTATCTTAGACATTGGAGAATGTAACTTTAACATTCTACTTAACGAATCAACCTTTACCTTTTCAGATTGAATTCTACTTTCTATACAAGATTCCATAAACTTTTTAGCTGATTCTAAATCATTATATATATCACTCTCTAAAGGCACAGCTATTTCTGCTCCTTGAGAAGGTGTTGCAGCTCTAACATCAGCCACAAAATCTGATATTGTAAAATCAACTTCATGTCCTACAGCTGATATAATAGGAATTTTTGATTTAAATATAGCCATGGCTAATTTTTCTTCATTAAAATTCCAAAGTTCCTCTATAGATCCTCCTCCTCTTCCGATTATCATAAGATCTACACTTTTTGTTTTGTTAAAATACTCTATACCATCTATAACAGCCTTATAGGCATCTTGGCCTTGAACTTTTGCAGGATATACTACTAAATCTACTAAAGAATTTCTACGTCTTGATACATTTATTATATCTCTAACAGCAGCTCCTGTTTCTGAAGTTACTATACCAATTCTTTTTGGCATAGATGGGATAGGTTTTTTATACTCTTCATCAAAATATCCTTCATCACTAAGTTTCTTTTTTAAAGCTTCAAACTTTACATAAAGAGAACCTAGTCCTTCTTTTTCAATAGTATCACAATATAATTGAAAGCTTCCATTTGCAGTATAAACAGAAGCTCTACCAGATATAATTACGCTCATTCCCTCTTCTAGCATAAAGTTTAACCCTTCTGCTCTACTTTTAAACATAACACAATTTAATTTACTTGCATTATCTTTAAGAGAAAAATATATATGCCCACTATTATGATATTTTAAATTAGAAATCTCCCCTTTTACAGAGAGATTATTTAATATAAAATCATTATCAATTATTTTTTTGAAATAGTTATTTACTTCACTAACGGATAAAGTTTTAATTTTCATTATTTTTCAAAGCCTCGCATGCATTTTTTATTAAAAGTGTTGTAGTTAAAGCCCCTACTCCTCCTGGAACTGGAGTTACAAAGCTTGCTCTATCTATAATCTTTTGAAAATCTACGTCTCCAGTGATCTTGCCATTTAAAGAAGATGTTCCAACATCTATAACTATAGCTCCTTCTTTAACAAATTCATCATCTACAAAATTAGGTTGCCCTATAGCTACCACTAATATGTCTGCTCTTTTACAAACTTCTTTCAAGTTTTTAGTTCTTGAATGACATATTGTAACTGTGCAGTTTTCATTTAATAATAATTGAGCTACTGGCTTACCAACAATATTACTTCTACCTAAAACTACAGCTTCTTTTCCTTCTAATTCTATATCTAAACTTTTTAAAAGTGTTATTACAGAATTTGGAGTGCAAGGTATAAAACCTTTATCTCCCATATAAAGTTTTCCTTGTGATTCTGTAGTTAAGCAATCTATATCTTTTTCTACAGCTATCTTATTCATAACTCTTTTTTCATTAATTGATTTAGGTAATGGTAATTGTATTATTATTCCACCAACTGTTTTATCATTGTTTAACTTTTCTATTACTTCTATTAATTTTTCTTCTTTTATGCTTTCTTCTAATTCAACTCTTTCAAATAATAGCCCTAGAGAAGTCGCAACTTTTTCTTGGCTATTCATATAATAAATAGAACCTCCATCTTTACCTACTAGTATAGATGCTATCTTTGGTATATTTAACCCCTCTTTACTTCTATTATCTACAAAAGCTTTTATATTTTCCTTTACTTTAGCTACAACTTCTTTTCCATTAATTATTTGCCCCATCTTAACACATCCTTATTAATACATTGATAAAAATGTTTTTTTATTAAATATTCTTTTTATGCATATATTTTTTCTATGCGTATATTCTTTCTATATACATATTCTTTTAATGTATATATTCCTATATTCTTACTTCTCTATTCTTATAGGCTCTTCAATACCTTATCTAATACAGCATTTACAAAAGAAACACTTTTTTCATCTGAGTATACTTTTGTTAATTCAATAGCTTCATTTAATGCTACTCTTCCTGGTACATCATCTATATATTTCATTTCTAAAACTGCTAATCTTAAAATAGTTAAATTAATTTTAGCTATTCTATCAATTTTCCAATTTTGAAGGTTTGCTTCTATTATTGAATCTATTTCAGTTTTATTTTCTTCTATTCCTTCTAAAACTGACTTTATGTATTCTAAATCTAATTCCTTTATGTTGCCTTCGAAATTATCTACAAAAGTTTCTAAAATTTCCTTAGATGACTCTTTGCTTAGTTCCATTCCAAATGATAATTCCATTGCTTTTTCTCTTGATTTTTTTCTACTCATTTCTTCCTCCAAATTTATATAATAGATATATGTTTTTTATTAATCTAAAAAGTCTACTATTTCTTTTTAATTAGTATAGACTTCTTTTCATTGTAATAAACAGCTTTTTATATTTTATCACAAGGATTCTTTCCTTACCACTAAATTTTATACATTTATTTCTTTTCACTTTGAGATACTAATATTATGAAAGCAATTTAAATAAAATCCTATTTTAATGATCAATCTAAAGTAAAAATATATTCACAAAAATTTCATCCTCAATATTGTTATATATATCACAGATTAATTTAAATTGCTTTCACCTCTTCTCTTTACAATTTGAAATATTCATGAAAAAAGCCTCTGCATTAAAGCAGAGGTTTTTTAGTTCTCAGTCTCTTCAGTTTTTGGCATATAAATATTTTGAACGAATACATTTACACTGCTTACAACTAAACCTGTCATAGCTTCTACAGTTTTCTTAACATTCTCTTGCACTTGAGCTACTACGTCTAATATATTAATACCATATTCAACTGAAAGATCTAAATCTATTGTAGCTCTATCATCTTCTAAAGTTACTTTAACAGCTTTACCATTTGATTTCTTGCCTTTAAAAATTTGTGTTATATTATTAGAAACTCCATGTTGGAATTCCATAACTCCATGTATTTCTTCAGCTGCAATAGCAGTTATTACACTTACAACCTCGTCGGAAATCTTTACAATGCCTATACTTTCTTCTTTATTTAATTCTTGCATTATCTTCGCCTCCTAAGCTTTGATACAAACTAATTAATATTAGATTTATTATATCAAATACGGTTTTATAATACAATGAATTTATTTCTTAACCTCTATAGACACTTCTTTTATACCTGAAGCATTTTGTACTATTTCTTGAATTTCTGCTCCTTCTTTTTCACTTAATCCATTTACTGTTTTTATAATAATATTAGCCTTTGTTCCATCTTCAGAAATTTCGCATAATGCATCATCAAAACCTTTATTTTTAACATTTAACTCTATAGTTTTTTGTTTATCTTGTCTTAAAGTTAACTTTTGTAATTCACTTGTTGCACTTGCTTTTTGCTCTGCTGAAGTATTTTGATTTTCAGATATTGATTTTAAACTTTGAATAGTAGTAGCTTCCTTTTGTTCTCTTTCACTTCTTGCTTCATAGAAAAAGTCTGTAGTAGTTGTTGTAGGTGTCTCTTCACCTTCCTTTGCTTTTTCTTCTGAATTATTATCTGTAGAAGTTTCCTTTGTACTATCCTCTGTTAACAAAGCTGCACTTAAATCACTTGGATCATTTAATCCTCCCTTATTTAATTTTGTTGCTAGTAATGCTGTACATACTATTAAAGCTAGTAATGTACATATTATTCCTAATTGTTTTTTTGTCATTTTTATTCCTCCCATTCTATATCTAATTTATTATATGCAGCTAGTCCATACTAAATACATTAACCTTATTAGCTGGTATGTCATATAAATTAATAACTGCCTTTTCTATATTTGATTTAACCTTACTATCCTTAGCACCTTCTGCTACAACCATAACCCCAACTACCTTAGGCTTACGAGTTTCCAAAATAAAAGGTTCATTATCTCCATTATTTGTAGACATAACTACTTTAGACCCATCTGACTTTTGGTTACTAATTCTTTTTCCACCTTCTTTATCAGTTTCTTCCGTAATATTATTTTGAGTATTTTCATCATAAGCTGGTACTTTTACTTCTCCCCCCTCAAAAGTAATCATACAATCTACATTTCCTACTCCCTTAATTTTCTTAAGTATATTTATTAAAGATTTCTTTTGAGCATCTTCATAAGAAAATGTTCCTTCTGTAGTATTTTTATTATTGTTATCTGAAGCTATCTTTTCATTATTTGTAGTTGATGCATTAGTTGCTTCATTTTTCTTAGAACCATTACCCTTTGGCATAAATACATTTATAGATATAAGTATAAATATTAATACAAGAATAACTGCTAATATATTATTAATATTTTTATTATTTTTAAATGCATCTTTTATCTCTTTTTTCATCTTTTCTTTATCCATATTTACTCCTCCTTCTTCTCATTGTAATAAACCCTTATCTTATCCTTATCTACTTCTAATTCCTCACTTATATACTCCTTTATCCTCTTTTGAGTATCATCTTCCTCTTCATTAGTTTTTTCTTTGCTTAAATCTATCTTTTCTACTTTTCTTATACCTTTTTCTTTAGCCACTATTTTTAAAGAAGTAACTTCAAAAGTAGTATTTCCAAAATCCACTTTACACTCTAAATCACTAGTGAAATCATACTCTGGAAATTCTTTGCTTAGCATACTTACACAATTTTTATTGAAATTATCTTTAAAACTTTTTTCCATAAGCTTTTTGTCACTTTCTTTTCCTGCACTTGCTACAGTAGGCTTTGAAACTTCATTAGTATATTTATCTATAAGATCATCTAAAAACACTTGGCCTTTAGTAAAGAAATTTACTATTGGATTTAAAATAACTGCTATAAGCATTAATCCTAAAACAAACTTCAAGTATTTTTTCATACTATTATCAGGTGCAACAAGCTCAATTGCTGTTATAAATATTAATGTGGTAACTAAGGTTACAATAAAATTATTAATTAACTCCATATTTTAGCCTCCCACTATAAACTTACCTGCTGAAGCCATAATTGCTATAAGCACAAAGAACATTAAACTTACACTTAACACACATGACAATAACAAAACTAAAGAATCACCTGTACTTGCAATAGTTGATGTTATTCTTTTATCACTTATAGGTTCAACTACAGCTGCTGAAAGTTTATATATTATAGACATTAAGACTATTTTTATTATTGGATAAAGAATCATTAATATAATTACAGCAAGACCTATACCACTAATAGCATTTTTTATAATTAATGAATAGCCAGCTACAGAAGTTATTGCATCAGAAAATGCCTTACCAACTATAGGTACAAAATTATCTATAGCAAATTTAGTGGTTTTTAAAGTTACTGCATCTATAGTAGTTGACGTAATTCCTCTAATGGTAAGTAAAGCTATAAAAACTGTTATTATTATTCCTTGTAACCATACTATCCACTGCTTAATCATCTTACAAAGATTTGCTATTTTATGTTCTTCTGATAAATTATTTGCAAACTGTAATACAAAACTTATTAGTATCATTGGAATTATCATTTCTGTATATACCTTTGGGATAATGACTACAGCTCCCATAACTATTGGGTCCATAGTAGCTGATTCCACTATACCTCCAGAAAACCCAATCATTGTAACTAATATAGGAAGTATAGCTGCCATAAAATCTGCTACATCTGTTATTGCTTCTTTTGCTACTGAAATTGAAATTAAAAAACTTTTTGAAAGTAGCATAACAATAACTACGTAACAAGCATAAAAAGCAATTTGAGATACACCCTTGCTACTAAAAGCATCTTGTAAATTTTTTAAAAAAGAACATAATATAGCTATAGCTATAAGTGATATTGCTATAGTTAATACACTTGATACTTCTTTAAACAACAAACTTACTACAGCTTTTCCAACCTTTGAAAATTCTAAATTTCCTTTTCCATCTTTTATATAACTTTTAATATATTCAACTGGATCTAGTTCATTCATAAGCTCTACATCTGTTTTTCTTTTATTTATATAATCATATAAATTATCTACCTCACTCTTAATATTTTCATCCAAGTTTTTTTCAATTTCAGTATTATCTGAGGTTTCTTCAGATGCACCATTTACAACTACAGGTGACATAATTACTAAAAAGATGTTCACTAACATTAAAATCATTAGTCTTGTAATTTTTTTCATTTATTTACCTCTACATAATCTGTAATATTGAATCTAACACAGCCATTAAAATAGGAATTGCTAATACTAAAATAAATATTTTTCCTGCAAACTCTACCTTTGAAGCTAAACTACTAGCCCCAGCATCTTTACATATCTCACTTGCAAATGAGGCCAAATATGCTATAGCTAGTATTTTTAAAACTATTCCTAAATAAACAATATCTATACCAGCTTTTTCAGATATATTCTTCAAAAAATTTATTATTTCAGCTATTTGATCTATACAAAAGATAAAAACCAAAATTCCAGCTGCTAACATTAATAAAACTGAAATATCTGATCTTTTATCTTTAAAAAATAAATATAAAAATAGGGCTATAAGTACAAAGGATATTACCTTAATAATCAACATATTGGCACCTAAAATATAAACATTGTTTTGACGGAGTTAAATAAATCACTTATTAAAGAAATCACCATAATTAATATAATTACAATACCAGCTATATTAGTTATTGCAGCTATTTCCGACTTTCCACTACTTGTTAAAACTTTATCTAAAATAACCAAAACAATTCCTGCTCCACCAATCTTAAAAAGTATACTTAAATCTAGCATTCCCTACCCCCTTAACATCATAATAAAAATATTGATAACATAGCCCCTACACACATTCCAATGTACCTATAAAGTTTAGTGTTTTTCTTAGCTTTATCATATGCATCATCTATATTAATCTTTAAGTTTTCTAAAGTTAATTTAAAAATTTTTTCTTGTCCATATACCCCCAATTCTCCCAAAGACTTTAATAACTCTTTAAAAATCCCTTTATCTTCTTTTTCAAGATAAAAATCACTTTCTACTCCTTTATAATTTTCTTTAAAAATAGAATATAAATTACCTTCTACACCATTGTTTAAGTCTTCTGAAACATTTAATAAAAGTGTTTTTATAGGATTATCACATTTTTCTGATATTTCCTTAAAACATTCAGGAAGAGGTATATTATTAAAAATAATTCCATTCTGCAAAAGTGTTAATATTCTAAAGCTTTCTTGTAATTGCATATATCTTCTTTTAAAGCTTTCACCGTATATATATCCAAAAGCTGAACAAAGAACAAAAACAAGAACTACATTTATCATCTTAAGCATAATTTGATTTCCCCTCCTGATAAATCATATATATTTTCTACTGTTCCTACACCTTTACTATTCCCTAAGACAATCACTCTTTGCACTATATTATTTTCTATTAATTCCTTAAACACATTTCTCTTTAGAAAATCATCAATACTTGATCCATGTAAGGTTACTATTATATTTACACCTGAATTAAAAGCTATTTGAAGAGCATCAATATCTTTATTAGTTCCAATTTCATCGCATATAATAACTTCTGGTGAAAGGGATCTAATAGCCATAATCATACCTTCACTTTTTAAACAGTTATCTAACACATCTGCTCTTATTCCAACATCCATTTGAGGTACGCCTAAATAAGAAGAAGCTATTTCACTTCTTTCATCTATTATTGCTAATTTCTTTTTAAAGCTAGAAATATTTCTTGCAATATCTCTTAAAATAGTTGTCTTCCCGCACTTTGGAGGCGAAATAATTAAAGTATTATAAACTTTATTTCCATCATAAATGTACTTCATAACCTTTTTTGAGCATCCTTTTATCTCTCTACATATACGTATATTTAAAGATGAAATATTTCGTATAGTTTTTATCTTTCCTCCATCCATAACACATTCTCCAGCTAACCCTACTCTATGTCCGCCTTTTATAGTAATAAAACCTTGCTTTATTTCCTCTTCATAGGCATATAAAGAGTAGTTAGATATCCTCTGAAGAATATACTTTATATCTTCTCTAGTAACCTTATAATTTAACACCACTTCCTCGTTAGCTAAATTAATAATTAACGGCTTTTCTATTTTTACTCTTATCTCTTGTAATTTATTTTCTTTAATATACATTTCAAGAAACTTTATCATAGGGCTTGGAAATATCTTAATTAAATCTTCCTGCAATAAACCACTTCCTCTTCTACTAGTTATCTTTATATAATTCTTATTTATTTACTTCAAAATTTATTACTATATTTTAAAAATATGTAAAATAAAAAAGTAGAGACAACCCCTACTTTTTTATAATATTACTTTTATTCTATTATTATTCTTCTGTTATTACTTTAGCAATTTCATCTAAATACTTATCATCAGTACCACAGCATCCACTAAAAATTTTAAAATTATAATGTTTATATAATTTATTAATTCCTTCTGCTAAGCTTATAGGACTTGAAGATATTATATTTTTATTGCTTCATCTATAGTTGTTCCATCTATTAGTTCTCCATTTCTTTTTATAGTAAAACTTATTATATAAGACAAACTTATATTATACATACTTCTTTAAGTATAAAAATAAAAGCCATTTTTAAATAAAACTTATTTAAAAATGACTATAAACATAGCTAATTTCACATCTAAAATTTACTAAATAATATTTTTATTACAATAAGGACATGGGATCTCTTTATTTTCTTCTAAAGCAGATTTTTCTATAAAAATTGCTTTACCACAATTCTTACAGTTTATTTCACTATATTCCTCATCCATTTCATCTAATTCTTCTAAAGATACTTCTTCAAAAAGTTCTTCTTGTAAATCAGATAAATCATCATCCATATATTTTAAGTTTTCTGCTAAAACCGCTTCATTTACCATTATCTCTTCTACTTTAGATGATAATCCTTCCAATATACATGATACTTCATTAAATAGATTTTTATATTTTTCATCATCTATTTGAGAAATAATCGTGTTTAAGTTTTCAATCTTCTTTTTTAATTCTTTCATATAAACACATCCTTGTTATAGTAAAAACTGCTAAGTTCTCATGGAACTTAGCAATCTAAAACTTCTTTATTAAACTCTTTCCATGTATTCGCCAGTTCTTGTATCTACTCTTATAACATCACCTTCATTAACGAACATTGGTACGTTAACTACAGCTCCTGTTTCAAGTGTAGCAGGCTTTAATGCATTTGTAGCAGTATTTCCTTTTACTCCTGGTTCACATTCTGTTATTAATAATTCTACGAAGTTTGGAGCTTCTACTGAGAAAGCATCTCCTTTGTAGAACTTGATTATTGCAAACATGTTTTCCTTTAAGAACTTAATAGCTTCTTCAACTTTTTCATAATTTAAAGGAATTTGTTCAAATGTTTCTTGATCCATGAAATAGTATAATTCACCATCTGAATAAAGATATTGCATTTCCTTTCTTTCTATTACAGCTTCTTGGAATTTAGCTGATGGATTGAAAGTTGTATCTGTTACTGAACCTGTTATAACGTTTCTAAGTTTAGCTCTAACGAAAGCAGCTCCCTTACCAGGTTTTACATGTAAAAAGTCAATAACTGTATAAACTTGTCCTTCGTTTTCAAAAGTTGTACCTTTTCTTAAATCTCCTGCTGATATCATAGTAATATCCCTCCAAAATGTATAAGTTTCATAATAAATAGTCATAAATCAATATGTATCTATTATAATTGTTTTTTCTCATTAAATAACAATGTTATTTTATCAGAAGAAAAGAATAAATGCAATTATTTCTCCTTACTTTCCCCGCAAATTAATCTTAACTCGAGTAATTAATTGTAATTTTTCCTATTACTAAATCACTTTCTATAAAAAATCTATAATCCTCCATAAAAAAATCATTTAAATCCTTTGCTTTTTGTAAAAAGTCGTCTACTTTTCCTTGTATATTAAGTTCTACTACATATGAATTTTCTTGCTTATTAATACTTTTAATATCAAAATTTTTTGATATTATTTTTTCTCTTATCTCTCCTATGTTTTCTGTTACTTCTCTTTTTACTGTCAAAGGCCCCTCAGCAATTTCATTTTCTGAAGGTACTTTTATAAGATATAATTCACAAAGTATAATGGAAAATAAAAATATTGCTATTATCTTTAAATTTTTATCTTTTTGAAATTTGCAATCTATATTTATTTTCACCTAAATCCTCCATACTATTAATGTTAATTTTTTCATCATAAAAAATTTCATCTAAATACTCTTTTCCTTCTAAATAAATATACGCTTCATAAGGATTAAACTCTCCTTCTGCTTTATATTTTTTTATTACATAAATCCATAAATCTAAATCTATATCTGTATTTTTTGTACTACTAATGCCCGTATCTTCTATCTTATCTTCTTTTTTATCTACTCTATCCATTATAGCTATAGGTAAAAGTATAAGTGACAAAATCAATAAAAAATATATAATCTTTTTCTCCTTCTCTTTAAGATCTTTATTTTTTTCCTCAATAAAGCTTTTAGGTATAAAATCCTTATTTTTTAAATATCTCTTCATTTAGTCTCTCTCCATAACCTATAACTATAACATTAAACTCTTTAAGTAAACACTCCAAATCTTTAGTTATATATATAACCTCATTTAACTCTATATTAACTATCCATTTGCGCACTTCTTCGATATTTGTTATATTACTTGAAGACTCCATAAATTTATCTCTAACTTTCAAATAATAGCAAACTCCATCATAAGAGAAAAAACACGTATAATTTTTAGTTTCATATTTTTTATTAATTTTATTCATTATAATAGTTTGTATCGGAATTACAGTTAATTCTTTAGCACCCTTACAAAGCTTTGTAATTCTCCTACCGCCTTTAATAGCATACACATATAATTTTTCTTTAGATTTATTAATTTTATAATCCATTAGATAATCTTCTTCTTCACCAAAATCTTCTTCTATATAACTATCAATATAACTTTGGAGATTATTATTCTTTGAATCTAAATGTATTGTTTTTATATATATTCCTTCATTTAAAATAATAATTATTCTATTCTTTAATAACTTTATTTCTTTCAAAAAATCTTTATAGTTATAAGATACACCTTCATAAATTAAATTTTCTTTATTTAAGGCTATAATGCTACTTTTCAACATATTACTCCTTTCAAAAAAATTAATTATCATCAAGTATTTCTTTTTCAGGTACTAAAATTATTCTATCTCCAATTTCCTTATATCTTAAATATATATCTTCATATCTAATTTCTTTCTTTATATAACCTAAAACAAACTTATCTCTATCCTTCTCATAAGCTAAACTTATATTATCAAATTCTATACCTTCTTTATCTTTTTTAATGTTTAATAATATTTCCTTTTTATCTTTAAAATATCCATTAATATAAGTTAAAATATTTTCTAGATTTCCTAAAGGTTCTGAATACTTCTCATTATCCTGATAATTTATCTCTTGATAATATAAATTATTATTTATTATTTTAAAAACCAAAGCAGATATTAAAGTAATTATCATTAACGTAGCCATTACATTAATAAGCACATATCCCTTTTTAGATACACCTTGCATATTCTCTACCGCCTTTAGTTATTATTAAATATCTTAATTTACCTTTTCTTAAAATCTTAAAATCATCTATATTTTCAATTAATACATTTTTTGCTTGAAGTTTATATTCAGTAAAAAACTCATAATAATTAATAACCAAATTATTTTTAAGCTTAATTATTTCAGCCTTTTCATATGGAATCTGATCTATATTATACCTTTCTTCATTTCTCTTATATATCTCCACCTTATCATCACCAGAAACTATTATCTTTTTAATAGTTTCATCTTTAAATAATCTTTCTAAATTGATAAAAGTATTTTCTACAGTATTCATATCTTCTAAATTATTGACTAGGTTTTTATATGATATAGACGTGTTAATAAGTATCTTTAAACTTATTGACACAATTATAGTTCCAATAAACATATATATAATACATTCAATTAATGTAAATCCTTTTTTATGCATAATCCATCCAATATGACTTGATTACCTTTCCTTCAATATTGCTTTTTTCATATTTAATAGTAATTCTAAGTTCCATATATTCTTCTTCCTTGGATTCTAAAATCTTTTCTATTTTAATTATATTTTCACTACCTTTTCCTACATTCATATCTAATAAATTAGTAGTTCTTATATTTTTTAAAAAATCATTATTATACTTAAAAGTTAATTCTTTATCCTTTAATAATTCTTTTAAATATTCATATTTAATATTATATTTAACCTCATTAATAATAGAGTGAAGGCTTTCTTCCATTTCATAAGTATTTATTTTTTTCTTAGTACTATTCAAAATCATCTTATTTATAGAAAATGCCATGGTAATTACAATTAGAATTACAAATATAGATACTCCTAATTCTAAAAGTAAACTTCCTTTATTTTTCAATCTAAAATCTCCTCTACCTTTAATGAATTAGCTGCTGGCCTTATAACTAACTTGTACTTAACTTTATTATTACTTATAAAATAAATAGTATTTGATTCAATATATCCACTTTTTTTAATCTTTTCCTCTATTCTATTAGTTATATTTCCTTTAAGTTTTATTTCTAGATTTAATCCATATCCTGTATTACACTTTTTTATAATCTTATTTCCACATAAAAACATTAACTCTATATTATCTCCTTTTTGACTTAACACTATAGAGCCGTTTTCATTTTTTCTAAAACAAAACTTTTTCCCATAGTTGAATATTGTATTTATTTCATAAATAAAATCTTTTGCTTTAATGGATAACATATATTTTTTATAAGCATTTATTCCCTTAGCACCTACTAATATCAATGTAAAAAATATAGTTAATGTTACTATAACCTCAATTAGCATATATCCTTTTCTTTTCATTGTAGAGCACCTGAATACATCATATCTAACATAGGTACAATAAATAGAAATATAAATATTAATATAGTTATAGCTAACACTCCTATAGAGATAGGAGTAATATATGATACTGACTTATTAATTTTTTCTATTACATTCTTTTTTAATCTTTTTTCCAACTTTAAAATCACATTATCTATACTTCCACTCTTTTCTCCAAGTACAACCATAGAATAAGTATATTTAGATATAAAGTTACTTTTTTTCATAGATACACTTATTGCATTACCCATCATAACTTCTTTATTAATATCTATAAACTCTTTTCTTATCACATCTATGTTGCTAGATTTTATGCATATATTCATACTAGCAGCTAAATTAGTACCACTATTAATTATGACTGAAAAAATAAGAACAAATATATATTCATAATATTTTTTAACCACATCAATTTTCAATAATATACCAAATATTTTATCTTTACTCTTAAAAAACTTTATTAACAATATTAATGATATTCCCCAAGAAACTACAAAAACACTTGATACAATAGGTTTATTAACTATCCATCTATTTAATAAATATATATTTTTAATCATTCCACCTTTATCATTTACAGAACTAAAAGCTTCATATAAATTAGGAATAATTAAAAAGAAACTAAAAATCATAAATAAAATCAAAGCACTCATTACTAACACAGGATAAATCAAAGTAGAAACTACATTTCTTTTTAAATTATATATACTACTATAATAATCACTTAAACTCATTAAACTCTTTGCTAATTCTCCACTGCTTTCACCTAAATTAATTACTCCTGTAAAAAAATCCGGATATAAATTTTTATGTTTATCAAATGCTTCATATAAAGTAGAACCTTCTAATACATCTTCCTTAATATTAATTAAACTTTTTTTATACCTTTTACTTATAGGCAATTCTAAAAGAAGATCAAATATTGTACTTAATTCAATACCATCTTCATATAAAAGACTTATATTTTCTGATATTAAAGCTAATTCTTTAGCACTTTCCTTCACTTAATGATTCCCCTTCAATAAACTCTAGATAATCATAATAATCTATATTTCCTTTAATCAATAAACTCTTTAGTACTTCTATCATTTGATAATTAGATAAGATGTCTTCTTTCTTATGAATATTTTTTATATCATCCTTTATATTTTTATCTAAGAAATTTACTGATGACACTAAAGTTCTACCTACAAAACCTGTTCTATGACATTTATTACATCCAACCTTTTTAAATATGGTAATCTCTTTTTCTCCTAGCCTAATCTTACCTATAGATTTTTTACATTCATCACATAATACCCTAATTAATCTTTGAGAAATAATACCTACTAATGAATCCCTTAAAAGATAATCTTTTATTCCCATATCCTCTAATCTTAAAAACACTTCTCTAGGAGATTTAGTATGAATTGTAGAATAAACTTTATGTCCTGTTATAGCTGCTCTAACTGCCATTGCAGCTGTTTCCTCATCTCTTATTTCTCCTACCATAATCACATCTGGATCTTGCCTTAATATACTCCTTAACCCAGAAGAGAAGGTTACCCCTATCTTAGGATTTAAATTCATTTGATTAACTCCATTCATATTAACTTCAACAGGATCTTCTATAGTAGTAATATTAATATCACCATTTCTTATTTCCCTTAAAATAGAATATAAAGTTGTAGTTTTTCCTGAACCAGTAGGTCCATTGATTATTACTAAACCATTTTCTAAACTAATTATCTTTTTTAAATCTTCCTTTTGATTTTCCAAAAAATCTAACTTTTCTAATTTGCTTAAATACTTATCTCTGTATATTATTCTTAAAACTAATTTCTCACCTGTTATTAATGGAATTGTAGATAATCTACAGTTATAATTACTATCATCTAAATTTATTAATATTTTTCCATCTTGAGGTTTTCTTTTTTCTGTTATATCCATATTTGCTTTTATTTTAAGTCTTGAATTAATTTTTAAATACTCATCTTTCATAAGCTTTCTAGCTAAAATTAAAGTACCATTTATTCTAAATCTAATATCTACATAACTTTTTCTTGGTTCAAAATGAATATCACTAGCCTTCATGTTTATTGCTTCTTTTATTATGTCATCTTCAATATTTTCATAATTTTTATATAGAATAATCCTAATTAAATATGATAAATAGCTTTTTTTATATTTTTTAAATACAATCTCCTTCTCAAGTAAAAATTCTAAAAAAGATTTGCTTTCTTTTGATTCATTACTTGTAGCTACATATACCTTATTATCTTTTTCATACAAAGGTAAACATTCATAAGCAGTAGCTTGATTTAAAGGAATTTTTCTAGCTATTAATAAATCTATACTTTCAAGTAAATTTTCATTCATAATACCTCCTTTATGTAAATATCTCCACTTTTTCCTAGTTATATACTCAAATTCGCAAAATTATTTTAAAAAAATTGTATCAAACTCTAAAATAGAATTTGATACAATTTTTTATAAAAAACTTTTATTCATTTATATCTACAAAACTATAATCTTTTCCTGAATCTTTTAATAAACTAATAGCTCCTTCTGGTGTTAACTTATAAATCTGCTTTTCTTTAACTTTTTTATTATCTTTTCCTATAAAGAGAATGTTTCCATCCTCACTTTTACTTAACCCTTTTTCCATATCTATTTCTTGAGGAAAATCAAAAGTCATTCTTTTTAACTTTCCATTACTTATTTTATATAAAGATTCATTATTACCTTTTACTTTTCCAAGAAAATAATAAGATTCATTTTGTTTAATTATATCATTTACCTGTATTATATCTTTAGATATAATAGTTTCATTACTTCCTGAATTGTCTATAACCTTAAGTACTCTTTCATTATCAATAGTCTCATGCACATAAATAACACCTTCTTTTAAAGTTTTTATATACTGAACTATTCCCCCATTTAACTTATAAAATACATCTTCTGTACCTGTCTCTACATTATATATAAATATTCCATTTACTCTATCTTCACTTATCCCATAATAAACTATATTTTTTTCATCAAGCCAATCCATATATGTACTAGATATAAATACCTTTGAATTAAATTCAATTTCTTCACTATTTTCTAATCCATATATTTTTAAATTATTTACTCCACCTTCATTTTCAAAATATGTTAGATATTTTCCTTTAGGAGATAATTTCAAACTTATAACATCTTGAGAAACTCCATCTAACTTAATAGCTTTTCCATTTTTAAAGAACTTATATTCTCCATTATTAACACTTATATATCTACCAGTTTCATTATCATACAATCCTATTATATCTTCTGATTCTATAGTGTCATATTTTTCATCTTTTAAATTAAAGTTTTTGAAACTATCATCAACTTTCTCTATTATAGCTCCTGAATTTAGTTTAATAGTATCTACTACTACTTCTTCTACCTTCCCACAAGAAATGAGAAATAAAGAAGATATAACAATCCCCCCCAAAAACATACATCTTATATTTTTTAAACCCTTCATTACGTCTCCCTCTTGCTTCATCAATAAACTATGTACTTATTTTTCTCAATTAACATAATACTCTCAAAATCTAACCTTTACAATAGGAAAAAACATTGTTTTTATACTTTTCTTCTATCTTAACTTAATTTTTATTTAATGTTATACTATGAATTAGAGAAAGCGAGGATGATACTATGGCACTAGATGGAATTTTCTTATATAGTTTATTAAATAACATGAATGATATATTACTAAATTCAAAAATAGATAAAATTAATCAACCAGAAAAAGATGAAATAATTCTAACTTTAAGAAAAGATAGAAAAAATCACAAATTACTTATATCAGCTTCTTCTAAATTTCCTAGAATACATTTTACTGAAGAACCTAAGGAAAATCCATTAAAGGCACCAATGTTTTTAATGGTATTAAGGAAGTATCTTATTGGAGGAAAAATAAATAAAATCACTCAAAAAGACGGAGATAGAATAGTAATCTTAACAATTGAATCTTCAGATGAAATGGGATTTAATAGTACATACTCATTAATTATAGAAATAATGGGTAGACACTCAAATATAACTCTTGTTCGTGATAGAGATAATAAAGTTATGGAATCTATAAAACACATAACACCTGATATAAATAGTTATAGAGTATTATATCCTGGAGTAGAATATATATATCCTCCTGCTTCTAAAAAATTAAATCCAATGAATTTCTCAAAAGAAGATTTTATTAAATTTATAAAAGAAAATGAACTAGAGTTTAATGATTCATTTTTCTTTAAAACTTTTACTGGAATTTCAAAACCTGTATCTAAAGAATTATATAACAAATGTGTAGAAAGTAATATTTTTATTAATAATGAAAAAGAAGAACTTTTTACATTTACAAAAGACTTTTTTGAACATTTATTAGATCATACTGAATATTTAATTTATAAAGATAATAATGGTATATATAAAGATTTTTATTGTTATAAATTTGATCACGCTTTTGGAGACTTAAGTAGTACTTCTTATGATTCTCCTTCTACTATGCTTGATAACTTTTTCTATACTAAAGACAAACAAGAAAGGCTTTCTAGTAGATCAACTAATCTTCAAAAATTAATTAATACTAATATTGAAAGATGCAAGAAGAAAGCAAAAATTCTAAATGAAAATATTAAAGAAGGTCAAACTAAAGAAAATTATAAAATCAAAGGTGACTTATTAACTTCTTATATATACTCTATTAAACAAGGAGATAAAGAAACTACTGTACTTAACTTCTACTCTGAAAAAGAAGAATACTTAACTATATCTTTAGATCCAAATAAAAGTCCTTCTCAAAATGTTCAATCTTATTACAAAAAATATAACAAATTAAAGAAATCAGAAGAATGGGCTATTGAACAATTAAAGAAAAATGATGAAGAATTAGAATATTTAAATTCTGTATTAACTAATATTCACAATGTTGATTCTTATAATGAAATAGATCAAATAAAAGCTGAACTTATTGAAACAGGATATATAAAATTCAAAGCTCAAAAGAAAGGAAATAAAAAAGTAAAAGCAGATAAACCTCTACATTTTATTTCTTCTAAAGGTTTTGATATATATGT
The DNA here is from genome assembly GCA_934755305.1 of uncultured Clostridium sp. Lineage (GTDB taxonomy): Bacteria > Bacillota > Clostridia > Clostridiales > Clostridiaceae > Clostridium. The sequence goes on along the minus strand of CAKVLD010000001.1, from coordinate 153,770 downwards.
AGGTAAAAATAATATTCAAAATGACTATTTAAGCTTAAAATTTGCTCATAAAAATGATATTTGGCTACATACAAAAGAAATTCCTGGATCACACGTAATTATTAAAGGAAGTAATATTGATGATGTCACTCTTTCAGAAGCAGCTATAATAGCAGCTCATTATAGTAAAGGAAAAGAGAACTCTAAAGTTCCTGTAGATTATACTGAAGTTAAAAACTTAAGAAAACCTAATGGGGCTAAACCTGGAATGGTTATTTATTATACTAATAAAACAATATATGCGGATCCATTTAAATTTAATTCACTAGAAATAGAAAAAAAATAATAATTTAAGCACCTATAATTTAAGTACTTATTATAAAGCAGTTCAAATTATAGGTGCTTAAACTTTTTAAGAATTTCTTATAATTTCTTGTATTACTGTATCTCCATGACCTTTTATTATTGTATTATCAAAGTATTGATAGTAATAGCACTTTAACTTACCATTATATAGCTTTCTGTTTTTAGTAGCTTTTCTAGCAAAAGGTCTTTCAAATCCCTCATAAGAAGTAAGTATATTAAAATCCCAATTTTGATACTCTTTTTTATATCTACCAAAAATCTCGTATAACTTTTCAACTTCTCTTTTATCACTTAATCTTTCACCATAAGGAGGATTAGTAATAATAAATCCAAGGTTATTTTCATTAGTAAACTTTTTAAAGTCTCTATGTTCAAACTTAACATAGTCGCTTACTCCTGCTTTATAAGCATTATTTTCAGCAGTTCTTAATACCCAAGTATCTATATCATATCCTTTAAGAACAATATTTTTTCTTTTTTCTGCCCTTCTTGCTCCTTCTCTGACTTGTTTAAATATATAATCTGGAATGTTAGGCCATGTTTCACAAACAAATTCTCTATTTACACCTGGAGCAATATTTTGCATTATCATTGCTGCCTCTATTAAAATAGTACCTGAACCACAGAAAGGATCTATAAGCTCATAATTCTCTTGCCATCTTGATAATAACACCATAGCTGCAGCTAATGTTTCTTTTAATGGTGCAGCTCCTGAATTCTCTCTATATCCCCTTTTATGTAAACCAGACCCGGATGTATCAATAGTTAAAGTAACTTTATCCTTTAATATAGCTACTTCTATTTTATATACTGGTCCATCTTCATTAAATCTTGTTGTATCATAAGCCTCACTCATATGTGTTATAATAGCTTTCTTAACTATTGATTGACAATCTGGAACACTATGTAAAGTTGATTTAACAGATTTACCTACAACATGCATCTTACCATTTCTAGGTATAATTTTACTCCAATTAACTTTCTTTGTCCCTTGGAATAGTTCTTCAAAAGTTTTAGCTTCAAATTCTGCCATTTTAATTAAAACTCTATCAGCTGTTCTAAGGTGAATGTTAGCTATAGCTATATCCATTTCATCTCCAGAGAAGAAAACCTTACTAGTTTCTGTTTTTACATCATCATATCCTAAAGCTTTTAGTTCCTTAGCTGTTATCCCTTCTAAACCAAAAGTTGTAGTAGCAATTAAATTATATTCCATTTACATCCTCCAAATTTTAATCTTCGTATATCTTTACAGAATCTTCATTATCTATTTCTGTTATGTGTAATGAAATTTTTTCACTTCTTGATGTAGGAATATTTTTACCTACATAATCAGCTCTAATTGGTAATTCTTTATGACCTCTATCTATAAGTACTGCAAGTTGAACAGATTTTGGTCTACCAACATCTATTACTGCATCTAAGGCAGCTCTAACAGTTCTTCCTGTAAATAATACATCATCTACAAGAACAACTTTTTTATCTTGTATATCTACACCTAAATCTAAGTTTTCTACCATTGGAATATTTTCTTTTTTAGTTAAATCATCTCTATAAAAAGTAATGTCAACGCTTCCAACTAAAACTTCAACACCTTCTATTTTCTTTATTTCTTTTGCTATTCTTTGTGCTAAAGGATAACCTCTTCTCTTTATACCAACTAATACCAAATCCTCAACACCTTTATTTCTCTCTATTATTTCATGTGAAATTCTAATTAAACTTCTTTTTATAGCTTTATCATCTAATAAATTAGCTTTAAGTTTCATAAATTCATCTCCTAAATCATCATTTCTTTCTCTAATTTCTCTAATAACTTTTTAAAATACCCTGGCAATTCTGAAGTAAATTCCATGTATTCCTTAGTTGTAGGATGTATAAATCCTAAAGTTTTTGCATGTAACATTTGACCTTCTAATTTAAATTTTTGTTTTTTAAATCCATACAAAGGATCACCTACTAAAGGATGACCTATAGAGGCCATATGTACTCTAATTTGATGTGTTCTTCCTGTTTCTAACACACATTTTATTAAAGTAGTACTATTAAATCTTTCTAATACTTCATAATGAGTTACCGCTCTTCTTCCATCTGGAACTATACCTATTTTTAATCTATCTTTTTTATTTCTTCCTAATGGTTTATCTATAACTCCATTATCTTCTTTAATTCTTCCTTCTACTAAAGCAAAATATTCACGTTTCATTGAATGATCTCTTAATTGATCAGATAAAAAGTTATGTGCTTTATCATTTTTGGCTACTACTAGAATACCTGTAGTATCCTTATCTATTCTATGAACTATTCCTGGTCTAATTATTCCATTTATACTTGATAAATCTTTACAATAATATAATAAGGCATTAACTAAAGTACCATTATAATTTCCTGGTGCAGGATGAACCACCATACCTTGTGGCTTATTAACTACTATTACATCCTTATCTTCATAAACTATATCTAAAGGTATATCTTCAGCTTCAACTTTCAATTCTAAAGGTTCTGGTAAAGTCACTACAATTTCATCAAATACTTTTAACTTGTAATTACTTTTTACATTTTTATTATTAACTAATACATTTCCTTTTTCTATCAAACCTTGTAAGTAAGATCTTGATTGTCCTTCAAAAGCACTTGAAAGATATTTATCTATTCTTTCTCCTTCAAAGTTCTCATCTATATTAAAAATAGTTTCTTCCATTTTATGTACACCTCATCATTGTATTCTTTAACATTATAATATAACCTTAAACAATTCTCAATTTAAAAAAATAAAAAAGTGGCTTCGCCATGCTTATATTAACTAAATTACATCTTAATTTCATAAAAGCATTTTTAGTATATTTAATCTTAACTGAAGTCACTTTTTTTGGCCAAACAGCAGTGTTCTTAAAACTTAAATATTCCTTTTTTTCATATATTTTTTATTTAAGTTTTAAGGTTCTGCTATGACACTATATTTTTATTTTTTGATGTCTTAGCTTCTTTGATACCTTTAATCCCTGTATTTATCAACTTTCCCGCTTTCTTAAATTTTATATTTTTCTAGATATCAAAAAAACAACCTTACATTCTTTGCAAAGGTTGTTTTTGACTTTTTATTATTACTCATCATCAGATGATGCAAAAAAGCTTTTTATTTCATCTATATTTTCTTCTACTTCTGCTAATTCTTCTTCAGCAAAGCTAATTTCTTTTTCTTCAACATTTTCTTCTACAGGAGAAGCTATACCGTAACTCTTATTTATATCTTTTTCCAAATCTTCAAAAGTATCTAATTGAGTAGTTATAAAACTTCTAAACTTAGCTCTGAACTTAACAAATTCTTGTTTAGCTTTCTCATATTCTGAATTTATTTCTACTACATCATTATGAGCTTTGTCTAATATTTTTTGTGCTGTTTCATTAGCATTTTTTATAATCATTTCTGCTTCTTTTTGTGAAGAAGTTTTTGCTTGTTCAGCAGCATTTTGAGCTAATACTAATGTATTTTGAATTGTACTTTCAATTTTAGAATAGTGCTCTAGTTTATCCGTTACTGCTGAAAGTTTTTCTTTTAATCTCGTATTATCTTTAAATAATTCCTCATAACTTTCAACTATTTCATCTAAAAACTCGTCTACTTCTTCTGGAGAATATCCCCTTATTCCTCTTTTAAACTCTTTATTGTTTATATCCATTGGTGTCAGTTTCATGTTAATCACCTCTATTATGTATATTTTTTTATTATAACTTTAACCTTACCACTTTTACTATTACCTACAATTTCCCCCAGGATAAATTTACCTAGGCCTCGTATAGTAATTCTCTCTCCTGATTGCACTTGAAAAGATTTGTCTCTTATACTTACATAATCTACTAAAACCTTTCCTTCTTCAATCATGTTTTGAGCTTTTCCTCTAGCTACTTTAGCAAGTTTTGCTACAATAGAATCTATCCTAAGTCCTTGAACCAAAATAACCATTTCTGTAAATTCAACCTTAGGAACAACAAAATCTTCTGATAATATTTCTACCTTACAAGGCGATTTACCTATGGTTTTTAAATTACTTAATATAAATTCAGCTATTTCTTCACAAACTGGCACATAGCAACAATTATTAGTAACTAACAAATCTCCAAGTTTATTTCTTTTTATTCCCAAAGCTAATAATGACCCCAAAAAATTCCTATGACCTTCATTAGTAAACTTTGATTTATTAGTTATCCTTATAACTTTATATGGATATGGAATATCATAAATATTATTAAAAGAAATCATACGTCTTTCTGAATCTTCAAAACCCCCAAAAGATTCTACTCTACAATATTCACTATTAATTCTTGTCTCAAAGAATTTCCATATGTTAGGTGGGTAAAAATCTTTACCAAAGAGAGGTATTTCCCTCTCTTCAGCTAATTTATATTTTTCATATAAATTTAAGACTTCTCCTAATTCTTCTTCTCTAAAATATTTCTTTAATTCTTTTTTATCCATAATTCAAACTATATCATATAGATTATTTTTTCAACAATCTCTAATGCAACAAAAGCTAATATAGGTGATATATCAATACTTGTGTTACCCAAAAATCTATACTGCAATTTTCTAAATGGTTCTAATATTGGTGCTGTTATTCTTCTAAGTGTACTCATTAACTCATTATTATAATCTTGTATAACCCAAGATAATATACATTCTATAAAAATTACTAATTCTATAACTCTAATAAATGTTATTAAAAGCCTAATTATTATTCCCATATTTTCTTCCTATCTTATTTCCATGTAAATACAGCTTTAGAGCTTAATTCATTCTTCAATTCATTTGTTACTTCAACATTTGAAGGAGCTAACATATATACACCTTTTTCAATTTGTTGAAGCTCTCCACCTAAAGAATAACAAGAACCACTTATAAAATCTAATAATCTTTGTGCTATTTTATTTTCTAAAGATGTAGTATTTACTACTACAATTTTTCTTGATTTTAATGCATCACTAATTTCAGTAGCATCTTCATAAGCTGTTGGTTTTGTAATAATTACTTTTGCAGTAGCTGTTGTATGAATATTTACTACTTTATTATTCTTTTTATTATTTTGTATAACTGGTTCAACTATTTCATTTTCTTCTTCATCTTCTGATTCTACATCATCGAAGTCTTCATAATCGTCATATTCATCCTCTAATTCATCAAATCCTAAAAATGCTTTTACTTTTGTCATTACATTACTCATTTACTTTTCCTCCTTGAATATAATCTCTTTTCCCAAATATACCTTCACCAATTCTAACTAAATTTGACCCTTCTTCTATAGCTATCTTATAGTCATGAGTCATCCCCATCGAAAGAATTTCCATAGTTATATTTTTGAACTTATTATCTTTTAAATTATCAAATATCTTTTTAGTTTGCTTAAAGTATTTACGATTACTTTCTTCGTCTCCCTTTGGAATAATAACCATTATTCCCTTTACTTTTACGTATTTGCAGCATTCAATCTTTTCTATTATATCATCTAATTCTTCAAGTAAAATCCCACTTTTACTTTCTTCTCTTCCTATGTTAATTTGTATAAGAACATTGGCTACTAAATCTGCCTTACTATATTCCTTCTCGATTTTTTCTAAAAGCTTAACACTAGAAAGTGAATGGATTAAATGCACCTTTCCCACAATATACTTAACTTTATTAGTTTGAAGTTTACCTATAAGATGCCATCTAACATCTTTATGAAAAAGTTCTTTCTTCTTCATAATTTCTTGTACTTTATTTTCTCCAAAATCCCTTATCCCTGCATTATAAGCTTCTTCCATATCTTCTAAAGGTTTTGTTTTAGAAACAGCTAATAACTTTACACCTTTAGGTATCCCTTTTACTATTTCATTTATATTATTACTAATACTCACAATAGTGCCCCCTTTATAGATATAAGTAACCTATTCATAAATATATTCTGCATAAAATCTATTTTTCCTCTATTTTTTAAAGCAAATTTATTTCATATTTATTAATTTTTTTTAATGTATTCTTTAGCAAATTTCATTTCTGGAATATTAGTTGCTTTCATTATTATATTATCCTTAACTTCTAATTCTACAGATAATCCTCTAAGCTTTAATCTTCTTAAATAACTGCCATCTTGTAATAATAAACTTTTCATAGTTTCTGCATCTCCAATAGCGTAAATATTAAAAGGTGCAGATGACATATCTCCATCTTCAAATTCTAAAAATGCATATTTACATGTTACTGCTGATAAAGGTGTCATTCTATGATCATTAATAGCTATTGCTTCAGCACCTGCTGATTTAATATCATTTAAAAGTGTGAACATATCAGAATCATGCAATGTCTTTCTATCAAGCTCTTCTTTCGAATCTAAAGAATTATTATATACTCCATCATTAATTATAATAACTATTCCTCGGCCTCTAACTTCATTAGTACCAGTTAACATAGTATTATATTTTAATTCTTCTTTCATATCTTTTAATATTTTTTCACTATCCACATCATTACTATTATACTTATCGATTTTTTCCGTAATTTCCTTATTGTTAGACTTTAAACTACCTACTTCTTTTAATAATTTACTTTTTTCTTCTACTGCATTTTGATATTCTGTTGCATTTAATCCTAAAGAAGATTCAAAACCCTCAAAATTAAAATTTCCCGAAATAAGAAATCCTAATCCTAGAGTTAATATAAATATTACAGCTTTTAAAGCATTATTCTTCATTTAACTTCCTCACCTTTTTAGATTTAAGTCCCTCTAAAATAATTCTTCTTATTATAGCAAAGTTATCAAAAATCCTTCCTCCAAAAACAATTACTGCTGCTATATATATAGGGATACCTAATTTATCTCCTAAATAAGCTAAGGCAGCTGCAAGTAAGGCATTACCAAAGAATCCTGAAATAAATATATTAGCCTCAAAATTTTTAGATAGATTTGCTCTAACTGCTCCAAATACCGAATCTAAGCAAGCTAATATAGCAACAGATACATATGGTGAAAACTTTTCTGGTATATTTATATCCACTAGAATTCCTAAAATTACCCCTATTAAAAGTCCAATTCCTGCTATCATTTATACTTTCCCCCTATTCCTCAACTTGCTTTACATAATCACTTTTCAAAGTTTGTGTAGTCTTATCAAGCTTAATATCATCTATAAGCTTTACTTCTACATCATAATTAGCTAAAGAACCAGTAGTTAAATTATAATCTGATTGAAACCTCACTCCAGCATTTAGTTTAGTCTTATCCCCTATTGCTTCTATAACTATTTTTTCCTTAGGGCTAATCTTCCCAGCTGAACCTACCCAAAGATAGTTACCAGAGGATTTTATACCTGTTTGTGGAGTAATTCTATAACCATTTACTGATATAGCTTCTGCTTTTGAAAACCACAATAAATTTACTATGTTAATAAGTTCTCTTTCATCTAAACTAGTACTAGTCTCATTAGAATTAGAACCAAATATATTATTCTTAGGTGATATATTTATAATTATTCCTGGTCCTTCTACATCAACCAACCCTAATTGCATTCTTGCATTGTCCAATTGCTTTTTTATTTCTTTTTCAACTTCACCTTCTTGAGTTACACTTTCTTCTATCTTCTTTAGCTCCTCACTTAAAGTAGCATTAGTTGAAACCAATTCTTCCTTCTCTTTTTTTAAACTTTCTATTTCATCTAATATATTGGTATTATCATAAACTTGATCTTTTGATTCCGACTTAGATAATACTTTATATTGGGATGCTAATAAAAAACCTAAAAACGAACATACAAGAGCTACCGCTATTTGTGATGCTACTTTCTTCATAAACTAACCTCCTATTTAAAGTCTGGTGACCCATTAAAACTAACATTAATATATTCCTGTACAGTTCCTTGATTATATATAATCGCTGCTGTTTTCATTTTATTAACCAAATCCTCATCACTACCTAAAATAACTTGAACATTATCAAAATAAGCTATTATATTTGATAAATTACTTATATTAATTGATTCTATCTTAACATTCTTTAAATTTTCATTTAAAAATTGTTGAACTTTATACATATTTTCTAAAATTTCTTTTTCTCTATCAGATTTTGCAACATCCTCACCTAGAGTCTTGCCAGATAAATCTATTCCTACAACTTCAATTAAGTTTTTCCCTTCTATATTATCAGTTTTCTCTAGATACACCATTTGATCACTAATAATATTAAATTCATTATTAGACCTAACAAAGAATAAACCTTTTTTCTCTACAACTGATATTTCCAACGTACTTGGATATTTCTTTTTATAGTTTACTTCTTCTACATAAGGATTTTCTTTAAAATTTTGCTTTATTTTTTCCTTAGTTAAAAATATTAAATTTTCTCCCTCTAATAATTTACTTTTTTCTATCACAAAATCCTTAGTAATTATATTATCTTCACTACATTTGATACTTTTAATTTTAAAAATATCAGTATAAGTTACAAGAACCATAGCGCAAATTATTAAAAAAATACTTGCTATAATTATTTTTTTTATTCTTCTTTTTTTTTGTGCCTTTCTAATATATTCATTATCCGTTTTCGCCATAAACTTCCCATCCTAATTTTTATAAGTTTTTATCATATAAATATAATACCACTTAATATTATTAATTTCATCAAATTAATAAAAATAATGCCACTACTTTTTGAAAGTAGTGGCAAAACATATTAATCCTAATTTTCTTTTGATATTCCTTGCTTAGAAATATTTAGAAGTATTCCTATAGCAGCCATTGTTATAGCTAATGATGTACCCCCATAGCTTATAAACGGTAATGGAACACCTGTAACTGGCATTGATCCTGTTACAACTGCTAAGTTAATTATGGTTTGAACACCTATAACAGATGTTATCCCTATTGCTAATAATGTTCCATAAGAATCTTTAGCTCGTAATGCTACACGTATTCCTCTACATATTAAAAAGACAAATAAACCAATTATACAAATACAACCTATAAATCCTAGCTCTTCACCAATTATTGAAAATATAAAGTCATTATGCGGCTCTGGCATATATAATGTCTTTTGTCTTGATTGCCCAAGACCAAGACCTAATACACCTCCAGCACCTAATGCATAAAAAGATTGTATAAGTTGATATCCATCTCCAGCTGCATCTTCCCACGGATTTATAAAATTAAGCATTCTTTTTCTTCTATATGAAGAACTAAAAGTAAAAAATAATGCTGCTGCTACCATGGCTGGAGCTACGTATCCAAATAACTGTTTAAGATTTCCCCCTGCACAGAATAGCATTATAAAAGTTACTATCATTATTACAGATGCTATACTTAAATTTTTCTGTGCTAATACAAGTCCTGCATAAAAACCTGCTACACCTAAATAAGGTATTATCCCTGTCCAAAATTTCTTAATCTCATCACCTTTAGCTGATAAACTCATTGCCAAAAATAAAACCACAACGTATTTAGTAAGCTCTGAAGGTTGAAAAGATAAAGGCCCTAAAGATATCCATCTTTGTGCACCATTTACTGCCGGGAATGCATACACAAGAAGAAGTAATGGTACAGTTATAATCATTAATGGTAATGTGACTTTTTTTAATTTATGATAATCAAATTTTAATGTTATAAACATAGCAAATACACCTAAAGCACAAGAAAATATTTGTTTCTTTAAAAATACAGTACTATCTTTATATTTAAACATTGCATAATATGAACTTGCTGAATATACCATAACAATACCAATAGATAATAAGATCATTACTGCATAAAAAACACCATAGTCCATACTCCCCAATTTCTTCTTTTTTTTCATACCTCTATTCATTATAAATCCTCCATACCATTATTAAAGAGATATAAAACCAATTATACACAAAATGAATGTAACCACTGAAAATACTGTAACTATCTTAACTTCTGACCAACCACAATGTTCAAAATGGTGATGTATTGGAGCCATCTTAAACACTCTTTTACCAGTTAATTTAAATGATGCCACCTGAATAATTACAGATAAATTTTCAATAACGTAAATTCCACCAACTATTATCACTAAAAGTGGAGTTTGTAAAACTAGCATTATAGTTGCTATAGCTCCTCCTAACGCTAGTGAACCAGTATCCCCCATAAAAACTTTAGCAGGATATGCATTATATCTTAAAAATCCTAGTAAAGCTCCTGTAAGACCTACTGAAAATACTGCAACACTACTTACTCCAAGTTTAGTTGCAACTATACTAAAGAAAGTTAAAACTAAGATAGTAACTGATGTTGCTAATCCATCTAATCCATCAGTTAAGTTTACAGCATTAGTTACAGCTAAGAAATAAAAAATAACAAATGGTATATAGAACACTCCTAAATCTAATTGCATATCTGTAAATGGTATAGATATAGCTGTTCCTATTATTTTATAACCATATATAGCTATTGCTACAGAAAAAACAATTTGAAGAGCAAATTTTTGCTTTGCTGTTAACCCTTCATTTTCTTTATGAATAATTTTTAATATATCATCTAAAAATCCTATTAATCCAAAGGCTAATGTTCCATATAAAACAATCATACCTTTATCTGTTAATCCATATCTTGAACAAATCATAACAATAACTATAGAAATTATAAATATAAGACCTCCTATAGTTGGTGTTCCCGCTTTCTTTAAGTGACTTTGTGGCCCTTCTTTACGAATATTTTGGCCAAATTTAAGTTTGTGTAATATTGGTATTATAATAGGACCTAATACTATTGATGCTATAAATCCAACTACAAATGCTACTATTATTTTACTATTAAAAAATCCTGTTAATAATTCCCCCATGAGTTCTGCCATCCTCTATGGCAGCTCACCTCCTAACTCTTTATTCTTTTACTGTAATCCTTCTACTATTTCTTCAAACTTTGCTCCTCTTGATGCTTTTACTAAAATAACATCATTTGGTTTAATAAAATTTTTCATAGCTCTTATTAATTCTTCCTTAGTCTCATAAATCATTATATTATCTTCACTAAAACCCAACTTATAATCTTCTACATATTCACCAGTTGAAACTAATATATCTGCTTTATCTTTTGCATATTCTGCAACTTCCTTATGAGCTCTCTTAGATTCATCCCCTAGTTCTCTCATAGTTCCAAGTATAGCTATTTTTCTTTCACCAGAATGATTTTTTAGGACATCTAAAGCAGCTTTCATAGAATCTGGACTAGCATTATAACAATCATTTATTATTGTATAATCATTAGTTTTTATAAATTCTAATCTCATAGAAGTTGCCTCTATATTATCTAATCCTCTTAACATTTCCTCATAAGATACTCCTAAAATTTTAGATGCAACTATTCCTAATAAAGCATTTAAAACATTATGAGCTCCTACCATTGGTAAAACAAATTTATAAGTTTTGTTTTCATCTTCTATTTCAAAAGAAGTTGTACTTTCTGTTAAACTAACATTCTTAGCCTTATAGTTACTTAATTCATTATAACCAGTTTTTATTATTTTAAAATCTTCTTCTTTTAAGTTCTTTAAATAATCATCTTCACTATTTACTACTAGTGTATTATCTTTCTTAAAGAAATCTGTTATTTCTAGCTTTGCCTTTAATATATTTTCTCTTGTTTTTAAATTTTCTATATGAGACAAGCCAATATTAGTTATTAAAGCTATATCTGGTCTTGCACAATCTGCAAGGGTATGAATTTCACCAAGGTTACTCATTCCAAGTTCTAATACAGCTACTTCAATGGAAGAATCTAAACTTAATATCATAAGAGGTAAACCTATATGATTATTAAAATTTCCTTTAGTCTTAAACACCTTATATTTTCCACTTAAAAAAGCAGCAACTAAATCTTTAGTTGAAGTTTTACCAGTAGATCCTGTTATACCTACAACCTTAACTTTAAGCTTTTCTCTATAATACTTTGCAAGTTTTAGTAAAGCATCATATGTATTTTCTACCTTAATTACATTTCCTCTTACTTCTTTTTCATCAAATAAAACTTCGTCTACTATTGCTATAGATGCACCTTTTTCCAAAGCAGCATTTACATATTCATTTCCATTAAATACTTCACCTTTTAATGCTAAGAAAACATTATTTTTTCCAATTTTTCTAGTATCAGTACAAATATGATTAAATTCTTTATTATCTGATTCTACTATCAATTTACCATCTATAGCTTCTACTAGTTCTTTAAATGTTAATTCCACCTTAAAATCCACCTATCTACATCTTATATTTTCAATAATATGTGGAATATTGACTCAAGCCCAATATTCCACATAACCTATTATAATATTAATTTTACAAAAATATTCTTATATTCTCTTTGAAAGAATTTCATCTACTACTTCTCTTTCATCAAAATGTATTTTTCCTGTATTTAAAATTTGATAATCTTCATGCCCTTTACCTGCTATAACTATAACATCTCCTTCTTTTGCAATGTCTATAGCTTTTTCAATAGCATCTTTTCTATTTTCAACTACTTCATAATTATCCTTATTTATTCCTTTAACTATATCATCTATAATACTCATAGGTTCTTCTGTTCTTGGATTATCAGAAGTCACTATAGCTATATCAGACAAATCAGTTCCTATTTTTCCCATTTGTGGTCTCTTAACTTTATCTCTATCTCCACCACATCCAAATACAGAAATTAATCTATTTTTAGTGAATCCTCTAGCAGTTTTTAATATATTCTCTAATCCATCTGGAGTATGAGCATAATCTAAAATAATTGTGTAAGGTAAGTTATATTTCTTACCAGCTCTTTCACATCTACCTAATACTACTACTTCTTCAAGACCTTTTTTAATGTATTCTAGTGAAACACCAAGACCTTTCATAGTACCTATAACCCCTAAAGCATTGTAGATATTAAATTCACCTGGCATATCTACCATAAAGCTTTCTTCTTTTCCATCAATATTTAATTTAAAGCTTACATGATCACTTTCACATGCTTCATCAAATACTTTTAAATCACTATTTTCTTTGATAGATACTGTAATTATGTTATCTTTTCCCAATTTCTTAAGATCTCTAACAACATCTTTACCATAATTATCGTCAACATTAACTACATTTAAACAACTTCTTTCGAATAATTTAAATTTAGCTTCATAATAATTTTCAAAAGTCTTATGGAAATCCAAATGATCTCTTGTTATATTAGTAAATATTCCTGCTTCAAATTCTATTCCATAGACTCTATCTAATGATAAAGAGTGAGATGAAACTTCCATTACACAATATTCACAGCCCTTCTCAACCATATCATGAAAAAGCTTTTGTAATTCAAATGATTCTGGAGTAGTTCTTTCTGTATCAAGTTTTTCTTCTCCTATATAGTTAGCTATAGTTCCTACAAGCCCAACCTTTTTACCAGCTTCTTCTAATATGTTTTTTAACATAAAAGTCGTAGTAGTCTTTCCATTTGTACCTGTAACTCCAATAATTTTCATCTTCTTAGAAGGATTATCATAAAAATTACTTCCTATTATTGCTAATGCTTTTCTAGTATCCTTAACTTTTATAATGGCAACTTCACTATTATCACATTCTATAAAATCTTCGCAAACTATTGCTGTTGCTCCTTTTTCTATAGCAGCTTTAGCATATTTATGTCCATCTACTGCAAAGCCTTTAATACATACAAACAAACTATCATTTTTAACTAATCTACTATCATAGTTAACTTCATTTATTTCTATGCTATCCTTTCCTTGTATTACTTCATAATCTAATCCCTTTAACAATTTAGTTAGAATCATACTACCACCTCTATTTTTTATCTATAATAAAACTAATCTTTATATTGTGAGTTTAACTCCAATTTTACTGTTACATTTTTCATAATTACTTCTCCTGCTGGAATACTTTGAGTATATACCATACCAGTACCAGTAACTGTATAATTAATGCCAAGAGCCTTTAATAGTTCTTCAGCAGATTCACTAGAATATCCTTCTAAGTTAGGCATAACAATACTGTTAGCATCTCCACCTTCGTCATTTGTGTAAAGAGTTATCTTAGAACCTTGCTTTACAGTATAGCCTGGATAAGGTTTAATTGTTTTTACTACTGAACCATCTCCAGAAATTTCTGCTTCTAGTCCTAAATCCTTTAAAGTTTTCTTTGCCTGATCCACAGCCATACCTCTTACTTCAGGAATAACAACATCCTTAACTAATGCAGTAGCATTTTCTGAAGAGAACTTATTAGACATATAATTGAATATATTTGAGAATAAGGTTTTAGCATAAGGTGCTGCAACTTGACCTGCATAATATGCATTATTGCTAGGTTCATCTACTGTTATCATAACAGTTACTTTAGGATTGTCAATAGGTGCCATACCAACAAATGAAGAAATATACTTTCCTTGAGCATAAGTTCCATTATTAGGATCAACCTTTTGAGCTGTACCTGTTTTACCACCAATATGATATCCTTCTATAAATGTACTGTTACCAGAACCATTAGTAATAACTCTTTCTAGATAAGTTCTAAGTTCTGCTGTCTTATCAGCACTTGCTACAACACTAGTTGTAGGATTAAAACTTTCATCTACTACAGTAGTACCATTATCATCTTCATGAGTAACTTCTTTCATTACATGAGGTTGAATTAAAGTTCCTCCATTTGCTACTGCATTAAATGCTGCCATATATTGAACTGAATTTACTGTATTAGTTTGACCAAAAGCTATTGTAGCTAAATCTGTTTCAGAAATTTTATCTACAGCCTTTACTATTCCTTTTGCTTCTCCTGGTAAATCAATTCCACTTGTTTTACCAAATCCAAACTTAGCTATATATTCACATAACTTTTCTTTACCAATCATTTGACCTAATTGCATAAATCCAACATTACATGAATTTTGAATTATATCTCCAAAACCTTGAGCACCATGTCCTGATGTTCTCCAACATTTAATAGTTCTATTTCCAAATTGTAAACTACCATTACATACAAATGAACTACTTTCATTTACCAAGTTTTCTTCTAAAGCAGTTATAGCTGTTATTACCTTAAAAATTGAACCTGGCTCGAAAGTATCATTTACTAATCTATTTCTCCACATCTTTTGAAGTTTTTCGCCATCTGTTGCACCATCAAATGCTTCTATTCCTGAATAAGGATTATTAGGATCAAAATCAGGTTTATTAGCCATAGCTAACACTTCTCCAGTATTAGGATCCATAACTAATACAGAAACTGCTTTAGCCTTTTGTTCTGTTTGTGCTTGTTGTGCTATGCTTTCTGCAAATAGCTGTATTGTCTCATCAATAGTCAATACTATATCTTTTCCATCTACAGGGGCTGTATATTCAGAAATAGTATAAGGTAACTCTCCGCTTTTACTATCAAGTTCTGAAATTTTCATTCCTGGTGTTCCAGATAAAATATTATTATATTGAAGCTCTATTCCTGTTAAACCTTGACCATCAACATTTGTACTACCTAAAACATGAGCTAAAAAATTATTATTAGGATAATATCTCTTTGTATCTGGAGAAATTATTACCCCCGATATTTTTAAGTTCTTTACATTATCTGCTGGTTCTTTTTCTATTCTTCTTACTAATGTAGCTGAACCTGCATTAGCTCCACTAGGAAGCTTAGTTTCTAACTTCTTTAAAACATCTGCTTTTTCCATACCTACAGCTGATGCAATAGCCTCTGCAATTTCATCATTTGACTTATAAGGACAATTCTCTTTGTCTAAGTATGCTCTTATTGAATTCAAATCGAAATCAATTCTATAAACATTAGCCGAGACCGCTAATTCTACTCCATTTCTATCTAAAATTCTACCTCTTTTAGCATCAATTTTAACCTCACTTGTCCATTGTTCTTCCGCCATTGCTGAATATTCGCTATGCTTAAATATCATTATATAAGCTAATCTTACTGTAAGTAAAAATAGTAGAGTTATTATGGCTATTAAAGAAGCAGTTATTCTTTTTCTTACTTTAGCCATATCTCTATAATTTTTCTTTTTCACCTTAAATCCTCCAATTATTTCTTTATAAAAACTTAGATGCGTTTTATTTAAACGCATCCAACAACTTAGAAAACAATGTTTTATTTGTATCTTCAGTATCTTCTTTTTCCTCTTCAAAATAATTACTTGGTACTTCTATTTCCATAGTATTTTCTTTAGTTGCTATAGACATGTTCAATCTTTCTTCTGCTTGTGTCTTTATATTATCTAAAGAACCAATCTTTAAAAGATTTACTCTTAAAGCTTCATTTTCATCTTTTATTGTTTCTATTTCAGTATCTAATTTATCTAACTCTTTTTGCATTGTGTAAACTTTAGCATCTCTAGAAATAGTAACCATACCTACGAAAAATATAATTGCTGCAATTTGTATACTACTTTTTCTTATATAGTTCTTCTTTTGTAATTCTTTTTTCTTTCTTCGTTTATTTCGTAATTCCCTTTTACGGTCATTATCAGTTCTAGTACTTTTTCTTTCAGGCTTTACAGCGATATTGCCTTTTACATAATCTAATTCTCTCACTATCATAATATTCACACCCCAGTTTATTTATAACCTTAATTACCTATATCCTTTCAATAACTCTAAGTTTAGCGCTTCTACTTCTTGGATTTTCTTCCACTTCTTCTTTACTTGGATTAATAGCTTTTCTACTAACTAATTTAACCAATGGTTTTTTCCCACAAACACACATCGGAAACTCTTTAGGACATGTACATGGATCTGCTAATTCTCTAAATTTAAGCTTTACTATTCTGTCTTCTAAAGAGTGGAATGTTATAATAGCCATTCTTCCTCCCTTATTAAGTCTATTTACCCCATCCTCAATAGCCTTATTTAGGATTCTTAATTCTCCATTAACTTCAATTCTAATTGCTTGAAAAGTTCTTTTTGCTGGATGTGGACCTTCTCTTCTCGCTTTTGCAGGTATTGCATCCTTTATTATGTCAACTAACTCTAAAGTTGTTTCAATAGGTTTTTCAGATCTTCTTTCAACTATGAAATTTGCTATTCTTCTTGCAAATTTTTCTTCACCATAATCCTTAATAACTTTAAATAAGTCATCAGAAGAATAAGTATTTACTACATCATAAGCTGAAAAAGAATTATCTCTATTCATTCTCATATCTAAAGGTGCATCTTGCATATAACTAAAACCTCTTTCACCTTCATCTAATTGATATGAAGATACTCCTAAATCCATTAGTATTCCATCAACTTTTGGTATATCTAAAGTTGCTAAAATAGTATCTATATTATAGAAATTATTATGAACAAATTGTACATTTTCAAATTCTTTTAACTTTTCTTTTGCTGCTCTTAAAGCATCTTTATCTTGATCTATACCAACAAGTAACCCGTTTTCCGAAAGTCTTTTTAAAATCTGAGAAGAATGTCCTGCACCACCAAGTGTACAATCTACATATATCCCATCTTCTTTTATATCAAGTCCTTCTAAGCACTCATTAAGTAATACTGACACATGTTTAAATTCCATTAAAAAAACTCCTTATATTCCTAAATCATTCTTTTTGTCTTAGATATTTAAAGAGACAATCTTAAATCTCTAGTATCTTTAATTTTGAATATATATTTTTCAATCCAAAATATATATACTTAATATTTCCTTTTATATCGTTGCATATTCTTTAGATTTTGTGGAATCATACCCCTACCTTGCTTATCTATTTCTAATCTAGATTTCCCTAAAATAAATTATAGTAAAAGCTTCATTATTCTTACCTTGGTTAAGGATAGAGTTTATTTTTTCCTATATCTCCCTTTTGACTAGTGAATGAAGATATAAAGTATCCTAATCTTTTATAAATATACTACTTATATATACTTTATAGTTATTTCAGTCTATTTTCAACCACTTCACGCCACTTTTAGCCACTTCCTTAATACTATTCGTGATATATTTTAAATTTCCTTTTTTTCATGACGTTAAATTATTAAAAATTTCTTAATTTTGGACATTTTAAAAGGTTAAGTATTTTATTTTTTTACTTAACCCCTAAAAATCATTATTAAATTAAAGTTTAAGATTAAACATTGAATCTAAAGTTAACAATGTCTCCATCTTTCATAATATAATCTTTTCCTTCTAATCTATAAAGTCCTTTTTCTTTTGCATGAGCTTCCGAACCACATTCTACAAGATCATCATAGCTAACAACTTCTGCTCTTATAAATCCTCTTTCTATATCTGAATGAATTTTTCCCGCTGCAGCTGGAGCTTTAGTTCCTTCTTTTATAGTCCAAGCTCTAACTTCTTGAACTCCTGCAGTTAAGAAACTCATAAGACCTAATAACTTATATGAAGCTTGTATTAACTTATCTAATCCTGATTCTTCTAATCCATATTCAGATAGCATTTCTGCTTTCTCTTCATCATCAAGACCTGATAACTCCTCTTCTAATCTAGCACAAACTACCATAACTCCTGAATTTTCTTTTGCAGCATATTCTTGTACTCTTTGTACATATTCATTATTTGGATCTCCGCTCATTATATCATCTTCTGATACGTTACAAGCATATAATACTGGCTTATAAGTAATTAAGAAAAGACTCTTAACAAACTTTTCTTCTTCCTTTGTAAATTCCAATGTTCTAACTGGAAGATTCTTTTCTAATTGGGCCTTAATTCTTTCCATTATTTCATATTCAACTTTGGCAGTTTTATCTCCTGATCTTACAAGCTTAACTGCCTTTTCCATTCTTCTTTCAAGAACTTCTAAATCTGAGAATATAAGTTCTAAGTTAATAGTTTCTATATCTCTTATTGGATCTACTGAACCATCAACATGTACAACATTCCCATCATCAAAACATCTTACAACATGAACTATAGATGCAACTTCTCTAATATGAGATAAAAATTTATTTCCTAATCCTTCACCTTTTGAAGCTCCTCTAACAAGTCCTGCTATATCATAAAATTCAATTGAAGTATAAACTTTTCTCTTAGTTCCATACATTTTTTCTAGTACATCTAATCTTTTATCTGGTACTGCAACAACTCCTACGTTTGGTTCAATAGTACAGAATGGATAATTTGCTGATTCCGCTCCCGCCTTTGTTATTGCATTAAATAAAGTACTCTTACCTACGTTTGGTAAACCTACAATTCCTAACTTCATTATGTACATCCTTTCTTTATTAACCTTAAAAATGGTTTAAAAGCACAAAAACTAAACATTATTTTGCTTTTAAACCATTGCCTTACAAATTTCTTTTAATAAGACTATTTTTTTAGTTTTTTTATTTTATCTAAGCATAATTTTCTGTCTACACTATAGTTATAATTATATTTATTTTCCTGCTAAATTTCAATACCTATGTAGATTTTAATTTTTTTACATAACCTTGCTTTATATCAATAGTAAATTCAAATTGAATTTTAATAAATTATTTTGTCAATAATATATCTATGTAATATTAAATATTAAGTAGGTGATTTTATGTTTAAAAAATTAATACTTCCATTAACTTTTTTTATGTTAACATCATTATTTTATCCATCATCACATGTTAGTGGTTGCTTAGCAGATACTTCTGAACTTAATTGGTACTATGCTGCATCAAAAGAAAAAGGAAAAATACCTGATCCCCCAAAAGAGTCTTCATCTTTTTTGAAAGATTATGATGCTTATTATTTAGGTGACACTTCAAACAAAGTGCTATATTTAACTTTTGACGAAGGTTATGAAAAAGGTTATACAAGTCAAATACTAGATACTTTAAAAGAAGTTGAAGTTCCAGCTGCTTTTTTTGTAGTAAAACCTTACATAGATTCTCAACCAGAATTAATTAAAAGAATGGTTGCTGAAGGACACTTAGTTTGTAATCATTCAAATCATCATCCTTCTATGGCATCTATTACTAATAAAGAAAAATTTAACAAAGAACTTACAGATGTAGAAGATGTTTTTAAAGAATTAACTGGTCAAGACATGCCAAAGTTTTTTAGACCTCCAATGGGTAAATACTCAAAAGATTCCCTTGCAAAAACTAAAGATCTTGGATACAAATCAATCTTTTGGAGTTTTGCGTATAAAGACTGGCTAACAGACGATCAACCCTCTGAAAATTTTGCTATAAAAAAAATTGAAAACGGAGTACATCCAGGAGGAATAATCCTTCTTCATGCAGTTTCAGAAACAAATACTAAAGTTTTAAAAACTGTTCTTACAGATTTAAAAAATGAAGGATATGAATTTAAATCTTTAAATGAGTTACCTTAGATATATACATATATAAATAAAAGAATATATGCATATATGAATCAAAAAAATATATACATTAAAAGAATATATGAATATGAGGCTGTTGCACAATTTAAAATTAAAAATGTTGGATGAAAACCTTGATAGGTTTTCTTTATAAACATCTTCTATTAAGAAATTCTATTAGAATTTCATCCTACATTATAAATTTCTAATTTTAAATTCTCAATTAAAGTTTAATGCAACAGCCCCATCAATTATTATTCTGGATATATTGATTTATTAACAATATCTAATATTTTTTCTTTTCTGTCTAAAGAGCTTTTTAAAAGTCCATTTACCTCTTCCTCTATTCCTTTTGCAAAGCTTTTACTTCTTAATGAAGTCAAATTCACTTTAACATTAATAACTGAACACTCTATAACTGAATGCAAAAGACTTGCTGCACATCCTGCATCAGAAAGTAACATTTTATTTCCATATCTAACAGCTATCTCTATATTATCATAGAACTTATAACCTTCACGGCATAATTCTAAAGGAGTTTTCATAGCTTTCAAAGTACCTTCTAATACTGCTTTTTTTCTTATTTCCTTTTCTTCTTCTGTATCCTTTTTCATCTTATAAATTTTCATTAAATCATTAAAATATTTTCTATCATCCTCCATAAACTTTAATGATTTAATTGTAAATTTCTTAGATGCTTCACTAAAATCTAAAACCATCTTCTTAGTTTCACCATCTAAATCCTCAAAAGATTTTTTATTTACAGTTAAAGAATATACCATAGAATTTAAACTCCCTGAAAGTGCTGCCATAAGTCCTGCCACACTCCCTCCTCCAGGTGAGGGTAAATCTGAAGATAAATCTTCAATAAATTTAATTATCTCATAATCTTTAAAATCCATTCCTATCTCTCCTTTTTAATATTTATGATATTATTTGCAATATTAATGGGAATGTAATTAATGAAAATAATGTTGTTGAAAATACTATTATCGCTGAATAATCACTTGAATTACTATACTTATCTGCCATTATAGACGTCATAGTTGCAGCTGGCATAGCTTCTAGTATTATCATAGTATTAATTAATACATTATTTTCTCCCACAACTTTAGCTATTACTATTAAGAAAATAGGTATTATTAACAATCTTATAGCTATTTCATAATACACAGTAATATCTTTAAAGGCACTTTTTAAATCTACTTTAGCTAATATACACCCTATTATAATCATCGATAGTGGCGTTGTCATCCCCCCAACTAATTCAAAGCTATTATAAATAATATCAGGTAACTGTACATCAAATATAAGTAGTGGTAAACCTATAAATACAGATATTATTCCTGGTGTTAATAACACTTTTTTCATATCTTTTATATTTATCTTATCTGTATATAGCATTACTCCATAAGTCCATACTAATATATTAAAAAACATATTAAAAATAGAAGTATATACAACACCTTCCGCTCCATATATATTATTTATTAAAGGAAATCCTACAAAACCACAATTTGAAAACACATTAGCAAATTGTAATACTCTCTTTTTATCTTTATCCTTTATTGGTATTAACAATATATATGAAATTATTCCTACAATAATAAAAACCAATGCACTATATAATAAACATCTCCACAAGTTCCCTTTCATTTCATCATCAAAACTCATGCTAAAAGAATTAATAACTAAAAGCGGTAAAGTTATATCCATTAATAAATCTATTAATCCATCTTGTATTTCCTTGGAAATAATATTTCTTTTAACTCCATATACTCCTACTAATATTATTAAGAATAATGATATTACATTATTCATTATCACTTGAATCTCCATTTTGTCCCCCTATTAATTAAAGTTTTGAATTTTGTCTAATTTTCATACTATTTGTATTATAAATAAAAAAGAGCGGTAATACCACCCTTTAAACCAAATCTTTATAAATTTTCTCAATTTTATCCACTATAACTTTTTCACTATAATTTTCTATGCATTTCTCTGCAATATAGCTATTATCATATAACTTAGCTTTTTCTACTATATCCTCTAACCCCTTAACTAATGCATCATGATCTTTATTCTCCACGATTATTCCATTATAATCTTTTATTATATCTTCTGCACCTTTATTTTTAGTACCTAATACAGGTTTACCTAATGCCAAAGCTTCTATATATACAACACCAAAAGTTTCATATTCAGAAGCTAATACAAAAGCATCACAACTATTCATTTCATTTACTACTTCATCTCTAAGAAGTGCCCCTAAAAACTCAATTTGGTTTTCTAACCCTAATTCTTTAACTAAGTTTTCTAGTTCCTCTCTTTTCTCTCCATCCCCACCTATTCTAAGATATACCTTCTTATCTTTAAATGCGTCATAGAAAGCTTTTATAAGCCTATCCATTCCTTTTCCTTCCACTAAATAAGCTAAAGAAAATAACTGAAATCCTTCTCTTTTTCTTTTCTCTTTTGTTACTATAAATCTATTAAAATCTAATAAATTATGAATAACCTCTACCTTTTTATCAGTATATTTAGCAAATTCCTCCCTTAAGCCATTACCTACAGCAATAATTCTATCTGCTGAATCATAAGCTTTTTTAATCCACTTAATATAACTTTTTCTTACATACCTACTATGTTCTAAAGATGTGTGTTCTGTAATAACTAAAGGAATATTATATTTTTTAGCTACATAGGCTGCTGATATAGCCCCCCAAAAAGCTGAGTGTGCATGAATTACATCTACCTTACCTTCTTTTTTTACTATTTCAAGATAGAGTTTTTCCATTCTCTTATTAAATATTCTAAACATATTAGAGTTTTTAGGTAAAAAGTTATAATCTTTGTATCTATAAGTTCTAAGCCCCTCTTCAACCTTAAAACTTAAGCCTCTTTTTTCATTAGTTTTACCTATCATTGTTATAGGCCATATTTCATTATAAGCCACTGATATCTTTTCTCCACTTCTTTGCAGAGCTTGAAATTGTTCTTTAAAAAAGCTTCCATGAACTTTATTTCTAGGATTAGCATACCAAGATGGCACTACCATTATATGCATACTTTACACCTCTAATATCTTATTTAATCTTTCAACTATACTATTCCACTCAAAAGAATAATCAGCCTTTCCAATTAAAGTATTTTTATCTTCATTTAATATTTTTATTAATTTTTTCTTTACTTCTTCTTTATTATTTAAAGAAGTTATACATCTTTCATGATTCTCTACAAGTCTTTTTATAGGATCATTTTCATCTCCATAAATAATAAATATCTTTCCATTAGCACCAAAATACTCATAAATTTTAGCAGGTATTTGTTTAGAATTTTTATTCCCAAAAAGCAATAAAACCTCTGAATTTAACATATATTTTATAGCATCATTAAAAGGAATCCTTTTAGAAACTTTGGCTACTTCCAAGCTTTCTAACTTTGACTTTGCTTCTGCATCATCAATATTTCCAAAGAATAATATATTCATTTTATTATATAATTCTTTATTTTCTCTTTTTATTTCTTCCACTGCTTCTACAAAGGGATTAATATTTCTGAGTTTAGAAAAAATTTCTCCAGCATATATTATGTTTATTTTATCACTATTAATAAGTTCTGGTTTTTCTTTCTTCTTCATATCTTCAAAAAACTTAGCATCAAATCCTCTAGTTATAATATAAGTTTTATCTTTATTTATATTATAGCTATTAATATAATCCTGCCTATTATCTTCTGTAACAAAAATAAATTTATCTGCTAAAGCTACTATTTTATTTTCCATAGATTTTTCTATAGATTTTTTTACTATATTAGCCCCTTGTCTTGTAGAATCTTTAAGCCATGGATCACTCCAATAAGTTATCCATGGTATATCTCTAAACTTGCTCTTTATGTTATAAGCACATAAATGAGATGAAGGAGGTTCATGCATAGAAAATATTACATCAAATTTTTCCTTTTCCATTAACTTAATTCCAAATTCACTAGCCTTCTTTGACCAGCCATAATACATATCTGGAATAACTACAGCATTTTTTATATTTCTAAGAAACTTTAACTTTTTAACACTACTTTTTGTAGGAGCACTCACCACTTCTACTTTAGACTTTCTCGGAACAAGTTTATTAAATAGCTTTCCACCACCTACTAAATGCACTTTAACATCTTTATTTATCATTTTGCTTAAAGATTCATCATAATATATAGAATCCTTAGGGAAATCTACTGTTAAAAGATGCACTTCATTTTCCCTTATTTCGCTTAATTTGTTTAAATATTGTAAAGTCTCTATAGCAGCTGAATTATTAATAAAGGGCGAATAACACGCTATAAATAATATTTTCATCTCTCTCCTCCTACACATTAACTTTATTTCTTACCATAGCAATTATTTCTTTAACTTCATCTAATCTCAAAATAAATATTACTATTAAATAAACTATAGCTCCTAATATAGCTCCAATTGCTATATGAATAATCTTAGGCAACACTACTGTAATAGTACTAATTTTAATTACAACTAATGTCATAACTATAGTAGCCACAATAACTTTTATAATCTTTTTAAATAACTCTTTTATATTTAACTTCCCTTGAAGCTTTATAATACTTATAAATAATAATATTGACGTAACTACCATAGCTAAAGATGATGCTAATGAAATACCTATAATTCCAAATTTCTTTGACAAAATTATACTTAAAAATATATTTATTACTACACCTATAGTTCCATTTAACGCTGTTATTTTAGTTTTTCCCATAGAAAATAATGTTGAATTAAGAACATCTCTTACTCCTATAAAAAACAAGCCAACAGAATATCCAATTAAAGCCAAAGTAGTTAAATTAACAGCTTCAACAGTGAATTTTCCTCTTAAATATACAAGTTCAACTACTTCTTTCCCATAAATAAATAATCCCACTGTCACAGGAATTAAAAATATAGCTAAATAAACTATAGTTTGTGATAATACCTTTATAAACTCTTCATTTTTTCCTTCATTAATTCTATTTACTAAAGTAGGATATATAACCGTTGTTATAGCTGTCGTAAATATTGTATTTACAAAAGTTATTAATAATTGTGCATTATCTAAAGTTGATACTATTCCATCTCCAAGACCAGATGCTATATTCTTATCTACTACCATATTTAAAGAATTTGCTCCTGCTCCAATTACAACTGGTAATATTATAATTAATATCTTCTTTAACCTTTCATCATGCAAATTAATAAAAGGTTTATAAGTATATCCATGTTTAATAAGAGATGGCACTTGAACTAACACTTTTAATAAATTCCCAATAACATTAGCTATAGTAACTCCATATATATTAAAATCTTTTACTAATATTAAATAAAGAATTATTGGTAAGTTAAAAAATAATCCTAATATAGACGGAATAACAAAATCCTCATGTACCTGTAATAACGCTGTAAAACATGCATTTACAGACAAAAATAGCAAATTAAATAAAGTTATTCTAGCAAGTTTTGTTGTTAATATAACAGTCTCAGGATTAGCATTATTACCATCAGTTAATAGTGCTACTATTTGTTCTGGAAAAAAACTAGTTAATACAAAAATTGCTAAAGATAAAATAAATAAAATACTAATTATATTGTTTGCAAATTTATGCATTTCATCTTTGCCTTTTTCCACCTTTATTTTACTTAACATAGGTAAAAAAGCTGTAGATATAGCTAAACCTACTAAAGTAAAAATAGTATCTGGTATAGATGCAGCTATCTTATAAGAATCCACATATACACCAGCACCAAAATTCTTTGTTATTAATATATCTCTATAAAAACCAATAAACTTACTTATTAAAGTTACAACCATAATAATAGCAGTAGATTTTATTAAGTTTCCTTTTTTCAATTTAAAACACCTACTATCTATTCTTTACTACAAGGAATAAAAATTTAGGAATGGCCCCAAGTCTTTTTATTCTCCAAGGTTCCCTTACAACTCTATGTACCCATTCTAGCCCTAATTTTTGCATCCATTTAGGTGCTCTTGTAAGCTTTCCTGCAAATATATCAAAGCTTCCTCCAACTCCCATATATACTTTACAATTAGTATCATCTTTAATTAAATTTATAAACTTTTCTTGTCTAGGAGAACCCATAGCAACAAATATTGCCCATGGATTTTTTGATTTTATATCATTAATTAAATCTTCACAATTATTTAAATCAAAAAAGCCATTATGAACTCCTACTATATTTATACCTTTAATATCTCGCTTTATATTTTTAACACAACTTTGTAATACCTCTTCTTCTGCCCCTAAAAGATATATACCTTTCCCCTCTTTTACTGATTGCAATAATACTTCATGCATAACTTCTATACCTGCTATTTTTTCTTTTACAGGATCTTTTACTAACTTTGAGGCTATAACTGTACCCACTCCATCTGGAATAATTATTGCATCTTCAGCATTAAAAGTACTATTAAGTTTTTCATCATTTAATCCATTAAAAAGTATTTCTGGATTTCCTGATATTATATTAGACTTATTTCTTTTTAATATTTCTTTTATAAACTCTTCTTTAGTACCATTAAAAACTTTATATCCCAATATCTTTGTATACATAATAGCTCCTTTACTTTAATAACATTCTTTCTATTTGTTGCACAATTTCATCATTAGGATCTAACTTCTTAGCTATATCTAAATGAAGTTTTGCCTCTTCTTCTTTTCCCATATTTAAATAACACATTACTATATTAGTACATGTTTCAACGTCTTTTGAAGCTTCAAAAGCCTTTCTAAAATATTTAACTGCTTCTTCATAATCACCTAAACATGCATAATTAATTCCAAGTTCATTAACTACTTCTAGAATACCTGATTCTATAGCTAAACTTTCATTTAAATAGTATATAGCTTTTTCGTAATTTTCAAGTTTTCTATAAGCTACTGCTAAATAATAATAAAGAAGTGGATTTTCTTCAAAAGAATCTACTAAAGATAATAATATTCCTACAGCCTTTTCCGGACTTTCATCTAACATCTCGATAGCCTTTTCATAAGAAGTAACATTATCTATATCTGCCATTATTCCCTTAATTTCATCTGTAACTTCTCCACCTTTATTTACATATTCATTTATTTCAACTTTAGCTCCAGCAAAATCTCCTTTTGCCTTTAATACTAAAGCTTTATATAAAAATGGTTCAGGCATCTTATCAAATTCTTCTTTACCTTCTTCTATATCAAGTAATAATGTATCAGCAAAGGCACTATCCTTTTCTCTTAAAGCTTCTCCTATTAATAACATTTTTTTATAATATTCTTCATTTCCTGTTGCTGTAAATAATCCTTTAACTAAAAGATACGCTTCTATTAATTCATTACTTTTTATTCTGCTAGCTACTAAAGCTTTACCGCATTCTTCACTTTCTTTAATATTATTTAATATTATTATGTAGTCTTCACAATAGCTAATATTTCTATCTGCTCCAAGAGCAGTTAACATTCCTTCTATAAAATAATATATTGGTAAGTTATTTATTTTTAATTCATCATTAACATTACTAGTAATGTATCTAGAGCTAATTGGAATATATAAGTCTTTTGTCTTTATAGAAACTTGAGTTGGAATATTAACACTCTTTTTAAATCCTTCCCAATTCATTTCTAAAAATAATAATTTACTTAATTTTTCTTTAAATATTGCTTTATAATCCATTTTTGCACCACCTATGTTTTTATGTCTCTTATCATTATACCCTAAAACACAAAAAATGCTATCATCTTTACAGATGATAGCATTTTATTTAATCTAACATTATTTTAAGTTAGTATTAATTATATCCATTACCTTTTCTTTAAATCTAGCAATTTCAGTTTCTGCATTTTCTAGACTTGTTCCTCTTACTGCAAGATAAACCTTCATTTTTGGTTCTGTACCTGAAGGTCTAACTACAAAGTATGAACTATCTTCAAGTATAAACTTTAATACATTTGAAGTTGGAAGATCTATATCTTTATTAACTCCAGTTAATAGATTTTCTTCTTTCTTTAACTTGTAATCTAATTTAGTTTCAACCTTAACTCCATCAACTTCTTTTAATGTAGTATTTCTTAAAGATTCTATACAAGCAGCTATTTTTTCTTGTCCTTCTTTTCCTGCAAGTTCTAATGAAACTAACTCTTCCTTAAAGAATCCATATTTATTATAAAGGTTAATTAGAGCTTCATATAAGCTCATACCTTGTTCTTTATAGTATAAAGTCATTTCTGCTATAAGCATTGAAGCAATAACAGCATCCTTATCTCTTACAAAGTCTCCGGCTAAATATCCATAACTTTCTTCAAAGCCAAATAGATATTGTTTATCTCCATTTGTATTGAATTGTTGTATCTTTTCTCCTATATACTTAAATCCAGTTAATACATCCATTATTTCTATTCCATAGCTTTCAGCTATCTTTCTAGCACCTTCAGTTGTAACTATTGTTTTAATAACAACGCCATTTGAAGGTAACTTTCCTGTTTCTTTTAATGAACTTAAAACATAATTAGTTAAAAGTAAACCTGTTTGGTTTCCTGTTAATACCTTATATTCTCCAGCTCCAACATTTACAATTACACCTATTCTATCACAATCTGGATCAGTACCAAATATTATATCTGGTGTTTCACTTTTAGCCATTTCTAAAGCTAATTCAAATACTTGAGCTGCTTCTGGATTTGGGTATGGAGTTGTTGGGAAATTTCCATCTGGAGCTTCTTGTTCTTTTACAACTTTAACATTTTCATATCCTAGTTCACTTAATACTCTTCTAACAGGTATATTTCCACTTCCATGAATTGGAGTATAAATTATCTTTAAATCTTTAGCTTTATTCTTAACTAAATCTTTTCTAATAGTTAAAGCTTTTACTTTTTCTATATAAGCTTTATCTACATCTTCGCCAATATAGCTTAAAAGACCTTTTTCTATAGCTTCACCTTCTGTAATTGTCTTAATAGCTTCAAAATTTTCTATATTATTAACTGCAGAAATTATTTTATTAGCTTTTAAATCAGTTACTTGTCCACCAAATTCATCATAAACTTTGTATCCATTGTATTGTTTAGGATTATGTGATGCAGTAACTACTATACCCCCTTGACAATTTAAGTGTCTAACTGTAAATGAAAGTACTGGTGTTGGTCTTAAGCTTTCATATAAATAAACCTTAATACCGTTAGCACAAAGTGTTAAAGCAGCAGATTTTGCAAATTCTTTTGACATATTTCTTGAATCATAAGCTATAGCTACAGAAGGATTATCAAAATTTTCATTTAAATAATTAGCAAAACCTTGTGTAGCCTTTGATACTGTATATATATTCATTCTATTACTACCAGCACCAATTACTCCTCTTAAACCACCTGTACCAAATTCTAGATCTTTATAAAATCTATCTTCAATTTCTTTTTCATCTTGTATATTACGTAATTCATTTTTTATTTCGTCACTTATTATGCTTGAATTTAACCAGCTTTCATATTTTTCTTTATACACTAATACCCCTCCTCTTTGTCTTTTCAAATTATATTATACATCATATCTAACATTTTACAATGGGCAAGCTAATGTTTTTACATTTTTTGCCACTTGACATTTTATAAATAATTTGCCCATCATAAAATAATTATTTTTCTATTCTTCTTCTATAACCTTATCATCTATAACCTTATCATCATTATTTTCAATTTCCTCAGCTTGAAGATCAGAAGTTAATTTCTTTTCATTACTTATGGAAGCAATTACACTCTTAATATCTTCAACTATAGATAATTCTTCTCCTACTTCTAAATCTGACAATCTATATACAGAGCCTAAAGTTCCTTGTGATACATCAATCTTTATTGATTTAGGTAATTTATCTGTTCTACAATTAACCTTTACTGAAGCTTTTTCTTTTTGTAAAACAGCTCCTTTTCTGTTAAGCCATTCTTCACCCATAAATTGAATTGGCACTTCTGATTGTATCATTTCATTTGATGATACTTCTTCTAAATCTATATGGATAATCTTATGACTTACTGGATCTCTTTGAACTTCTTTCAAAATAGCTTGTTGGCTAATTCCATTAAAATCAAAATTAATTATACCATGATCTCCAGTATGAGAAATTTCTTTTCCAAGTTCTAGTTCTCCAACTTCAAATAAAAGATTTCCTACTTTTTTTCCGTATAATACTCCAGGTACTAAGCCTCTATTTCTTTCCTTTCTAGCAATATGTCCTGTTTTTATACTTCTCTCCTTTAAATTTAAATTATTCAAAATTTTCCACTCCTTATTTTCTAAACTCTTCTTTAATTATTCCAATAAGTTAATAAATTTATACAAAAGATTTTAAATTTCCCATAAAATTTTTGTTTGGAGTAGAAATTTTTTTGGTCATTTATTACAAAATTTAATATATTACTTAACCTTAATACTATATTCTTCATCAGAAATAACTTCTATTCCTGCTTCTCTTAACATTTTACAAGTTAATCCTTCACCTTTTATCTTTTTACCAGAAAAGCGGCCATCATATATAAGGTTACATCCACAAGAAGGACTTCCTTCCTTTAATATAGCTTTAGTTATATTTGATTTTTTGGCTATTTCTACAACTTCTTTTGCTCCTTTAATAAATTCTTTTGTAACATCTTCTTTATCTTTATTAATGACCTTTATACTTTCTCCATCTTTCACAATTTCCGCTGGCTTTCTTGGAGTAGTCAATCCCCCTAATTGCTCTGGACATACTAAAAGTGCCTTATTACATTTTAATAATTCAACACAATCTTCATTCATATTATTTTTTCCGCTATATTTACAATTTACGCCACATAAACAAGCGCTTACTATATACATATATTTCCCTCTTTTCTTCCTTATTTTCCAAAAAAGACTTAAGTAGATTGTCCAGTTTATCAGACAAAATACTTAAGTCTATTATTTTTTAAGCTTCTTCCCACTTTATCTTTTCAAGATAATATTTAACATAATCATCACTCATTTTAGGATTTATGGTATCCTCATGTTTAATTGTTATTACAGACATAGCCATTGCATATTTCAAAGTATCTTTTAATGAAAGATTATTCATATAACCATAACCAAGACCTGCTACAAACGAATCTCCTGCTCCTGTAGTATTTTTAACAGTTACATTACAAGCTTTTATTTTTCCTTCTTCAATACCATTTGTATAATAAGTCCCTTCTGAATCAAGACTTATAAATACATTTTGTATTCCTAAAGACAGAAAATATTCACCTGCTTTTTTCACATCTTCATAACTATTAATCTTTATACCTGATAGAATTTCTGCTTCATATCTATTTGGCTTAATAGTATGGAAATACTTAATTAAATGTTTTACTTTTTCTGCCTTTGCAGCTGAAACTGGATCTAAAACAAATTTAGTTTTTCCTTCATAAACTTTTAGAATATGTTCTAATAATTCTGGATTATCAGAATCCAAAACTGTATATTCTGCATTGCAAATTACTTCTTTCTTTGCATCTATAAATTCCTCATCCATTGCTCCAAGAGATTGCATATCAACTATTGCAGATACCATCTCTCCTTCTTCATCTAAAATCGCTAAATAAGTTGGTGTAGCCTTATTTTCTAATATTAAGCTATGTTCCATATCATAACCTATTATCTTAGAATGCTCTAATATGTTTCTACCTTGTTCATCATCCCCAACTATAGATATAAACTTTGTATTAACACCTACTCTTGCCATATTTTCAGCAATATTTCTACATACGCCCCCTAAAGAAATTTTAATATCTCCTGGTATTGAGTCCTTCTGTGTGTATTTGCTTCTACTAAAACCTAAAATATCAACTATTGATGCCCCTAATACTAGTACGTATGAATTATTATCTTTCATTTTATCTCTCCTGAACTTTTATCTGTTTGTCATATCATTTATTATATTAGATTTTATTTTAAAAATAAAGAACATTTATAACAACTTTCCTTTATTTTAATTCAACTATAGTTACACCATCTCCACCTTCACCATAAACTCCCAATCTATAATTCTTAACATGTGGATGTTTTTTTAACATAGTATTAATCGCTTGTCTTAATACTCCTGTTCCTTTTCCATGAACTATACTAACTTCTCCTAAATTTGCCATGTATGCTTCATCTAAATATTTATCAGCTCTATAGCAAGCTTCTTCTGAATCCAATCCTCTTAAATCAACACTATTACTTACAGATTTAAGATTTAAAGCCATTTCTCTTTTCTTCTTTTTCTTTTCTTGCTTTTTAACTGTTCCTTCTACACTTCTAAGATCTTTAAGTTTTACACTTATCTTCATTATTCCAGCTTCTACTTGAACTTCACCTTTTTTATCAGGCATAGATAATATTACAACATTTTGATTTAAAGAAGGTAAATAAGCATCCATTCCTAAAGTAACTTTTTTAATAGCAGCTCCTGAATTTTCTCTTTCTTTAATAAGGGCTTTTTCTCTTTCTTCTAAAGATTCCTTAAGCTTCTTTCTTTCTTCCTCTAACCTATTTCTTCCTCCACCAGAGATACCCATCTTCTCTAGTTCTCTCATAGCCTTTAGAATTTCGTCTGCTTCATCTTTAGCTCTAGAAATTATCTCTTTTGCTTCTCTTCTTGCTTCGTTATAAGCCTTATCTCTTGTAAGCTCTACTTTTTTAAGTTTTTCTTCATAAGTTTTCTTAAGATTTTCGGCTTCTATTTTTAATTTCTCTGCTTCTCTTGCATCTTTATTAGCCAAAATACTTTTTTCTTGAAGATCTTTTATTAAATTTTCAAATTCAAGATTTTCCTTAGAAACGTTGTTTCTAGCTCTCTCAATTACATAATCGTCAAGACCTAATCTTTTACTTATTTCAAAGGCATTAGACTTTCCTGGAACACCAATTAATAATCTATAAGTAGGCTTTAAAGTTTCTACATCAAACTCAACAGAAGCATTTTCAACTCCCGGAGTCTTTAAAGCATATCCCTTTAATTCGCTGTAGTGTGTAGTAGCTATTATCTTAGTTCCTCTTTCTTTTAAAGTAGCAATAATAGCCATGGCAAGAGCTGCACCTTCTGTAGGATCTGTTCCTCCACCAAGCTCATCAAATAGAGCTAAAGATTCTCTATCTGCAATTTGCATTATATCTACAATATTAGTTAAATGTGATGAAAAAGTAGAAAGACTTTGTTCTATACTTTGTTCATCTCCTATATCTGCAAATACTTCTCTATAAAAACTTACAGATGAACCTTCCTTAGCACAAATTAACAATCCACTTAAAGCCATTAAATGTGTAAGACCTGCAGTTTTTAATGTTACTGTTTTACCACCAGTATTAGGTCCTGTTATCATTAACGCTGTAAAATTCTTTCCTAAATAAATATCTGAAGGAACAGCTTTTTCTGGCTCTATTAATGGATGTCTAGCTTCTATTAAATTAAATGATCCATCTTCATTAACTTCTGGCATAATTGCATTAGTTTTAGATGCATATTTCCCTTTTGCAAATATAAAATCTAACTTAAGTAATATCTTCATATTACTTTCTAATACATCTACATTATCTCTAACCTTTTTTGTAAGTTCCCAAAGAATTCTTTCTATTTCAGCTGCTTCTTTTAATTTCAATTCTTTTATTTCATTATTTAAATTCACTATTCCCATAGGTTCAATAAATAAAGTTGCACCAGTAGAACTTTGATCATGTACAAGACCTGGAACTTGACCTTTATACTCAGCCTTAACAGGTATTACATAACGATCTCCTCTCATGGTATATATAGAATCTTGTAAATACTTAGAATTACTTTTTACAAGTGAATTAATTTTATCTCTTACAGAAGAATTCTTTTCTTTTAAAGCTCTTCTTAAACTATGTAAAACTGAACTTGCTCTATCACTAATTTCTTCTTCTGAAATAATAGATCTTTCTATATCTGCTTGTAAATTAGTAATAGGAGTTAGAATATAACCAAGATCTTCCAATCTATCAAAGCTTTCTTCCTCTTCTTTTCTACTTAAATATTCCTTAATATTATTAGTACACCTTAACATATTTCCGACATATAATAATTGCCCTGTAGTTAAGCTTCCACCTTTTCTAGCTCTTTCAATAGCTTCTCTTATATCTCTTAATCCCTCAAAAGGAGGATTACCTTTTTTAACTATTAAGTTATAGGCTTCATTAGTTTCTTCTAAAGCATTTTTTATATCATAAACTGATTCATAAGGAACTAAGTTTTCTACCAATTCCTTACCACCTTTTGTAACTGCATATTTTTTAACAAGTTCTCTTATTTTATTAAATTCTAAAACTCTTAAAGCTCTTTCATTCATTTCTATTCAACACCTCGTTTATAACATCCCTTAGTATAATGTTTAGTTTCTATCTCCGTTTTATTTCTTAGCATATCTAATACTTTTATAATATCATCTCTAGATTCATCCTTAAAATCTATTCTAAAAGTACTTATCCCCATATTCTTTAGTTCTTCTTTTTCTCCTATTAGATTTAGTGCAACTCCATTTAATATATGACTTCTACAGAATACATCTGTCATTACTCTAAATCCTTCGTTCATCTCATCTACCAAAGTAAATCTATCTCTTGTGCATGCCTTATTACATTCCCTATCTGTACACTTACCACCAAAAGTACTTCCTATAGGGCAATATTCACTAACCATAAGCTCTGTTTTACCATAAACTTGATATGCAGCACCTAAAGTCTTATTTTTCATAACTTCCTTGATTTCTCTCTTATTAAGCTCAAGACTTAAAGATACTATATTTAAATCTCCTCTATAGAACTCTAGAGATTCCTCATTAAACACATTTAACTTATAGTCACCAATAATTTTTAAAGAATCTTTATATTTATTAATTATACCTGCATTACCTGTAATTAATCCCTTTATATGATCTTTAGCTTTATCAATCATATTAACTACTTTTTCAAACTCAGTTTTTATAATTTCTGGAGTAAGAATATATATATTTATACCTTCAACATTTTCTATATCCTTAATCTTTAAAGAATCTTTTTCTCTACTATATAAATCCACACCTATATTTTTAATACCAACTTCTATTAAAGTTTTAAATTGTTCTTTTGTTGTACAAGTTACTAATAAATCCATATCTAAAGCTTCTTTTGGCTCTATTAGTATTTTAGGATTTTTCTTCTCCGCTCCTGTTCTCTTTCTTCTTCCCTTTGATAAAACATCCTTTAATATTTTATCAAATAATTCTCTTCTTAGATTATTTAAAGAAGAAACTCTTAAGAACCCATCTTCAAATTGTTCAAAACATATTCCTTCAAATTTATATGGATAATCTCCAGACTTTTTAAGAGCTTCTGCAATTCTTTCCTTATCTAAAGGCTTTCTTTCTGCCTTTTCTACCACTTCCCCTTGAACTTCATACTTAACTCCATTAAATGAAGTTTTTAAAGTAAACGGTTCTCCTACCTTAAAAATAACTTCTCCATGCATAGGTATTTTCTTATAGTATGGCTTTACTGTATCCATTAAACTATCAGTAAGCTTTTTATTAGATGTTCTATATATAACATCACCTTTTTTATAGCCTTTTGGAAATAGCTTAACTTTATCCCCTGCCTTAGCTTCTTGAACCTCATTACCTTTTAATATAATTTTACTTACCGTAAATCCTTTATTAGAAAATCCTATTCCATCTCCTAAAGCAATACTATCTTTTAAAAGAATATCTCCTTTATCATCAATAGTACCTATTTCAATTCCTGTATTCTTAGGAATTACAAAGCTCATCATATCTTTTCCAGTATCTTTTTTTAAATAAGCAGTAGAGAATCCACCTCTATTAAATAATTGTAATAGTGTTTTTCTTCCTTCATTTATATCAAAATTTTTATTTTTAAGCTCTTTGTCTAAAGCCTTTCTGTAACTACTTATAACACCAGCTACATATTCAGGCCTCTTCATTCTTCCTTCTACCTTTAGAGAATAAGCTCCACTATCAATAATATCCTTTATATCATTAATAGTACAAGTATCCTTAGTACTTAATAAATGACCTTTTCTTTCACCACTATTTTCAGAAATCAATCTATATTCTTGTCTACATGGTTGAGCACATTTACCTCTATTTCCGCTTCTGCTTCCAATCATAGCACTCATTAAACATTGTCCTGAATATGATACACATAAAGCACCATGAACAAATATTTCTGTTTCAACACCTAAATCTTTAGAGATATATTTAATTTCATCTTTACTAAGTTCTCTTGATAGTACTACTCTTTCAAAACCTTTTTCTTTATAATAAAGAGCACCTTCTCCATTATGAATTGTCATTTGAGTAGATGCATGAACTTCAAAATCAGGAAATCTTTCTTGAATCAGCTTAAGAAGACCTAAATCTTGAATTATTAAAGCATCTACACCAATTTCATAAAGATATCCTACGTATCTTATAGCCTCACTTAATTCATTAGGCTTTAATATTATATTCATAGTTACATATATCTTTACTCCATAACTATGAGCATAATCAACAGCTAACTTCATTTTTTCATTATCAAATTCTACAGCTTTTGCTCTAGCAGAGAATTTTGGTCCTCCTAAATATATAGCATCTGCACCATTATTAACTGCCGCATATAAACTCTCCATACTACCAGCAGGTGCAAGCAATTCAACTTTTTCCATTTTCATCGCTCCTATTTTCACTTTATCTTCATAGTAAGTCTCAATTATTATTTATAACATAAATAATTAAATAATACCAATTTAAAATATATTTAAGTCCTTAAAAATTGATATATTATTATTTTATCTATTTCTTTTTAAATCTTTCCCCTGTATTTGCATATATTACTGCACAAATTGTTACAACGGCAAACAGAATAGTTTAATCACTTAATTATACTATTCTTACTTGAATAATACATCTACATTAAGATATTTATAATAAAAGATCTCTGATTATTTTAAGAAAATTAAAATTAACATTTCTCAAAATAAACAAAGACCTTTTATTAATTTTTCAACTTAAATTATCTTAATAATGGATTACGATCCTTTTTCATTTTTGCTAATTCAAATTGGACATCTAATAACTTCTTCTCTAAATCCAAAACTTTATATTTAGAAGTTTTAAGCTCTTGACCAGACTTCTTACCTCTCTCTAATATTAAAGATTTCTCGTAATTTAATCTTTCAATTTTTTCTTCTAAAACTTTTATCTCTTCTTGCTTTTTATCTATCTCATCATGCATTAGACCCTTTATAGATATTTGCTTTTCATTAAATTCTGCTTCTAAGGATACCTTATCTGATTTAAGGGAAGATATCTCATCCTCTTTCTCAATTAATATTCCCTTCATTTCTTCAACTTTATTACTTAAAGAAACTCTCTCTCCTTCAAGGTCTGATTTTTCTTTTTCCAATTTCTTTATACCGTTTTCTAACTTCTCTTTATCACTAGTTATTGTATTAACTTTTTCTGTGAGTTTATTTTTTTCTTTATTTAAAACATCTATTTTTTCTGTTAATATACTCTCATTATATTTAACTTCATTTAATGCTTTCTTATTTTCCTCTTTTACTTTTAAAAGATTGTCCACCTTCTTATTTAATTCTGAATTAAGCTTATTAAGCTTATCTATATTTTCAATTAATGCTTTTTTTTCATTTTTAAGATTTGCTTCTTTATTTTCTAATATTTTATTTAATTTATTAGCTTCATCTAATTCTTTATTTATTCTATTAACCTCATTACGTAAATTACTATTATGATTGTCTAACTTTTTATTAGCTTCCTTTAATTCACTATTTATAGATTTTAGTTCTTCTATAGTCTTTTCTAAATTTGCTATTTTAACATTACTTTCATTAATAGTTTCATTTTTACTATTTTCTAAAACTTCTATACTAGAATTTAATTCTTCTATAGCTTCTTGTAAAGATTTATTCTCCTCTTCTATTGTCCCTTTAGCTTTAGTTAACTTATTTAAACTCATGTCACATTCATAAAGATCATCTGCTATATTTATTGCTGCTAACACAGTTGCATCTTCTGTACTTAAAAATTTATTTTTAGTAGTAACTTCTTTTATTTTACTATCTACAAACTCCGCTACTTCTTTTAAATACGTTTCATTATCTTTACCTTTTAAGTTGTAATCTCTACCATTTATGTTAACTGTAACCTTAATCATTTTAACACCTCTCAAACTTGATCCTTTATAAATAATTATATGAAATTTATACTTATAATACAAGGAAAGTTAGCAAATATCCCATTTTTAAATATTTACATCCATATTGATTTTTTTGCATAAAATTACTTTTTTTAGTATTATAGTTTTGGAGGTGAACTTATGAAAAGATTAAAATCTTTATATTTTTTTATTATTGCCAGTCTCTTTTTAATTTCTTGTAATAGTAATCAAATTAATACAGACGAAACCAATAATACTTCCAGCAAAGAAAACAATAAGGTTGTATCACCAGATACTACAAATCCCCCAAATATTCAAAAAGAATGTTCTTTAGTCTTTGCTGGAGATGTATTAGTTCATTCTGCACAACTAGAAGCTGCCTATAACCCTTCAAATAAAACTTATAATTTTGATGAATCCTTCTTAAAAGTAAAAGATTTTATAAGTAATGCAGATCTTGCTATTTGCAATTCAGAAACATCATATTTAGGAGAAAATTCACATTATGAAGGGTATCCAACTTTCAATAGTCCAACATCTGTTTTAGATTCTTTAAAAAATGCTGGCTTTGATATTTTATCTTCTGCTCATAACCATAGCTTAGATAATAACTTATCAGGATTTAACAGTACAGCTAAAGCTATTACAGATAAAGGTTTTGATTTAATAGGAATAAAAAATAATGAATCAGACAAGAATTACTTAATAAAAGAAATTAATGGGATAAAAATAGGCCTTACTAATTATACTTACTGCGAAGAAACTTCCAATGGAGAATCTCTTAACGGTATCCCCATTAACAAAGAATTAAAAAACAGAATAAATATATTTTCAAATACAAACGATAATTTAAATACTTATATAGAAAAAATGAAAAATACAATTTCAGATATGAAAAAAGATGGTGCAGAATTTATTATTTTCTACATTCATTGGGGTGAAGAATATAACACCTCTACTTCTCCTAATCAAGAAGCATTAGCTAAAGCTTTAAACAAAGAAGGTGTTAATGTAATTATCGGAAGTCATCCTCATGTAGTTGAACCTATAAGAACATTAAAAGATGAGTCATCTAATAATGAAACTTTAGTATGTTATTCACTAGGAAATTTTTTATCTAATCAAAGAGAAGAAACTATGGGAAACTCTAAATCTGCAGATGGTTTAATGATCAAATTAGATATAACTAAAAACAATAATTCTACTTCTTTAAAATCATACGAAGCTATTCCAACTTGGGTTAATAAATATAATGACTCTAATGGAAAAACACATTTTCAAATATTAAATACTAAAGATGTTTTAAATAATCAGAAAAGAGATGGTTATTCAGTAGAAGTTTTTAATAAAGTTCAACAATCCTTTAATTCTACAACTTCCATTATTAATTCATAAAATTAAGCCGCCTTAAAAATCTCTTCTTAAGGCAGCTTTTATTATATTATCTTAATTGAGCATCAAATTTTTTCTCTAAATTCTTTAATATCTTATCATGAACTTTATTAACTTCATTATCTGTTAAAGACTTCTTAGAATCTCTATATACTATTGCATAAGCTATACTCTTCTTACCTTCTGGTATTTGAGATCCTTTATATATATCAAATAAAGTTATTTTTTCTACTAAATTTCCTCCAGCTCTCTTTATTGCATCTTCAAGATCTCCAACTAATACTTCATCATCAACTAGTACTGCTATATCTCTTGTAGCTGCTGGGAATTTAGGAATTGGTTTATACACTCTATTTGTATCTGCAGCTTCATATAATAGATCTAAATCTAATTCAGCTATATAACAAGCCTCATCTATTTCATAAGCTTCTTGTACATCTGGATGAATTTCTCCAAATACACCTGCATTTTTTCCTCTTAATTGTATTCCAGCAGTTTTTCCTGGGTGGAATGTTGGATGTGTACTTTCACGTACAAATCTAGCCTTAGTTATTCCTAATCTATCAAGAACATTTTCTATTACTCCCTTAAGATCTAAGAAGTCACATTTTCCATACATACCTATTGTAAGTACATTTTTTTCAGTTGGAAGTTCATTTTCATCTTCATGCTTAATATATACTTTACCTATTTCAAATAAGCTAGCATATTCATTATTTCTAGAGTAATTTCTACCTAAACATTCCATCATAGATGGTAAAGTAGTAGTTCTCATTACTGAAAAATCTTCTCCTAATGGATTTTTTATTTTTACCATTTCTCTAAGTGGAGAATCTTCTGCTATTTTAACCTTATCTAATACCTTTGGTGATACAAAAGAATAGGATATAGATTGATTTAATCCTGAACTTATTAAAGCATTAACAACAACTTCTCTTAATATTTCATTTTTATGTTTATTTTCTCTCATAGGAGTAACATCAAATACAGTTGTTGGAACTTTATCATATCCATATATTCTAGCAACTTCTTCTGCTATATCTTCTTTTATAGCTATATCTATTCTAAAAGTTGGAACTGTAATTTCTAAATTATCTCCATTTATTTCAGTATTTAAATCTAATGAGTCTAAAGCTGCTTTCATTTCTTCTGCTGATATATCTGTTCCCAAGAAACCATTTATCCATCTAGCTGATACTGTCATATGAGAAATTTCCTTTGGAAGCTTATATTCATCTATAGTTCCTTCCATTATTTCTCCAGCACCTAATTCACATACTAAAGCACAAGCTCTATCTATAGCAAGCTCAGCTAAATTTGGATCTATATCTTTTTCAAATCTCGAAGAACTTTCTGTTCTTAAACCTAATGCCTTTGAATTAACTCTTATATTAGTTCCATCAAAGTTAGCAGATTCAAAGATTACTTCTGTAGTGTCATCTTGTATTTCTGAATTTAATCCCCCCATAATACCAGCTAAAGCTACTATATTTTCTCCATCTTTAATACATAAAACATTTGAATTTAATTCTCTTTCAACTTCATCTAAAGTAGTAAACTTTTCTCCATCCTTTGCTGTTTCAACCACTATTTGTCCTGAAGTTATTTGTCTTGCATCAAAGGCATGCATTGGTGAACCAAATTCTAGCATAACAAAGTTTGTTATATCTACTATGTTATTTATAGGTCTTACACCGGCTTCTAATAATCTTTCTTGCATCCATCCTGGTGAAGGTTTAACTTTAACGTTCTTAACCCCTCTAGCCATGTATCTTCTACAAAGATCACTCTTAATTTCAACTTTTATTTCATCATTTATATTCTTTGAATTTTTAACTTCAAAAGTCATATTTGGCATTCTATATTCAGTCTTTAAAGCTGCTGCAGCTTCTCTTGCCATACCTACCATACTTAAACAATCAGGTCTATTTGAAGTTATTTCAAAATCTAATATAGCCTTGTTTAACTTAAGATATTTCTTAATGTCCATTCCTATAGGAGCATCCTCTGGTAAAATCATCAAACCATGAACCGGTTCATCTCCAGCAATACCCAATTCTTCTTCTGAACAGAACATACCATTAGATACTACCCCTCTCATTTTACCTTTCTTAATTTCTGTTCCATCAGCTAATATTGACTTATGAAGAGCTACTGGAACTTTATCTCCTTCTTTCATGTTAGTTGCAGCAGTAACTATTTGAATCTTCTCGGTTCCAATATCTATTTGACAAACGCTTAATCTATCTGCATCTGGATGCTTTTCAATCTTTTCAATTAAACATACAACTACATTTTTTATATTATCACCTTGAATTTCTAATTCTTCAAGTTGAGAACCTGTTAAGGTTAAAATATCACCAAGTTCTTTAGCTTCAACATTTATATCAACATAATCTTTTATCCAACTATATGGTACCTTCATTATTTACTTCCTCCCTTAGAATTGATTTAAGAATCTCATATCACTTTCGTATAATAATCTGATATCATCAAGTTTATAATTAAGCATAACCATTCTATCAACACCAAATCCGAAAGCAAATCCACTATAAACTTCTGGATCTAATCCACAGTTTCTTAAAACTTGAGGGTGCACCATACCACATCCTAAAAGTTCTATCCAACCAGATCCTTTACATACGTTACAACCTTCTCCTCCACATACAAAACATGTAGCATCCATTTCAGCTGATGGTTCAGTGAATGGAAAATGATGCGGTCTAAACTTAGTTTTTACATTATTACCAAACATCTTCTTTGCAAATAATTCTAATGTTCCCTTAAGATCTGCAAAAGTAACTCCCTTATCTATTACAAGACCTTCCATTTGATAGAATATTGGTGAATGAGTTGCATCAACTGAATCAGCTCTATAAACCTTTCCTGGTGAAATCATCTTTATAGGTGGTTCTTGCTTTTCCATTACTCTTGCTTGAACTGGTGAAGTTTGCGTTCTTAAAACTATATTATCATTTATATAGAATGTATCTTGTTCACTTCTAGCCGGGTGATCCTTTGGAATATTTAAAGCTTCGAAATTGTAGTGATCAAGTTCAACTTCTGGCCCATCTTCTAAAGTGAATCCCATAGATATAAATATATCTTTCATTTTTTCAACAGTTAATTCTAATGGATGTCTCTTTCCTATAACTTTCTTATTTCCTGGTAAAGTTATATCAATAACTTCATTTCTTAACTTTTCATTCTTTTCTTTTTCTTTTATTTTAGAAGCTATAGAATCTAGTTGTTCTTCAACTATCTTCTTAACATCGTTAACCATTTTTCCCACTACAGGTCTTTCTTCTTTAGATAAACCTCCCATACTCTTTAATATAGTAGTAAGTTCTCCTTTTTTACCTAAATATTTAACTTTAAGTTCTTGAACTTCTACTGCAGTTTTAACTTCTGCAATTTCCTTTAAAGCTGTTTCTTTAATTTGCATTAATTTATCTTGCATTGCTATTCTCCTTTCAAGTTTAATTTTGAGTATAAAAAAAACGCCCCTAAAAAGGGACGAAATATCCGCGTTACCACCCTAATTGGTATACAAAATAATATACCCAACTTTAATAAATTAACGGTTTCCCGCTAGCTACTACTAAATATTTCACAACTAGAACTCCTGAGGGAACTTCAACATAATTATTCTTGAAAAGGCTTGCAGTCTAAGACCTCTTCTCCCTGAAAGTTTCCTTATGTTTACTTTCTCAATCATAGTTTTATTATTATTCTATTACTTTCCTATTATACAAACCTTTCATCAAAATATCAACTATTTTGTCTAACTTTTTCATACAATATTACTGAAGTAGCTATAGCAACATTCAATGATTCTGCTCCTCCTGGCATAGGAACTTTTACCTTTTTATCTGCAAGATTATACACTTCTTCACTAACTCCATTACCTTCATTTCCTACAGATATTATAATTTTTCCTGTTAAATCTTCTTTAAAGAAATCCTTGTCTCCTTCTAGAGAAGTTGCTAATAAAGAGAACCCTCTATTTATTAGAGTCTTAGTTATAGTTAACTCCTCATCATCACATATTATTGGAACATGAAACAAAGAACCCATTGTTGATCTTATAGTTTTGTCATTATATACATCTACAGTTCCCTTTGTTAATATTATTCCATCAACACCTGCTGCATGAGCTGTTCTTATTATTGTCCCTAGATTACCTGGATCTTGCAACTTATCACATAGTAAATAAAAGCTACCTTCAAGAGCCATATCTACTTTTTTCATTTGTACTACCGCTATTATTCCCTGCGGTTTTTCTGTAGAACATAGTTCCTTTAATAAATTATCACTTAATTTATAG
The DNA here is from genome assembly GCA_934755305.1 of uncultured Clostridium sp. GTDB lineage: Bacteria > Bacillota > Clostridia > Clostridiales > Clostridiaceae > Clostridium. The sequence continues at coordinate 109,205 of CAKVLD010000001.1, read as the reverse complement.
AGCCTAGTCTTTTCATTAATATATTTTCCTAAATATTTATCTATTCTTTTTTCTTCTTCATTGCTAATAAAAATATATTCTATAGGAAGATTAGCCTTAAATGCTTCTTCTATAAGTCTAAATCCTTCAATTATATATTTAGAACTTTTATTTCTTCCTCTTCTTTCCTTAAGCTTTTTGGTATCCTTATATAAGCTATTATCTTTACTTTCTATGAAAACCAAATTAATACACCTCTACTATTTATAATTAATTATCATACCTTCAAATTTATCAAGATTTTTACCAGCTCCTATTGCTACTAAAACATCATTCTCTTGTATAACTTCATCTGCTAATGGTGATATGTTTATATTATCACCTCTTTTTATAGCCATAACATTTATTTCATATTCACTTCTAAGTTTAAGTTCTTTCAATGATTTTCCAACCCATATACTTAAAGCTTTTATTTCTAAAATACTATAATCTTCTGATAATTCTATATAATCAAGAATATTAGATGATGCTATATTATGAGCCACCCTTATTCCCATATCCTTTTCAGGCAAAATCACTCTGTCAGCACCTATCTTATATAATACCTTTGCATGTAATTCATTATTCCCCTTAGCTATAATATGTTTTATACCTAATTCTTTAAGTATTAACGTTACCATTATACTAGATTGTATATTAGCACCTATACTCACTATAGCCACATCAAAATTTCTTACCCCTAAAGTTTTTATAGCACTTTCATCAGTTGCATCCATTTGAACGGCATGTGTTACTTTTTCTGATATATCTTGAACTCTTTCTTCATCACTATCTATTACCAAAACATCATTGCCTAATTCATATAATGTTTTTGCTACAGAAGATCCAAATCTTCCTATACCCACAACTATAAATTGTTTTTTCGACATATTTCAAACCGCCTAACCTATTAAAATTTTTCCTTCTGGATACTTATACCCTTGCTTCTTTTGTCTATGTGTTAATGCCAACGCTACTGTTAATGGTCCAACTCTTCCAATATACATGCTAATTATTATAACTATCTTACCTATAACACTTAAACTACTTGTAATTCCTAAAGTAAGACCTGCTGTTCCAAAAGCAGAAGTTGCTTCAAATAATACAGACAAAAAATCCATCCCATATTCTGTTATAGATAAAATCATAGTCACAATTATTACGATAGAAGTTCCTATCATAAATAAAGCAAAAGATTTATATATTGTTTCCTTAGAAAACCTTCTTCTAAAAACTTCTGTATCCTGTCTACCTTTAATAACATTTACTAAAGTTAATGCTACCATTCCAAAAGTTGTAGTTTTAATTCCACCTGCAGTTGAACCTGGTGAACCTCCTATAAACATTAAAAATATAGTCATTAATACACTTGCATTAGTCAACTTATCTAATGGAACACTATTAAATCCAGCTGTTCTAGGCGATACAGAAGTAAATACAGAATTGGTTATCTTTTCTATAAAAGTCATATTAGCCATAGTTTCTGGATTTTTATATTCAAGCAAAAATATAAATATAGCTCCAACAACTATTAATCCCCCTGTTATAGATAATACTATTTTAGAATGAACAGACAATCTTTTAACTTTTTTATAATTCCATAATTCAATAATAACCGAGAAGCCTAATCCACCTACTATTATTAGTAAAGATAAAACCATTAATAACAAAACACTATTTGATTGTGAAACCATACTATTTCCATCTCCAATTATGTCAAAACCTGCATTGCAAAAAGCTGAGATAGAATGAAACAAACTAAATCCTATTCCCTTCCTTAAACCATATTCAGGTATAAATTTAAAAGATAATAATACAGCACCTATTAATTCTACAGAAAAAGTAAATTTTACAACATACTTAACCATCTTAGCAATCCCTTGGATTTCAAAAGCATTCATTGACTCTTGGATATATAATCTATCTTTCAATGTAATCTTTTTTCCCAAAAGCATCGCTACAAAAGCAGTAATAGACATAAAACCTAATCCACCAATTTGTATCAATGTTATTATAACTACTTGACCAAAAACACTCCAATGAGCTCCCGTATTTAATGTAACTAATCCTGTAACACATACAGCTGAAGTAGATGTAAATAAAGAATCTAAATAATTAGTATACTCTCCCGTAACTGAAGAAATAGGTAAAGATAATACTATACTACCTATTAATATTAAAATGATAAAACCTATTGTTAAAATTTGTACACCACTAAAACTTTTTTTTAATTTCTTATCCTTAATATTCATATAATTACTCCAAATTCCCTTAAATTCTAATTTTATATCCTTATTTAGTATTTGTAATAGTATGCTTTTCTATAATATAATTTTTTTATAAAAAGAAATGCGACTATAAGCCGCATTTCTAAGTATTATATATATATTATTAAGCGTTAACGTGCTTCTTTGCTACTTCAACTAAATCAGCAAATGCTTTTGGATCATTGATAGCTATTTCAGATAACATCTTTCTGTTTATGTCAACTCCAGCTAACTTCATTCCGTTCATGAATTTAGAATATGAAAGACCATTCATTCTTGTAGCTGCATTAATTCTAGCTATCCAAAGTCTTCTATAATCTCTCTTCTTTAATCTTCTTCCAACATAAGCATTTCTTAATGCTCTGATTACTGATTCGTTAGCAGTCTTGAATAACTTGCTCTTTCCACCATAGTATCCTTTTGCAAGCTTTAAAACTTTTTTATGATTCTTACGAGAATTTACCGCTCTTTTTACTCTTGCCATTCTTTAAACCTCCTGTACCAATTCTTATAGATATGGTAATAATTTCTTCATTGCTTTTTCTTGAGTAGTTGAAACATATCCAGCTTTTCTAAGATTTCTCTTTCTCTTTTGGCTCTTCTTAGTAAGGATATGGCTCTTGAAAGCCTTTGCTCTCTTTAATTTTCCTGTTCCTGTTTTCTTGAATCTTTTTGCTGCACCTCTATGAGTTTTCATTTTTGGCATTGCTAAATTCCTCCTCTCAGTTTATGCCTTTTTTGGGCCCAAAACCATTGTCATATTTCTACCTTCTCTTTTAGCTGGCTTTTCTACTACACATACATCTTCCAACTTACTTGAGAATTTTTCAAGTATTCTTAGTCCTAAATGACCAAGTTCCATTTCTCTTCCTCTAAATCTAACAGTGATTTTTACTTTATCACCATCTAATAAGAACTTTCTTGCATTTTTAGCTTTAATGTCGATATCATGTTCTTCGATAGTAAGACTTACTCTTACTTCCTTAATATTGATAACCTTTTGCTTCTTTTTAGCTTCCTTTTCCTTCTTAGTTTGTTCATATATGTACTTACCTAAGTCCATAATCTTACAAACTGGTGGTTTAGCTCCAGGCGATATCATAACTAAATCCAAATCCGCTTCTATAGCCATAGCTTGAGCTTCTTTAGTTGCTATTACACCTAACTGACTTCCATCTGCTGCTATAACTCTTATTTCCTTATCTCTTATATCTTCATTAACTATATAATTTTTGTTAATAGTTTTCACCTCCGAAAAATAAAAGCATTATACTCTATATATAATAAAAAAACGACAGTATGAAACTGCCGTCTAATATTATCTACTAAATAACATACGATAATAACCATACTAGCTACACACTAGTGCCGCATGGTGAGAAACGGCTGTTTCTTCTTCACAAAAATGATTATATCATTACTGTTTTTATATGTCAACAAGTTTTATTTTTTTTCCGAACATAATTCACATCCAACACAAAATACTACTCTTTCTCCAAATACACTTATTATTGTATCAAGAAATTCTTTATTTTTGCAATTTTCTTTCTTATGAATCATAATCTTTTTTGGTGCATTAGTTATTAATCCACTTATTAATATATCCTCCATATTTGCATCTATTCCTAATTTACAATCTGATAATTCTTCTAAAAAACTCTCAAATATATCTTTCCCATAACCATCATAAATAGAATAGCTGCCATTTTTTTTAATAACTAAGTTTATTTCTTCTATTTTACTTTCTTGTATATCAACAAAATATTTTAATAATCTTATAAATTCCTTATACTCCTTTTCTACCATATATTTTTCTACTACTTTATCTATAATTTCTTCAATATCCTCTCTAAGTTCTCTCATCCTAAAAGTAATAAACCCATTAATATTAATTTCTCTATTCTCCTCAATACAACCTTGTATTTTTAATAAGATATTATTAATCTTATTTGAACAATAAACAAACAATTCATCTTTAGGTATATCTTTATCGAGCAACACCTTCATTATCTCTTCTTCAACTTCAAGTATTTCATTGTGTTTAAGAAAAAAATAATTATCTGTTAAAAATTGAAATAGTTCTTTTTCTCTATATTTTTGAATAACTATATTGTATAGAACATTACTTACATATAAATTTATTTTATTACAGGTCATTTCATTATAACCTTTATCATCACATATTAGCTTCACAATATGAGTTACACCATCTTGACTTTCAACAAGCCCAATAACTATATCCTTTTTCTTTAGTACTTCTTTTAACTCTTGCAGTTCTTCAACAAAATCTAAATCGCCTGAATAAGCTAATTCCTGTACAAGCATGGGTTTTCACTCCCTTCCTAGTAATAGTATGTATTAAATTTTCAACTATATACAGAATTTATTTTGGCAGTTTTCTATTGATTTTTCTAAAAATTAATAGTACTTTATCCTTAATAATAAAAACTTACAAAGGAGTATTTATGATTTGTTTTGTTGATTACAGAACTACTAAAGAAGAGTTAGTTAATATAGAAAAGCAAAAATTATATCCAATAATAGTTCCAAAAACAGAAAAAGTTTATAAAGCAATAAACGGTCATGTTGATATTCAATTAAATATTATCAATAAACAAAAAAAACTTATAATTGTTCAAAAAGATATATCCGATCTTTTTTTACACGAATTAGAAATCAATAATATAAATTACTTATTATCCTCAAAATCTTTAGGATCAAAGTATCCAGAGGATATAATCTTAAATGCTTTAATATTAGATGATTTCTTTTTACACAATCTTAATTACACTGATACAACTTTATTAGAAACTCAAAACTCAAAAATTAAAATCACCGTAAAACAAGGTTATACAAAATGTTCTGTTTTACCTGTAGGAAATAAAGCTTTTATCACAAGTGATAAAAATATAAATGAAGCTTTATTAAATTTAGGCATGGATGTACTTTTAGTTCCTCCTGGTGATATCCTTCTTCCTTCACTAAACTACGGATTTATAGGTGGAGTTGGTGGATTAATATCTCCTAATAAGATAGGTTTGTTTGGTGAGTTAAAAAATTATATTTATGGTGATTTAGTATATAATTTTCTTTATAAATACGATGTGGAACCTATTTATCTAAAAAAAGGCAAATTAATAGATCGCGGAAGTTTATTAACCCTTTAGCTACTATATATTACGTTTAATCCTTTCAAATTGTTCTACTATAAATTTTATTATAAAAATTTTTTTATAAAGAAAGATAATGTTTATTAACCTTAACACTATCTTTCTTTAATTTATCAAACTTTTTCTTTAAACTTATTTATTTCTTCTTCTACTAATTTCCTATCATCTTCAGTAATACCACCTCTACCTAACCTATCACATAAAAACACATAACATATATCTTCTCTATTTACCTCTTTTTTTAATCCTTCAAAATCTCCAAAAGGTAAATTTTTCATTACATATAATAAATGCATATGATATCTTACAAGTTTGCTTACTTTATTAATAAATTCTTTATCTTCAGAAAAAAAGTCTAAGAACTTTCTAGCTTCAACTTCTCCTACTTTATCATGATCATAAGAAGTCCATCTTCCCTTTCTCAATTTAGTAGTCTTTAACTTTCCAATATCATGTAATAATAAACTCCACATGAAAACTCTTTTATCACCAACTTTTTCTCTAAACTCAACTCCATTATCTATCACCATCATGGTATGTACCCAAACGCTACCTTCTGGATGAAACTTAGGATTTTGTTTCATCTTATCTAAATCTCTAATCCAAGTAAAAGGAATATTATCTAATTCACCTTGTTCTTTCATCTTATTTACACTTACAGATGGTTTTTCATCTTGTAATAAACATTTCTCTATTTTTAAAAATATATCTTCTTTTTTCATACTATCACCTACAAAAAATTATATTTCTAGTATAACCAAAAAAAAGCTTCATAAACAAGGAATTAAATCTTGTTTATGAAGCTTATTCCAAAATATTATTCTTCTAAATATGCTCTATCAAAGTAAACTTGACCAAGTGGTGATACTCTATAACCTTTAAGTTTAGGACTAAATCCTTTTACTTCTGTATCATAGAATATTGGTAGTATTGGCATTTCATCCATTAATATATCTTCTGCTTGAACTAAATAATCACTTCTCTTTTTAACATCAACTTCTTGTTGAGCTTTTCTTACTAATTCATCATACTGAGCATTTGCAAATTTAGAATCATTATTACCAAGACCTGTCATAAGTAAATCCAAGAATGTCATTGGATCTAAATAATCACCTGTCCAACCATGTCTTGCAATTTGATAATTACCATTTGTTCTTGAATCTTGGAATACTGCCCATTCTTCATTCTTCAAGTTGACTTTAACACCAATTTGAGCCCACATTTGTTGTATAGCTTCTGCTATTAATTTATGTCTTTCTGCAGTATTATATAATACTTCAAATGTTGGAAGACCTTCTCCATTTGGATATCCTGCTTTAGCTAATAATTTTTTAGCTTCCTCAACATCACATTTTTCTCCATCCCAATATTCCTTATCGCTACTCATACTACCATTCTTTAGTAATATTTCTTTAGGTACAAATGAATGTGCAGGTGTTTGACCACCTTGAGTAATTTCTTTTACAATCTTTTCTCTATCTATAGCTAAGTTAAGTGCATGTCTAACATCTTTATTACTTAAAGCTTTTTTAACATCTTCAGGAAGATTTTCTGTATGATTATTAACATTTAAACAATAATAATAAGTACTTATACAAGGTGATATTTGTACATAGCCTTCTTCTTTACCTTTTTCAATTTCCGCAACTGGAACTACATCTATTCCTGTTAATTCCCCATTCTTAAGAGATGAGTATGCAGATATTTCATCCACTATCATCTTAAATGTTAATTTATCAGCTTTAACTTTATCTTTGTCGTAATAGTTATCATTCTTTACAAAAACATAACTATCCTTCATATTATATTGTTCTAATTTGAAAGGACCATTACAAATATATTTAGCAGGGTCTGTTGTCCAAGTATCATTATTTCCTTCTATAACATCTTCTCTAAGTGGCATTAATGTTGGGAATGCAGTTAATTCTAAGAAATATGATGTTGGCTTACATAAAGTTACTTCTAAAGTAGAATCATCTATAACCTTAATTCCTAAATCTTCAGCTGTTCCCTTTCCTGTATTAAACTCTTCTCCACCTTTAATATAATATAATTGAAATGCATAATCAGCAGCTGTTTTAGGGTCTAGTGCTCTCTTCCAAGCATAAGCAAAATCTCCTGCTTTAACTTCTTTTCCATCTGACCACTTTGCATCATCTCTTAAGTGGAAAGTATAAACTAATCCATCATCACTAACATCACAAGATTTTGCAACTCCTGGGATAGCTTTGTTATCTTCATCTAATTTATATAACCCTTCAAAAGCATTAGCTATAACAATTGAACCATCAACTGCATTATTTAATGCTGGGTCTATTGTTTTTACTTCTGCTCCTAAATTATATGATATTTCTTGTTTACTACCTCCATTAGATGCACTATTACTATCTCCACAACCAACTAAAGCAGTCATTCCCAAAGTTACTGTTAATCCCATAACTAATAACTTTTTCAAGATTCCTTTTTTCATTAAAATTTCCCCCTTATTTTATATATTAATTTGCTTATAGCAAAATTTTATCTATATATTATGACATGCAACAAAGTGTCCTTCTTCTACTTCCCTCATAACAGGATCTTCCTTTGAACATATCTCTGTAGCAAATTTACATCTTCCTTTAAACCTACATCCTTTTGGTGGATCTATAGGTGAAGGTATATCTCCTTCTAATATTATCCTTTTATTGTTTTTAGCTTCCTTAGGATCCGGTATAGGAATAGCTGATAATAAAGCTTTAGTATACGGATGCTTAGGATTACTATACACTTCATCACTGGTTCCTTTTTCAACTAACTTTCCTAAATACATAACACCTATATGAGTAGATATATGTTTTACCATAGATAAATCATGAGCAATAAAAAGATATGTTAAACCTAATTCTTCTTGAAGCTCTTCTAACATGTTTATTACTTGAGCTTGAATAGATACATCTAACGCTGATATAGGTTCATCACATACTATAAAATCTGGCTCTACTGCTAAAGCTCTAGCAATACCAATTCTTTGTCTTTGACCACCTGAAAATTCATGAGCATATCTATTTATATGAGAATCATTTAAACCTACCTTATTAAGTAAAAATCTAATTCTATCTTCTCTTTCTTTACCTTTATATAATTTATGAATATCTATAGCTTCACCAACTATATCACCAACTGTCATTCTTGGATCTAAAGATGAATATGGGTCTTGAAATATCATTTGCATACTTCTTCTTAAAGGTACCATTTCCTTTTCACTAAGACCTTCAATATTCTTTCCCTTAAATATTATTTCTCCAGAAGTAGGTTCATAAAGTTTTAATATAGTTCTTCCTGTTGTAGTTTTACCGCAACCTGATTCACCAACTAAACCTAATGTTTCACCTTCTTTTAAAGTAAAAGAAACATCATCTACCGCTTTTATATAACTCTTCTTTCCAAACAAACCTTTTTTAGCAGGAAAGTATTTGCATAAATTTTTAACTTCTAAAATTACTTCTTTATTTTCCATAATACTACCTCCTACTTTTCCAAATTAACCTTAGGCGCATTTTCATGACATAACCAACAAGATACATTATGACCTTCTCCTTCTTTAAAATAAGGTGGCATTTTTTGAGTACATATCTTCATAGCATACTTACATCTAGCAGCAAATGGACATCCTACTGGTGGCTTAAATAAATCTGGTGGTTGTCCTTCTATTGGTATCAGCTTTTCTTTAACCAAACTTTTAGGATTTGGTACAGACTTCAATAATCCTATAGTATATGGATGCTTACCTCTATAGAAAATATCTTCATCTGTTCCCTCTTCAACAATTACTCCACCATACATAACATATATTCTTGTACAAAGATCTGCAACAACACCTAGATCATGTGTAATTAAAATAATTGCAGTATTAAATTTGTCTTTTAATTCTTTCATTAAATCCAATATTTGTGCTTGAATAGTTACATCCAACGCAGTTGTTGGTTCATCAGCTATTATTATTTCTGGATTACAAATTAAACTCATAGCTATCATAACTCTTTGTCTCATACCACCTGAGAATTCATGTGGATATTGATTTATTCTTTTTTCAGGGCTTGGTATTCCAACTAGTCCTAACATCTTAATAGCTTCAGCTATAGCTTCTTTTTTATTCATACCTTTATGCTTAATTAATGGTTCAGTTAATTGATCACCAATTGTTAATACTGGATTCAAAGAAGTCATAGGATCTTGAAATATCATAGAAATTTTATTTCCTCTTATTTGCTCCATCTCTTTTTCTGTTGCTTTAGAAATATCTTGACCATTAAAAAGCACTTCTCCATCTACTATCTTCCCATTACTAGATAGCAGTCCCATTATGCTCATCATACTAACTGATTTTCCACAACCAGATTCTCCAACTATTCCTATTGCTTCACCTTTATTTAAATAAAAATTTGTTCCTCTTACAGCTTGTATATCACCGATATGAGTTGTAAAGGAAGTTTTCAAACCTTTTATCTCTAATATCTTTTCCATTTAACTTCCTCCTATCGTTGATTTTTAGGATCTAGAGCTTCTGTAAGCCCATCGCCTAATAAATTAAAAGCTAAAATTATAATACATATCATTGCTGCTGGAAAAAATAATTGATATGGATATTGGTATATAGTTTTCATTGCATCATTACACAAAGTACCTAAAGATGCTAATGGTGCATTAAGTCCAAGACCTAAGAAACTCAAAAATGCTTCACTAAAAATTGCCTCTGGAACTAAAAGCGTCATAGTTACTATAATTGACCCTAAACAATTAGGTATTAAGTGTCTACATAATATTCTAAATTTAGATGCTCCAAGTGATTTTGCAGCTAGTACAAAATCTTGTTCTTTTAATTGAAGAATATCTCCTCTTACTATTCTAGCCATACCAACCCAATAGGATATTGCTAAAGCAATAATAATATTAGTTACACCACTACTTCCTTCTGAACTTGAGAAAAATGCCATTAGTAATATTACATATATTATTGTTGGAATAGAATATAATATATCTACTATTCTCATCATTATATTATCAACCTTACCACCTATAAATCCTGCAATACCTCCATAGAATACTCCTATAACAAGGTTTATAGCTGTAGCAGCCACTGCAATTATAAGTGAATATCTAGCTCCATACATAACTCTTACTAACAAATCTCTCCCTAAAGCATCAGTTCCAAATAAGTGTTTAGCAGTAGGCCCAACATTAGTTGCATTTAAATCATTTGCTTCATATGTATATGGTGATATCAATGGTACGAACACTGCAGAAACAACACATAAAATTACTACTATTAAAGATATTAACGCAACTTTATTAGATTTTAATCTTCTCCATGCATCCTTCCAATAACCTACACTTGGTCTTTGTACTTGTGTGAACTTTTTTTCTTCATCGCTTAGGGGTGTAAATAAATTTTTGTCTAACTCATTATAATTTTCCATATTATTATGTTCCTCCTATGCCTTTGCATTATCTAACTTTATTCTTGGATCAATAATTACATACATAATATCAACCAATATATTACATACAACTATTAAAGTACTATAAAATACCAATACTCCTAATAAAGCTGAATAATCTCTATTAGTAACTGTAGATACAAATTCTCCACCTAATCCTGGTATAGCAAAAACACTTTCTACTACAAAACTTCCTGTTAATACTCCTGCTATTAATGGTCCTAAATATGTTACTACTGGTATCAAAGAATTTCTTAATCCATGTTTTAATATAACAGTTTTCTTACTTAACCCTTTAGCCTTAGCAGTTCTTATATAATCTGATTTTAATACTTCAATTAACTTACTTCTAGTAAGTCTTGTAATAAAAGCAGTTGAACTCGCTGATAAAGCTATAACTGGCATAACAAGTTGTTTAATATCTCCATACCCAGTTGTAGGAAGTAAATGCAACTTACTTGCAAATACATAAATTAACAAAGCACTCATTACAAAACTTGGTATTGTAATTCCTAAAGTAGCTAAAAACATACATAACCTATCTGGCCATTTGCCAGACTTTAATGCTGAAACAATTCCTAAAGTAATTCCTAGTAACGTAGCCAGTAAAACTGCTAATCCACCAATTTTAGCTGATTTAGGAAAAGTTGTTTTTATAGTATCACTAACTTGTCTTCCTCTAAACTTCATTGACTCACCCAAATCACCCTTTGTAAGATTTTTTAGATAAGTTACATACTGTTCTCCTAACCCCTTATCTAATCCATATTTCATTTCTAAGTTTGCTCTTATTTCTGGTGTCATTTTATCTCCGTTAAAAGGACCTCCTGGCATTAATCTTACCAAAAAGAAAGTTATAGTTATAACTGCCCAAATAGTAATTATTCCAGTTATAAATCTCTTAAAAATATACTTCCCCATCTTTTTTCTTCCTTTCTCCCAAATACATCTATCTTTATTAACAATTATATATATTTATACATTATTGTCAAATAATATCATTTTACCTTTTAACTTTTTATTAATAATTTATTAATATTAATTTATTTATTTGATAATTTATCAATCTACAACCCACCTCATGATTTTGCAGAGCTATTCCAAACTATTACAGTTATGCCGTTTAAGTCTTTTTATTTATTTTTCTATATTTGTATTTTTTTAACTTTTTGTTATTTTTATATTTTTTCTTTTTTAAGTATTTTTCTAAATTTATTTAACTTTTAAAATGCATCTTACAAAAGTATTACTACTTTAATAAAATGTATTTTTAAAATATACCAATATTTTATATTTTAAGAAAGTATTTTTCATCTCAATATTAAAATTACTAAATATATAAATATTTTTTTATTTTAAATTACTTTTATTAGTTACTAAAGACAAATATACTTATAAAAAAAATCTTGTTATAGTTACTTAATCATTAAAAAATGACTAAATCAAATATAACAAGATTAAAATTTATAATATTTAAATAAACTTAATTTACTTTTTTACCTTCTCAAGTAATTCCCCTATATTTTCGTGAGTAAATTCATATTTTTTATTACAGAAATGGCAAACTATTTCTTCTTCTTTCCCCTCATCATATATTTCTTGCAAATCTTTTTCACCTATACTTATTAATGCTCTCTCAACTCTATCTCTAGAACAATCACAAACATATTTAGGCTCAACACTTTCTTCATCAAGCTTTAAGTCCATATCTTCAAATATAAATTCTAAAATTTCTTCTATAGTTTTACCTTCATTTATCATTGTAGTTATAGAAGGAATTTCTTCTAATCTATACATTAATACATCTGCAAGTAATGGATCTGCACCTGGCATCATTTGAATTATAAATCCACCTGCTGCTTTTATAGATAGATCTTTATCTACTAAAACACCTAAAGATACTGCTGATGGAGTTTGTTCAGATACAGTAAAATAGTATGTTAAATCTTCTGCTATTTCTCCTGAATGTATTGGCACTTGTCCAACATAAGGATCTTTCATTCCCATATCTTTTATTACATATAACAATCCATCTTTACCTACAGCTCCACCTACATCTAATTTACCTTTTTCATTAAGAGGTAATTCTATATATGGATTTCCTATAAAACCTTTAACTTCTGCATTTGAATGTGCAGTTACAGTTATTCCTTTAGCTATACCAGAACCATTAATCTTTAATGTCATAGCCTCATCTTTTGATTTTAATGTTGAACCCATTAACGCTCCTGCTGTTAACATTCTTCCAAGAGCTGCTGATGCTAAAGGTGTACATTCATGAACACTTGTTCCATCATTAACCATTTCTGTAGTAATAGCTGCTATCACTCTTACCATTCCATCTTTTGCTGTTCCTCTTACTAATTTATCTTTCATTTATTATACCTCCAAATCTTTTTTCACAACATATAATATTCTTTCACTTTGAGACTCTACCTTGTTATTTGAATATCCATCAAATTTGCTAACTATCTTAAATCCACATAATTTTAAAACTGACTCTAAATATTCTTCAGTATAAGCTCTCTCATAATGTTCTTCTTCAAATCTTTCATATAAAGAACCTTGTTTTACAAAAAAAGTTAAATACATATTAACTATTTCATCTTCAAAAACATTTTCCCAAGAATAAAATACTCTATCTTCACTATAAGTAAAAATATTATTTCCCAATATATTTGCTAATTTATAATATGAATTTATATCAAATATAAAAAGCCCATCATCCTTTAAATGATTATATACACCCTTAAAATAATTTTCTAAATCTTCATCTTCTAATATATAATTAGTAGAATCTAGAACACAACTTATAGCATCGAACTTGTGATTTAAGTCTAATTCTGTCATATCTTGACATATAACTCTAACTTTAACTCTTTCTTCTTGAAATTTATCAAAAGCTTCTGTAAGCATATCTTCAGATAAATCTACTGCATAGCAAGTATTAAAATATTTAGCCATTTTTACAGCTACATTACCTGTCCCACAAGCTAAGTCTAAATAATCATCATATTTTACATTATGTTCATCCATAATTTCTTTTAATCTTTTTTCTATAAGCTCATAATTTATGTCTTCATTTATTAATTCATCATAAATTTTTGCAAATTCTCCATATGCCATACGCTTCTCCCAACATCTTTTATAATTACTACAATATATTAAAGCTATTCTTCTATTTAGTCAATTTTTTTCTACCAAGTATTTCATCGTTAGTGGGAATATGAAGTTCCTTTTTTCTCTTTGTCATAATACCACCTATTCTCCCTGTTTCTTCTGCAGTAAGTCCTCCCCATCCTAAAGCATCTACTTTATCTTTTAATCCTAATTCATCCGCAATCTCATACTTTATTTTTTCTCTAAGTATCTCTTCTTTTGTTAATTCTTTATTTCCTTTAAGCTTTGCTTTTATTATTTTCTTTAATGGTGTATTTCCCATTATTCTCGTAGCTAGAAATACCATATATTTCTTAGCAACGAATTCACCTCCTACCTATTATTCCAGTTTCAGCTTTAGTATACCCATAAAAATCCCTATATATGCTTACAAATACATTTATTTTTTATATATACCACTTGATATTTCTCCTAGATTTCACTATATTAAATTATATAAATTAAATGTATATTTATTGAACAACTTTTGGGGCCTTTTCATTAAATACTATATTTAATTTCGACTTATAATTAAAATTTCTAATAAATCTATTTACTAATCAACAGTATAGGATTTGTTGTATATGATAGTGTTGAGGAAGAAAATCCTACACTTCCATATGAAGATTTTAAAATTGATTTAAATCTTTAATTGTAGGTAATAATATAAAAAGGTATTTCTTAGTACCCTTTCAAAAAAATTTATACAACAAGAATAGAATGGAGGATTTCAAATGTCAATATTTGAAGGATCTGGAGTAGCACTTATAACTCCTTTCACTGAATCAGGGGTTAATTACAAAAAATTAGAAGAATTATTAAACTGGCATGTTAACGAAGGTACTGATGCAATTATTATTTGCGGAACAACTGGTGAAGCATCCACTATGACTCTTGAAGAAAGAAAAGAAACTATAAAATTCACTGTGGATATTATAAATAAGCGTATTCCAGTAATTGCAGGAACAGGTTCTAATAATACTTTAGGGGCAATAGAAATGTCTAAATACGCAGAAAGCGTAGGAGTCGACGGACTTTTAGTTATTACTCCATATTATAACAAAACTAATTCTATAGGATTATTTAAACATTTTGAAGCAATCAATAATGCTGTTAACATTCCTATAATTCTTTATAATGTACCAGGTAGAACCGGTCTTAATATTTCACCTAAGGACTTAGTTGAACTTTCAAAATTATCTAATGTAAAAGCTATAAAAGAAGCTAGCGGCAATATAAGTCAAGTAGTAGAAATGAAAGCATTATGTCCAGATATAGATTTTTATTCAGGTAATGATGATCAAATTGTACCTTTAATGTCTCTTGGTGGAAAAGGAGTAATTTCAGTATTAGCTAATGTCATACCTAATACAGTTCATAATTTAACTAAAGCTTATTTAGAGGGAAATACACAAGAATCATTAAAACTTCAACTAGCTACTTTAAACTTATCTAATTCGTTATTCATAGAAACTAATCCTATTCCTGTTAAAGTTGCTCTTAATATGATGGGAAAAGAAGTTGGCCCACTTAGATTACCATTGTACGATATGGCTCCTGATAAAGAAAAGATATTAGAAGAAACATTAAAAAAATACAATTTAATTTAAGGAGAGACCTATGACTAAAATATTATTAAATGGATGCTCTGGTAAAATGGGCAGGATGATTGCTAATTGCATTGAACAATTTAAAGATTTGACTATAGTAGCTGGCATAGATAAATTTAAAGCAGATCTTAATTTTCCTATTTTCAGTTCAACGGAAGAAGTAAATATAGAATATGATGTATTATTAGACTTTTCAAGAGCTGATGCATTAAACAACTTAATAGAACTTACAGAAAAAACAAAAAAGCCTCTTGTACTATGCTCAACTGGCTTTTCAGAAGAAGATTTAGCTTTAATAGATGAAAAAAGTAAAACATTGCCACTATTTAGATCAGCTAATATGTCTTTAGGAATTAATTTAATTAATTCCCTTTTAAAAAAGGTTGCACCTTTACTTTATGGAAACTACGATATTGAAATAGTGGAAAAACATCATAATCAAAAAGTAGATTCTCCAAGTGGTACAGCTATTCTTTTAGCTGATACCATCAAAAACTCTTTATCTGAAGAAACAAAATATGTTAATGGAAGAGAAGGACATAAAAAAAGAGAATCTAATGAAATAGGGATTCATGCTGTTCGTGGTGGATCTATAGTAGGAGATCATGATGTTATCTTTGCTGGAACTGGAGAAGTTATCGAACTTAGCCATAAAGCAATTTCAAGAGAAGTATTTGCTGTAGGAGCTTTAAAAGCTTGTGAATTTATGAGCAAAATTACCACTCCTGGATTATATGATATGAATGATGTAATAAAACTTTAATTCACTATTAAATGAGGACACAATTATTGTGTCCTCATTTAATATATCTTCTTAAATATAACAGTATTTTTTTTATGCAACTGTAAATAATATTATAGAATAATATATTTAAGGAGGTTATAAACTATATGACAAAAGATAGTCAACCAGATAACAAAAAAGCTCGTATGGAAAAATGTAATTATCAAACCCCTATCACTAGTGAAGAAGAAAAAAATCATAATAGGACAGAAAAAAAACATTCTGTTAAAAGAGAAGGATTTCAAAGTGATCATATAAATTAACTCGTTTTTAATATAAGAAAATCTATATTCATAATATTTTATGCAATAAGAATTTTATAATTACATAAATATTAAAAAAAGCAGCTAAAATTAGCTGCTTTTAATAATTTGGAAGTTTATTCTTATGTGGTTTAATTTACTTCATTTTGTTTAGATTTTTACATAATTTTAAACAGCATCATTTTCACTTTGGACTGCTGTCTCCTCTTTTGTTACCTTTTCCATTTTTGAAATAGATACTTCATAAGCAACCTTCTTAATTACTTCTGTTTCAGATATCTTTTTTTGATACTCTCTACTTTGAAGTCTACCCCAAACTTTTATATTATCTCCAACGCTTAATGTTTGACAGAACCTAGAATTTCTCCCCCATGCTATAGTTGGAATATAATCTGATTTATTATAAGCTCTATTAACTGCTAATAATACATCTGCTATTTCTCTACCAAATGGAGTTGTTCTATATACAGGTTCCTTGCATATAAACCCATCTAAGTATATTTCATTTGGATTTTTACTTTTTTCAATACATGGTTCTATATTTCTCGCAAAAACAGTTAAAATTAACTTATTAGATCCATCCATAAATTTATTGTAAGATCTTAATTGACCTTCAACTATTACTTCTTTACCAATACTTAAATCTAATTCATTTAACAATCTCTCTGACACAGTAATATTTAACATATCAACTGAATCACTTAATCTCATAACCTCAATATTGAAGCTATAAAACCCTTCCCCATACATTTCATGGCTGAATTCCAATTCAGATGCAACCTTTCCTTCAAGGTATATTTTGTTATTTAACATTAAATTATCCATTTGTAACCCCTCTCTCCCTTAGTAATAACTTAATTCAAAACAAAGAAGACCCCCACAAGTACATATTTCCATTATAATACATTTAATCATTAGTTTTCAAGATATATTACAATTATTTTCTATGTTGAATTCCATTTTCATCAATATAACTATTTTCACTATATATTAACTCACCAATAGGAACCACCTTATATTGATTTTCAGATAATTCTTTTAAAATCCTATCTAAATTATCAGGAGTATATTTTGCATTATTATGAAATAAAATTATTGCACCAGGTTTGATCTTTTTTTTAACTCTCTCATATTCTATGTCTGCTCCATTTTCCTTCCAATCAACAGAATCCACATTCCATTGAATAACTTTATAACCTAATGACCACATATATGAGCAAGAATCCTTATTATAATCTCCACTTGGAAATCTAAATAACTTAGGCTTTTCCCCAGTTATATCTTCTACAATTTCATCAGTTTTTTGTACTTCTTCTTTCATACGCTCTTTTGAAATCTTAGTAAAACTCGGATGTATAAAACTATGATTTCCTATTTCATTTCCCTTTTCATAGATAGTTTTTAACTTTTCTAAGTTTTCATCATTATAATTTACCCACCTTCCCATAACAAAGAACGTTGCCTTTACATTATATTTTTCTAGCACCTTCAATATGCTATTCAAATAATCATTTTCTGCCCAATTCACGTCAAAACTTATAGAAATAAGCTTTTCACTTGTATCTACTGAGTATATAGGTAAATCATGAACTTCATTTTCTGTATAAATATTTCCATTTTCGATAAGATAAGATCCTCCTATCAACAAAAATATTAGCATAAATGATAAAAATATTTTTGCCACTATCCATTTCATCTTCAAAAACCCCTAGTATTTCTATCCCTAAAATTATATTCACTATGCCTAATTTTATGATATAATTATTTAGTATACTTTCACAGGAGATGGAGGTTATTATATTATGTTCGAAAATACAGCTGAATTGGCAGAAAATAAATTGTTACTATTGTATATTTTACAAGTTTTAAAAAGTCCAATCTCAAACAGTCAGCTTACAGAAATTGTACTTGAAAATAACTTTATAAATTACTTCACATTGCAACAATATATTAGCGAGCTTGATTCATCAAATTTTATTTCTTATGAAAATATAAATGAAAAGAAACTTTTAATACTAACTAAAAAAGGAGAAAGTGTTCTATCCTTCTTTAAAGACAGAATTTCTCCTTCTAAAATAGCTATTCTTGACAATTATATGAAAGAAAAAATTGATTTAATTAAGAAAGAATTAACTATTCAAAGTGATTATACAATTTTAAAAAATGATAACTTTTTAGTTGATCTTAAAGCTCTTGAAGATAATACAACTCTAATGGAATTAAAATTATCTGTGCCAACAAAAAAACAAGCAACTTCTCTTTGTCAAAAATGGAAAGAAAACCCATCCGATTTATATACTAAAATTATAAATCTTTTATTTAATGAGGAGACTAAAGAAGAATCATAGCATTAGGCTCTCTGCCTACTGTTATGGTTTTTATTGTTTTACTTTTTAAATTCAACTTAATAAGTTTTCCATTCATATAATCAGTAATAAAAATATCTTCTCCAACTTTCAAAATACTTCTAGGCATTCCACCTATAAATATTTTTTTTATTTCTCTTCCTTTATTAATATCGATTATACTTAAAAATCCTTCATTAAAGTTTGTGATATATAACTTTTCTTGTTCCTCCCAGACATTCACTGGTGTCCCACTTATTTTTATTCTACCTATTTCATTTAAATTGCTAGTAGAATAAATACTTATATATCCATCTCTATCCTTTCCTAAATAACTTTCACATATATATATCATTTTTTTATCCTTAGATAATAAAACCTCAGTTGGATACTCTGGCGCTTTAATATTTGATACTATAACATTAGAAACACAATCTATAACCGAGACAGATTGCCCCTCCATATTACAAACATAAGCTCTATTTGACTGCTCATCTATTTCAATACTATGAGGATAACTTCCCACTTCCATATTCATAATTATCTTTTTTTCTTGCAAATCTATTATAGACAAAGAATTAGATTCCCCACATACAACATATGCCTTGTCCCTATAAACCTTAACATCATTTGGATGAGCCCCAACATAAATAGTAGCCTTTTCTTTCTTATCTAAAAGGCTAAATATTGAAATAGAATTATTATAATTATTTGCAGTTATAATATTTTCGTTATAATAACATATACCATGAGGGCCAACTGGACTTTCACCTAGATCTAAGGGATAATTTTCCACTGAATAATCCTTTAGGCTTACTTCACTTATAGAATTTCCAGCTGTATTACATACAAAAATAGACTTCACCTAATAACACCCCTTAGTTAAAAACTTTAGTAATATACTATATGTGTCAAAAATACTGTTGTTACAACTTTGAATATTATATTTCTCTTTATTTTTACAATTTTTCGATATATAATTATATTAAAAATTAGTAGGGGGATATTTCTATGTTTACTTATAAAACTAAAGGCACTTGTGCTAGAGAAATCAATTTTGAAATTGAAAATGACATAATTAAGGAAGTTAACTTTATAGGTGGTTGTGATGGTAATCTTAAAGCAATTTCTTCTTTAGTTAGAGGTATGAAAGTAGAAGATGCTATTGAAAGACTAGAAGGAATCGATTGTAGAGGAAAAGGAACATCATGTGGTGATCAATTTTCAAATGCATTAAAAGAATGGAAAAGCAATAATTAATTTTCTTTTATCCCAAAATTAAGAGCCTAAAGTTTTTAATATTTATTAATAATTTTTAACTTTAGGCTCTTAATTTTCAAACTTATCTAAAAATAAGTTTATATATTATGTAATTTTCAAATTTAACACAATTGTAAATTCAGTGAATTCTTCATTACTTTCTACACGTATATATCCATTATTTTTCTCTACAAGTTCTTTAACAATATTTAATCCAAATCCATGGTCATTATTATCTTTAACTTTAGTTGTAAATCCCTCTTTAAATATGTTTTCTAAATTTTCTTCAGCTATCTTAGGTCCATTATTTCTTATTTTTACAAATATATTTTTCTTTTTCCTGTAAGACTTAACAGTAATAATTCCTTTTTCATTTCCATTATTAATAGCAGTAATAGCATTATTAACTATATTAGATGTAATCCTAAAAAACTCTAATTCATCTATATCAACCAAATCAATGTCTACTTCTTCTTTTATAAAAACCTCTATATTATTATCCTTTGCTCTATCTAATACCAATTCTAATATAGATTTATTAGAAGCATCACCTCTTAAAGAAATCATTTCTTTACTTGCTATAATATTCTTAAGATATAACTTTACATATTCTTTATCATTAAAGCAACAACTACTATATAAATAATAAAGTTCTAATTCATTTCTATGTTTAATTTCTCGTAATTCACTATTAGTTTTATTTAACTGATTAAATAAAATCAATATTTTATTAGATTTCTTATTATTAATATACAAAAAAATTATCATAAATATTATCATTAAAAATATTATTAACATCATCATTTTTGTCATTTTCCTTGAAAAGGAATAATACACATTTCTTAACAAACCCATATACGCAATCAAACAATTTAAAATTATTGATAACACTAAAAATTTTCCTTCTAACAAAAGCTCATATATCTTTTTTATATGTCTTACATTTTTTATAATTATTAAATTAACTATAAAACTAAATATATATACTAAAATACCATATTCATAATCAATATACTCAGGCGGTAACATACAATTAACAGTAAAGAAAATTATATTTATTAAAAATACTCCTACTATACTAACAATAAACATGGAAAGCGTATATGCCATCACTGCATTATACCTATTTCTCCCAAAAAAGATGCAAGGTAAAATAACTGATAAGAATGGTAAATAAAGTTCTATCCATTTATATGGTCTATAAAACGCAAAAAAAGATGCCAAAAATATTATACAAGAAATAAAATATATCTTTTTTTCCTCTTCCTTATTAGGCTTCAAGCAACTCTTAACTGAAAAAAAAACCAACATATTTTGTATTATGGTAGAAATTAAATCTAAAAGCCACATATCAATACCTTCCATATAATAAATATATAAAATTACTATCTACATATTTCAATACAATTTTCTAATTAAATATTTCTTATTAACTTTCTCATATCTCCAATCATATAAAGAGAACCACTTACAAGAATTAAATCATCTTTATCTGCTTCCATTAAAGCCAATTCTAAAGCTTCCTTATAACTTTCTAAAGCAATACAATTACTATTATACTTATCTACTATCTCCTTTAAATCATCAGCTAATTCTGCCCTATCACTATGAGGAGTAAGAGCATACACCTTCTTTGCCATAGGAGTAATTTCTTTTACCATTTCTTCTACTTGTTTATCAGCCAAAATTCCTAGTAATAAATACATGTTTTTATATTTGTAATACTTCTCCACATTAGCTCTTAAACTTCTTATACCTTGAATATTATGTGCCCCATCTATTACCAGTAAAGGATTCTGTTTCATTGTTTCTAATCTTCCTATCCAAGTGACCGTTGATATTGCTTTAAAAATCTCCTGGTTATCTATAGAAAAACCTTCTATTTCAGAAATAACCTTATATGTATTCAAAGCCACTAATAAATTAACTATTTGATGTTCACCTAATAAAGGCAACTTAACATTAAAAGTATCCTTTCCTAAATTAACTTGCACCTTTTGAAATATCCTATTTTCGTTACAAATCTCTAAAAACTTTCCATTATCTTTTGATACTACATATAATCTTGAATTCATTTCCTTAGACTTTTCTATCAAGACATCTAAAGCTTCTTTTTCCTGAGGATATGTAACTACAGGTATACCTTCCTTTATAATTCCAGCCTTTTCCTCAGCTATTTCTCTTAATGTATTCCCCAAAAGATTAGTATGATCAAAGCTTATAGATGCTATCACACTTACTAAAGGTGTTATTACATTTGTGGAATCTAACCTACCTCCAAGACCTACTTCTATTACTGCATAATCTACTTTTTCAGTATAAAAATATAAAAACATTAAGCAAGTAATTATTTCAAATTCAGTAGGATGATTATATCCCTCTTCTATAACCTTATCTACTGCCTCCCTAACCTTATCCATTAAATCTCCTAAGATAGTTTTAGGTATATTTTTTCCATTAATTTGGATTCTTTCTTCAAATTCCTCCAAAAATGGCGAAGTATACATTCCTACTTTAAATCCTTTTCCCCTTAATAAAGCTGCAATCATAGCAGTAGTAGAACCTTTACCATTAGTTCCAGCCACATGAACTAACTTTAATTTTTTTTCTGGATTACCTAGATGCTCTAAAAGTTTAAAAGTTCTTTCAAGCCCATAATTTGATCCAAAATTTCCAACCTTATGTATATAAGACATAGCTTCTTCGTATTTCATTTATATCATCCTCTTTTAAGTTAATATTATAAAACTTATTATAAATTAAAATCATCCTTTTTTCCACAAAAAGTAAAAAATACTGTCCTAAATATTTTTTAGGACAGTATTAAGATATATTTTTTAGCCTAAAGCCTTAATTCTAGCTTCAACTGCTTCTAACATTTCAACATATTTTTCTCTTTTAGCCTTTTCGCCATCAACAACAGCTTTCGGAGCTTTAGCTACAAAACCTTGATTTCCTAATTTTTTATCTATTCTTTCTATTTCTGAATGTAACTTCTTAACTTCTTTATTAAGTCTTTCAAGCTCTTTTTCCTTATCTACAAGGTCTAATAATGGCATAAATAATTCGCCACCTTTAACTACTACAGATACTGCATTAGATGGAACTTCATCTTTATTATCAGTAAATTCTACTTCTGAAGCAGAAGCTAATTTTTCAATATAAGCTGAACCAGCTTTAAATGCATCTTTAGCCTCTTCTCCAATATGGCAAATTACCTTAGCCTTTCTTGAAGGTGGTACATTCATTTCTGCTCTAACATTTCTTAATGACTTAATAGCTTCTATTACGTAGTTCATATCTCTTTCTGCTACTGGATCTACTAATTCTTCATTAAATTCTGGCCATGCAGAAGTTGTTATAGTTTCTTCATAACTTATATGAGTAAAGATTTCTTCTGTTATAAATGGCATTACTGGATGTAATAATTTTAATCCTGTAATTAATACTTCATTTAATACATTATAAACTACTCCCTTAGTCTTTTCATCTTCACCATAGAATACTGGTTTAACAAGTTCTATATACCAATCACAGAACTCAGTCCACATGAAGTCATATACTTTCTGAATAGCGATTCCAAGTTCATATTTATCCATATTATCAGTAACTTCTTTAACAAGCTTATTCATTTCTGATAATATCCACTTATCAGCTAATGAATATTCTTTGCAATCCTTGTATTTGTTCATTACTTCTTTATCAAGATTCATCATAACAAATCTAGATGCATTCCAAATCTTATTAGCAAAGTTTCTTGCAGCTTCAACTTTTTCTGGATAATATCTTATATCATTTCCAGGTGCATTACCTGCAACTAACATATATCTTAAAGCATCAGCACCATATTGATCTATAACATCTAATGGATCTACACCATTTCCTAAAGACTTACTCATCTTTCTTCCTTCTGAGTCTCTTATAATACCATGAATTAATACAGTATCAAATGGAGTTTCATCCATATTATGAAGTCCAGAGAATATCATTCTTGCTACCCAGAAGAATATAATATCATATCCAGTAACTAAAGTACTAGTTGGATAGAAATACTCTAAATCTTCTGTTTTGTTTGGCCAACCTAAAGTTGAGAAAGGCCAAAGAGCAGATGAGAACCATGTATCAAGTACGTCTTTTTCTTGTTCAATATTAGTTGAACCACATTTTGAACATTTGCATGGTGCTTCTTCTTGTACCATTATTTCATCACAATCTTTACAGTAGAATACTGGTATTCTGTGTCCCCACCATAATTGTCTTGATATACACCAATCTTGAATGTTTTCCATCCAGTTGAAGTATGTCTTTTCAAATCTTTCAGGAACAAACTTAGTCTTTTTATTTTTAACTACTTCTATAGCTGGTTTAGCTAAAGATTCCATCTTAACATACCATTGTTTTGATATAATAGGTTCTACTGTAGTTCCACATCTATCATGAGTACCAACATTATGAGCATGATCTTTTATCTTAACTAAAAGTCCTGCTTCTTCAAGATCTTTAACTATAGCCTTTCTAGCTTCATATCTATCTAAACCTTGATATTTTCCACCTTTTTCATTAATTATACCCTTATCATCCATAACTCTAATTATTTCTAAGTTATGTCTTTTACCTACTTCAAAATCATTAGGGTCATGTGCTGGAGTCATTTTAACTGCACCAGTCCCAAACTCTAAATCAACATATTCATCTCCTACTATAGGAATTTCTCTATTTACAAGTGGTAATATAACAGTTTTTCCTATAAGGTGCTTATATCTTTCATCATTAGGATTTACAGCAACACCACTATCTCCTAATAAAGTTTCTGGTCTAGTTGTTGCAATTTCTAACATACCTGAACCATCAGCTAAAGGATAGTTAATATGCCAGAAGTGTCCATTTTGTTCTTCATATTCAATTTCTGCATCAGAAAGTGCAGTCTGACAATGAGGGCACCAGTTAGTTATTCTATTTCCTTGATATATTAAACCTTCATTATAAAGCTTAACAAATACATGTTTTACAGCCTTATCCAAGTTTTCATCCATAGTAAAAGCTTCTCTTGTAAAGTCAGCAGATACACCAACCTTCTTTAATTGAGTTCTAATTCTTTCTCTATATTCATCTGTCCATTCCCAAACTTTTTCAAGGAAAGCTTCTCTTCCCATTTCTTTTTTATCAAGACCTTGTTTTGCAAGTTCATTAGCCACCTTAACTTCTGTTGCAATAGAGGCATGATCTTCTCCCGGTATCCATAACGTACAATAACCTTGCATTCTCTTAAATCTTATAAGCATATCTTGTAAAGTATTATCTAAAGCATGCCCTAAGTGAAGCTTACCAGTTATATTTGGTGGTGGCATAACTATAGAGTAAGGTTTCTTACTTTTATCCACTACAGGAGTAAAATACTTTTTCTCCTCCCAAGTCTTATATATTCTTTCTTCAAATTCTTTTGGATCATAAGTTGTTGATAAATTCTTATTTTCTTCCACGTATGAAAGCTCCCTTCTTAAAAAATTTCTAATTGACATATGTAAATTGTAATTAAATTATTATTAATTTTCACCTATCTTTTATTTATGCTAATCTTAGGTGATTTTTATTCTAATAATTAAAAAGAGCCCTCATCCTATAAAAGGACGAAGACTCGCGGTACCACCTTTATTCCTACATAAGATAAAATCTATTATAGGCTCTTATTAAAATAACGGTTAGAACACCGTCTTTAGTTACTAAAATTTCACCAAAGAAGCTCAAAAGCTACCTTCAAAACTTTCCATATAAGGGCTTTCACCTATTCCCTCTCTCTTATGATACTTCTAAGTTTTTACTCCTCTTTATCACAGCCAATTAAACTATCATTTTTATTTTATGATATATTATCAATATTATTTTGTCAAATAATTATTTTGTATTAGATTGAAAAGAAGTTATAGCTTTTGATAAATATAATTTTAATTGAACATAATCTAACATGTTAATAGTTCCATCACCATTTACATCAGCTGCTTTTTCATTTATTTCAATATCTTCACCTGCAACATATTGCCTTAAAGTTAATAAGTCCTTAACATTTATTTTTCCATTATTATCAATGTCACCTAATAATACATTTACATCAGGTACTGGATTTGGCTCTGGAGTAGGATTATCTGGTACATTCACATCACCCATAACATGAGTTCCATTAGCTCCAAGGTTAACTTTATGATCTAAGCCAATGTACTTACCATTTTCATCTTGCCATAATGTTGGTTTAACTATAGCAAGTTTTTTTTGATCAATAGTTGCAAAATCATAACCCAATATACCTTCTGTATCTCCTGAATTAGGATTTAAACACCAAAAAGTATGATTTAAGTTATTTTCTTTAATAAGCTCTGCTAAATCTTCAAACCAAGCTTGATTCTTTCCACCATCTAATATAGCACCCCACTCACCTATTAATATTGGTGCTATATTTTGCTTTGCAATATATAACCAACTTGGTCCCCAACAATCTCTAGTTAATGTTTCAGTAGTAAAATCTCCCTCAAACCAACTTTGAGCAGATACAGTTGGACCATAATCATGAGGTGAATAAATAACCTTATTAGTGTTTGCTCCAAGATCAACTGGATAATCTTTTACACCTCTAAGGTTCCCACCCCACCATCCTCCATAATAAGCATGTTCTCCTGAATCAGAATAAGTATATCCTTCCCTTGGATAAGTTTCTACTCCTTCTACTACTACAAGCAAATTAGGATTTACTTCTAATATTTTTTTACTAACTTTTTCAGCTTCATACTTCCAGTTAGTCTCATCTGTTGAATCATCCCATTTTGCACATTGTTCTTTTCGATAAGCTTTTCCATGTGGTTCATTAAAAAGATCAACAGCTATAACAGTATCATCATTTTTATAACGTTCAGCTATAAACTCCCAACATTTTTCATAATCATCAGTAGAATACTTGCTAGTAAACCAAGTATTAGTTTGCCCACCACTTTCAACTCTGTGCATATCAAACATAACTTTCAAACCAACTTTTTTACAATATGAAACTACCAAATCCATTATATCTAAGCTATTTTTGCCTTTTAAATCTGGTGCTATATAATCATTAATTGAATCTGACATTGGTGCTTCACCAGTTCTCCACTTATTAACTAATTCAACTGATAGTGGAACTCTTAATATATTGAATCCATTGTCAGCTACAATATTTAATAAATTTTGATAAGTATTTGCCCATAAACCATGAAAACCATAGTTAGGAGTTTCATTACCAAACCAAGCTATACCAGTTAATCTAACTTCCTTTCCATTAGCATCTAATATCTTACTTCCATCTGTGTGCAAATAATCATC
The DNA here is from genome assembly GCA_934755305.1 of uncultured Clostridium sp. Lineage (GTDB taxonomy): Bacteria > Bacillota > Clostridia > Clostridiales > Clostridiaceae > Clostridium. Next base: position 81,511 of record CAKVLD010000001.1, on the reverse strand, counting down.
ATTATTATCTGCTGCCATAGTTGTTAATGGTGTACTTACTGCCATTAATACAGTCATTGCAATAGTAAGCAATAAAGATTTTCTTTTCATAAAAAACAACCCCCTATTTCTATCTCTCTACCATTACATCATATTATTACACGAAGAGGTAAATAATGTAAACATCATTATCTCAAACCCCCCTCTACATATCGTAAATAAAGAAATAATTACTTTAAGTCATCCAAAATACAATATTAAATACAGAATGACAAATTATAGTTATCCATAAAGAGTTATATTCATTAACTAAATATCCCAAACAAAGACTTACTAAAGAAATAGTTATTGATGAACTTAAGATATCTGTTCCATTTACTATCCAATTAGGAAAATGAAGTAAAATAAAAATAATAGTTACTAAACAATTTGATTTCCAAAAGCCTACCCTTTCTTTAAATTTCTCTAGCAAAAATCCTCTAAAAGGTATCTCTTCAATAGCCCCTACCAAAATTCCACATATCCATAACATTCCTATATCAGTTTGAAATCCATCTATCCCCAAAATTTTATTTTTTATAAATACCATTAAAGTAAAAATTCCACTTGATATAATACCAATAAATATTCCATTTTTAATATTACCCTTTAACTTCAAATATTCAAGAACATCTTTCTTTTCCACCTTAATTATGTAAAATATTATAGGTAATATAATTACTAAAATATAAAGAACTAACAAACTAATTATATAACTTATTTTTATATTCATTCTTACTCCTTTTCTTCACAAACCATTGTAAACTTTATCATAATATCTTATTATATAATAAAATATTTAAATAAAGGAAGGCTTAACATATGATACTAACAAAAAAAATAACAAATAGAATTATAAAATTCATCACAAATAATACTCCTATCCCTGAAGATAAAATTGAGATACTAGATTATGGCTTAAAAATAATAATTTCAAATACAATAAAACTTATAATTCTTTTATTAACAGCCTATTTTCTTAATGTACTATCCTATACTCTATTAGCTCTTGCATTCTTTGGATTAGTACGAGCTTTTGCTTCAGGTACACATACAAATTCTAGTTTAGCATGTATAATTTTAAATTATATTTTATTTTTAGGAAATGTCTTCTTAAGCATTAACCTCCAATTAAATACATTCGGATTATATTTTATGTTTATTATTAATTTAATTTTATTAATATTATATTCACCTGCTGATACTAAAAAAAGACCTTTACCAAGTAAAAAATTAAGAAAAAAACTAAAAGTTTATTCTATACTTGTCTTAATTTTTTCTTTTATTTTTTCACTATTTTTAAATAATTCTATTTATAAAACTATAATATCTATTGCAAATTTTGAAGCTGCAATATCAACAACTCCATTTATGTATAAATTGTTTGGTAATTCTTATAGAAACTACGATAATATTACTTTATAGACATATTAATTCAAAAAATGGTATAATATAATGTAAAAACTTTTTAAATTTATGGGGGGAGAAATTTTATGGATATTATACTTTGTGAAGATAATTTACATCAAAGAAGGGATATTGAGAAAATAATTACTAATGAAATTAAGGATTTAGACTTTAAAATTGCACTTTCTACCAATAATCCTAATGAAGTAATTAAACATGTAGAAGATAATTCTTCTAATAACTTTATCTATTTTTTAGATATTGATTTACAAAATTCTATTAATGGGATTGAACTAGCAAAGTTAATAAGAAAATATGATTCATCTGGGTACATCATATTTTTAACTGCTCATGCTGAGTTAACTTTACTAACTTTCCAATACAAAGTGCGTGCTATGGATTACATATTAAAAGGTGATAGTAAAACTGTTCAAGAAAAAATTCACGATTGTTTATCACAAATTTGTACTGATATAGCAAATAGTAAAAATAAGAAATCTAATATAATACCTATAGATATTGGAAACAATCTTGTTTTCTTTGATCTTGATGATGTATTATTTTTTGAAACAGCCGATACGGAGCATAAAATAAGAATTCATACATCTACTGGATATTCTGAGTTTTATGGTACTTTAAAGGATATTGAAACAAATTTAACACCGTCATATTATAAACCTCATCGTTCTTATTTAGTTAATACTAAAAAAATCAAGTCTATCGATAAGGAAAACTTAATTATTCATATGCTAAACGGTGAGACATGCTATGTAGCTTCTAGATATTTAAAAGGATTATTACAAAAATGTTTGAAATAGTCTATTTCAAGGAGATGTTTTGATGTCCGAAATATGGTTTAATGTTTTATACTCTTTTTTTACAACTTTACTTATTACTATTCCTTTAATTATTTTTACTGATATAGAAAAAAAAAGATTAAATTATATAATATGTGTTATTATAACATATATTATTGCATATATATCTCCTAGTATTTCAAAGCAATTTGGTCTACTATTACTTTTTATTAATTGTATACTTTACCTATACATTGTGTTCAATAATATTACGTATTCAATTATTATGTATATATTAATTTGCTTCAGTATCTGTATTGCTGATGCTTTAATTGGTTTTATTTTTTTAATATTTTTTAATTTATCCTATTCCGAACTTATGGATAATTCCTTAATAAAACTATTAATAAATATTCCTATATTATTATTGACATGTGTAATTTGTATATATGTAAAAAGGGTAATAAAGAAAATTTTAAATTTATATCCTAACCTACTACTAGATAACAACATAAAAAAAATACTTCATTTAATATTTTATGTGATTTTATTATTGTATATTTCTTATTATATAATTTTCAATATATATTTTAATAAATATTACAATAGTATTCCATATATAACATTTATATATACGCTATCAGTATTAGTAATATCTTTAATTTTAATTTCTGTAGCATATATATTAATTAATGTGATAAATTTATCGACTAAACAAGAATTTATCGATAAAGAAAATAAACAATTAAAAGATTATACTAATATGTTAGAAAATATGTCTACTGATTTAAGAAGATTCAAGCACGATTATGTAAATATTCTTTATACCTTAGGAGAATACATTAACGAAAAAGATATTTATGGATTACAAGAATTTTACAACAAAGAATTATTACCAGAGAGCAACAAAATAATAAATAGAGATAAATATATATCTTTAGTAAAAAATATAAAAATAATGCCTTTAAAAGCATTAATATCTTCTAAAATACTAATCGCTCAATCTCATTCTATTGAAACACGTATAGAAATATTTGAAGAGATTGATGAAATATCAATTAAGACTATTGACATCTGTAGAATAATAGGAATTTTTTTAGATAATGCTATTGAAGCATCATGCTTATGTAAAAAAAAGTTTATTCACCTTGCTGCTATTAAAAATGATGATAATATTATTATAGTAATCCTTAATTCTTGTCCTATTGATTCACCTCCTGTTTATAAGTTATACGAAAAAGATTTTTCCACAAAAGGAGAAAATCATGGTATAGGATTAAAGTTTGTAAAAGATTTAATAAATAATTCTTATAAAAATATATTACTTAATACGTCAGTTAATAATGGAGTATTTAAACAAGAATTAATTATAAAAAAAGAAGTTATATCAGAGTAACTAAGTTACTCTGATATAACTTCTTTAATCTTGTTTAATTAATGATTTTGGCATTTCATCTTCTTCATATAGAAACCACCAACACATTGATGATGACATAGTAGCTACCACCATAGCTATTCCTGAAATAATTATTGCAATTATACCTTTTAAATTCTTTCTCATCTTTATACTTACACTCCCCTCCAATACTTATTAAGAAAATTATAGCACAATATCGCAAATTTATGCATAGCTTTTTTGTAATTGTTTGTAAAATTATATTACAATTCATATTTCTATGTTTTATTAATTTTATATACAAAAAAAGATCCGGATAAAATATCCGAATCTTCTTTATATTACTAAAATCAAATTACTTTTCAGCAGGGAATTTAGTAATAGCTCTCTTTAAATATTGTTGAATAAGAATAGTATCAAATAAATCTACTTTACCATCACCATTAACATCAGCATTTTTAGAGTTAATTTCAACATCAGCACCACCAACGTATTGTTTAATAGCTAGTAAGTCCTTAACATTTACTTTTCCATCTCCATCAACATCTCCATATACTGCTGGTTCTGAATCAGGTAAATCTCCATTATGATCATCTAAGTATGAAGTTACCCAAGCAAATGGAGCATTCCAGTTAATTGTACATTCATTAGTTGACCATGATTCTATGTTATCCATGAAACATTTAGCTGGTGCCATTTGGCCTGGACGCCATCCTGACCCCTTAACCCATGGATCTTCTAATCCTGAGTTTGGACCACCTGAAATTACACCAGCTGGTGCTTTAGGGAATGTATTATCAGTTTGATAAGCCCAGAATCTATGATGTGGATTTTCTAATTGCTTAGTACCATATCCAGTTACATAACATTGGTTATTAGCATTTTCACCTAATAAGTAGTCCATAGCTCTATTAGCACCATTAATATATTTATCAGTTTTTGCTCCATTAATTTGATTAGCATATGACATTACTATTATAGTGTTAGTAACAAATGAGTTTGAACCCCATGGATATCCTTTAATTCCTATACTAAGTGGACTTTGAGTAATTGAAGTTCCATATCCTTCGCTTTCTTCATTAGATATAAATGTATCAGCAGCCTTAGTTACATTAGCCTTTGCCTTATCTAATTCTGAAGCTGGTAAGTTATTCTTAGATGCTAATAAAGTTAATGTACCTAAACCTTCAACATTACCCCAGTCGAAGCATCCTGAAATACCAGTATCTTCACCACCAGTTAATGTAGTTGGCATAGTTAAGTAATATTCTGAACTCTTCATCTTATCTAAGTATTTAGATTCTCCAGTAGTAGCATATAATTCAGCTGCTGCCCAGTAGAATTCGTCTGTTACTTTATCGTCACCGTAAGCACCTCCACCTACGCCACCTTTAATTGGTGCAAATATATCTGGGTGCTTTTCTGCAGCTGCCCAAGCTTTTTCAGCTGCTTTTAAACACTTATCAGCAAATGCTGAATCATATTTAGCCCATAAACGAGATGCTTGTGCTGCAACTGCTGCCATATTTAATGTAGCTGCAGTACTTGGTGGTTGTAAGAATCTTTCCATCTCATCTTCATCTGGACGAATTCCTAAAGCTGTCCAACGAATATCATGTGCTTTATGATGAACCATACCAGCATATTCTTGTCCATCTGGTACTTGCATCTTTAACATTAATTCTACATTATAACGTGATTCATCTAAAATGTCTGGATATTTATTTCCACTTTCAGGAATGTTCATTGTATTATCACCATATGGTGCTTTAGTAACATCTTCACCATTATTTAAAGCTCTTTCATATTGGTTTTGCATTGTCCATGTAGATATACCGCCATTAACAACATACTTACCATGATCTCCGGCATCATACCATCCACCTCTAACATCTAATGTATAGTTACCTTTATACCAAGTACCTTCAGCATTTGGTAATATATCATCAGTATGTCCAGCTGGTCTAGCTAAGTCTGATCTACCATCAGTATATTTTTCTTCTATTGGAATACCACTTCTATTTAAGTAGAAGTACTTAATTGCATCATATTTCATTTGACTATAGATATTATCACCTATTTCAAATGGAGTACTTTCTCCTAAAACATTTAAGTCTTCATCAACTTCATCATTATGTTGAGGAACAGTATATTGTTTGTCTATAACCAACTTATATCCTTTTCCTTGTACATTATAATCTGAGAAGTCTATTTGATGTACATTATCTCCTGAAGCTTCATCATCACCAAGAACCTTTGTCATACCAGTCTTAACTGTTTGGTTATTAGCATTTACTAATTTCCATTCAATTGGACTTGTAGCATTAGTTACTACTGTAGCCTTCTTTTCTGAATTAGTGAAGTAACCAACTTGATTAACACGTATTGCATATCCATTTTCATCATATTCTAAAGTATATCCCTTGAATTGAGGGTCTTTAACACTTATATTAGTGAATGTGAATTTATATGGTAATTTTGCAGCTGCACAATCTCCAGCTAAATGGAATGCAAATTCAAGTTTGCTTTCTGTTGGATCATTCATTGTAAATGATGAAGTTATAGTTCTAGTTTGACCAGCCTTTAAATCATATGGTTGCCAGTTGTTATTCCAGAATTCCTTATAATCTCCACCTTGACGACCTATCTTAGGATAAATCTTACAATCTTGATCAGCCTTTACTGTAAATGAAACATTATATCTATGTCCTTGTTCTAGAGTTAATCCTCTATGACGGAATTGAACTGCCCATCTATTTTCTTGGTTTCTTTGATTTATTTCTGTAACAGTTATATCATATGAACCATCATTAATATCAAATGTATCAGCTGCTGGATAAGTTTCTACAACTGTCCAAGGTAATCCCTTACCACCTTTAAAATCATTATTTTGGATAATATCTCCCTTACTTACTACCTTTGTTGCTGCTTTAGGTTCTCTTTGTTCTGTTCCTATAGGAGCTACAACAGTAGCTCCAATAGTAGCAGCAGAAAGAACTAAGCAAAGTAATCTCTTCTTTAACATTCTCTCTCCCCCTATTTTTTCAATTAAATCATTGTTCTAAGTTCTAGTAAATCCTTAACATTAATTGCACCATCTTCATTAACATCAGCATTTTCAGTATTTATATCTGTAGTCTTATGAGCTAGATATAATTTTAACTTAACATAGTCTAAAGTATCTACTTTACCGTCAGCATTAACATCACCTGCTAAAACTTTGCTATCAAATAATGTTGCATAAGAACCATAAGCTACAGCAGCATCTGTTTGAGCCCAATATCTGTGATACTTGAATTCAGCACCATTTGAACTACCATCAGCATTCTTTTCACTGTACTTACCAGCATCATATGCTTCTTTAACTCTTGCATAATCTTTATCTTCTTTATACTTAGAACGTATATCTATAAACTTAATTCCAGACTTAATTTGGTCTCCATTACCCATCTTTCCAGTCCATCCACTTGGTATAAATACTTCAGTATCAAATAATCTGTTGTATTCAGGAACCTCTGGTGATGCTAAACCTATTTCATCTTCATATAAATTCCACATACGAGTTAATAATTCCTTAGAAAGGTTCTTAGAAGCTTCATCTACTACACCTCTATGCTTACCACAAGCTGCAGCATAGTAAGATAATGTATTAGATAATGAACCAGTAAGTCCTATATCACCAGTTCCATAAGATTCAACTTCAACATGAAGATTTGGATTTCCAGTATAAGTTCCATTCCATGTATCTGGTTGTCCTGACCATTTTAAGTTAGCTGGAATATTATAAGTTCCATCAGCATTTAATTTAACTACATCTTCAACCCATTTAACCCACTTATCAAGTAAGTTACCAGCTCTCTTGTCTCCTGTTTGATAGTAGTATTCAGCCATACGTTGCATTGACCATGCTTGCATACCGAACCATCTATTACTTGAAGGATCTAAGTAAACTGGAGCTGGATCATAAGCCATTCCGTAGAATGTTGCAGTTCCTGCTGGATAACTTTGATAGCTTCCGTTATCAGTAGTATAAGAGTTAGTAGCTCCACCTGCTATACCACCTTCACTTGATTGTAACCATTGATAGAATTCAAGTTGACGTTCTAAGCTCTTAGCCCAGTCTGATGCACCAGTTGCTGATTTTGGTGTAAAGTCTGAAGTACTATCTTCAGCCTTATTATTAGATAAAACCCAAGCAGCCATTGGATTTTGGTATCCAAAGTGATTGTGTGAACATGAAATTCTCCAAGCCCATTGTCCTTGAAGATCTCCACCCCAAGAATAATACCATCCTAATAAGTAGTGTTGGTTAGTTCCTTGTTTTTCATTATTAGAACCAGTACCAACTTCTCTGAAGTATTTATCAAACATAGAATATCTTAAATAATCTCCCATCTTTGTTGCCTTTGATACTTCATCCTTAACTTCAGAACCTTTTCCTTGCTCCTTAGCCCAAACATCTGCCCAATAAGTAGCTTGTACAGCACGAGCATCAGCATCTGAAGCTATTGTATATCTCCATTGTTTAGAGTAGTTATTATCACCAGTGAATAGACTTAAGAAACCTTGATTTCCACTGTCTTTACCAGCTTGGAAGCCTTCCCATGATGGATGTGGTACAGTTTTCCATACTGATTCATTTCCACCTCTTTGATAAGTATTAATATATACTGGTACAGAGTCATCACCCTTCTTACCACGTACACCATATTCATACCAGTTATCTGTATCTAATAACCAGTGCATACCATAAATTTCAGAAGTTCCATAAGTGCTCTTTAATTCATCAAATAACTTATCTCTACCAACTTGTGCTCCAAATTGTAATTGACTTGGATATTTGCTTGTTGATAAATATTCATTAGCCATAGTAGCAGGACTATTTGGATTATATCCTCCCTTATATGGTTGATCATCAGATGATGGAATTATATACTTTTCAGTTGATGCCCATGCATCTTTAAATGGTTGCCAATCTCCAGTGAAGTTACCATACATAGCTTCTAGCCACATATAATAGCTGTAAGTTTCACTTGTTGTTTCATGTCCATAATCTGGAGCTTCAACACACATTGTTTCAACTGAATGGTATGGAACTTTTAAAGTTTTTCCATTCGAAGTTATTTCTCTATAATATCCATTAGCTGGATCACTCATTTTATTTCTTAATGTCATAAAATGATCTTTAAATTCTCTTGCGCTTTTATCTGTTGCTGCACTAGCACTACTTGTTAACATTGGAGTTAATAAAGATGCACCGCATACTACAGAAGCAATTAATAATTTGGTTCTTGCCTTTATCACTATAAATTCCCCCTTAAATTAAGTAATAATATATATTGTAAAATCATTAGTGTATAAACGACCCATGTTTATTACTTTATGGCTTTTTACACTTTTGATATTAACAAACAAATTGTTTAGAACATTGTTCTTAATTCTAATAAATCTTTAACATTAACTTTTCCATCGCCATCAATATCTGCAGCTTTTTTATCAATCTCTGAATCAGATTTTTTATGGCTTAAATATTGTTTTAAAAATATATAATCAAATAAATCTACTTTACCATTTTTATCAACATCCCCTGGCAATACTTCTTCTACTGGTGGTAAAGTTGGTGCAGTTAAATTAATATATCCTGCAAGAGCTCCTACAAGACCTGCATTATAATCAAGAGCAACTTCTGTATACTGATACTTATCTAAAATATCTGTATATTTATCTTGATTATTAGGGCCACCTACTAACGCTCCAGTAACAACACACTTATTTGGATGTTTTTTACATTCATCATTTTCACTAGTATATCCATTAGCAGCTCTATGATGTGGACTTTTTGGCCACTTGTTACCAAATCCAACTATATAAGACATATTCTCCGGGTTTTTACCCATAATATAATCAAGTTGTGATTTTGCAAGGTTTACTAATGATTCATCTTTTGTATCTTTATAATAAAGTAAGGCTATCATAGATGCACTAGCTGAATATCTAAGTACACCCCACTCATCTAAATATTTAAGCCCTCCTGGAGTAGTCCTCATAGATTTCCAACAATTCATATTGTAATCCATAGCATCTTTATATTCTTTCTCACCTGTTATTTTATATAGCATTAATGTTGCAGGAACTTTCATATCATTCCAACACATTGTCCAATTTGTATTAAGCCATTGTGAATCCAATTTAATAAACTGTTTAGCTTCATTTAAGTATTGTTTATCACCAACTGCTTTATATAACCATATAGCTGCCCAAGTTAGGTCATCATCATAATGTGAAGAAGTATAAAATCCTTGTGAATCTCCTTTTCCTCTATGATTTTTACCTATTTCATATATTTCTTTTGCTGCTTTTAAACATCTATCTGCATAAGCAGAATCAATATCTTTATAATTTAAGTACATAATACTTAAAGCAGCTGCAGTTTCTCCTGTTATATCAGAAGCAGAATCCCTTGATGCTTCCTTTAGATAAGTTCTTGAACTATTATCTTGTTTTTCTGGAGCCCCCCAGTAAGAATGATCTGCTCCACCATCTCCAACTTGATAATAAAATTTATCTGCAGTTGGATGACATTTTAAGAAGTAATCTGTAAAACGCTTTAATTGTTCAAGCTCTTTTCCTAGCATATTTACTTGTGCATACGCATTTTTAAATTCATATAATGACCATCCTAATACTGAAGCTGTATAAGCTTGTGGTAAACCAAATTTCACATGATCTCCTGCATCATGATATCCACCTGTTAAATCAATACCAATATTGGCACCATCTTTCGTATGGCATGCACCTCTCCAACTAAAATAATTATTTTCTCCTGCATCTTTTCCACACTTATTTGCATCATAGAAATATATAGAATCTTTAAATGCGGTTGCGTAGTCTAACTCATCTGCTTTTGCTATAGCTCCAGGAAAAATAGTAGTAAAACCTATTGTCATTGCCAAAATGGATGTCAATAATGATTTTTTCCTCCTAATCATATTCTTTCCCCCTATACCATTTAAAATTAAAACATTTGTCTTAATTGCATTAAATCTTTTACATTTACTGAACCATCTTCATTTACATCAGCATTTGTAATATTTATATTTGTATTTATTTTTTTTAAATATTGTTGTAATAATATATAATCTAAAACTGTTACTTCCTTATCATCATTTAAATCTCCAAGTATTAGTTTAACTACTATTGGAGTATTTTTAGCTGTCATCTTTGCAGCGTTATCAGCTATTACATCTGCTACTGTACTTGGATATATTACTCTTAAATGATCATAATCTTCATAAAGTTTTGATTTATCCCAATGAACTCCTGTTAAAATCCAGAACATTGTTCCAGCTCCACCATTTTCTAAGATGGTATCTCCCCAAGTCTTATAAACTTTAGCTTTCTCACTATCTCCGCTTTCTACTCCATACTCTTCCAGTACGCAAGGTTTATTTACTGCATTAGTAGCTTCTATATGATCTTTAATCCATTGTGTTCCCCATTCTACAGTCTTTCCCCAACCATTTGGATAAAGATGATAAGTACCGTAATCTACTGAAGGTAATGCAACTAATTTATCATAATCACATCCTTCGCCTCCACCATAAAGATAATCACTATTTCCTTTTCTATTGAAGAAACCTTCATCACCTACTGCTACTAAGTGATCTGGATCAATGCTCTTTATATAATCACTCATTTCCTTTGCCCAGTTAACAAGAGTTACTCCTGTAGTATCTGATTGACATCTTGGTTCATTTCCAAGTTCCCAAGTCATTATTGTTGGATCATCTTTATACTTAACCCCTGTTAATGAGTTAGTTCTATTTAAAAAATGATTCACAAAATCTTTATAAGCTTTTTTACAATTTTCGTTTGTAAAAAATGCATCATGCGAACCTGCTCCTGTCCATTCTACATATTTATTAATCCCGCCAAACTCCTTCCAGTTATTCACTAGTGGTACTACTAACTTCATACCATACTTTTCAGCTTGTTGTACTACATAATCAAAATGTTTAAATCCTTCTTCGCTATATACTCCAAGACTTGATTGAAGAACTAAATCGCAATGAGGTTCACCATCGCTAAATCCCCAAGTTCTCATTACCTTTAATCCCATAGCTTGTGCTTTTTCAAATACATCATTCACCATATAATCTGGTGTATAAGGTAAGTAGTAATTATTAGTTCCTGCAAAGTAAAAAGTACTATCTCCTAAAGTAAATCTTGTACCATCTGTTTTTACAAAATTCGATGTATCCTTTGTCTCTTTTGTAACCTTTGCATCTGCTGCTTTAACACTATTTGCTGGAGTTAATATAGATATACATGTTAGTGCTAAACCAAGTGATAATAAATTTTTTATTTTCATAATCTCACCCTCTAATTTCTCTCTTCTACACTAATTGTCTTAGTACCAATAAATCTTTTACGTTCACTAATCCATCCTCATTTAAATCAGCATCAACCTTATCTATATTATCTGCTTTTCTACTTAAGTACATCTTTAAGTTAACATAATCTAACATATTTACTACTCCATCGCTGTTTACATCTCCTAATGTAACTAGGCTTTGTCCACCACTTGGAGTTACTCCATATACTAAAACACCATCATCATATACTGGCATTTTTTCAGTTTGAACTGGATCTTCATTAGTATCTGTTGGTATTCCTTCAAAAGAGAAATCATTTGAATTGTCCCAGAAATTTGTTTCTGATGGAGCTGCTATTCTAAATTGAACTTCTTTTCTATAATCTGATTGTCCACCTGGATAAATCTTTGTACCTGTGAAATCAGCTTCTACATAATAAATATGATTTACTTCATCCCATGCAGTAACTTCTGACATTTTAGCACCTTGATTATAGTTGGTAGTTATTGTTAAATCATCCTTTGTATATCCAGCATCATACAATTCTGTTAAATCCATAAAATATCTAAATGAAAGCTTATCTCCAACTTTTGCTGGCCATCCTGACTTATTGTAGAGATATGCTTTTATTTCTATAAAGTTCTTATCCTTAGCATTTACACGTGCTGAAGCATAGAACTCATCATTTGTCTTTTCTTCTATACTCTTAAAGTTTTCAATTGGATCTCCACCATATGATTTGTACATCTTAGCAAGAGCTCCTACAAAACCTGCATTATAATCACATGCAACTTCATTCATTTGGAAGTCTTCTACATCATCTTTATATGAATCATTTTGACTTGGTCCTCCAACTAAAGCTCCATATAAAACATGTCTATTGTATTCTGGAACTTTCTTTTGATCAAACCAAGAAGCTTGTGAACCTCTATGATGAGGAGCCTTAGGTGCATCTTCACCATAACCTACTACATAACTTCTACCTGTACTACCTAATGCATAATTAGTTTGACTTTCTAAAAACTCTCTGTAATTCTTAGCTTTGTCTTCTGGACATCCCTTCCAATCTGCATATACTCCAGCTAGAAATGCTGTAGTTGTAGAATATCTTAAAGGTCCCCATTGATTAAGCCATGCTAATCCTTTTGGTGTATAATTAACTCGGTTTATTCCATAACCAGCATCATATCCTGTAGACCACCAGTCTAAATTTCTTTCCGCACTTTTTTTATAAATTTCTTTATCTGTTAACTTTGCTAATAATATTTGTGTTCCATAATGAACATCATCCCAGCAATGTCCCCATCTATAAGAAATTATTGATGTTTGTTGTTCTACTCCCCAGTTTGGCACATAGCTTTCTGCTTTATCTAAATATTCCTTATCTCCAGTAGCTATATATAACCAAGTTGCTGCAAAAGATAAGTCATCATAGAAACTACCACTTGAATAATAAGTATTAGCTGCTGTATATCCTTTATCACTTCTTGTTTCATCTGCAAATTCAAATAAATCCTTTGCATGTTGTAAGCATAAATCTGAATATTCTTTATCACTATCTTTAAATATTGTAGCTGCTGCTGCTAAAGAAGCTGCTGTTTCTGCTGAAACTGCACTTCCTGGATGCTCAGCATCTAAAGTATATGTTGGTCTTTCCATTTGCATAACTTCTGGAGCTCCCCACCATTTATGATCTGCTCCTGGTTCACCTACCTGATAGTAATAAATTCCTTTTTTAGGGCTACATTTTATAAAATAATCATTTGCCCATTTTATTGCATCCATTATATATTTTAACTGCCCACTTTTTTCATAGGCATCCTTATCTTCATAAACTGACCATGCAAGCATTGTTGCACTATATGACATTGGTAAATTAAATTTTAGATGGTCTCCAGCATCATACCATCCACCAGTAAGATCCACTCCTACGTCTGATCCATCATTCATTCCAGAATCAGCTCTCCAATTTTCTCTCTTATCAGCTGGTAATTTTCCTGAACGTTGAAACTCATAAAACATTATTGATTTTTGAAGTGCTTCACCGTAATTAAAATTAGACTCTACTTGTTTATCTTCTGTTGCTTCACACCTGGAATTTGGTGTTATTAATGTGGTAGTTAAAGTAAGGATTAGTAGCGCAATTAAGCTTATCCTTTTCATTTAATTCACCCCCTTTTAAATTCTCATAACCATATTTATTTACTGATTTTTATAGGCTTTCACCTATAAAAATCAGCTTTTAAATTTTATATTATTTCAGTAATTAATTACTATTCAATTACTATGTCACCTATTGATAAAGTGAAAGGTATATCTTCTCTAGATGGTTTAGCACTTATAACATTACCTTCAGATACCTTTAATTTAGTAGTTCCCTTTACTCCTGCTTTTACCTTGAATGTTACATTCATGTAAGTACCATCTTTAACTATTTGATCTGATTTCTTCTTATTGTAAGTAAAGAATGATGATACTATATTATCTGATTCAAAGTAATCAGCACTAAAGTTTGATTTAGCATTTGTAACTATGTCACCTGCTGTAGCACTTACAAATTCTAAATAGTTAGTATCGAATCCTAATTCAATTGAGAAGCATCCAATACCTTCTTTTGGAGTTCCTGTAATCTTAACTGGAACTGTTATAGTGTCTCCGGCCTTAGCTTTAATTGAATCAACTGATATAAGTTGTCCTTCTTGTACAGGTTTTGCCGCATTAACTTTTACAGCAAGTGTTGCATTTTCACCTGCACTGAATTCAAATGTTAAATTAGTAGTTCCTACTGCTAATGAAGCAAGATAATCTTTAGATAATACTACTGATGAACCTGCATTAGTATACTTAACTGCATTACCATTTGCATCTTTTATAGCTTTTAAAGTATTTCCTTTAAGATCTAAAGCTATTGTAGTATCTTTTTCTTCTCCCTTAGTTAATTCTATAGATGTAGGATTTATTGTAGAGTTTTCTATTATTGGAGTTTCTGCTCCAAGAACTTCTACTTCAAGTTTTGCATCTTTACCTGCACTGAACTTTAATGTAAGATTTGCTGATTTACCTTGTGGTAAACTTTGTAAGTAACTTTCACTTAATACTACCTTCTTAGAAGTAACACGGTAATCTTCTCCTAATTCTAAATCCTTAGTTCCATCATTAATGCTTACAAGCTTGTTTCCGTTAAAGTTTACACCTACTAATATTTCATCAGAATCTTCTGGATCATAAGTTACTTTACTAACTTTTAAAGTTGAATCTACAACTTCTGGCTTTGGTGTTGATTTAGCAGTTATTTCTACTGTTCCATCTACCGCTTCTACTACAAATGATCCTGGAGTGTAGTCACTATTTACATATGCAAAGCTTGTTGTATCTTCTTTAATATCTAAAGTTGTTGAACCTACAGCAGCTGTTTCTTTAGCATGTAATTTAATATCTGCTATCTTTCCGTTTTCTTTAATAGTTTCTGAATCATCTATTTGTGAGCTTACATATGATATCTTTATTGTTCCTGTAGCTTCATCTACAGTTGCTATAAAGTTATCTTCTGCTGATGGATTTAATTCACTTGGAACTACTTCTACTCCATCAAACTTAGTGTTATCATATGAAACTACAAAACTATATCCATATACACCCTTAGTGCTTGTAGTATCTATTGAAACTGGTACTGTTACAGTTGAGCCTGCTTCTACTGTTGCATTATCAGCTTTTACTGTTACAGCCTCTATTGGCTTATTAGAAGGTTTAACACTTATTGAACCATCATTATATTTAACGTCATATGAACCTGTTGAATAATCAGCATTTACATATGCTACACTTCCTGTTCCTTCTACTGCATCTACTTTATAAGTTCCTTCTGCAGTTTCTGACTTAACATTGAATTTTATATCTGCAATCTTTCCATCTGTGAAAATTGTTTCTGAATCATCTATTTGTGAGCTTACATATGATATCTTTATTGTTCCTGTAGCTTCATCTACAGTTGCTATAAAGTTATCTTCTGCTGATGGATTTAAGTCTGTTGGTATTACTTCTACTCCATCAAACTTAGTATTGTCATATTTGATTGTGAAGCTATATCCATATACACCTTCTTTATCAACACTACTTAAATTAACTGGAACCTTAACTGTATCTCCAGCTTGTCCTTTTATTTCTCCTACTGATACTTCAACATCTTTAACTGGAGCCTTTTCAACATTTATAGCACCATCTTTATAATTGATTTCATATGCTCCTGTTGAATAATCAGCATTTACATATGCTGCACTTCCTGTTCCTTCTACTGCATCTACCTTATAAACTCCTTTTGCAGTTCCTGATTTAATATGGAAACTTATATCAGCAATCTTTCCATCTTTAAAGATTGTTTCTGAATCATCTATTTGTGAACTTACATATGATATCTTTATTGTTCCTGCTTTTTCATCTACAGTTGCTATAAAGTTATCTTCTGCTGATGGATTTAAGTCTGTTGGTATTACTTCTACTCCATCAAACTTAGTATTGTCATATTTGATTGTGAAGCTATATCCATATACACCTTCTTTATCAACACTACTTAAATTAACTGGAACCTTAACTGTATCTCCAGCTTGTCCTTTTATTTCTCCTACTGATACTTCAACATCTTTAACTGGAGCCTTTTCAACATTTATAGCACCATCTTTATAATTGATTTCATATGCTCCTGTTGAATAATCAGCATTTACATATGCTGCACTTCCTGTTCCTTCTACTGCATCTACCTTATAAACTCCTTTTGCAGTTCCTGATTTAATATGGAAACTTATATCAGCAATCTTTCCATCTTTAAAGATTGTTTCTGAATCATCTATTTGTGAACTTACATATGATATCTTTATTGTTCCTGCTTTTTCATCTACAGTTGCTATAAAGTTATCTTCTGCTGATGGATTTAAATCTGTTGGTGTTACTTTTACTCCATCAAATTTAGTATTATCATATTTAATTGTAAAGCTGTATCCATATACACCTTTCTTAGCTGCACCTGTTATTTCAACTGGTACTGAAACTGTTTCTCCTGGTAAACCAGCTATTTCACCAACATTAACTCCTAATTGGCTTCCATTAACAACTGTTATGCTACCATTATCATAAGCTATTTTATATGCTCCTGAAGTATAGTCATCATTAACATAAGCAGCACTACCTGTCTTAGTAAATGTTAAATCACTTTCTCCCTTAGTAGCATTATCTTTAATATGGAAGTTGATATCAGCTATCTTTCCATTTTTAAATATAGTTTCTGAATTATCTATTTGTGAACTTACATATGTTAACTTTATTGTTCCTGCTGCTTCATCTACAGTTGCTATAAAGTTATCCTCTGCTGATGGGTTTAAATCTGTTGGTGTTACTTTTACTCCATCAAATTTAGTATTATCATATTTGATTGTAAAGCTATATCCATATAAACCTTTTTCAGGAACATTAGTTAATTCAACTGGTACAGATACTGTTTCTCCAGCTTCTCCCTTAACATCTCCAACTTTTATTCCAAGTTGATCCTCTGCTGGAACTGATGTGTCTACAATATTTACAGTATAAGTTACTGTATTATTATCAAAAACAAAAGATAATGTATAAGTACCAACTTCTAATTTATTTAAATATTCCTTTAATAAAGCAGTATTTGAAGTAGTTGACTTATAATCACTATTTGCTACTAATTCTTTATTTGTAGTATCATTCTTAATTGATTTTAATGTATTTCCGTTAAGTTCCATACCAACATTCAAGTCTTTTGGTTCTGCCTTATCAAAAGTACCTTGAGTTGAAGTTAATTTAGCATCCTTCTTTTGTGGTGGATTAACAGGTGGATTAACACTACCATTAACAGAAACTTCTACTTTATTTGCATCATTAAATGAATAGTCATTTGATTGATCATAATTTGACCAGTCATCTCTATAAACTCTTATTTGAATTTGAATTTCTTCTCCTGGTAAAAGGCTTCCTGCATCACTTGAGAAACCTACACCTATGCAATCGCTCTTTGTTGGATCTTCTAAACCAGTCTTAGCAACTGTTCCTTGTATACATTGAGTAAGTCCCTTATAACTTCCTCCTACCATACCACCACTGTAGTCACAAACAAAGTTTTGTTTCTTATCTTCATCACTTGAGTAGTAGTAATTTATTTTTACACCTGCTAAATCTACTGCTTCAGAAGATGTATTTTTTAGTGTATATTGAAGTGCTATACTATTTGCTGTTGAATTTGTATTAGATGTATTCATCTTTAATTCAAGTTTATTATCACTTGCACCTCTTACACTACTAGCTAAAGATTTTACACTTGGTTTTTCAATAGCCATAACTTGATAACCGCTTTGAATTGTTAACGATGCTGTTACAACCGCAGCAGTAATGATTGAGCATATTTTTTTCCTCTTCATTTTTTTATTTCCCCTCCTAAAGTTATATAGAAAATTTATCCATATTTTGATGAATAAAAGTTCTTACACTGTTGTTTCCCCCTCGTAGTCTTACCATACGATTTTATTATCACATTTTATTTCATATTTTTCTATATTTTTTCTTATCACCCTTATTATATGTCACAAAAGAGGAAATTCTTGAAAATCCTCTTTTATGATACAATTTGGTAATTTTACGAGTTGGCTAAATTTATACTAATAATCTTAATGCTAATAAATCTTTTACATTAATTTTTCCATCACCATCCAAATCAGAATTAGCTTCATTAAATTCTCCAGTATATTTATGTGATAGATATAATTTAAGACTTACATAATCCATTAAGTTTACTACACCATCATTATTTACATCTCCAGATAAAACTTTTGATGTACTATTTATATCTCCATAAGCAATTCCAAGACCATTTGTAGCTATATAAACTCTACCGTATACTCTTGGATCTCCTGTGATATCTGCATGACAAGTTCCAAAAAGATGAGCATCATCATTAATTCTTATCCATGTCTTACCTGCATCATCTGATCTGTAGAATCCATCATTACCATCTATTATTGAACGTGTGTATATAGCTGGATAATCGCTACCTTCTTTAGCTTTACCAAAACCAATTGAAGTACCGTATTCTATATCACTTATCTTAGTGAAAGTTTGTCCACCATCTATTGAATGCCACATACCATGTTGATCTGATTCTTCTTTACCAACTACCCAAACGTCTCCTTCTTTTCCTAGTGCAGCTTTAAATTGACCTTGTGTTCCAGAAACTTTTGGTAAGCCTGATGCAGTCTTAGTAAATGTTTTGGCACCATCTGTACTTACATAGAAATTACCATCTGCAAGACCATAGAATTTTTTTGAATTAACTCTATCAGCTATTACAGATGCACCACTTGGAAGTCCTTCTGATGCAGTCCATGTATTTCCATTATCTATTGAATAAAAAGCTGTCTTGATATCTTTAGAATTAACTGCCCAGGTAACTATACTTCCATCAGCTGAAATAGCTACTCTTCCTGGATTATCTTTATCAACTGTAACTCCTATTGGATCTTTACCAGATGTCCAGTTTTCTCCACCATCTGTTGAATAAGCAAATCCTGAAGCATTAGTTGCTGTAGAAACTTTTACAATATGGCTTGGCTTATTTTGTGCATAATCTAATCCAAATGTATTTCCTTCAGGAACCTTACATTGTTTGTCTGGTGCTTTACTTAAATCTTTATGAACAAAACCATAAACATCTCTCATACCACTAATTAACGGAGCACCTTCTGTTGGACTTATTAAAGCTTCAACTGCTGTCTCTTCTATACCTTGAGCCATACATTTAATATTTACATTTGTTCCTTTATCCCAATTAGTTAAATCTTCTGTTCCATACAAAGTTGCACCTGTTCCATAGTACATTTTGTCTGAATTAAATGGATCTATGGATACACCCCCAACCATCCATCCTAGTTTTACTGCTGTTTCTGATTCAGTATCTTTATTGCCAAAATCTAACCATGGAGCGTTTGAAACATCTTGAGTATAATGATTTATACGTTTAGTTGTTGGCCAATAAGATATTTCCCAAAGTGGCTTCCAAGTTTCCCCTCCATCTGTTGAACGATACATTCTTGCATCTGGCCACCATGAGCTTAAACTTGCAACAACTATTGTATCTGGATTTTGAGCATCTACATCAATTCCGCCATATCCAAAGTACATATCTTTATTACTTGAATTATATCCATCTGGACTTACATTTTTCCATTCACCTGTTTTAGTGTTATATCTCCATACATCTCCATCACTTGATTCATATGGTCCAGGTAATTCACTATAAGATACATATAGATTTCCATTAGAACTTAAAACTCCATGTTGTGGAACAAATGCTGCATCCCATCCTGATTGATTTGCCTTAGTTGGTTGTCCTGCAACAGCTTCCCAAGTTTGTCCACCATCTGTACTTTTATAAATACTTGCTTCTGTATTAGCGACACCCACATAAATTGTTTGAGTAGCCTTTCCAGCACTTCCTGTGCTCTTATCAAAAGCTATCCAACATACACCTGTTCTATCTGAATCATACTTATCAGCTACATCTCCTGGATGAGTAAAGCTTTCTACCTTATTCCAAGTCACACCATAATCTGTACTCTTCCATAATCCATTACCATTACGAGCACCTAAGTATATAATGCTATTATCATTTGGATCTATAGATAAACGTTCTCCAGCACATCTTCCTGACATATTACCACCTAAAGAAAATGGTAATTTAGTTTCTTGCCATGTTTCCCCCTTATCTGTTGATCTTAGAATAGAACCTTTTTGTCCCCAACTATATGTGTAAGTACCTACTGCCATATATACTCTGTTAGTATCTACTGGATCGGTAGCTATACTTTCTATTCCTAATTGTTCATAATTTTTAGCACCTACCCAGTCAGTTAATGGTTTCCAAGTTTTATCTGTTGGATTCCATCTATATGCACCACCCATATCAGTACGTAAATATACTAAATTTTTTTCTGATTTATTAAATATTGTTGCAGGAATGTATCCACCACCTGCTCCTGTATTTACTCTTTTCCATGCATATGAATCTCCAGCATTACTTGGCTTCAGATTAGTTATTGGACCAGTGCTAGCTGATGCACTAGTTACAAGTACTGAAGTCATAACTAGTGAAGTTAGCATTGTACATAAATTCTTCTTCATCCTCTTTACCTACTTTCTCTTATTATTTTTCACAAAATATAAGGGTGTATCTTAAAATCAATTTAAAACTTAAATTCTTAGATACTGCCCTATATACTAATTAAGATTAAGATACTAAACCATCATTCTTAATGCTAATAAATCTTTAACTGTTATCTTTCCATCCCCATCTAAATCTGCATTCTTTTCATTGATTTCTCCTGGATACTTGTGAGATAGATATAACTTAAGATTTACATAATCCATCATATTTATAGTATTATCTGAATTTACATCCCCAAGTAATGATTTTGGTTCATCTGGTTTTGATGGTTCATCTGGTTTTGATGGTTCATCTGGAGTAGTTGATCCTCCATTTATATCTCCATAAGCTATACCTAAACCATTAGTTGCAACATATACTCTTCCGTATACTTTATAATCTCCTGTAATATCTGCATTCGCACATCCATATTGATGTTCTGCATCATTTATTCTTACCCAATTTACACCTTCATCATCTGATCTATAAATTCCACGAACACCATTTATCTTTGCATTAGTATAAATTGCAAAGTAATCTTTTCCTTCTGCTGCCTTACCAAATCCAATGCTATCTGCCTCTTCTACATTTTCAAGCTTAGTAAATGTTTCTCCTGAATCTGTTGAATGCCAAATACCATAATTTTCTTCATATTTACTTCCAGTAGCTATCCAAATATCTCCTTCATGACCTGGAACTGCTTTACAAGCATGTGTACCAGTCTTTGGTAACCCTGTTGCTGCAGTTTTAGTAAATGTTTTAGCACCATCTGTACTTACATAAAACTCTCCATCTACATAACCGTAGAATTTTTGTCCATTTACACGGTCTGAAATAACTTTTGCTCCATCTGGAAGACCCTCAGTTTTATTCCATGAACTACCGTTATTAGTAGTATAGTAAGCTGTTCTAGTTCCTTCTCCACCTGGTGACCAAAGAACTGTCTTAGCATCAGCGGCTACTGCAACACTTCCACCTGCACTACCCTTTATTCCAGGTATATCTTTTCCTGTGAACCAGTTTTCACCTTCATTGTATGAAAAAGCAATACTCTTCTTTCTATCTCTATCGCTATCACTTACTTGACCAGTTCTTACTATAAAGTTTTGTTCTAATTCTGCATAATCCATATCAGCAGTACTAAAATCTGGTGTAGTAAACATCTTACTTGGTACCTTTGTTATATCCTCATGACGGAATCCACAAACATCTCCCATAGCTGAAAGTAATTGAGTCTTAGAGTTTGAAAGGCTTATTACCTTTGATACAGATTCTTCTTCTATTCCTTGAGCCATTACACTTATATTTACTTTGCTTCCATCTTTCCAATCAGATAAATTGTTTGTTCCATATATAGTAGCTCCTGTACCATACATCATTCTATCTGAATTGAATGGATCTATAGATGCTCCTCCTGTCATCCAACCAAGTTTAACTTCTGGTTCTGGATAACTTGGATTTCCACCAAAGTTTAACCATGGTGCTTTAGATATATCTTGTGTATATCTTAATATTCTGCTTGGATACCCATTCCAATTCCAAATTGGTGTCCAAGTTTCACCTGCATCTGTTGATCTATACATTTGAGTATCTGGCCACCATGAATTTAATGCCATAACTACTAAAGTTCCAGGATGTTGTTCATCTAAAGCTAAAGCTCCATACCCAAAGTAGTTATCTTCACTGCTTGAAGGTACTGGACTTATGTTTTTCCATTCCTTTGTCTTAGTGTTATATCTCCATACATCACCTTTAGTTCCATCATATGGACCGCAATCATTACTATAAGTTATATATAAATTTCCATTAGAATCTAAGTTTCCATGTTGAGGTAAAAATGCTCTTGGCTGCTTATCGCTTCCTACCCAGCTAGATTGATTTGATAGAGTAGGTTGCCCTTCTAGAGGTTCCCAAGTCTTTCCTGCATCATGAGTTACATAAATACTTTCTTTTTCATCTGCAACACCAACATAAATTGTTTGGCATGGTAACTTCTTACCATCTTCAGTAGTTCCTTCTGGAGCACTAGTTTTATCAAATTCTACCCAAACAACACCTGTTTGATCTTTAAAGTTAGGATCAATATAGCTTCCTGTTGCTGTGAAGCTTTCTACCTTATTCCAAGTAACACCATAATCTTCACTTCTCCATAACCCATCTTTATGGCTTCCTAAGTACAATACATTATTAGCAACTGGATCAATTACTAAACGTTCACCCATTGAACGACCTGGCATATTACCACCTACCTTAAATGGTAATTCAGTCTTTTCCCAATGATCACCTTTATCAGTTGAGCGTAATATAGCACCATTATCATTAGTCCAATCATTAGTATATGTTCCTGCTAAAACATATACTCTATTAGTTTCAACTGGGTCAGCTGCCAAACTTTCACAACCAAGTAAATTCCAATCATCAAAAGAAATCCAATCAGATAAAGAAATCCATGTACTTGTTTCAGGATCCCATCTATATGCACCACCCATATCGGTACGTGTATATATTAAATCTTTTTCTCCTTTGTTAAATATTATTGCTGGTATAAATCCGCCACCAGCACCAGTATTAACTTTGTTCCAAGTATAATTACTCTTATAAGTGTCCTTTGCAGAATCAGGACCTGTACTTGCTTCTACATTAATAGAACCAGTTGTTGGTAAAACCATAGCTCCCATTAATAGTGCAGAAACAGTTTTGTTTAATTTGTTTTTCATTTTCTAACCCCCTAAACCATTTCATTACATGCTATATTCTCTCACAGCATGTATTTTATTACCACATTTTTTCATAAAATGCCATTTTATTTATCGTCAAAAAGATATTTGCAATTTTTACACATTTAAGCTCATATTTTTTACCTTCATGAATCATACTAAATTTTTATAAATTTTTTAATAAGATTTTTCTTGAAATTATTTTTTTTCAAAAACTATTTAAAAACAAAAAAATCTCAGCATATTTGATTACTTTAATAGACATAAAATTTGTTTTTTCTATTTATGCCATTAATCAACTACACTAAGACTTTTTAAACTCTTTATTACTTTTTTATATTTTTATTATATATTTACTTGTACTTATGTATAATCTTTAATGCTTCTTCTAATTCTTTAACAGGTATTTGCCCTGGAGCTGAAGCATTCTTTATACTTCCAAAAGTTAGAATTGACCCAAATACTTCACCTGATATTCTGCTTATAAGTCCAGTTCCTCCCATAGACATAGCTATTATTGGATAACCTTCATGAAGTTTTTTCACCTCATTAGTTGCAGACAATAACGTTAATACATCCTCTTCATTCTTTGGCATTAAAGCTATCTTAGCTATATCTGCTCCAAGTAAGATCATTTTTTCCAATCTATTAATTATTTCTTTTTTTTCTGGTGTTTTATTAAAATCATGATTTGACATTATTACCGTAACATTAAATTTATTAGCTTCTTCTAAAATTACTTTTGAATTTTCATCACCTAAGCTTAATTCAACATCAACTAAATCAATCATTTTTGTTTTTATAATTTCTGTATTTAAATATATATATTCATCTTCTGTTATTTCTTTTTCGCCACCTTCTTTTTTTGTTCTAAAGGTAAATAGTAAAGGTTTATCTTTTAATATCAATATAATCTCTTTTAATATATTTTTTACTTTATCTATGTCTTTCGCATACTTATAGTAGTCCACTCTCCATTCAACTAGATCTACTTCTTTAACTATACTTACTTCTTTTGCTTCTTCTAATAATTTTTCATCTGTATCACTTATTAATGGTGTACATATTTTAGGTATACCTTCTCCTAATTTTATGCCTTTAATTTCTATTATCCTATTCATAAAAATTTCCTCCAACAATTTTATATCACTTGTTAATATTATACATAATTAAAAACTTAATGTAACATTATTTATATATTTTTTTATATATGAATATACGCATAAAAAGAATATTCGAATACAAAAATGTAAAAAAACATATGCATCATATGCATCAAAAAAATATCCCCATAAAAAAAACTAGATGTAATACTATTTATTAATAAATATAATTACATCTAGCTTAACTATTTATTTAAATTTTAAAATCAGTCGGATCATAAACCTTTGCTTTTGGTTCTCCAAAAACAGCTTTTACACTTTCAGCTTGTGGATTATGATTAACATTCTTCTTTTTACGCTTATTATCAGCTTTCATTTTATTTGACATAACTTTTCACCTCAAATTTAGGTTATGCCTAACAAATTAACTTTATTCTATAAATCTTATCACTAATTTAGAATATTATATCTTATTTAGTTATTAAAACTAATGCCTTCACCTATATTAAAATTTTTATTTCCTGGCAATTCAAAAGTTTCCTCTTCCACTTTCTTAAAGGCTACTGATAACATAAGCTTAATTCTATTTAACTGATTAACTTGTGATGCACCTGGATCATAATCTACAGCTACTATATTAGCTTTTGGATATTTTTCTTTTAAGGCTTTTATCATACCTTTTCCTGTTACATGATTCGGTAAACATGCAAATGGCTGCATACAAATTATATTATCTGCACCACTTTCTATAAGTTCAATCATTTCAGCAGTTAAGAACCATCCTTCTCCCGTTTGATTTCCTAAAGATAATATTGGTTTAGCCAATTCTCCTAATTCCTTAATATGCTTTGGTGCATGAAACCTATTAGAATTATCTAATGCTTTTTTCATAGTTTTTCTATAGCTCTCCATATATCTAATAGCAAACATATATATGTCTCTATGAAATCTACTAGCACCTAAATGAGTATACTTAAACTCTTCATCATAAGCTGAATAAAAGAAGAAATCCATCAAATCTGGCATTACTGCCTCTGCACCTTCTGATTCTATTATCTTAACTACTTCATTATTAGCTGTTGGATGGAATTTAACTAAAATTTCACCTACTAACCCTACCTTAGGTTTTACTATATCTAAACATTCTAATTTATCAAATTCTTCAACTATCTTAATAATATTTTCGTTAAATTCTCTCTTACTTCCATTAACAAGGTTTTCTTTAGCTATTTTACTCCACTTTGCATGCAACTTATCAGCTGAACCCTTTACCTTTTCATATGGTCTTACTCTATACAATACTCTCATAAAAAGATCCCCATAAATTAATGACATAAGTGCTCTTTTAACTAACTTTGGTGTTATCTTAAATCCTGGTTGTTTTTCAAGACCAACTGTATTAAATGATAATACAGGAATATTTTCAAATCCTGCTTCTTTTAAAGCTTTCTTTAAAAATCCAATATAATTTGTTGCTCTACATCCACCACCAGTTTGACTAATCATTACTGCTGTACTATTTAAATCATATTTTCCTGACTTTAAGCCATGAATAATTTGTCCAATTACTATTATTGATGGATAGCAAGCATCATTATTAACATATTTTAATCCTTCTTCTACAGCTTCACTATCTATAGAAGGAAGTACTTCTACATTGTATCCACAAGCTCTAGCTCCAACTTCTACAAGCTCAAAGTGAATTGGAGACATTTGTGGAACTATTATAGTATGAGTTTTACGCATTTCCTTTGTAAATACTGGATTTTTATATTTTATTTTTTCTTCTTTAGCCTTATAATTATTTCTTTCTCTTTCTTCCATAGCTGCTTTTAATGATCTAATCCTTATTTTAGCTGCTCCTAAATTATTACCTTCATCTATTTTTAAACAAGTATAAATCTTTCCTTTTTCAGCTAATATTTCAGCAACTTGATCAGTAGTAACAGCATCAAGGCCACATCCAAAAGAATTTAATTGTATAAGTTCTAAAGATGGCTCATTTGCTACAAAGGCTGCTGCTCTATATAGCCTTGAGTGGTACATCCATTGATCTACAACTCTTAGTGGACTATCTAATACTCCCATATATGCTACACAGTCTTCAGTTAACACTGCCATATCAAAGGAAGTAATTATATCTGGAATACCATGATTTATTTCTGGATCTATATGATATGGTCTACCAGCTAGTACAATACCTTTTTTACCTGTCTCTTTTAAGTATTGTAATACTTCTTTTCCTTTATTTCTTAAATCTCTATCAAAGTTTTCTCTTTCTTCATAAGCTTTATTAACAGCTTCTTTTGCCTCTTCCATAGTAACATTAAATTCTTTAAATTCTTCTACTATTCTCTTGCTTAGGGCACCTTTATCCGCTAAAGATAAGAATGGTTGTATAAAGTTTACTCCCTCTTCCTTTAATATATCCATGTTATTTCTTATAACTTCTGGATATGAAGTTACCATAGGACAATTATAATGATTATTAGCATTGGAGAATTCTATTCTTTCATATGGTATACATGGATAGAATATATTCTTAATTCCCCTGTTAACTAATGACATAATATGACCATGAGATATCTTTGCAGGATAACAAGCAGATTCTGAAGGTATAGTTTCTATTCCTAATTCATATACTTTCTTACTTGAAATAGGCGATAATTCGACTCTAAATCCTAAATTAGTAAGTAAAGTAAACCAAAATGGATAATTTTCATATACGTTTAAAACTCTAGGAATTCCTATAGTTCCTCTTTTTGCCTCATCCTTCTTTAATGGTTTATATGAAAAAGTTCTTTTAAGTTTATATTTAAACATATTAGGTACTTCTTTTTTTGAAGATTCTATACCTAAACCTCTTTCACATCTATTTCCTGATATAAATTCTTCATTTGTGGAGAATTTATTTATTGTTAATAAACAGTTATTTCCACACTTTCCGCATCTTCTAAAATCTGACGACATTTCAAAACTGTCTATTTTATCTTTAGGTAAAAGTGTTGTTTTAATATTTCCATCATATCTTTCTTTTGCTATTAAAGCTGAGCCAAAAGCTCCCATAATACCTGCTATATCCGGTCTTACTGCTTCTCTACCTGATATAAGTTCAAAACTTCTTAAAACTGCATCATTATAGAAAGTTCCACCTTGAACTATTATCTTTTGACCCATTTCTTTTTCATCTCTTATTTTTATAACTTTAAATAAAGCATTTTTTATTACTGAATAAGAAAGACCTGCTGAAATATCTGATACTTCCGCACCTTCTTTTTGTGCTTGCTTTACTCTTGAATTCATAAATACAGTACATCTAGAACCTAAATCTACTGGAGACTTTGATTTAACTGCTTCTTTTGCAAAATCTTCTACCTTCATATTTAATGATTTTGCAAAGCTTTCTATAAATGAACCACATCCTGATGAACATGCTTCATTTAAAAGAATTGAATCTATTACTCCATTCTTTATTCTTAAGCATTTCATATCTTGTCCACCAATATCAAGTATAAAATCCACTCCTGGTAAAAAGTATTCTGATGCTTTGTAGTGAGCTATAGTTTCAATTTCTCCAATATCAACATGTAATGCAGCCTTTATTAAAGCTTCTCCATATCCAGTAACTGTTGAATTTGCTATCTCTACTCCCTCAGGAAGTTTTGAATATAACTCTTTTAATATTTCTATTACTTTACTTAATGGACTTCCATCATTACTACCATAATAACTATATATTATTTCACTACTTTCATTAATTAAAACTATCTTTGTAGTAGTTGAACCAGCATCTATTCCTAAAAATGCTTTTCCTTTATAACCTTCAAGCTTTCCTCTTTTTACTTTTGCTCTTTTATGTCTTTCATCAAACGCTTTGTACTCTTTTTCATCTTTAAATAATGGTCTAAGTCTTTCCACATCATCTTCATTAATATCTTGTATTTTTTCTACTTTATCTGCTATTTCCTTTAATTCTACTTCTTTGCTTTTTCTAGATAATAATGCCGCACCATAAGCTACAAATAATTGCGAATTTTCAGGAAATATTATTTGTTCCTCTGAAAGATTTAAAGTTTCTATAAATCTTTTTCTTAATTCTGACAAGAAAAATAATGGGCCACCTAAAAATGCTACATTTCCTCTTATAGGTTTACCACAAGCAAGTCCACTTATTGTTTGATTTACTACAGCTTGTAATATAGAAGCTGCAATATCTTCCGTTTTTGCTCCTTCATTAATTAAAGGTTGCACATCAGTTTTAGCAAAAACTCCACATCTTGAGGCAATAGGATATATAACTTTATGTTCTTTTGCAAGATCATTTAATCCTTTTGCATCTGTATTTAATAACGTAGCCATCTGATCAATAAATGCACCAGTTCCACCAGCACAAGTACCATTCATTCTTTGTTCTATTCCGCCCTTAAAATAAGTAATTTTTGCGTCTTCTCCACCTAGCTCTATAGCTACATCTGTTCTTGGGATTCTAGTTTCTACAGTCTTTGTACATGCAATTACTTCTTGAACAAAATTAATATCTAGCCATTTTGATACAGATAATCCCCCTGATCCTGTAACACTTATTGTAACTTTTGCATCCCCTACATTAGAATAAGCTTCTTTAATTAGTTCGATAATAGTATTTCTAATATCTGAAAAATGTCTTCTATATTGGCTATAAATTATTTTTTCATCTTTGTCTAGAATAACAACTTTTACAGTGGTAGACCCAACATCTAATCCCATATTATATATTTTCATTTTTACACCTACTTATTTAAAATCTAGCTAATTATTATTATACCTTTTATGTCATGTTTTTCAAGGTTTAGTTATATATAATGCTTTATCCATAAACATAAAAAATATAGTAATATATCCCTAATTTCATGTATATAATATAAAAGCTATGTCTATAATCATTAATGTGTTACACTTTTTTAATTTTTTGAGGAGGCAATATGAACTTTTTTAATGAAGGAAACAAACTTTATAACTCTCAAGATTACCAAAAAGCTATAGACTATTATAAAAAAGCTATAGAACAAAAAAATAATGAAGCCTGCTCCTATTATAATTCTGGCGTTTGCTTCATTAAATTGAAAGACTACGATAGCGCTATATCTATGATTAAAAAAGCTCTTAATTTACATAAAGAGAGCAAATATTACTTCAATTTAGGTTATTGTTATGCAATGCAAGAAAATATTAATAAGGCTTTAATAAACTTTAATATTGCATGGGCACTTAATAATGAAGATACAGACTGTGAAAAAGCTATAAAATTAATAACTAATAGATTAAATAAAAGATGAAGTTCCTTTCTTGGAACTTCATCTTTTAAAATTCTCCAGCTACACTTTCTTCCTTATGCTCTGAATTAAAATTATAATTATCAAAATAGTCACCTGCTTGATAAAAAGTAGTATCAACATTTATCCATTTTTCTTCATCTGCTAAATATACTTGATTCCATGCATGACTTACAAATTCTTCTCCATTATAAGCTTGTCCTATTACTATTCTATTCTTTATTCCTACTGCTTTTAACATAGCTGTATACAGACAAGAATAATCAAAGCAAATTCCTTTTTTATCTCTAAAGGTTACTATAGCTCCACTTTCTTCTGTAGAGTTCTCTTCAACTATTTTTCTAGCCTTTTCATCATCATAAATTATATTACTTCCAACCCAAGTATATATATTTCTAGCTTTCTCTCTATCTGTATTTTTATTTTTTATTAATTCTCTAGCTTTATTGTCTATACTTTCATTAGATTTTACACCTTCGGCTACAGTAATTCCATTATAATAAACTAGTTGCTCTGATGATATCTTTTCTTGAATTCCATTAGATATATTTTTTATCTTACTTCCATCTACAAGTTTTTCAACAATATTGTAAGCTCTAAAATTATTAAAAAAATTGATCTTTAAATTATCTTTTGCAATGTTATTATATATTGATAAAGTTAAAAAAACACCTATTATGATTAAAGTACCTCTTATCATCCCAAATATAGTAGATAAAAAAAGCAACATCCCTTTACTTTCTATATTTTTAACACTTTTACTAAAAATAAAACTATTAACAAAATTTAACAAAGCTTCAATGATGAATTTAATAATTATAAATATAAGTGCTAATACTGCTAGATGAATTATTATATTATTTCCTATTTGAACCGAAAACTTCTCTGTTAATATAACTGTTATTTTAGCATCAAGCAATTCATAAAAAGTAATAAAAATAAAAAATGCAATTATAGTGGAACATCCTGAAACTATAGATTTTATACCTTCTTCTAAACTTCTTGTCTCCATAACTACTTTTATTATAGAAATCATAGAAACTAATAATATCCCTAAGCAAAGTAGTGTTTGGATATTCAAATTCATTTTCTCTTCCCCTTTAACTTCTATTTTATTTCTTCTAAAACCTCTCTTATTATATCTTTAACTGTGGAATAATCATACCCTCTGCTTATTAAAAATCTACAAAGTTTATCCCTTAATTTATATTTATCACTTTCTCTTTTGATAAGTTGATTATATTTTTTTATAGCTAACTCCTTAAGTACTTCTCTTTCCTCATCCTTATCTATATCAAGTAATAAATTATCAATTATATCTCTATCTATTCCTTTTCTTATTAAAGAATACTTTATCTTTTGACTTCCTTGACTTTTAATTTTATCTTTTATAAACATTTTTGCATATGATTGATCGTCTATAAAATTATATTCCTTTAAAAATTTTATTACAATGGCTATACTTTCTAAATCATAACCTTTTTCTATTAATCTTTCTTCCATTTCCTTTTCTGTTTTATAGCTTCTCTCTATTATTCTAAGAGCTGTTTCTTTGCACTTTAATTTATTTTCTTCTTTTGCTATACTTAAAATTTTTTCTTCATCTACTTCTAAGTTTACCTTTAATCCTTCTTTATATACAAGCTCATTATTAACAGAAAAAGCATAATTATTATCTATATATACATTAACTCTATCTTTATTTCTTTTTTGAACTTCAATTTTTGTTATTTTACCCAAAAGTACATTACTCCTTTGTAGCTCTTAATATATGAATTGTAGGATCTTTTAAT
Source organism: uncultured Clostridium sp. (assembly GCA_934755305.1). Taxonomy (GTDB): domain Bacteria; phylum Bacillota; class Clostridia; order Clostridiales; family Clostridiaceae; genus Clostridium. The sequence goes on along the minus strand of CAKVLD010000001.1, from coordinate 49,388 downwards.
ACTAATTTTGATACCTCATCTATTCTTCCCTTATTAAGATTATTTAAACTTTCCATATCCTTAACAAATTCAAAGATATCTTCATTTTCAAGTTCTTGATGTAATATATAATTACATAACTCTGAAGAATCTTCTAATGTAGAGATAACAGCAGTTTTATGAACCTTTTTCATTATGGCTAAATCCTTATCACCTATAACTATTTTTTCTTTTAATATACTGTCTAAAGTTTCATCTATTGCTGATATAGCTTCCTCTACATCTTCTTCTGACACTGCTGTATAAATATATAAAGTTTTTATATATTTAGTCATATCTAATTGTGTATATATATCATAAGCCAATCCTCTTTTTTCTCTAATTTCTCTAAATAATAAAGAATTAGAACTTTCACCTAACCTATGATTTAAAATTCTAAGAGGAAGTTCATATTTTTTATCTAAGTCATAAAAAGTATATAAATATAATATAGTACTTTGCTCCATATCATTTTTGTAGCTAGTTACTTTCACATTTTTATTTTTCTCTTCTATGACTTTAACTTCTTGAACAAATTCCCCTTTCCATAAACCAAATTCTTTTTCAATTATATTTCTTGCCTCCTCATGATCATAAGAAGATACCATTGTAATCAAAGAATTTTTAGGACTATAATATTTTTCATAAAAAGCAACTAAATCATCTCTAGTAAAGTTTTTTACCTCTTCTTCAATTCCTGTCACATCTATTCTTAAAGGACTTTCTTCAAAAGCCACTTCATTAACTCTCTTAAAACTCAAGTCTTCTATATCATCTTTACTTGTCCTAATTTCTGCTAAGATAACCCCTCTTTCCTTTTCTAACTCATCTTCTGGAAAATCTGATGAAATGATCATATCACCTAATAAATTAACCGCATTTTTTAGTTCTTCTGTTAAGCAACTTATTGTATATACTGTAGAATTGTATTCAGTGTAAGCATTATATTCTCCCCCTAAGGCCTCAAGTTCATAATTCAACTTTTCATTATCTCTATTTTTTGTCCCTTTGAAAAGCATATGTTCAATAAAATGACTTAAACCTTTTTGTTTCATATTTTCATTCATTGCACCAACTTTTATTCCTACATTTATAGAAGATATTTGAGTATCTTTTTTTATAGTTAAAATTTCTAGCCCGTTATTTAATTTGTGTCTTTTTATATCAAAATTAAGTTTTAACATTCAAACGCTCCTTTTTTTTCTTATAGCAATTTAAAATATAATCTTTTTTTACTTACTTTACAATATATTATTCTATTATTCTATTTTATATCCTTTTTATTTTATATATAATTATAGTTAGATTACTTTACAAATGTTATTGGTATGAGGAGATGAAATTTATATGAAAAAAAATATTCTAATAGTTGAAGATGAATTTAGAATAAGGTTTTTACTGAGAGATTATTTTCTGAAAGAAGATTTTAATATTTTTGAAGCTGAAAATGGTTTAGATGCTTTAGAAATATTTAAAAAGGAAAAAATTGATCTTATAGTATTGGATATAATGATGCCTGTTATGGATGGCTTAACTACTTTAAATAAAATCAGAGAAGTCTCTACTCTTCCTGTTATTTTACTTACAGCAAAAAGCGAAGAAGAAGATAAACTTCAAGGTTACGATATAGGGGCTGATGACTATGTAACAAAACCTTTTAGTCCTAAGGTATTGGTTGCTAAAGTAAAAGCATTATTAAAAAGAACCAGAGAAGATATCGATACAAGTTCTCAAGAATATAATGGTCTTGTAATCAATAAATTATCTAAAGAAGTAAAAGTAAATGATGTTGTTGTATCTCTTTCTCCTAAGGAATATGAATTATTAGTTTACTTAATTGACCATGAATCTATTACATTATCAAGAGATAATATCTTAGATAGTGTTTGGGGGATAGATTATTATGGAGATATCAGAACTGTAGATACTAATGTTAAAAGATTAAGAGAAAAACTTGGCGAAAAATCAAATTATATAGTAACAGTTAGGGGTAGTGGCTATAAATTTGAGGTGAAATCTTAATGAAACATAAGTTATCCTCTAAACTTTTTATAATAACTCTTGGCTCATTAATAATATTAATGGGTTCTACATTAATATTTCAAACTTTCTTCTTCCAAGGATTTTACGAAAGAAGAAAAAAGCATAACTTAATTAGTGAAATATCTAAGTTTAGCCATGTATATTCATTTGAACTAAATAATGATTCTGCTCTTAGTGATGCTATGAATAACTTTGAAGAAGATACTAATTCAAAACTAGGCATTTGTTCGTTAAAGGGTGATTTAAATTATATTGTAAAAAACTCTAATCAAGAAGCTCATGATTTAAAAATACTACAATCTTTTTCAGATTTAGTCTTTAATAATAATCCAGATATAATAAATAAAGTAGCTAATTTAGGAGAACCTATAACTTTAAGTTTTTATGATCCTGTATCTAATATGCAAAAAATAGGTGTAGTATCCTCTATGTCAATTTATAGAAAAAATGATGCTATCTTACTTGCTGTTGCATCTATTCAATCTATTACAGAAGCATATGATGTTATTAGCGAATTTTACACTTATATCTTTGTAGGATTTCTATTTGTAGCTGCATTACTTTCTTTAATTTTTTCTAAAATTATATCTAATCCATTAATAAAGATTAATAAAGTAGCTAGCAAAATGAGTCAAATGGACTTTTCAGAAAAATGTATGGTATCTAATCAAGATGAAATAGGAAATCTAGCTAATACTCTAAACTTCCTTTCTTCTAACCTTGAAAATGCTTTAACTGATTTAAAAGAAAAAAATAAAAGGCTAGAAGCAGATATAGAAAAAGAGAGAAGATTAGAAACCTTACGAAAGGATTTTATAGCTTCTGTAAGTCATGAATTAAAAACTCCTATTGGTATTATTGAAGGTTATGCAGAAGGTTTAAAAGATGGTATAGTATCTGGTGCTGATTCTGAAAGTTACTTAGAAACTATTATTGATGAATCCAAAAAGATGGGAGTATTAGTATATAACATGCTCGAACTTTCAAAACTAGAATCTGGTGTAATAAAACCTTCTCCTGAAGTTTTTAATATAAACAGATTAATAAAAAAAGTGGTATCTAAACATATATCTAATGCAGAGGAAAATAATCTAAACTTAATTTTTAATGCTTATACTGATTATTCATATGTAAATGCAGATATTTTTCAAATGGAACAAGTTTTAACCAATGTTATTACTAATGCAATTAAATACACTCCTGCTAATAATGATATTTTAGTATCTATTTCTCTCGAAAATGATGATACTTATAAAATTTCAGTTATTAATAAAGGAAGTTATATAAATCCTTCTGACCTTGAAAATCTTTTCACTAAATTTTACAGAGTTGATAAATCTAGAAGAAGAGATGGTAATAGTACTGGTTTAGGATTATCTATAGTTAAAAATATATTAGATTTACATAAATTTAAATACTCATTAACTAATACTAATGAAGGTGTAGAATTTAAATATTTCTTACCTAAAACCGAAGTAAAAGATGAAGATTAAATAAAAAAACAGGATAATTACTTAAAAAGTAATATCCTGTTTTTTTATTATAGTATTGCTCCATCTACTTTAATAATTTGACCTGTAATATAAGATGAATCTTCTGAACATAAAAAAATAGCTGTTTTAGCCACTTCTTCTGGAAGTCCAAATCTGCCCATAGGAATTTCTTCTTCTAATTCTTTTCTTTCTTCTTCACTTAAAAAAGAATTCATCTTTGTTTCTATTACCCCAGGAGCTATCGCATTTACTCTTATATTAGATGGTGCCATTTCTTTTGCTAAAGCTTTTGTAAATAAATTCATTCCTCCCTTAGTAGTAGAATAATTTACTTCACAAGATGCTCCTGCTTCCCCCCATATAGATGATATATTCAAAATCACTCCACTTTTTCCCAGCATATGTGGTATGACTAATTTACTTAAATACATAGGTCCTAAAAGATTAGTACTAATTATGCTATTTATATCTTCTTTAGTTGCATCCATAAATAAACCCACAGTACTCTTGGCTGCATTATTAACTAATATATCTACTTTTCCAAAATGCTTTATTGTTTCGTTAACTATTCTTTCTGCTCCCTCAAAGTTTGAAACATCCTCTTTTACTAATATTCCTGTACTTCCCACCTTTTTTACAAGTTCTAAAGTTTCATTAGCACCTTCCTGATCTCTTGAATAATTAATAACTATATTTGCACCTTCTTTTGCAAAGTCCATAGCTATTGCTCTTCCAATCCCTCTTGAAGATCCTGTTACTATTGCTACTTTTCCTGTTAACTTACTCATATTACTTCATCCTTTATTTCAATACTTCTTTAAATAATCTAATTACATTTTTACTATATATCTTTTCAATTTCATCATAGGTAAACCCTTCTTTTTCTAACCAAAAAGCTAATTTTCCCATTTCTGATGCATTATCTATTTCTACCTTATTCTCTATTCCATCAAAATCGCTACCTAAAGCTAAAACATCTATCCCTCCAACATTCTTTATATGCTTTATATGTTTAATCATATCTTCTATAGAAGAAACTTCGTTTTCTCCTAAAAAATAAGAACAAAAGTTTAATCCCATCACTCCTCCTTTATTTGATAATAATTTTATCATATCATCTGTTAAATTTCTTGAATGATTAGTTATAAATCTACTATTTGAATGAGTAACTATAAATGGCTTCCTACATTCTCTTACTAAATCATAAAAACCTTCATCTGATAAATGAGATGCATCTGGTATTATTCCTATATTTTCCATTTCCCTAATCATTTCAATTCCTAAAAAAGTTAAACCTTTTTTTTGATTCATGCTTTCTAAATGGGAATATCCAATAGAATTATTATAATTCCAAGTTAAAGTTATAAGTCTTATACCTTTATCATAAACTTTCTTTATATTATTAATATCTCCTTCTAAAACTTCTCCCTCTTCTATAGATAAAAAAGCTCCTAACTTTTTATTTGTTGCTGCTACTTTTAACTCTTCTATATTAGTTACTATTTCTATTTCCTTACTATTATTTTGAATCTCTTTTATAAAATTATTATACATTAGTTCAAATTCTATCATAGGATTACTTTTTATTTCTTTTAAATCTATAAAAAATGCAAAAGTTTGTGCAAGTGCATCTCCTTTTCTTAATTTTTCAATATCTATATCATAATTATTACTTTTAAATTTTTCTCCTTGATAAAACATTTTCCAAGCCGTATCACAATGCAAATCTATATATTTCATAAATATATCCCCCTTATATGTTTTTAGAAAATAATATTTTTTAAAAACTCACTTGACTATTATTAGCTAGTCTTCTTATACATCCTCTCCCTTAATATACCATATTTTTCACTTTCTATACACCTTCTTTTATTTACTTTTTGTTCCATTTATTGAAAATATTTCTTGTTAATGTTATACTTAGAAATATATTTAAGATAGGTGGTGGATTTATTGTATAACATAATTACTATATCCTGCGGTAATTTAAATTGTTATTTGATAGAAGGTGATGATTTTGCCATTTTAATAGATACTGCAACAAAAAAATATAGAAACTATCTATTAGAAAAGCTAAAAAACTATAACATAAAATTGATTATATTAACCCATGGACATATGGACTACACCGGTAATGTAGCTTTTTTAGCTAAAGAATTTAATGCTAAAATTGCAATGCACATAGATGATTATAAACTTTCTAAAAATAATTTAGTAAATACCATTTACTCTAATTCACTTTTAGGTACATTCTTCAAGAAAATTTCTTTATACCAATTTAAAAGACGCTCTACTGATGATTTTGAACCCAACTTATTTCTAGAAGATGGTGAATCTCTTAAAAACTTTGGAGTTGATGCAAAAATAGTTCATTTACCTGGTCATACTAAAGGTTCTATAGGTATATTGATAAATGAAGATGAATTAATTGCTGGTGATATGTTTATGAATTTAATTTATCCATCTGAAGCACTAATTGCTGAAGATATAGATATGCTTCGAAAAAGTATTCATAAAGTTGATTTACTCAACTTAAAGTTAGTATACCCAGGTCGCGGCGGTGCCATAACCTCTGTAAAGGTAAACATTTAATTTTTACTCACTTATGTCATAAAAAAATTATCTTTATCTATAATAAAATAACTGTATCTGAATAATTGTTAAGTATCCAGATACAGTATATTTATAATAGTATTTTAATATAAAGGATGTTTTTCACATAAAGCTATAACTTTATTTCTTAATGGTGTTAAATCGCCATCCTTGTTTTTAATTGCTTCATCTATAATTTCTGCAATTACTTTCATGTCTTCTTCTATAAAACCTCTTGTAGTAACTGAAGGAGTACCTATTCTAACTCCTGAAGTAACGAATGGACTTCTAGTTTCATTAGGAACAGTATTTTTATTTAAAGTTACTCCTATTGAGTCTAATAATTTTTCCGCCTCTTTACCTGTTATATCTTTATTTGTTAAGTCTACTAATATTAAGTGATTATCTGATCCACCTGATACCAATTTAAATCCTCTCTTAACTAATTCTTCTCCAAGAACCTTGCAATTGTTCACTACTTGTTTCATATATTCTTTATAAGTTGGATCTAATGCTTCTTTTAAACATACAGCCTTACCAGCTATTACATGCATTAAAGGACCACCTTGCATACCTGGGAATATGGATTTATCTAAATCCTTTGCAAATTTTTCTTTACAGATTATAAGTCCTCCCCTTGGTCCTCTTAAAGTCTTATGAGTAGTTGTTGTAACAAAATCTGCATATGGGACTGGTGATGGATGAACTCCTGCTGCTACTAATCCAGCTATATGAGCCATATCTACCATTAAGTACGCTCCTACTTCATCAGCTATTTCTCTAAATTTTTTAAAATCTAAAATCCTAGAATATGCACTAGCCCCTGCAACTATCAGCTTTGGTTTATGTTCTTTTGCAAGTTTTCTTACATTTTCATAATCTATCACTTCTGTTTCTTTATCTACCCCATAAGAAACAAAATTGAATAACTTTCCTGAGAAGTTAACTGGTGATCCATGAGTTAAGTGTCCACCATGACTTAAATCCATTCCTAAAACTGTATCTCCAGGTTTAAGTATAGTAAAATAAACAGCCATATTAGCTTGTGAACCTGAATGAGGTTGGACATTAACATGTTCTCCACCAAATAATTCTAAAGCTCTCTTTTTAGCTAACTCTTCCACTTCATCTACTACATAGCATCCACCATAATATCTTTTTCCAGGATAACCTTCAGCATATTTATTAGTTAAATATGATCCCATAGCCTCCATTACAGCTTTGCTAGTAAAATTTTCTGAAGCTATAAGTTCAATACCTGTTTGTTGTCTTTTTAATTCCTTATTAATTAAAGTATAAATCTCTTCATCAACTTTTGATACATTTTCAAAATTCATTTTTATGTCACCCCAATTTAATCTTTTTTATAAATTATACGTTTAATTCCTTTGTTTATCAACTTTTTTTTGAATAACATTTTTTTTAATTTTCTATATATAACATAATAATTTAAACTTATCTTTAGAAATTCTTTCTACTTTTAAACTTTTAATAATTCTATATTACTCAAAACTTATTAACAACACACCATATTATGCTATAATACAATTAAAATTCACTAACGAATAGAGGACTATTATGGATTTAAATAAACTATTACAAGTTTCTACTTATGCAGGTAAAATAATGCTTGAAAGTGGTGCTGAAATATATAGGGTTGAAGAAACTATTTATAAAATTTGTCTAGCCTTTGGTGCTGATACCGTTGATACCATTGCAACTCCTACTGGAATTATGGTTTCAATAACTTATAATGATAATCTAGAAACATATTCATTAATTAAAAGAGTTACATCAAGAGGAGTAGATCTTAATAAGGTTGATAAAGTAAATGATTTAGCTAGATATATTCAAAATCATTCCATGGATTTAAATACTTTACATACAAAATTAAAAGATATTGATAAAGGAGATCATTATAACTTACTTACCACATTACTTTTCTCTGCTATGTCTGCAGGAATGTTTGCTATAGTTTTTCAAGGAGATTTACATGATTGTCTTGCAGCTTTTATAATAGGCTTTATAATTCAATTTATATCTATAAAATTTCAAAAACTATCGATGAATGCTTTTTTCATAAACACTATATGTGGTGCAATATCTTCAGCTTTAGCTATAATTCTTTATCTTTTAAATATAGCAAATCATATCGATGCAACTAATATAGGTGCTATGATGCTTCTTGTCCCAGGACTTGCTATTACTAATGCAGCAAGAGATACTATAGCTGGTGATTATTTATCTGGTATCACTAAAGCTGCAGAAGCATTTTTAATTGCTATTTCTATAGCTGTTGGCTCTGGTGCTGTTTTAAGTTTTTGGATAAATACTTTAGGAGGAAGTTTTTAATGATTAGTACAACTCTAGCTGCTGCTTTAGGTGCTTTAGGTTTCGCAGTTATTTTTAATATAAAAGGAAAAAAATTATTTTATGCATTTTTAGGTGGAGGATTAAGTTGGTTAGTATATGAAATATGTTTATCTTTAAATATTTCATCTATAGTTGGCTTTTTTATCTCTTCTGTTTGTTGCTCTATATATTCTGAAATTTTTGCAAGAGTACTAAAAACACCTGTAACAACGCTTATAGTATGTTGCCTTATACAATTAGTTCCTGGAGCTGGTATGTATAATACTATGTTTGAAATAGTCAATGGTAATATAGATGTTGGACTCTCTCTTGCTATATCTACAATATCTAGTGCAGGTATTTTAGCTTTAGGTATAATTTTTGTTTCCACAATAACCAGATACTTAAGAATTAAAATAAAACCTAGAAATAATAAATAAAAAGAATAAAGGACTGATCTATATTAACAGCATCGGTCCTTTATTCTTTTATTTATTAAAACATATCTTTTATTATCTCTAATATTCCTAATCCATATAAGAAAATAAATAATATTCCAAGAGGCGCTACATATTTTACTGCAAATTCATATAACTTTCTAGTTTTAAATTCATATGCTCCATCACTAGATATCTCATTACTAGCATTTTTAGCTCCCCATACCCAAGCAACAAATAAACATACTAAAATTCCACCTAAAGGCAATAAAATATTTGAAGTTAAAAAGTCTAAAGAATCAAATACTCCTCTATCACCTATTAGTTTAAAATCACTTATAGGCCCAAAAGATAAAATACTTGGTATAGCTAATATAAATAAACCTAATGTTACAATACAAGCTGATTTTTTTCTTTCTAAATTGAATTGTTCTACTAAAAATACTACTGATGTTTCCATTAATGATACCATTGAAGTTATAGCTGCTATAGCAACTAAAACAAAGAATAAAAGTTCAAAAAATCTACCAAAAGCCATAGATTTAAATACTGCTGGTAATGTTATAAATATAAGGCTAGGCCCTGCACCTACTTCTAACCCATATGCAAATACTGCTGGGAATATTACTACTCCAGCCATAAGAGCAATAATCGTATCCGCTACTGCTACCTTATAAGATAAAGCTACTAAATTTTCTTTTTTATCAATATAAGAACCATAGGTTACTATTATAGCCATCCCTAAACTTAAAGTATAAAATGAATGCCCTAAAGCTTCTAGTACACCATTTAAAGTAAGTTTTGAGAAATCAGGTTTAAATAAAAATTCTAATCCTTTTTCTGCTCCTGGTAAAGTAACTGATCTAATCATTAATATTGCAATTATTAATACTAATATAGGCATAGCTACTTTCGAAAACTTCTCTATCCCTCCTTTTACTCCTGATATAACTATAATTGCTGTTATAACTAAAACTACTAATGTACAAATAGTTGGTTCAATAGGATTTGAAACTAATGTTCCAAAGAATTCTGCAAATCCATCTGCTGGAATATCTTTAAAACCTCCTGTAATAGATCTAACTATGTATGAAATTATCCAACCTGCTATAACTGAATAAAATGATAATATAATAAAAGCGGTAGCTATAGATAAAAACCCAGTATAATGCCACTTTGTATTTGGCGATATCTTCTTAAAAGATTCAACTGCATTTGTATGGTTTTTCCTTCCCAATGAAAACTCTGATAACATTACTGGTATTCCAATAGCCACAATACATACTAAATATACTAAAATAAAGGCTGCTCCTCCATTAACCCCTGTAATATAAGGGAACTTCCATATATTACCCAAACCTACTGCTGATCCTACAGCTGCTGCTAAAACCCCAAGTTTAGAAGCGAATTTATCCCTCTTCATTTAAAATCCTCCTTAAGTGCTTAATATATAAATAATATATATTTTTTGTATTTTTATGTCAATAGATCCCACCTTTTTATAAACATCTGTTAATTTATACCGATAAATATTATATAAATATTATTTTATTATTTGTGTAAACATTTTCTTTTTCATATGTAATATACATTTTTTACAAGAAAAAAGTAGGTATTTTACTTTTAATATAAAATACCTACCTAAAAACACTATCTAAATGTTACTTAAAATTTAACTTTTTTAATCTTTTAGTTGCTTCTATAACATTATCTCTTTCAGCAAAACAACTTAAACGGAAATATCCTTCTCCATTATTACCAAATCCAACACCTGGAGTTCCTACAACATTTGCTTCCTTTAATAATAAATCAAAGAAATCCCATGAAGACATATTATTAGGACACTTTAACCAGATATATGGTGAGTTTTCTCCACCTATATATTTGATGTTTAATTCCTTTAGAGTTTCTCCTATAATTGAAGCATTTTCTTTATAATATTCAATAACTTCTCTAGTCTTAGCTCTACCTTCTTCACTAAATACAGCTGCTGCAGCCTTTTGTACTATATAAGGCACTCCATTATATTTAGTAGTTTGTCTTCTAAGCCATAACTTATTTAAAATAACATCATCTACTTTTAATTCTTGTGGTACAATTGTATATCCACATCTTAATCCTGTAAATCCAGCTGTTTTAGATAATGAACATATTTCTATTGCACATTCCTTTGCACCTGGAATTTCATATATACTATGAGGAATTTCTGGTGTCTTAATAAATGATTCATAAGCAGCATCAAATAATATTACAGCACCCATTTCCTTAGCATATTCAACCCATTTAGTTAATTGTTCTCTATTATAAACAGCTCCTGTTGGATTATTTGGTGAACAAATGTATATTATATCAGACTTTATGTTGTAATCTGGTAATGGTGTAAAGTTATTTTCTATGTTTCCATCTATATATACTATTTTTCTACCATCCATAACATTTGTATCAACATAAGCAGGATAAACTGGATCTGGTATTAATACTACATTATCTTTATCAAAGATATCTAGCATATTTCCTAAATCACTTTTAGCTCCATCACTTATAAAAATTTCTGACATATCTAAATCTACTGAAAAACTTTTATAATAATTTTGAAGAACTTCTCTTAAAAAATCATATCCTTGTTCTGGACCATATCCTTTAAAAGTTTCCTTCTTAGACATATCATTAACACCACTTTCTAGAGCCTTTATAACAGGTTCACATAATGGTAAAACTACATCCCCAATTCCTAATGATATTACTTCTTTATCAGGATTTTCTTCTTTAAAAGTACTTACCTTATGAGCTATATTTGCAAACAGATAGCTTTCTTGCAAGTTTAAATAATTCTTATTGATCTTTAACATTTTCATCCCCCTTAGCAGCTTTTACTAACCCTACAAATAATGGATGTGGTCTATTTGGACGAGATAAGAACTCTGGATGATATTGAGCTGCAACAAAGAACTTATTAGAATCTAATTCTACTGCTTCAACTAATCTTCCATCTGGTGAAATACCACTTAACTTTAATCCATTAGCTATGTATTGTTCTCTATAATCATTATTAAATTCAAATCTATGTCTATGTCTTTCATGGATTAATTCTTCTCCATAAAGTTCATATAACTTACTATTTTTATCAACCTTACATGGATATGAACCTAAACGCATTGTTCCACCTTTACTTTGAACTCCAACTTGATTACTCATTAAATCTATTACTGGATTTTCAGCTAATTCATCAAATTCTCTTGAATTTGCATTTTTTAAACCTAAAACATTACGTCCATATTCTATAACTGCAACTTGCATACCTAAGCAGATTCCTAAGAATGGTAAATCATTTTCTCTAGCAAATCTAACTGCTTCTATCTTACCTTCTACACCTCTGTTACCAAATCCACCTGGTACAACTATACCTTGACAATTCTTTAATAAACCTTCAACAGTACTTCTTGTTATATCTTCACTATCAATCCATTCAATAGTTACATTAACACCATTTTCATATCCCGCATGCTTTAAACTTTCAACTACTGATATATAAGCATCATGTAATTGAACATACTTACCAATTATACCTATCTTAACTTCTTTATCTTGAGCTTTCTTTATTTTATCTACTAAAGCTACCCATTCATCAATTTTACATTCAGTACCTGTAATTCCTAATTCTCTACATACTATTTCAGAGAAATTACTCTTTTCTAGCATTAGTGGCGCTTCATATAATACAGGAACTGTACTATTTTCTATAACACAATCTTGTTTAACATTACAGAATAATGCTATCTTATTTTTAACATCTTTAGTTAATGGAATATCACATCTACAAATAATCATATCTGGCTTAATTCCAAGACCTTGTAATTCCTTAACACTATGTTGTGTTGGTTTTGACTTTAATTCCTCTGAACCTTGAATATAAGGAACTAATGTTACATGAATGAATAAACAATTTTCTCTTCCTACTTCTAATGATACTTGTCTTATAGCTTCTAAGAATGGTGTTGATTCTATATCACCAACAGTTCCACCAATTTCTGTTATAATTATATCACTATTAGTTACTTCACCTAATGAATATACTTGATTCTTTATTTCATTAGTTATATGAGGAATAACTTGAACTGTATCTCCAAGATATTCTCCTTTTCTTTCCTTATTTAATACATTCCAATAAACTTTACCTGTTGTAATATTAGAATATTTATTAAGATTTTCATCTATAAATCTTTCATAGTGACCTAAATCTAAATCTGTTTCTGCTCCATCATCTGTTACAAATACTTCTCCATGTTGAAATGGACTCATAGTTCCTGGGTCAATATTAATATATGGGTCAAACTTTTGAGCTGCTACCTTTAAGCCTCTACTTTTTAAAAGTCTTCCTAAAGAAGCTGCTGTTATTCCTTTACCTAGTCCTGATACCACTCCACCTGTTACGAAAATATACTTTTTATTCATAATTAATTAAATCCTTCCTTCAAAAACAAATTCTGCTGGGCCAGTCATATAAACTAAACCATTTGATAAATATTTTATTTTCAAATCACCTCCAAGAAGTTTAACTGTTACTTCTTCATCAATGTTACAATAATTATTTAATACAGATGCTACAGTAGCTGCACAAGCTCCAGTTCCACAAGCATAAGTTTCACCACTACCTCTTTCCCATACACGCATCTTGATAGTATTTTTATCAATAACTTCTAGGAATTCTGTATTAATTCTTTCTGGAAATAATTCATGATTTTCAAACTTTGGTCCTATCTTATCAATCTCTAAATCATCAATATTATCCATATATACAATGCAATGAGGATTTCCCATTGAAACACAAGTAATATCATATTCCTTGCTATCAACAGTAATTGTCTCATTAACAATTTTATCTTTATTAATATTTACTGGAATATCCTTAGGATTTAAAATAGCTTCTCCCATATTTACTTCAACTTCTATTACTTTATTATCTTCAACAGTTAAATTAAGCGTTTTAATTCCAGCTAAAGTTTCTAAAGTAACTACATCTTTATCTGTAAGTCCTTTTTCAAAAACATACTTTCCTATACATCTAGAAGCATTTCCACACATCTTTCCTTCTGACCCATCTGCATTGAACATTCTCATTCTAAAGTCTGCTACTTTTGAAGGTAAAATTAATACAATACCATCTCCACCAATACCAAAGTGCCTATCACTTAATTTCAAAGAAAGTTCTTCTGGATTTTCTATTTCTTTCTCCATGCAGTTAAAATATATATAATCATTTCCTATACCATGCATTTTAGTAAATTCCATAACTTAAACTCCTAAATAATTTATTATTTTATCAGCTACTTCTCTTCTAGTTAATCTAGAATCCATAGCTTGCTTTTCTAAATATCTATGCGCTTGCTCTTCAGTCATACTTTTATATTGAATCAGCAAACATTTAGCTCTATCTATTTTCTTTATATCATCAACTTGTTTTAACAATTTATTTTTCTCATTTCTTAATTTACTAAATCTTTTTAACGATGTAGATACAAATCTTATTCCTTGGTGAAAAATAGCTCTTGTAAAAGGTTTAGGTATTACAAAAACACCATATTCCTCAACTTTCGATGCTAATATATCTGCTTTTTCTGATTTTGTCACTAATATTATTCCACTATTTCCACTTACAGAAAACTTAGTGGCAATATCAGTTCCAAATTCGTCTTTTAATGGAGTATCTATTATTATTATCTCATAATTTTCACTTAGTAATTTTCTCCTTGCTGCCCCACCGTTACTTTCAGTGTCTATATGAACATATCCCATACTCCTCAAGTTTTCGGTGTATACTTTAGTTCCTTTTTCTGAGCTGCATACTAACAGTATTTTATCCATATAACACCTCCTAAGATTAACAATTTAATTAAAGTTTATAAAAGTAATTATTTATCTCCCATTCACTCACTTCATCATGTGATGTACATTTACTTTCATAATCTTTCCATTCATTAAATTTGTTTCTTAAGAATTTTGTATAGATAAATTCACCTAAAACTTCTTTCACAAAATCACTTTTCTCCATTATATCTAAAGCTTCTTTTAGACTCAATGGAAGTTTTTCTATTTTTTCAATTTCCATATTATATATATTACCTTCAACTGATTTAGGTAATACCTTCTTTTGTACAATACCTTCAATTCCTGCATTAATCAATAAAGCAAAAGCTAAATATGGATTACAAGTACTATCTGCACTTCTTAATTCCATTCTACTATATTCACCTTTAGATGCTGGAATTCTTATAAGTTGTGATCTATTTTTATGAGACCATGTTACATATTTAGGTGCTTCAAAAGCTCCAAATCTCTTATATGAATTTACAGTTGGATTCAAAATAGCTGTCATTTCTGTCATTCTATCCATTATTCCTGCAATAAAGCTTTCTGCTTCTTTAGAATGAGTGCCATCTGTATGAAATAAATTTTCATCTTCCTTTTCTATGGATAAATTAATATGAAGACCTGATCCACTTTTATTCATTAATGGTTTTGGCATAAATGTTGCATGTAATCCATTTAAACTTGATATTATTTTTATAACATTTCTAAAAGTTATACAGTTATCTGCTGAAATTAAAGCATTATCAAACCTAAAATCTATTTCATTTTGTCCTGGTCCTGATTCATGATGTGATGTTTCTGGAGTTAATCCCATTTCTTCTAAAGTTAAACATATTTCTCTTCTAATATTTTCTCCTTTATCCCCAGGTGATACTTCAAAATATCCTGCAATATCATGTGGTATTAATATAGGATCTCCTTCATCATCAGTTTTAAATAAATAAAATTCACATTCTGGTCCTATTTTAGCAGTATATCCAAGATCCCACAACTTTTTTACAGCTCTTTCAAGTACACTTCTTGAATCACCTTCAAATATTTCTCCTTCTGGAGTTTTTATATAGCAAAAAAATCTTGCTACTCTACTTTCTTGTGGTCTCCAAGGCAATATGCTAAGTGTAGATGGATCTGGGAATAATAACAAATCTGATTCTTCAATATTCAAAAATCCTTTTATAGATGAAGCATCAAAACTTATCCCATATAAAAATGCCTTTTCTAACTGAGATGCCATAATTGATATATTTTTTACTTCTCCTAAAATGTCACAAAACTGTAGCTTTATAAATTTTATATCATTTTCCTCTACAAATTCTAACACTTCTGCAATTGTTTGATCCATTATAAAAGCCCCCTTTGTTCTTTAAAATTTACCCAATAACAATCATTTATTATTATATCACTAATATAATAATGTCCAAATAGCTATTAAATAAATTACATAAATTTATAGTTAACCTAAAAAAAATTACTACATATATAATTATAAAAAATTAAAACTATAAATTTAACTTATCTAAAGTAATTACATCCATCCTCAAAAAAAATCCATCTTCAAATAGCCTAATTGAAAATGGACTTGCCATGTAAAAATTTTATTATTTATCTGTACTAAAAATATTTTTTTGAATATCTATAAATGATTTAATAAAAAAGACGTCCCTAAAAAAAACTGTCAAAACACTCGTAAAAACAGTAATTATAAGAACGTCTTTGTTCTCTTCATCTATGATATTACTATAATAGTCACAATAGATACTTTTGTCAATATGATTTTTTTAATATTCTTTTATTCCTTAAATTTTTTAAAAAGTATTATTTATTTTTTTTCAAAAATGTATTGCATTTTCTATTATTTAGTAATATACTAACTACTATAAACAGCAAAGGCGCTGTGTGTGAGATTAAGCATACACAGTGTCTTTTTTTATTTTATTACATTAAATTTGATTTTATTTTATCTTTCGAGGAGGAATTTTAATATGGAAAATAAAAATTACTTGCCAGAACTATTTGGTAGTATGGTTTTCAACGACACTACTATGAAAGAGCGACTACCAAAGCAAACTTATAAAGATTTAAAAAAGGCTATCGAAACCAATTCAACTTTAGATCTTTCAATTGCTAACGTAATAGCAAATGCTATGAAAGACTGGGCAATTGAAAAAGGTGTAACACACTTCACTCACTGGTTCCAACCAATGACTGGTGTTACTGCTGAAAAACATGATGCTTTCATCACTCCAGTTGGAGATGATTCAATAATAATGGAATTCTCTGGTAAAGAATTAATAAAAGGTGAACCAGATGCTTCAAGTTTTCCTTCAGGTGGTTTAAGAGCTACTTTCGAAGCTAGAGGATATACTGCTTGGGACCCAACTTCTTATGCATTTATCAAAGATAATGTTTTATGTATTCCTACAGTATTCTATTCATATACTGGTGAAGCCTTAGATAAAAAGACTCCACTTCTTCGTTCAATGGAAGCTTTAAATAAACAAGTATTAAGAATTTTAAAATTATTTGGTAAAGATGATGTTAAAAGAGTTACAACTACAGTTGGACCAGAACAAGAATATTTCTTAGTAGATAAAAAATACTATGAACAAAGATTAGATTTAATGTTAACAGGTAGAACTTTATTTGGTGCTAAACCTCCAAAAGGACAAGAAATGGACGATCACTACTTTGGAAGTATAAAACCAAGAGTTGCTGCCTACATGGATGACTTAGATTCAGAATTATGGAAACTTGGTATCTTAGCCAAAACTAAACACAATGAAGTTGCTCCAGCACAACATGAACTTGCTCCAATATTTACTTCAAGTAATATAGCAACAGATCACAATCAATTAACAATGGAAATAATGAAAAAAGTTGCTTTAAAACATGATTTAGTTTGTTTACTTCACGAAAAACCATATGATGGAATAAACGGTTCAGGAAAACACAATAACTGGTCTATTTCAACTGATAAAGGAGAAAATCTTTTAGAACCAGGTAAAAAACCAGAAGAAAATATTCAATTTATAACTTTCCTTTGTGCAATAATAAAAGCAGTTGATGAATATCAAGATCTTTTAAGAATTTCTGTAGCTAACGCAGGAAATGATCACAGATTAGGTGCTAATGAAGCTCCACCAGCTATAGTTTCAATGTTCTTAGGAGACCAATTAACAGATATATTAGAATCAATCTTAAACGGTTCTGTTTACTCTCCAAAAAAAGCAGAAAAAATCGAATTAGGTGTAGATATTATTCCTAAGTTCTTTAAAGATACAACTGATAGAAATAGAACATCACCATTTGCATTTACAGGTAATAAGTTCGAATTTAGAATGTTAGGTTCTACTTTCTCAATCTCTTGTCCAAACATTATATTAAACACTATAGTTGCGGAAGCTTTATGTGAATTTGCAGATGAACTTGAAGGAAAAGAAGACTTTAAGACTTCTTTAGATTCATTAATTAAGAAAACTATAAATGAACACAAGAGAATTATATTTAACGGAAACAACTATTCAGATGAATGGGTAAAAGAAGCTAAAGAAAGAGGTTTATTAAACTTAAAAACTACTGTAGATGCTCTTCCTTACTATATAAAACAAAAGAATATAGATTTATTTGTAAAACACAACATTTATACTGATGTAGAAATGCATGCTAGATATGAAATTCTATTAGAAGAATACTCTAAAGTTATTAATATAGAAGCTTTAACTACTGTAGATATGACTAGAAAGCAAATTCTTCC
The DNA here is from genome assembly GCA_934755305.1 of uncultured Clostridium sp. Taxonomy (GTDB): domain Bacteria; phylum Bacillota; class Clostridia; order Clostridiales; family Clostridiaceae; genus Clostridium. Next base: position 30,831 of record CAKVLD010000001.1, on the reverse strand, counting down.
TGCTGTAAATACATTCATGAAGGATTTAGCTGACACTATTATCAGTAAAAAAGCTGTTGGTTTAAGTACTAGCTGTGATATGGAAAAAGGTACTTTAACTCAAGTTTCAACCTTAGCAAATAAATTATACGAAGAAGTTGAAAAATTAAATACTTTATTAACTAAGGTAGAAGAATATAGTGATGCATTAGAAAATGCTACATTCTACAAATCACAAGTAATTCCTGCTATGACTGCTACAAGAGCTGCTGCTGATGCACTTGAAGAAATAGTTGGAAAAAATTATTGGCCAATTCCTACTTATTCTGATTTAATATACAGAATATAATTTACAAATATAAAAATTTAAATTAACACAAAGGGGTGTATTTAATTAAGTAATTAAATGCGCCTCTTTCTTTATTTTAGGGGGGATTTATATGTATTCATCTGTTGATACAATATGGGTATTACTTGGTGCTATTTTAGTATTTTTTATGCAAGCTGGTTTTGCTATGGTTGAAACTGGTTTTACCAGAGCAAAAAACGCAGGTAATATCATTATGAAAAATTTAATGGACTTTGCTTTAGGAACTATAGTTTTTTGGATTTTTGGTTTTGGATTGATGTTTGCTGGAGATGGTAAGCTTATAGGAGGACTTGATTTTTTTGTTCAAGGTGACTATTCTGCTTCTTATCCAACATATGCTTTTTTAATATTTCAAACAGTTTTCTGTGCTACTGCTGCTACAATAGTTTCAGGAGCAATGGCTGAAAGAACTAAATTTATATCTTATTGCATATATAGCGTTATTATAAGTGCTTTTGTATATCCTATTTCCGGACACTGGATATGGGGTGGAGGTTGGCTAGCTCAACTTGGATTCCATGATTTTGCTGGTTCTACTGCTGTTCATATGGTTGGTGGTGTTGCTGCATTAATTGGTGCTAAGATTCTTGGACCTCGTATTGGAAAATACAAAGAAGACGGAACTCCTAATGCAATACCAGGTCACAGTTTAACTCTTGGTGCTTTAGGTGTATTTATACTTTGGTTCTGTTGGTTTGGATTTAATGGATGTTCTACTGTTTCTGCTACTGGGGATGATACTTTAGTTTCTATGTCATCTATTTTTGTAACTACTAACCTTGCTACTGCTGTTGCTACTACTTCTACTATGATAATTACGTGGATTCGTTATAAAAAACCTGATGTATCTATGACTCTAAACGGTTCTCTAGCAGGTCTTGTTGCAATAACTGCTGGCTGTGATGTAGTTAGTCCAGTTGGGGCATTCTTTATAGGTTTAATAGCTTCTTTTGTAGTTGTATTTGGTATAGAATTTATAGATAAAAAATTAAAAATTGATGATCCAGTTGGTGCTATAGGTGTACATGGATGTTGTGGTGCTACTGGTACTTTATTAACTGGTTTATTTGCTACAGATGGTGGTTTATTCTATGGTGGAGGAATTAAACTCTTCTCTATTCAATTACTTGGTGTAATTGCGGTAATCGCTTGGGTGACTATAACTATGACAATAGTATTTACAATTATTAAAAATACTATTGGCTTACGTGTATCTAAAGAAGAAGAAATTTCAGGATTAGATATAACTGAACATGGTATAAGAAGTAGTTATGCTGACTTTATGCCAATGAACAATACTATTAATTTAACTTCTCCTGCTATTACAAATGAAACAATTGCTGCTACAACTTCTACTAATCAAAAATCATCTACAAGTCATAAGATGACTAAGATCGCAATTATAATAAATCAAGATAAACTTGATATATTAAAGCTTGCTCTTGATAATATTGGAATAACTGGTATAACAGTGGTTCAAGCTCTTGGTTGTGGAATGCAAAAAGGACATACTCAATATTATCGTGGTGTAGAATTTGATACACACTTACTCCCAAAAGTTAAAGTTGAAATTGTAGTATGTAAAATTCCTGTACAAACAGTTATTGATACTGTACAAAAAGTTCTTAGATCAGGTAACATTGGCGATGGTAAAATATTTGTTTACGATGTTGAAAATGTAATTAAAATCCGTACAGGTGAAGAAGGCTTTGATGCTCTACAAGATAATGCCTAATACTTAATTTTAAAAAGATATATTATTAAACAGAAAAAGACTATCATGCCACTATAGTATGAAGTCTTTTTCTATGCAAAAAGGAGATTGTACTATTAGCTAACTTTTTAATGTAACAATCTCCATATATTTTTTTGATGCATATATTCTTTTGCAAAATTCAAACACTAATTTAAGAATATCAAACACTAATTTAAGAATAAATAATTATTTAATGTTTATTTATGCTCATGATTGCGTATATGTTTTTCACAATAACCTTTTTTTCCTGTACATTTACTACAATACCTAAATTCCATACTAGGATCATCTACATCAGTTATTCCACACACTTCACATTTATGTCTATATTCCTTTTTTACGGATTCCATCTTTTTTCTATAATCTTTTAATCTAATTACTGAACTTCTTCTCATTTTAGCTTCTCTATAATTAGTTCTTGCAAAAAACACCAAATAATTAACTACAGGAACTATCACAATGAGAGCCGAGCCTAAATCTCCATTCAAAGTATACTTAATAAAATTCAAAATAATTAGAAACCAATTAAAATATCCTAAGTACTTCATCTTTACAGGTATAATAAAATAAACCATTATCTCCATATCAGGATATAACTTTGCATAGGCTAAAAATAAAGATAGATTCAAAAAGACCCCAGTAGCCACAGAATTAGTTAAAAAAGATACTATAATAACAGATATCATTCCAATAAAGTAGTACATATTAAACTTAAAACTACCCCATTCTCTTTCTAATTCAACACCTGCTAAATAATAAAAATAAAACGCAAATATTGCAAATAAAAGAGATGTTGGTGTTACGAATATAAATGTTACTAGTCTCCATACTTCTCCTTGAAGTACTTTATAAGGTATTAATGCTAGCATAGAATATATATTGCTATTAACAAAATTAGCTATAGCAAATACCAAAACACTTATAATAGTTATAATCTGCATTAAATTATGTATAGTATATTTATCTCTTTTATTTCTAAAATCATTTATCCTTCTCATTAGTTCCTCCATAACTTTTATAAACTCTATTAAATATTATTGCCTCAAAATAAAAATCTATTTCTTTTCCATCTTATCTAATTTTCTATTGTAAAGGAACATATATAATGATGCTATAAATATAATTATATATCCAGCAAAGCTTAAAGCATCTGGCCATACTCCAAATAATACAAAGCTAAATATAGCAGCAAATAATATATTAGTATAATCAAATATTGATATTTCTCTAGCTGGAGCAAATCTATATGCTAAAGTTATTCCAAATTGCCCTATACTTGCAAAAATACCAGCTGCCATTAAACACATAAATTGATTTATTGTCATTGGCTTATATGTAATAATCATTAAAGGTGCTATTATTACAGTTGAACAAAAAGAAAAATAAAATACTATAGTTTGTGATTTTTCTTTTCCTCCTAAATGTCTTACACAAGTATATGCTCCCGCTGCTGCAAGCCCACCTAATACTCCAGAAAGTGCTGGAAGCATATTAAGATCAAAAGTAGGTCTAACTACAAATAACATTCCTATAAAAGCTATTATAAGACCTGTAATTTGCTTTGAATTAATTTTTTCCTTTAAAAATATAGCTGAAAAAATAATTACAAAGAATGGACTAAGTTTATTTAACATAGTAGCATCAGATAAATGAATCATTCTATCTATAGCATAATAATTACATACAATTCCTATTGTTCCCAATATGCTTCTTGCTAATAAAGTAACTTGATTTTCTTTTTTTCCAAAAAGACTCTCTTTACTTTTTATTACTAAAGCAAAAGCTACTACTAGTGATACTAAATTTCTAAAAAAAGTTTTTTGAAATGATGGCAAATCACCTGCTAATTTAACAAATGCTGACATAGCTGCAAAACCAAATGCAGATAAAATTATAAATATAATTCCTTTAGTCCTATTACTTAAAATACTAAAATTCATTAATAATCTCCTCCTTAAATGCTAGTATATCATACATATGTTTCACATTTTTATTTTTCTTATAATTTTCACACTTTAATAAATTAATTTTTTCCCTTAAAAAGTATTAAACACTATTTTATTTTCATTTTTCATCTGTGGTTTAGCTTCTGTGCTTTGGGTTGTTATTGGTTATTGGTTATTCATTATCTTTTGGTGAAGATATACACGAATTTATAGGAGGGTTTAATCACATATTTTTTAAGGGAGTTTCTATGAATCCTAGTGATGTTTATGCAACTACTATTCCAAAAACATTATTTGTAGCTTTTCAAATGATGTTTTCTATTATTACTCCTGCTTTAATTACAGGTGCTTTGGTAAGTCCTATTTGTTTCTTCTGTATGTCTACCCTAAAATCAAAATTTGGATATGATGATGCATTAGATGCATTTGGCTGTCATGGTGTAGGTGGAATATGGGGTGGTATTGCTACTGGTATATTTGCTGATAGTTCAATAAATCCTGTTGCTAAGTGGAATGGACTTATCTGAACATAGTGAATCTGCTTACCCTGCCTTTATGAGATTAGATTAATTTTATCGTAGGAGGTATTTAAAATAAAAAAATAGAAGCAATAATACGCACATCAAAACTTGAAGAACTGAAAGATGAACTTCGTAAATTTGACACCTCAGGTTTGACTATTTCTCAAGTATTAGGTTGTGGTAAGCAAATGGGATGGACAGAACAATATAGAAGTAATGAAGTATTAATTAATGTTTTACCTAAAGTTAAAATCGAAATGGTTGTAGACGATAAAAACCTTGATAAAGTTATTAATTTAATAATAAATATTGCTAGAACAGGTGAAGTTGAAGATGGAAAAATATTTGTAAGTGATATTTCAGATTGTATTAGAATCCGTACTGGTGAACGTGGAAGTTCAGCTTTATAACTAAAAAAGGTCAAGCTTTTAAAAGCTTGACCTTTTACCTTTTAAACCCCTAGAGGTATTCCAAATACAAAGAATGCTATTAACATTAACGTCCAAGTTACTAAGAATGTCATAGAGTATGGAAACATCAATCTAATCATATCCCCTAATGTATATTCTGGTTTGTACTTCTTCATAAATACAAGTATTATACCAGCATAAGACATTAATGGAGAAATAATATTTGTAGCCGAATCTGCTACTCTATATGCTGCTGCAACCATATCTGGTGTTAATGAGTTATTAACTTGATATAACATTGGTATAAATATTGGTCCAAGTAACATCCATTTTGAAGTTAATCCACCAACAAATAAGTTTATTATAGCTGTTACAATAACAAAACCTATTAATAATAATATTGGATATTCTGAAAGCCCTAATGCTTGAAGTCCAGTTGCTCCTAAATAAGTAATATAAGTTCCTATATTTGAGTAACTTAATAAGGCTAAGAAGTTGTAACAGAAAAATGTTAATACTAAAACATATCCCATATTACTCATTTGTTTTGACATAGCCTTTACTACATCCATAGCAGAATTAAATTTCTTAACTCTTATACCATAAAATAAACCTGCAGTAAAGAAAACAAATGTTATTAATAGGATTATGTTGTCCATCATTGGCATAACTTTTGTTCCTGTTTCATCATAATATGTAGCTAAAGGCCCAAAACCTAATAAAGCAACTATTCCTAATGAAAATAAAAGCCCTACACCAGCCCATATTAAAGCTTTATTTTCTTCTTCTTTTACAGTAAAATCATCTATATCCATACCTTCAGGTATTACATATGTATCATTTTCTAATCTTGGTCTTATAATCTTATCTGTAACTAAGTAACCAACTATTGATAAAAGAAAAGTTGATGCAACTATAAATATGTAATGCATCATTGCAGGATTTATAGCTTGTCCAGCGCCTGTAACAAAAGGAACACCTTGAGACTCTGCAAATATTTTAGCATTATTACCTACTATAACATCTACTGAAGTTCCTGGAATTAAGTTAGCACTAAATCCAGCTGAAACTCCTGCAAAAGCTGCTGCCATACCTATTAAAGGATTTTTCTTTAATCCAAGATAAAGTAATCCTGCTAAAGGAATTAATATTAAATACCCCGCATCTGTTGCTATACTACTCATAATTCCTATGAACACTAAAACTAGTGGTAATATTTTATCTGAAACTTTTAAACCAATCTTCTTTATACATGTAGTTAATAAACCAGCCTCTTCTGATATACCTACACCTAGCATTACTATTAAAATAGTTCCAAGTACACCATGTCCATATCCTAACCAGTTAGTTAGTAATGCATTATCAAACAACCATCTAATATTTTCATTTTGAAACATATTCTTTATTTCATAAGATATAGAATTTCCATCTCCTGATAGCGTTTCGAACTGTATACCCCCCATAAATAATGTAGCAATCATTGTTATTACAAATAATCCTATAAATATTATTACTGGATCTGGTATTTTATGTCCTATTCTTTCTATTAAAGATGCCTTCTTTTGTTCACCTTTTTTTGACATAGGATACTCCCCCTTTTTTTCTTTTGTTAAACCTAATTTTAATTTTATTAATAATATTATAACACCTTCTTGTTATTTTACAACTTTTATCGTGTTTTTTTATCTTTTTATAAATTTTCCAAGCATATTTTAATCAATTCAATATTTACCCCTTTATTTTTACACCTAAAATTCCCTATTTATTAATTAATTTTATAAAACTGCCACTTTATATTTTCAGGATATTTAAATAGAATACACAAAGAGGTAAACTACTTCTTTATTAAGCATGTCCACCTCTTTTAAAATTTTCTCTATATCTTATTTAATTATCTATACTTTTTACTTCTATATTATTAACAATAACATATCTACTATTCTTTACATTAATATATTTAATACTAACAATATCTCCTTCTCTTATTAAAGCTACATCCCTTACTGTTTCTGTTGATACTGAGAATATGTAATTTTCTTCACCTTTTAATTTAATATCATATATACTTGTTCCATCTTTAACAACAAGTCCTATTCTTTCAATTTGCCCTTCAATAGATTCTTCAGTATTTGAACCTTCTAAAGATATATTTGTATTAGTTAATATATCCATATAATTATTCAAAGTAGATTGAACTGTATCACCAACAGCTACAGTATTATAATTCTTAACATCTACCATAGCATATTGCTTTACTAACCCATTAGAATCCTTTAATGTTGTAAAGTAAGTTGGTTCCCCTTGAATATTAATTAAATACGGGAAAGTTGCACTATATCTATATTGTTGAACCTTTCCTTCTGCAGATCTCATAGCAGCTGTTTCTGTAGCTCCAGCTGTCTTATAAATAGTAGTTTTTCCTGTTCTTGTATTAGTCAAAGTGAATCCAACCAAACTTTCATCACTACCCACTGAAGTTATTCCTGTATAGTAGAAACATTCATTATCATTGTATATTAAATTCATTCCTTCAGTAGAAGTTAACTTGTCTTTATCATTAAAGTTAAATATACCATGAACTAATTCTCCCCATTTATCTATATAGTTACGTATATAGCTTGTTGGTTGAATTCTATCTATCCAAGATGGTAAATTTTCTATATCATATACTTCAGATTCTCCTGTTTGAGCATCCATAACCAAAGCACCTATAGCTTTCTTTTCTGCTATTCCTATTGCTGTATCATATCTAGTTATTACCCAATATGGCTTGCCCTCATCATCAAGTTCAAAAGTATAATCAGTATGGCCAGCCTTCATATCTCTAAGATATGCTGCTCTTTGTAAATCACTTAAAATATAAGAAGAATCCAAGTATTTTATTTTCAAAGGATTTCCATTAAGTTCAGTAACAAGTTGTACATCATTTTGATTTGTTGCACTTACCTTTATATAACCACTTGTACCTTTTCTATTAGTTATCCATTTGATAAAAGATGAATGTTCTAGAGGAGCAACATAATATAATTCTCCATTTATACTTTGCAAATGAAGTTCTCCAATATATACTTGACTTCCCAAAGAAGGTATCTCTCCAAGTTTTTTATCTGCAAGCTTAGAAGCTAATTCCTTATCTATAGTTGGTAATTGTTTTAAATCGATATATTCTAATTGATCAGCAAAATCTACCTCTTCAACATTTCCTATTAAATTTCTATGACTTTTATATTGTATTATAGGACTACATCCAACAACTAAAATAATATATATAACTGCTACTCCTACGCCTACTTTTCTAAGATTTTTCATTGATTTTAATAAACCATAAAATATTGATACTATAACAAATATCCATACTATTAATGATATACTAAGAGTTACATCCAATATTAAGCTTCCATTTAAAAATAATCCAATCCCTAATATTAGATATACTAATATTAGCCATTTTAAAAATCCCTTTATACTGCCAGGTTTTGATTGGATATTCCCTCCTCTATTCTGAGGATTAAATATTTTTGATAGAATTTTTTTCAAATGTTCTTCATTGAATCCATTATTATTCATATACTTCCTCCTAAAAATTATATACTATTTAAATGTTGTTATCATTATACCATAAAGAGTTATTAAAAACTATATATATTTTTATTTTTTGATGTCTTAGCTTCTTTGATACCTTTAAGCCCTGTAATTATCAACTTCCCCGCTTTCTTAAATTTTATACTTTCCTAGACATCAAAAAAAGATTGGTGCACTTTTACACCAATCTTTCTAACTTCTCTAAAATAACTTATTTAAAATTTTCTATTCTTATTAAACTATTAATTCCATGTACTGCATCTGTTTTCTTTAAAGCTTCTAATACATTAATAATATTTTCTTCTCTAGTTTTATGTGTAACAACTACAAGAGTTACTTTACTTTCATCTTTAATAACTCCCTTTTGAATAACAGAGTGTAAGCTCACTCCAAACTTACCAAAAATAGCACTAATATCTCCTAAAACTCCTGATTCATCAGCTACAGTAGCTCTTATATAATATTTACTTTCTATATCTTTAACATTCATTATTTCTTTATTCCATAAATTATTTTTAACTACTGGCATAGGATTCTCTTCATCAACGTTAGCTCTAACTATAGAAATAATATCTGCTACTATAGCACTACCTGTTGGTAAGTCTCCTGCCCCTCTTCCATAAAACATCAGATCTCCAACAGCATTTCCTTTAGCAAATACTGCATTAAAAGAATCATATACATTAGCTAAAGGATGAGTATCTGGTATCATTGTTGGGTGTACTCTAAGCTCCAACTTACCATCTCTATCTTTAGCTATAGCTAATAACTTAATTACCATACCAAAGCTTTTTGCATATTCCATATCCACATCAGTAATTCTAGTTATTCCTTCTCTATATATCTTTTTAACATCTATTTTTGTACCAAAAGCTAAAGATGATAATATAGCAAGCTTATATTGAGCATCAAAAGCTTCTATATCTGATGTTGGATCCGCTTCTGCATATCCTTTATCTTGAGCTTCTTTTAATACTTCTTCAAATCTGCTTCCTTCAAGTTCCATCTTACTTAATATAAAGTTAGTTGTACCATTAATGATTCCATATAACTCTTCTATTTTATTTGCAGTTAAGCTTTCATTTATGGCTTGTATTATAGGAATTCCACCTGCTACACTAGCTTCATAATTAAACATTACACCTTCTTTATCTGCTTTTTGATAAAGTTCATCACCATGTATAGCTAAAAGCATTTTATTTGCTGTAACTATTTGTTTCTTTTTATCCATACACTTTAACATATATTCTCTTGCCGGTTCTATCCCACCCATTACTTCTACTACTATCTTTATAGAATCATCTTCTACTATATCTTCAAAATTAGTTGTAATTATATGGTCAGGCACCTCTACATCTCTTGGTTTATTTTTATCTCTTACAAGGATTTTTGCTATTTCTACTTTACAACCTGATCTTTTCATTATCTCTTCATCATTGGTTTGAAGTATTTTCCACACTCCACTTCCAACATTTCCAAGACCTAGTAAAGCTATCTTTACTTTTTTCATTTACATTTCCCCCTTTTTTCTAACCCCAACTTTTTATATATCAAATATTATATTACTATTTTAAATAAATTTCCATAGTTATCTAATTTGTGTAACAAGCTTTTTTATTACTTCCAATTCTTTTATATCTAATTTTTCATATTTTTTGCATTTACTAGTCTTTTTTTTTATTAAGGAAAATACATTTAATATTGATAAATAATTTATAGGAGTTTAAAATGAATAATTTAAAAGAAATAATCCCTATATTTTTATCATTTCTAGCTGGACTATCTACTATAATAGGTGCATTTCTTGTATTCTTTTCTAAGGATAGAAGCAAAAAATTAATTACTTTTGCTCTATCTTTTTCAGCTGGAGTTATGATAACTATATCTTTTACCGATTTATTCCCCACAGCAGAAGAAACATTATGTAAAACATATGGAAAATTAGATGGTTGTCTTTTATCTATACTTTTTTTATTAGTGGGTGCTCTAATGGCATTTTTAATAGATATGTTCATTCCATCAGAAGAAGATATAGGCATAAGTAATAGTAAAAATACTAGCCTTTTTAGAGTTGGTTTTGTATCTATGATTGCATTAATGCTACATAATTTCCCAGAGGGAATAGCTACTTATATATCTGGATTTCAAAGCACAACTCTTGGCATTTCAATTGCTTTAGCCATAGCACTTCATAATATACCAGAAGGAATTGCTATTGCTATGCCAATTTACTATTCTACAAAAAGTAAACAAAAAGCCTTCAAGTATACTTTTATATCAGGTATGACAGAACCACTAGGTGCTATACTTTCCTTTCTTTTTTTAAAACCTTATATAAATGATTTTATTTTAAGTGTAGTTTTTGCCATAGTAGCAGGAATAATGTTATATATAGCTATGGAAGAATTAATTCCAGAAGCTTTATCGAATGATCATAAGCTAATTTATATAGTTTCACTTCTTCTTGGTGCATGTATTATGCCTATTACTCATGTATTCCTGTAGAGAAAAAAGGCAAAGCGAATTTATACTGCTTTGCCTTTTTTCAAAAACTACATTTTAACTAATATTTCATTTATTTGTTCACTAACCTCTAATCTTTCACTATATATCCATTCCACATCAAACTTTAAATTAAATAATTTATTGAAAGAATAGTACATATTTATTTTTTGATAATATATTTCCAACTCATCTAAAGCAGCACTATAAAGAACTGGTCTTGTTATTTCTTTAGACTTAGCTATAAAAAGTTCATCTACATAAAACAAAAATTGTTCCATAAGATCATCAGATGTTACATCAAAAGGAACCTTTAATAACTTCCATTGAATCTCTTCTTTTAACTTATATCTCTTAAGTTTATCTAATATTATTATATAATCTGAAATATCCATTTTTCTATAATAATCCAACTTTTCTTTTCTTGTACTCCAAAGAGCTAACTTTTCTATTAGTGGTAAAGTCTTTATTCTAAGAATAGCATCAGATGGACCTATTACTGCTTGTTCTATCTCTCTATCTTTTTCTATTATCTTTCTTTTTAAAAATTCATGTTTACTTCCAGTAGACGCTACATATCCAATATCATATATTCCTATACGTCCAGCCCTACCTGCTATTTGTTTTACTTCTTGAGATGTTAAATCTCTTACTTCTTCACCATCAAACTTTTTAGTGGATAAGAATATTATTCTTCTAATTGGTAAATTTACTCCCATTCCTATAGCATCAGTTGTTATTAAAACTCTAGTTTCTTTATTTATAAATTGCTCATATTGCTTTCTTCTGACTTCTGGAGGTAAATCTCCATATATTATCGAGGCTCTCTCTCCTCTTTCAGAATATTCTTGTGCTAAAGATAATACCTTTTTCTTAGAAAATAAAACTATAGCATCCCCTTCTTGAATATCTCTACTATTAAATTCAGTAGTTTCTATTTCTAAAGGGATACTTCTCTTATATTCTTTTATTTCATAATCTTCCATGCAATCATCTAATATTCTTTTAATTATTGATTTAGCATTTAAAGCACCACAAATATGCACTTCTCTTGCTCTAACTCCAAGTAAAGCTCTACTCCATGCTGCACCTCTTTGAGAATCATCAATCATTTGAATTTCATCAATTACAGCTACTTCATATTGCTTTTTTAAATTTAACTTTTCTATAGTGCAAGATACATGAGTTGAACCTTCATGCACAATTTCTTCTTCTCCAGTTTGCAGATTACATATTATCCCCTCTTTGTTGAGTCTTTCATAATTCTCTAAAGCAAGTATTCTTAAAGGAGAAAGATATACACCATTTTTACATGATTTTAATCTTTCTATAGCATTATGAGTTTTTCCTGTGTTTGTATCTCCTAAATGAACTACAAACTTTCTTTTCATACCTCTAGCTTCTCTATACTCATCTTTAGGATTATCAGGGAAGTTCTCTTCAAATTCTTCAGAAATCATTTTAGGAATGTGTTGTTTTGTAAGAACAGTCATTATACCTGAATTTAAGAGAGCTTTATAATTGCCTCTTGCAACTATATAATAATCAAAATCACAATTATTTTTTCTATTATAATCTTCTAATATCCTTTTTCCTATATATTCTAAAATCTCATTATATTCATCAAGAACATATTCATATTCCTTAAAACCTTCATTTTCCATTTCATTAAGGAGTAATATCTTTTTTCTTACTGTGGATTCATGCTCATGTAAAGCTCCTCCTTTAGAATGATGAGCTATTTCTTTTATTTGATTCACTTGACTTTTTAGCTTTTTAAACTCTCTTTGTGCAGCGTTCCTCTTCATATAACTCCTCCTTAAAAAACTCACACTATATATTTATATTTACCAAATTTTATTATACTATACTCCATAATTAATATAAAGATTATTTAAATTAATAACAACTTTCAAAATTTATCATAAAATATATATATAGTTATATTATTTGGAGGTGAATCCACTTGCCTACTTTTAGAATTATATCTTTTGATGGTGGTGGTATAAAAGGGGCCTTATCTACAAGAATATTAAAAAGACTCTACTCTGAAAATAAAGACCTAATACAAAAGACTAATCTTTTTGCAGGTACATCTACAGGAGCTTTAATTTCTCTTGCCCTAGCCTCTGGTATTTCTGTTGAAGAAATTGATAACATGTACTGTTTTGATAATTTAAAAACTATTTTTTCAAAAAGGCACTTTAATCTTTTTAGGCCTAAATTTAAAAATGATGATTTGAAGGAATTAATAATTAATACATTACCTAAAGATGCAACATTAAAGGACTTAAAAAAATTGGTTTTCATACCAGCTTTTCACCTCAAAGGAGTTACTAGAAACCATTGGCAAGGAGTTTTTTTTAATAATATAAACAATACTTTTAACCATAAACTTGTAGATGTTGCACTTGCAAGCTCTGCAGCTCCAACATATTTCCCATCCCATAATGATTTTATAGATGGAGGTATTATAACTAATTCACCTTCTATTGCATCAATAATAACTGTAATACATGAACTCCCAAATAAATATAAATTAAATGACTTTAAAGTTTTGTCTATAGGTACTGGTGAAACCCCTAGAAAAATCTCTTCCAACACTTCTAAATGGGGTATTTTTCAATGGTCTATTAGGCCCTTCTCATCAGTAAAACTGCCTCTTACATCTGTTTTATTAAATGATACATTACCTTTAGAAGATTTGTATGCAAAAGAACTATTAAAAAATAATTTTAAAAGAATAAATCCTATCATTCCATTTAATGTTGAAATTGATGATTACACTAAAGTTAATGAACTAAAAGACATAGCTAATAAAATGGATTTAACTGAAACTAATGATTTTATAAATAATATATTCCTTAAATAGGGGGATTTCTTTAATGTTTGGTTATATAACACCAGTTACTGATGAATTAAAAGTTAAAGACTTTGAAGTATTTAAAAGTTATTATTGTGGATTATGTCTTGCCATAAAAGATAAGTTTGGTAATTTACCTAGATATTCATTAAATTATGATGTAACCTTTTTTGCAATTTTATTAGACGCACTCTCTTTAGATGATACAGTTATCTCGCAAAAAACTTGTATAAAACATCCTTTTGCTAAAAGAAATCATATAAATTACAATGCTGCTTTAGATTATGCAGCTGATCTCAATTTAGCTTTAGTATATTATAAACTTCAAGATGATATTATAGATGATTCTAATATAGGAAGCACTTTTCTAGCTAAAGTATTAACTCCTTATTATAAAAAAATAAATTATAAAAACTTAGATAATATCATTAATACTTCCTTAGAAAAGCTTCATATATTAGAAACTAAAAAAGAACCAATTTCTATAGATGAAATTTGTCATCCTTTTAGCCATATAATTGGTTCTGTTTTTAAAAATTCTCCTTTTGAAATTATCAACGATTGTCCTAAAACTCGTGAAAACCTTTATAACTTTGGTTATGCTTTTGGAAAATGGATATATTTAATAGACGCGTTAGATGATTTAAAAACAGATATGCAAAACTGTACTTTCAATCCTATAGAACAAGTTTATAATACAAAAAACTTATCTTATGAAAAATTTATAAATACCATTAAAGAAAATATGGACTTTACTTTAATGTCATTAGCAGTACACTGTAGTGATATTTTAAAAGAACTTCCTTTGAATAAGAATAAAGAAATTATCGATAACGTTATTAATTTAGGATTGTTAAATAAGTATATGCATATTTCATTAAAATTATAATATATTATTATATAGCAATATAAATAGGAGTAGTATATATGGATCCATATAAAGTTTTAGGTATAATGCCTCATTCTTCAGAAAAGGAAGTTAAAGAAGCATACTCTAAGATAGTTGAAACTTATAATCCTTCTGACTTAGAAGATGACTCTGTTAAATCTTTTTATGAAGAAAAACTAAATGAAGCTAATGAGGCTTATAGAATTATTCATCATAATATGACCTGCGAAGAAGTTAGAGATCTTATAGAAAAAGATGATTTTATTTTTGCAGAAACAAAACTAAACATGGTATCTGACTTATCTTCTGCTGAATGGAATTACTTAAAGGGAATTTTATTAATTAAGAAAGGTTGGAT
Organism: uncultured Clostridium sp.; assembly: GCA_934755305.1. Taxonomy (GTDB): domain Bacteria; phylum Bacillota; class Clostridia; order Clostridiales; family Clostridiaceae; genus Clostridium. The sequence goes on along the minus strand of CAKVLD010000001.1, from coordinate 15,655 downwards.
TGATTCTGGAGTTAATCATATAAAAAAAGCTACCACTTTAAATCCATACAATTCAGAGTACTTAACAACTTTACGTAAACTAAATCAAAAGGTAGGCTCTTATAAAACCAATTTTAATCCTAATCAAAAGCAAGCTATGAATCCTCTTTGTGGCGGAAATAACAATAATGGAAAAGGTGGACTTTGCTAAAACTTATTATTAAATAAAAAAATAGGTGCAGAAAATTTTATTCTGCACCTACTTTTTTATTTAATCTATTTTTTTAATCCAATAAATATTTATATACATAAATATTCATTAGGATTAAGAGATATATTTTTCACTTCATCATAAAATAATGAACAATGATATCCATCTGCTATCGAATGATGTACTTGTAATGATACTGGCATAAATATTTTTTCATCCTTTTCATAATATTTTCCCCAAGTTACCATTGGAAAAAGCATTGGCATATTAGTTTCATTATTAACATTAAAAGATGAATAAGTAATCCAAGGTACTGATGATACTATATAAAAGTTTTCAGCAAAAGCTGTAGTATATTTTGTATCCCTTTTATACATTTCTAAATCATTTACCATTGCTTTATAAAATTCATTAAAGTCATCTGTATATTCTGTAAACAGGTCACTCATAACCTTTGTTTTTTCATTCAAAACAGAATAACAAGGGCTAATAAAATCAAAATATCCTAGTTTTCCTTCAGCATTAAAAGCCATTTTAAATTCTTCATGATTGTTTAATGCTTTTGTTACTATCCAAGTAAATGTAGGATATAATCTTAAATTATGTTTCTTTATATATTTGTATAAATTAGTTATATCCATATCTACAGTTAAACTATAAGTACACTTAGCATTATTATAGTAATGTTCAAAACATTCTTTTCTATCCCAATTATCCATATTAATAATATTAAATTTCATTTTCTTCATTCCCTTCCTTATTTATGATAGGTTCTAATAATGATATTAATTCACCAAATGTTGTTACTTCTTTATTACTTAAAAGTTTACTTTCTCTACTGTTATAGCTGCTTTTAAAGACATGTCCATTCTTTTGTGAAGTTCTATCCTATATCTTTCATCAAAAAGATTTCATATTCTCTTGTAGATTTGTTTTTATAATAAGTTCTACTAGTAAATTATTTATTGTTATCTTTTTCTTTAGAATTTTCTTTTTCATAAGTGGAATCTTTAATACCCTTTTCTAATTTCTCATCTATTTTTATATTTTCACTATTTTCTTTAAATTTTATTAATTCATTCTCATTTCGAACTTGTTTTACTTTTCTATTCATTTTTCTAATAGAACTTTGAACATTACTATCAATCCTAGCAGCACTTCTAGCTATTTGTTTAAGTCTTTTACTATCATAACTATTTTCATCTCTTCCTTTTGGAATAAACATAGACTCTAATTTTTCACTTGTTTTTATTTGTTTTAAAGAACTAATCGTATCTGTAGATTTTATAGCTTCAATTAAATTATAAAGACTTTCATCTACCACAATATCCTGTTTTTCATTTTCAAGTCTTTTATTTTTAATTTCTTTTTTCTTATCTTCTAATTCCTCTTGATCTTCTTCTACTTTTGCTTTTTGCTTTTGAAGTTCTAATTGTTGGATTTGCTCATTAATCTCTTCAATTTTTTCTTCTAGTATTTTAATTTTTTCCTTTCTTTGTTTTAATATTTGTTCTTGTTCTTCTTTCGCTAACTTATCAAAAGGTAAATTATCAAAATTCATAGTTTTGGGATTTTTTAAATCATTCTTTTGTTTCTTTAACTGTTCTCTTATATCTTCTAATTGCTTAATTAATTTATTATAATTTTCCTCTTTCTTCTTTTTCAAAGCCTTAGCTTCAATTTTAATCTTATTTGATTTTTCTTCTTGTTCCTTCTTAATATTTTCTTTTTTATGCCCTATAATCTTGTTATTTTTTTCAGAAACATTAACTTTTAATTGTATATTTGAACTATCAATCCTCATCTTTCATGCCCCCAATCTTTGTTTCTATTAAGTTGGGAGATTCATTATGATAATTTAATATTTTCATTAAAACATTACTAGTTGATAATTTGTTACTTATAACTTCTTTTACTTTCTTATTGTATTTTAGTACTTTTTTTAAGCTTTGGTCTACTACAATATCATTATTATTTAAAGTATCTTGTTTCTCTTCCCTTAAGGTATCTATTACTTTTTTATATACACCTTTAAAACTTTCTTCTTCCTTATTAATATCTTTTTTAACTGAAGTTACCTTATTTAGCTTTTTTACCTTATTGTTTTGCCCATTTTCAATAGATTGTAATTGAAATATAAAATTATTATCCACTAGTACTCCCCCTTTCTTATATTTTACTATATTATCGTTTATTATTTACCACTACTTAACATATATTGATTTTTAATACTTTCTTAATAATTACTTAATTTTGTACTTTATCCCATTTGATATAATAGTAACAAATATATCATTAAGGGGATAAAATATATGGATAAGAAAAAAATATTAAAGGTACTGAAGAAAATGTTTGTTTGTATAGCAGCAACTATTTTTTTATTTACTGCTGGAATTATCTTTATGATGGATAAAGTTCAAAGCTTAGGAGAAGAAAAAATAATATCTCTTGATGAATTACCTAATGATATTGATGTGATATTAGTTCTTGGTGCTGGTGTAAAGGATGATGGAACTCCTTGTGATATGCTAGTAGATAGGTTAAGAACAAGTATTGAAGTAAAAAATAAATTAGGTAGCAACGCTAAATTCTTATTGACTGGTGATCATGGTAAAACTGATTACAATGAAGTTGGAGCCATGAAAAAATTTATAAAAAGCAACTGTGATGTTAATGATTCAAATATATTCTTAGATCATGCAGGATTTTCAACTTATGAAAGTATATATAGAGCAAAAGAAATTTTCAAAGTCAATAAAATGTTAATAGTAACTAATGAATATCATTTACCAAGATCCTTATATATCGCTAATAAGTTAGGTATTGAAGCTTATGGAGTTCCTTCAGATATAAGAAATTATTGGGATATAGAGTCGTATAAAAATCGTGAATATTTAGCACAAATAAAAGATTATCTATTAGTCAACATCTTAAAACCAACACCAAAATTTTTAGGTAATGAAATACCTGTATATTCTTCAGATGGTAAGAGTACTGATGATGAAGTATAAAAAAATACCTGTTAGTTATTTTTAACAGGTATTTTTTTATTTAATTATTCTTCTTCTTTTGCTGAAATTTCTATTCCAAGCTCTGTTAATTGTTTTTCATCAACTATATTTGGAGCTTCACTTAAGTAACAATATGCATTTTGATTCTTAGGGAATGCAATAACATCTTTAATATTTTCTGTTCCTGCTAAGAACATTATCATTCTATCAAAACCAAATGCTAATCCTCCATGTGGTGGTGGACCAAATTTAAATGCTTCTAATAAGAACCCAAATCTTTCCCATGCATCTTCTTCACTAAATCCTAAAGCCTTAAACATTCTTTGTTGAAGTTCCATATTATGAATTCTTATAGAACCTCCACCTAATTCCTCACCATTTAATACTAAGTCATAAGCCTTAGATCTAACTTTTCCTGGATCAGTTTCTATCATATCGATATCTTCATCCATTGGTGCTGTAAATGGATGGTGACAAGCTGTATATCTTCCTTCTTCTTCGCTATATTCAAATAATGGGAATTCAGTTACCCAAGTAAACTTAAACTCACTCTTATCCTTAATAAGGTCAAATTGTTTAGCAAGTTCTAATCTTAAAGCTCCTAAACTTTGGAACACTACAGAGTTCTTATCTGCTACTATTAAGATAGCATCTCCAGTTTCAGCTCCCATTGTTTTAACTATGTTTTCTGTAACTTCATCAGTTAAGAATTTTGCTATTGATGATTTTATACCATCTTCTTTAAGTTGAATCCAAGCAAGACCTTTTGCTTTATAAGTTTTAACGAATTCTCCAAGTTTATCCAAAGGCTTTCTTCCAAGACTTGCTCCACCTTTTAAACATAACGCTCTTACAGATCCCCCGTTTTCTATAGCAGATTTAAATACAACAAAATCCATTGGCTTAACATCTTCTGTTATATCTGTTATTTCCATACCAAATCTTATATCCGGTTTATCTGAACCATATTTTTCCATAGCTTCTTTAAATGTCATTCTTGGAATTGGTAATTTAACTTCATGCCCTAAAACTTCTTTAAATACATGAGCTATTAACTCTTCATTTAATGACATTATGTCTTCTTCTTCTACAAAGCTTAATTCCATATCTACTTGTGTAAATTCTGGTTGTCTATTAGCTCTTAAATCTTCATCTCTGAAACATTTAGCAATTTGATAATACTTATCAAATCCTGATACCATTAATAATTGCTTAAATATTTGTGGTGATTGAGGAAGTGCATAGAACATTCCAGGATAGTTTCTTGAAGGAACTATGTAATCTCTTGCACCTTCTGGTGTTGACTTATTAAGTATTGGAGTTTCTACTTCTAAGAATCCATGTTTATCTAAAAAGTCTCTTATTGCCTTAGATGCTCTATTTCTTATCATAAAAATATTTTGCATATCTGGTCTTCTTAAATCAAGATATCTATATTTTAATCTTATTTGTTCTGCTGCATCTAATCCTTCTTTTATATATATTGGTGGTGTATCAGATTCAGATAAAATCTTTACACTTTCACACTTAAGTTCTACCATACCTGTTGGCATGTTTTCATTAGGTGATTCACGTCTTACAACTTCACCAGTAACAGCTATACAATATTCAGGTCTAATAGATTTTGCTTTTTCAAAAGCTTCTCCATTAATTTCTTCTCCAAATACTACTTGCATTATACCAGTTCTATCTCTAAGATCTATAAAATCAAGACCACCTAGCTTTCTGTTTCTTTGAACCCACCCCATAAGAGTAATCTTTTGTCCTACATGGCTTTCTCTAGGCTCACCACAGTACATACTTCTTTTAAGTCCGCCTAACGCTTCTCCCATTTTTAGTCATTCCTTTCTTATTTAATTACTTTAGCTATTTTAGCTATATCATCAAGAGAAACTTCAAATATTTCTCCATCACTCATTCTCTTAAGCTTTATTTGCTTATTTGAAAGTTCATCATCACCTAAGATAGTAGTAAACATAGCTCCTATCTTATTAGCATATTTCATTTCAGCTTTAAAACTTCTACCCATATGATTTATTTCAACTTTTATACCTTCTACCCTTAAATCATTAGCAAGCTTAAATGATGCTTTATACGCTTCTTCTCCTCTTGAACCTATGTATAAAGCCACTGGAGCTTCAGTAGGTATTTCTACCCCTTCTTTTTCAAGAGTCATTATCATTCTTTCTATTCCCATACCAAATCCTATAGCTGGCATACTTGGTCCACCAAGTTCTTCTATCATATTATCATATCTTCCTCCACCACATACAGTAAAGTCATCATTTAATATTTCAAAGATAGTTTTAGTGTAGTAATCTAATCCTCTAACTATGCCTGGATCAATAGTATATGGAATATTTAATAATCCTAAATATTCTTTTACCTTTTCAAAGTGATCATTACAATCTTCACAAACATAATCTAAAATTTGTGGAGCATTCTTAGTAATCTCATGACACTTCTTTTCTTTACAATCAAGAATTCTCATTGGATTTTTTTCAAATCTTTCCTTACAAGTAGGACATAAATCTTCATAATTTTCCTTTAAAAAATTCTTTAATGCTTCATTATACTTAGGTCTACAATCAGGACACCCTAAATTATTTATATTTAAACTTAAACTTTTTAGTCCTAAATTCTTTAAAACCTCCATTGCAAATGAAATAACTTCTGCATCTATAGAAGGTTCTTTAGAACCAAACATTTCTATACCACATTGATGGAATTGTCTAAGTCTTCCTTTTTGAACATTTTCATATCTGAAACATGGAGTTACATAAAATAACTTAGTTGGTTGAGCTTCATTAAATAATCTGTTTTCTATAAAAGCTCTTACTGCTGGCGCTGTCCCCTCTGGTTTTAATGTAATACTTCTATTTCCTTTATCATTAAAAGTATACATTTCTTTTTGAACTATATCAGTAGTATCCCCCACACCTCTTAAAAATAATTCTGTATGTTCAAATATAGGAGTTCTTATCTCCTTCATACAAAAATTCTTTGCTGTATTTTTAAATGTATTCTCAACATAATGCCACTTGTAGGCATCTTGAGGTAACATGTCTTTTGTACCTTTAGGTGCTTGAATTTCCATCTATACATCCTCCTTATTTATATAAAGTATCCAGTAACTTTTTCTTACCTTCTACCATTTCTTCAATTCTGTCAACATATCCTTTGACATCTTTAACATTACCAAAACGTTCAATTCTATTTTCTTCTAAGAATACTACTTTTGATACTGCATCTGCTCCTAAAGCAATTATTGTTTGTTTATCTTCGATCATTTGAATATTATATATACATTCCTTACCTTTTTTAGTATAGCCCAAGTTTTCCATATTTCCTACCATATTTTTTTGTCTATACATATAATATGGACTTAAATTTAAGTCCTTTGCAAGTTTTCTGCTCTCATCGTACATTTTCATGACCTCATCTTGCTCTTTAAGACCTAATCCTTTTTTTAATATGAAGTTCTCATACATTATAGATCCTCTTTTTAAAGATAAACCATGAACAGTTAAACTATCAGGAGATAACTTTTTAATTTCATTAGCTGTATGTATAGCCTCCTCTAACCCTTCTCCAGGAAGACCTATAATCATATCCATGTTAATATCCTCAAATCCTAAACTCCTAGCAAGTTCAAATTTCTCTATAACATCTTGAGATGTATGACCTCTACCTATTAACTTAAGAGTCTTATCATTCATAGTTTGAGGATTTATACTTATTCTTGTAACATCATACTTTTTCATAGATTGAAGTTTTTTAGAAGTTATAGAATCAGGTCTACCACATTCTACAGTAAATTCCTTAATATTTCTTCCTTCTACAAAGGAATTATATATCTTATTCATAATATTTTCAAATTCTTCTTCGTTTACAGAAGTAGGTGTACCTCCACCGAAGTATACAGTTTCGACCTTTAAGCCTTTTTCATTAATATATTTTTTCATTTCTTCTATTTCATAACTTAAGGCCTTTAAATAAGGATTTACTAGCTTTTTATTTCCCCCAATTGGATTGGCAGCAAAAGAGCAATATAAACATCTAGTTGGACAAAAAGCCATTCCAATGTAGATTGCAACAGTCTTTTCATCTTTATTAACAAACTTTTCCTCAAATTCTGCTACCTCTATACAAAGTTCAGCCTTTTCTCTTAAAGCTAGATGCTTTTTATGGAATTCTCCTATAACTTCTTCTTCTGACTTTCCTTCTCTAAGTAACTTCAAAGCTATCTTAGAAGGTCTTATTCCAACCAAAGTTCCCCAAGGGTAGATTTCACCAGTAATCCCTGCTAAAGCTTTAAAAATAAGCTTTTTAATAGTTTCCTTAAGATATTCATCTTCAGAAAATATTTCTTTTAAATTAATATCACAATAATTAAATGTTACACCTTCAGAATCTATTGTTATTATATATTCTCCATCTTCCTCTGAAAATTTTATTTCATCTAGTGGAAAATATATATTAAACATTTGATATACGTCATATCTATATTTAAAGTCATTTAATTTAATCTTTCTCTCCATTGTTTCTCCTTTTTATAAATAAGGATTAATTTCCTTTTCAAATCCAATTGTTGAAGAATCTCCATGCCCTGGATAAACTCTTATATCATCCTCTAAAGGTACTAGCTTCTTTTTTATACTAGTAATTAAAGCCACAGAATTTCCACCTGGAAAATCTGTTCTACCTACAGAACCTCTAAATAAGGTGTCTCCTGTAAATAAATCCTTTCCAACTAAGAAGCATAAACCTCCTGGAGTATGTCCTGGAGTACTAATAACTTTAACATCTTTATTACCTATCTTTAAACTATCCCCTTCTGATAAATATCCATCAGCTTTTCTTAAATTACCAAAAACATAGTTATCCTTTGATATCCATTCTTCATCTTCTTTTGAAATGTAAAATGGCACATTAAATTTATCTGCTATATATTCTACTGCTCCAACATGGTCAAAGTGTCCATGAGTAATTAATATATATTTGATATTTGCATCTAACGCTTTAACTTCTGCTTCAATTAATTCTCCATTTCCGCCTGGATCTACTATGAACGCATCTTTTGTATCTTCATCCATCACTATATAAGCAACTTCTTCATATATTCCTGCTATTATAGGTTTTATTATCACAAAATCACCTCTTTATTAAAATTGCTTTTTACTATCTAACATAATAGTAACTGGTCCATCATTTACTATATCCACTACCATATGAGCTCCAAACTCACCTTTTTCTACTTTAAGACCTGATTCTTTAAATGCCTCTAAAGTAGTTTCATAAAGGCTTCTAGCCTCTTCACCACCCATTGCTTCCATAAAGTTTGGTCTTCTACCTTTTCTACAATCACCATATAGAGTAAACTGGGAAATTAATAAAATTTCCCCTTTTACATCTAACAATGACAGATTCATTTTATCATTTTCATCTTCAAATACTCTTAAATTTATGATTTTATCTTTTATATATTTTATATCTTCTAAAGTATCTTCTTTTGATATTCCAAGTAATACATTAAACCCTTTTGATATAGAGCCTATTACTTCTCCATCTACTGACACCTTAGATGACTTTACTCTTTGAACTATTGCCCTCAAGAAATTACACATCCTTTAACTATTCATTCTAAATACATCCATAACACCTTTAAGTCTTCTTATCTTTTTCATAAGTTCTTTAAGTTGTTCCACAGAATTAATTTTCACTTTTATATTAATTATAGCTTCGTGCCCTTTTGATGAATTAGCATTTAAAGATAATAGATATAAATTTGCATCCGAGATAATCATAGTTATATCTGTTAATATTCCTGTTCTATCTTCAGTTTTAACTCTAATTTCCGCTGTATAAGATGTACCCTTAGCTGTACCCCAATTAACTTCTAATACCTTATTAGGATCGTGTTCAATTAAAGATTTTAGATTAGAACAATCTGTTCTATGAACAGATATACCTCTACCTTTAGTTATATAACCCATTATTTCATCTCCAGGTACTGGATTACAACATCTTGCAAATCTAACCATAAGATTACTTTCACCCTTTACTGTAATCCCATAGTCCTTTGTAGATTTTTCGCTTCTTTCACCTTTAGCTATCTGTTCTTCTATGTATTTATTTTCGTTTCCTTCTATGTTCTTTTCCTTAACAACACAATTTTCTTCTTTTAATCTTGCCACTAAATGAGAGGCTGCAATATTTCCAAGTCCTATACTACAATACACATCATCCATATTGTGTATATTGTATCTTTTTTGAATTCTTTCATATGCTTCACCTTTAGCTATATCCGCAAAATGTACACATTGCTTCTTAAGTTCTTTTTCTAATAGTTCTCTACCTCTATTAATATTTTCATCTTTTTTAGCTTTTTTAAGCCAAGATCTTATTTTACTCTTTGCTTGATTACTCTTTGCAATCTTTAACCAGTTCATACTTGGTCCTCTTGCATTCTTAGATGTAATAATTTCTACTATTTCACCTGTTTTTAATGAATAATCTAAAGGTACTATTTTCCCATTAATCTTAGCCCCAACGCATTTATTTCCTACATCTGTATGTATCCTATATGCAAAATCTATAGGAGTTGAACCGCTTGCCAAGTTAATTACTACTCCTCTTGGGGTAAACACAAATATCTCATCTGAGAAAAGATCTATTTTAAATCCTTCTATAAACTCTTCTGCATCAGATGTTTCCTTTTGCCATTCTAACATGTCACGTATCCACACAAGCTTTTGTTCAAAATTAGCCTCTTTTTCATCTTGAGAATCAGCATTCCCCTCCTTATATTTCCAATGGGCAGCTATCCCATATTCTGCTGTTTTATGCATATCAAAAGTTCTTATTTGTATTTCAAATGTTTTTCCTTCTGTTCCTATAACAGTAGTATGTAGTGATTGATACATGTTTGTTTTTGGCATTGCTATATAATCCTTAAACCTTCCAGGAAGTGGAGTATATATAGTATGAACAATCCCAAGTACAGCATAACAGTCTTTAACTGAATTGACCAATATTCTTATAGCCGTTAAATCAAATATTTGTTCAATACTTTTATTCTTATTTACCATCTTTCTATAAATACTGTAAAAATGTTTTGGTCGACCTTCTATATCCGAATCTATACCTGATTCATCAAGTTTTCTTGTAATTTCATCAATTATACTTGATATATATCTTTCTCTTTCGACTCTTTTTTCTGCTATATCTTTAACTAACTGATAATATTCTTCTTCATGTAAATATCTAAAAGATAGGTCTTCAAGTTCCCATTTAATTTTAGACATTCCTAGTCTATGAGCAAGAGGTGCATAAATATTTAATGTTTCCTTTGCTTTTCTCTTTTGCTTCTCTTTTGATACAAACTTCAATGTACGTAAATTATGTAATCTATCTGCTAATTTAATTATTATAACTCTTATATCTTTAGCCATTGCTAAAAGCATTTTTCTTACATTATCTGCTTGTTGTTCTTCTTTAGTCTTATATTCGATTTTACCAAGCTTTGTAACACCATCTACTAATCTTGCAATTTCAACATTAAACATATCAGCCATTTCTTTAAAACTACATGGTGTATCTTCTAAAACGTCGTGTAATAATCCTGCAACTATTGTATCAGTATCCATCCCTAATTCAGCTAATATCTCAGCTACATCTATAGGATGAATTATGTATGGCTCACCAGACTCTCTCTTTTGATCTTTATGAGCATCTTTAGCAAAATTATATGCTTTAACTACCATATCAACATCAACGTTCACACAATTATCTTCTATTTTTTTTAGCAAGCGTTCTATCATAAAGATAATCTCTCCTATACATATATTTTCTAAAATCAAAGGCTGGTTGTTAAACCAGCCACCTATTAAGAATATTATATATTATTATTTATTTCATTTCAACAAAGTTGTATAAGCACCAATAAAGATTTTATTAATTTAATATTTTAAAGATAGACTAACATCAATTTATATTAGATATAATAATTAAACACAAAAAAAGAAGTTCTTCAAAAGAACCTCTTTAAAATTTCTAAAATTCATAATCTACTAAAGATAGAACATCGTATCCTTCTAATTTATCTCTACCATTTAATCCTGTAAGTTCTATAGCAAAATCCATAGATACTACTTCACCACCAACACTTTCTACTAACTTAGCAACTGCTTCTATAGTTCCACCAGTAGCTAATAAATCATCAACTATAGCAACTTTTTGTCCTTTTTTTATTGCATCTTTATGAATTTCTAATGTATCATTTCCATATTCTAAACCATAATCAACAGAAACTGTTTCATATGGTAATTTTCCTTTCTTTCTAACAGGAACAAATCCAACTCCTAATGCATAAGCTACTGGAACTCCGAAAATAAATCCTCTTGCTTCTGGTCCAACTATTAAATCAACATCTTTATCTTTTAAATGTTCAACTATTTTATCTATTGAACACTTAAACGCTTCACCATCACCAATTAATGTTGTGATATCCTTAAAGCTTATACCTTCCTTTGGAAAATCTTCAATTACTCTAATTTTTTCTTTAAAATCCATATTAACTCCTCCATATATATTATTTTAATATGTTCTAAATTACTGGACATTTTAATTTATTAAGATATTTAGCAATTTGTACTGCCCTATCCTTATCTCCTGTAGTTAATAACTCAAGAACTATTCTTGCATTATTAACTACTCCTACAGTGCTTCTAGTAGGAGTTATTAACTCTATAATATTATCAATATCCTTATCATTAAATTCATCTAAATTCATTACTGCTTTGAGACCATTATTATTGGTATTTTTTAAAAACTTCATACCTTCTTTGAAGAAAACAGCATTTTCCCCTCTTGGACTAACATCTGCCCACTTTGCACCTATTAATATTAAATCTAAATACTTATTTACATTTTTCATGTTATAATATATAGAAATAGCCTGCATTAATTTAAATGTTAATGCGCTCAAAGACAGGTTTTTATACCTGTATTTACATCCCTTTTGTTTTGGATTTATATAGACATAATTTCTTTCTCTAACTGTCCTTTTATTTTCTATAACAATTAGATCTATATTTAAATCATTACAAAGCTTTTCTTCTTTTTGAGACTTCAAATCTAATCCAAGTGTAATTAGTAAATCAGCACCAAGAAAATCTACACCATTCTTAATATCATCACAATCTACTGATTTACGTGCTTCTCCCCCTTCATGTATAAGATATTCAACATCTGCATTTAAATACCTTAATATTAAACTCAATGACGCAATTGAACATATAGCATCAACTGAGGAGGTTCCATAAACAACTATCTTTTTTCTATTGTTTACTGCGTAGACTAGCTTTTCTATAGCTTCATTCATATGTCTAAGTAAAAAGGGATTATATCCAGTTATGCAATTTGGACAATAAATACTCTCCCAAAAATTACGCATGATTTACTCCTCCATAAATAAGAAAACATATATATTATAGTTTATATTTTCTATAATAGCAAACAATTTTTAGCGTAATGTAGTATTTTTATTAATAAACACAGAAATTTTGTTTTTTTTCTTCAAAAACGCGCAAAAATCTTGCAGCTACTTTAAATAACTGCAAGATTTCTGCGTAATAATATTATTTAAATAAATTAGTTTGCCGTTGCAACTTTTACTTTCTTTTTGTGAACTTTTCCTTTTATTACAATCCAAATACTTGGAGCTATAAATATTGAAGAATATGTTCCTGAAAGTATACCAACTATTATAGGGAATGCAAATTCTCTAACAGAAGGAACAAATATATATACACATATTATTGTAAATAATGTTGTTATAGTTGTATTTATACATCTTCTTAAAGTTTGATTTATACTCTTATTTACTATTTCAGAGTTACTAGCACGTCTTGACTTTTTAGAATTTTCTCTAACTCTATCAAATATTACTATAGTAGCATTTATCGAATAACCTATTATTGTTAAGATAGCTGCAATAAATGGAGTATTTATAGTTACATTAAACATTGCATATATACTTAATGTAATAAGAATATCATGAATTAAACCTACTAAAGATGCTATACCAAAAGTAAATTCAAATCTTATAGCTATATATATAAGCATTGAAGCAAAAGCTATAAGTAAAGCTATTGATGACTTTTTAGTTAAGTCTTGACCTATAGATGCCCCGATTTCATCTTGAGAAACTAATACATCATCACCAAGTTCATACTTTGTTTTTAATTCATCAATAATACCAGAAACATTAGTACTATCTAAATTCAAAGCTTTAATTTCATATTGTGTTGCATCTACTGTATTAGTTACAGCATCACTAGCATACTTCTTTACTATTTCATCTACTTCTTCTTTATTAAAATTATCACCAAGTTCTAAAACTACTTTAGAACCTCCTTTAAAATCAATACCAATATTCAAGCCTTGTGTAAACATAAAAGCAAGACCTACAATTATTATTAATAGAGAAATTGAAAACCATATTTTTTTTCTTTCTATTATTTTAAGCATTTTCAACTACCTCCTTCTTCTTGCCTTTGAAATGAGATACTTTATTCAAAATTCCCATATCAATAGCTCTCTTCATTAAGAATTTAGTAACTATTAATGCAGTAAATAAACTTACTAATATACCTATAAGTAAAGTTACAGCAAATCCTTTAACACTTCCTGAACCAAAGAAATATAATACAAGTCCTACTATTATGGTAGTAACATTTGAATCTACGATTGAAGAATAAGCATTTTCAAAACCTCTTTCTACAGAAGTCTTTGTAGATACACCTTTATCTAATTCTTCTCTAATTCTTTCAAAAATAAGTACATTAGCATCAACAGCCATACCTATTGTTAAAAGAAATGCCGCTATCCCCGGTAAAGTTAATGTTGTTCCAACTTCTCCAAATATAAATAATACTAAACAAATATATAAAGTTAATGCAAATGTTGCAATAAGTCCTGGCACTCTATACATACATATCATGAATAAAAATACCAAACTAATTCCTATAACACCTGCTTTTAAAGCATTTGGTAAAGCTTCTGATCCAAGTTGAGAACCAACTGTTTGAACTGAAGCAGATTTAAGTGTAACTGGTAATGCTCCTGCATTAATAAGTCCAGCTAATGTTTTAGCTTCTTCAAGGGAACCACTACCTGTTATTGTAGCTTTTCCTTCAGTAATAGTTGATTGTACTGTTGGACTACTTAACATTTCATCATCCATATAAATTGAAATTTTTTGCCCTATATACTTACTTGTAGCATCTGCAAATTTTGGTCTACCTTCATCTGTCATCTCTAAAGCTACTAATGGTGAACCTGTTTCTGGATCAGACCCAACTGATGCTTTAGCAATATCTTGACCTGTTAAAAGCACCTCTCCATCTGGTGACTTAAATGTTAATTCACCAGTTTTAGCTAAGTTTTCAACTATACCTGCTGAATCATATTGCCCTGGGATATCAACTCTAATTCTTCTATCCCCTTCTGTTGATACACTTGTTTCAGCAACACCTATTTTATTAACTCTTAATTCTAATTGTTCTTTTGTTTTTTCTAAATCTTCATTAGTAACTTCATCTTCTTGAATTTCCATTACAACAGAAACTCCACCTTGAAGATCTAAACCTTTAGTAATACTATCACCGAAAGACTTAAATTGCCATCCTGCTACCACTAGTCCATTATAGCCTACTAAAGCAAAGATTATTATAGCAATTATACTAACTATAAATAATACCGAACTTTTCCCTTTTGTCTTCATTTTTCTCCTCCTCAGTATTAGGGTCATATTTTTCACAATTTATTTTATTATACCATATGAATATTTCATATTAAAGAAATTTCGATTTCATTTTCCAAAAAAACCCTTTTGGACTTAATCCCCTAATATATCCTCCCACTATAACTTATACTTTTCTCATAAACTCACTATATCTCTATAAAACCATCCCTTTCACCTATTAACAAATACCTTTTGTAAATGTGTACATCCTTTCAGATATACTCTTATAATAACAATATATACTATAAAAATCAATATAATACACAAAAAGGTAACCTTTTTCTACATTTCAAACTATTACTCATAAATCTTGCAATATAAAAAAGTGGCTTCGCCACGCTTTTCTTAACTAAATTACATCTTAATTTTATAAAAGCATTTTTAGTATATTTAATCTTAACTGAAGTCACTTTTTTTAGCCATTCAAAAGGTTCTAAAAGAAAAATAATTCCTTATAAAAATACCATTTAATTATTTTTCTTTTTGGTTCTTTTGAGGTACTATAATTATTTTAACATATTTGCCATCTTACATAACTGAAAGCCTGTAATATTCAGTATTCACTATCAAAAAAATTTATAAATTCCTCGTATTTGAAATACTAAATAGTGTAGACGAATATTTTTATATTTTCTACGAAACCTA